>DBXY01000021.1 GCA_002309765.1 Verrucomicrobia bacterium UBA1200
TGAAAGGTTTCAAACAGCCGGGCGTCGTCCCGTTTCAGCAGCGTTTCCCGTTTTTCCGCCGCATTGTCAAGATGCGCTTGGCCACCGATGCCGACCGCCGCCAACGCCTCCGGCCCCGCCTCGACGATCTGAACGTCCATCTCGATCAGCGTGCTCGACGGGCCGTAATCAGGCATATTATTGCTTATTCCCCTGAGGATCTTCAGAAGGTTCTCGGCCGTGTTGGTAAAATGAATGATCCCGCCACCATCGGTCCATGTGATGGAGGAGCCTTCCGGCCATGTCGTTCCGTAACTCGACCTGCACGACTCCTTCCATTCCTCAGCCCGTTTGACCGGATCCTCTGTCTCTACCGAGGAATAAGGATCGCCGGCATCAAAGGAGATCGTCTCCATCTTCAGCGCCGGTACGATTGTATTCGCAACCGTTTTTTGATTGGTCTGCGGCTGGTGACGGACCGCGCAGCATCCCGCCAAAAGGATTGCGCCGCAAAATAGTCCAAGTCTTTTCAAGGTTGAATCCTTTCTGGTAAACGTCCACCAAACTTTTGAGGCAGAGATTAACATGGTACGATAGAAAAGTCAAGGCGGTTGACGCGTTCATTTTTGATAAAGATTGTGCTTTGTTTTCATGTAATGTCTATTGTAATATATGCCATGTGTCCATCAAGGGGAAAGGAAAGCAAAAAGTATGCAAGCGATCAGTAGGCGATCTTTTTTGGCGAAGGCGGGCGGCGCGATTACTTTGCCGATGTTTGTGCCGGCTTCGGCGTTGGGTCTTGACGGAAAAGTAGCGCCGTCCAACCGGATTACCATGGCGGGCATCGGACTCGGCCGGCGCGGCGGAGGGGTGTTCCGCAGCGGGGTACTGCCGGAGAAGGATGTGCAGTTTGTCGCCATTTGCGACGTGTGGAAGGCGCGTCGGGACGGGATCAAAAACGTGACGGACTCCCACTACGGCAACAAGGACTGCAAGACCTACATTGATTTGCGCGAACTGCTGGCGCGCAAGGACATCGATGCGGTGATGATTGCGACGGGCGACCGCTGGCATGCCTCGGCATCGGTCCTCGCCATGCGGGCTGGCAAGGATGTGTATTGCGAGAAGCCCTCCGCCATGACCGTTCGGGAGGGGCAGGCCGTGGTGGCGACGGCGGCGAAGTATGGCCGCGTCTATCAGGCCGGTCTCCAGCGTTTGAGCGAACCAAATTTCATCGTCTGCAACGAACTGCTCCGCCTTGGCCGCCTCGGCGAGGTGAAAAAGGTTTACGCGCACCTCTATTTCGGTACTCCCCTCTATCTGCAGCGCCGGTGGCTTCCCGCCGAACAGCAGCCTCCGCGCGAGGAGCTGGACTGGGATGCCTGGCTCGGCCCCTGTCCGTGGCGGCCCTACAACCACGAATACCTCTCGAACTGGGTCCGTCACTACGACTTCGGCACCAGCATCATCGGCGACTGGTGTTCCCACACCTACGCGCAGTGCCACGACGCGCTCGGCATGGAAGCCACTTCGCCCGTCTTTTATCCGACGATGCACATGGCCGAGCCGAACGGCATGGCGCTCCGTTTCGCGAACGGCGTCGAGATGATCGCCGAGCAGAACGGCTGGCGCGGGACCTGCGGCGTACGGTATGTCGGAAGCGAAGGGTGGGTCTCGTGCGCCGACGGTTACACGCGCCCGGACGTGTCCCGCCCCTCGCTTCTTGCCGACTTTAACAAGATCCTCGCCGACTATTGCGCGCGCACCGGCTACACCACCGAGAACCACATGCGCCAGTTCCTCAACTCGGTGAAGTCTCGCGCCAAGACCGTGGCCAACCCCGTGCTGATGCACCGTTCGATGACCTCCACGCACTGCGCGAACATCGCCCAGTGGCTGGGGCGCGATATGCATTGGGATCCGGTGAAGGAGCGGTTCATCAACGATGACGAGGCCAACCGGATGCTCTCCCGCGCGCAACGGCCGGGGTGGCAGATTATTTGACAGTTAGGTGGTGCAGTGGTTAGGTGGTTGGGTAGTTTTCCTCTCTTCGTAGAGCCAATGAAAAAGGGAAAAGGATGAAAAGCTTTCTTGTTTATGCGGCGGTTGTGTTTGGCGCGTTGGCGATGACGGCAGCCGCGCTCGAAGGGCCTTCGGTCTATGAAATGACGGAGGCGCAGTTGATGGAAGTTGCCGGGAAAGGTGACGTCAACGACAGGATGACGGCCTGTCAGGAACTCGCGCATCGCGGCACGGCGGCGTGTGTCCCTGTCCTCGTCGCGATGCTCGGCGAGGCGGAACCGGCGCTCTTCCATGCCGCGCTCTACGCACTTCAGAACATTCCCGGCAAAGAGGTTGACGAGGCACTCGCCGCCGCCGAGGAAAAAGCGTTTGGCGTACGCTGCGAGGCAATCACTCACGTCCGCGAGGCCCGTATCGGCAAGGTGTTCGCCTTGGAGAAGTACGACGGGGCTACCGAAAAAATAACCGCTTTTCCGCCCAAGACGGCGGCGCAGAAGGGGGACATTGCCGTTTTGCCGGACCTCATTGCGGAAGCGCTCGCCGACGGCCATACCGCGCAGCTTGCGCGGTTCAAGCTGATTGGCTTTCCCGGCGGCGAGATTGAGGGTAAACTGCTTGAGATGGCGCGCGGGGATGACGCGAAGCGGGCGCGGCTCGCCTTAAGCGTATTGGGCGACCGCAAGGCGCGCGGTGTCATACCGACTTTGGTGGAGATGGCCGGTGACGCTAACCGTCGTAGCGAAGCGCTCAACGCGCTCTCGCAGATTTGCGAGGCGCCGGCAGACCTGCCCATGTTGCTGGAGCTGCTGGCGAAGATGCCCGAAGACGATCAGGCGCGTTCCGCGCTGGTGCGTGTGGCGATGCGCGCGTTTGAGCCCGAGTCAAAAGATGTCAAGGTGATCGAGGCGAAGTTTGGGAACTTCGAGGCGAACCGGGTGGCGGACGTGAAATTGATGGTCGATTCGCTGGTCGCGGCCGGTTCCCGGTCGATCATGTCCTGCTCCCGGCTGGCGGGACGCGGCGGATTCCCGCACGATCCCGCGCCGGGGCTCTCCAAGGAGCTGCGTATCGCCTACTCGATTAACAACGGACCGATTCTCCGGGAGAGCGTGCCCGATAACGCCGTTTTGACCTTCGGCGGAAACATGCTTCAGGAGGCGAGCGCGAAGATTCTGGTGGATGCCGCGCTCAAGGCGCAGGGTGCGTTGCGTTCGGCCCTTTCGCGGGTGATTGCCTCACTTGAACGGCGCGGGCGTGTGCCCGGCTCCGATGCCGTGCTCTTCACTCCGATTTTCAACGGGCGTGACCTTGAGGGGTGGAAACAGGATGGCGATTTCTTCCGTGCGGAGAACGGTGTCCTCATCGGCGAGACAACGCCGGAAAAGCCGTGTCCGGGTAGCCGGTATCTCGTTTATGCCAAAGAGCAGTTGGCCGATTTTGATTTGCGCGGCTCTTTCCGTCTCAGCAAAGACGCCAATTCCGGCATCCAGCTGCGCAGTACCGACAGTACCACCACGGACACCGGGTATCAGGCCGATATGGACGGCGCCGGCAACATCACCGGTTTCCTTTACTGCACCGGACAGTACCTCGTGGGCGAACGCGGAGCGGATGTGGCGCTCGCCGTCCCGGCGCGCAAGAAGGTTGATCGCTTCGCCGATGACAAAGAGCTTCAAGCGGTTTACCGTCCGGGCGAATGGAACGACTTCCGCATTGTCGCCAAGGGCGGAATCCTTGTGGTCTGGATCAACGGCGTCCGCATGGTTTCGGTGGCGGATTCGCGCAAGAATTACCTTCCCGACACGGGGTACATCTCCATTCAAGTGCATAAGGGACATCCGATGAAGGCCGAATTCCGCGACCTCCGCGTGCGCAAGGATGATGTCGCGCTAGACAGTTCGCTGGAAATCGTCATCTTGCAGCGTCTGGAAAACCTTGAGTCTGGTGATGCTCCGTCATTCGAAGGGGCGGACTGGATTTGGCACCCGAAGGTGCAGAATGTCAACAATGCCAAAGTCGCGTTCCGCGCAGAACTCGACCTGCCGCAGGGCGAACTGGAGACGGCGGGGGTAATCTTCTCCTGTGACGACTCCGCCGTGTTCACCGTAAACGGAACCGAAATCGCGCGGCAGACGGATGGGAAACTCTGGTACACTCCAACTGCCGTTGTCGGCGTAGACCGTACGGGTTTCGTTGCCGGCAAGAACGTAATCGAGGTCGCCGCAGAAAACAACACCGGCGTTGCGGCGTTCATCGCCGCCATCGAGGTTTCGTACAAGGATGGCAGAATCGTGCGTTTTGCCACCGGCGAGCGCGGCTGGAAGGCATCGGTTGACGGCAAGACCTTCGACACGCCCTCCGTTGTCGGTCCCTACGGGTGCAAGCCCTACGGGAAATTTCCCGACAATCGGAGTAAGTAGAAGGCTTTGATGGAGTGAAACGCGGAAAAGGCTAAAAGATGTCGTTAGAAAGGAGAAATGAGATATGGAGAGAAAAATAAAGGGAACCGTTTTGTCGCCGCGGGGTGATGCGAAGGCGGTTTTAGGATTGGTGTTTTTTGCGGGTGTGATGCTGTTCGGGGTTGGCGCGGCCAAAGCCGCGCCGAAACCGGCGCCGCGGCGAGTGATGAATATCGTCAACTTCGTGCGCGGATGCGACCCCCGCGATCCGAAGCTTGATCTCGTTAAGCCGTTCCGTGCCGAAGTGGAGCTCAACACGAAGTACAACCTTGAAAACACGGTGCTTCTCCAGTATGACGCCATTCTGCGGGAGGACATGATGTCTGTCGTGAAAGCGGCCGATTCCGAGCGAACGGAGATCGGCCTATGGTTCGAGGTCGTCAAGCCGATGGTGGAGAGCGCGGGGCTTAAATGGCGCGGCCGCAACGGCTGGGCGTGGGACTGGTACATCAATCCCGGCTTTCTGATGGCCTATACGCAGGAGCAGCGCCGGATACTGTGCGACGAGGCGTTCCGCCTCTTCAAGGAGAAGTTCGGCTATTACCCGGAATCGGTCGGTTCTTGGCTTTTGGACGCTTACTCCATGGACTACATGGCCGAACGCTACGGCGTGAAAGCGTTCTGCATCTGCCGCGAACAGGACAACACCGACGCCTACGGTCTGCGCGGCGGATACTTCAACGGCGCGTACTATCCCTCGAAGAGGAATATGCTTTCGGCGGCGATCGACATGGAAAACGCCGTCAAGACGCCGGTGTTCAAGATGCTAACGCCCGACCCGATCTACAACTACGCAAATTCGGTGGGTCCCGGTCCGCACGGTCCGCCCACGCTGGAGCCGGTATGGGAATCGGGCCAGACGAAGGCGATCACCGACTGGTACTTCCGCATTTACACCGAGGATCCGAAGGGGCTTCTGGGGCTATCCTATATGCAGACCGGTCAGGAGAACAGCTTCGGGTACGATGCGATCATGAAGGGGTTGCCCTATCAGATTCAGCGTATCGCGGAACTGCGCGACAAGGGGCTTCTGTCCGTAGAGAAGATGTGCGATACCGGGCGCAGGTTCGCGGCGGAGAACCCCGCGAACTGCGTGCAGACCCAAGTGGCGATGGAGGACTGGCGCAAGCTTGGGCGCAAGAGTGTGTGGTACAACTCGAAATTCTACCGCGCGAATCTGCTGATGGACGGCAAGCGTCTTTTCTTCCGCGACATCCACAAGATGAGCGATTCCTACGAGGAACCGTACCTGCACAAGGTCTGCAAGGGCTGGCAGGCGCTCTACTACACGCCGCCGGTGGTGGACGAATTCCTTTTCAAGACCAAGGATCGCACCGGCGTGATGACGCTGGACGGCGAGTTTGCCTCGCTCGAAGTCGCCACGGCGGACGACGAGACCTTGGTCGCGACGGCGAAGCGCACGGACGGATCAACGGCTGAAGTCCGTCTCACGCGAGGTTCGATTTTCGTGCGCGGCGCGACGTTGACTTTCGAGGGCAAGGACGAGTTCGTGCAGGATATGCACCGTGTAGGCGACGCGCTCTCGATGGTGTTCGGCAATTACCGTTACAAAGTGAAGCTCGACGGACAGTACGAACCAACCCAGAAAGGCTATCTGCTCAAGCCGGTCAACGGCGTGATCGCGCTTGATTTGGGTCGGTATGTAGATTGATGGAAAGGGTCGGTTTTTACATCAGTGGAAACGCGGTGTCCGATTTCTGAAGACATGCGGCGATACAAAATCGGGAGTTGATGGATTTTGGGTTTTGCGGTATTGACACCGGGAGCGAAATCTGTGATAATATTTCAGTAACTTTTTTAAGAGGTTTTTTATGAACAGTTATGTAAGGTTTACTTTAGGCAACGGGCGGTTATTTAAATTCGCGTTGGTGGCGTTGTTGGCGGCGTCGTCAATGGGCGGTCAGATTTTTGACGGCGACGGTTCTGACGAACCTGGTTTCGTGCCGCCGCCGCCGCGCAAAGAGACACCGCCGCCGCCGGCAAATATGTCGGGCGGTGAAACGTTCGTGCCTTATCCGCCGCCGCCTGCCACGCCGGCGTCGCGCTCCGAAAAAAAGAACCCGCCGAAACCGCCGACGATGTTCACCAAGCTCACCTCGAAATACGGCGAGCTGGACTGGAATGCCCGGCCGAACGATTTGAACAACCTGCTGAAGTCGCTAAAAGGCATGGCGGATGTGGATTACGATTTCGAGGCGAAGTCGTTTTCGGAGATTGACGAAGACCCGGACCAAAACCCGATTCTCTACCGTTCAGGCCATTTCCATTGGAGCCTGAACGCCGCGGAAAGGCAGAAACTCCGTAATTACCTGTTGCGCGGTGGCACCATCATTCTTAACGCCGGCATGGGGTCGAAACCGTTCTACGATTCCGCAATCCGGGTGTTGAACGAGGTGTTTCCCGAGGCCCCGGTACAACGGCTAAGCGCCGACCATCCGATTTTCCACGCCTATTACTCGCTGGACAGGGTGAATTACCGTCCGGGTGTCCGTTCCGTTTACCGTGGCAACGATCCGTGGATCGACGGAGTGACGATTGATTGCCGCACGGTGGCGATCGTGTCGAGATTCGGCATGGAGGTGGGATGGGATCCGCTGGAGGATGACAACATTCTCGCCTACGAGGCGGAATCGGCGCAACAACTTGGGATGAACATTTTGAGCTACGCCAGCGCGATGCGCAACTGGACGTTGGAAAACATGAAGAAAACCCGGTTCGAGGATTCGCGGCACGTTTCGACCGCGGGATCGATGAACATCACCCAGATTATTTACTCCGGGGAGTGGAAGACCCGCCACACCGGGCTTTCCGTGCTGTTGGCGCAATACAATCTTCAAACCGGGGTGCCGGTGAAATTCTCCACCCGCGAGATGAAGTTGACCGACCCGAAATTGCTGGATTCCCCGGTGATTTACCTTACGGGGCACGAAACTTTCACGTTGAAGCCGGAAGAGGTTAACGCGCTGCGGAATTATTTGAACGGCGGCGGGATGCTCTTTGCCGAAGCCTGTTGCGGGCGTAAGGCGTTCGACACCTCGTTCCGCGCCCTAATGGCGCAGGTATTGCCCGGCGTTTCGCCGTCGATGTTCAAGCAGGGCAGCCCGATTTTCAAGGTGCCGAACGATATCGGTTCCATGAAAGTCACCCCTGCTTGCGCCAAGGCGTTCAACAACTCGCCGGCGATCGCCCCGCAGATACTAACTTGGTCGGTGGACGGCAATCCGGTGGTGCTATACAGTCCGATCGGCATGGCCGGGGCTTGGGAGCTTTCGCCCAACAAATATTGCAACAGTTATCTTGAGGATGACGCGATTAAGCTGGGCGTGAACATTCTGATGTACGCCAGCACCCGTTGATTGAGGTGGAGCATGACTTACACGTACATGATGCAGGGCACCTGCGCTAAAGCGGTGCGTTTTGACGTTGAGAACGGGGTGGTCACCCGTTGCGAATTTGCGGGCGGTTGCGCTGGCAACACCCAGGGCGTGGCGCGGTTGTCAATCGGGCGCAAGCCGGAAGAGCTGATTCCGTTGCTCAAGGGCATCCAGTGCCACGGCGGAACATCCTGTCCGGACCAGTTCGCGCGGGCGTTGGAAAAGGTTGTGGTGAAATGAAACCGTTGGCGGTGTTGGCGTTGTGCTTCGCGCTGGCGGCGGTTATGGCGGTAGCCGCCACCCCGCAGCAGGAGCAGGCCCTGATGAGCGTGTGGAACGTGCACACCCAGTCGGTGTCCGACCATGCCGCAGTGCTTGCGGCATGCCAAAAGGTGATGGACAAAAGCTCCACCTTGGGCGAGTATCTGCCGGTGGTGAAGACCATCGCCGCGTGGCATCTGCTGGCCTCCGGCAAGGAGGCGGACGCGGTGCGGGTTTTCGAGAGTGCGCTGGTCAGCGAGCAGCAGCCGCTTTCGATCGCGAAATTCGCCGATATCATGGCGCGTCGCTGGCTAACCCGTTTAGATATCCGGGCGGTTGATTCCGCGTTGAAGACCTACTATGTGGAGCATGTGGAATATCCGACTTCGCTGTCGCCGATTTTTTCGCTGCCCAAGCCGATCGCGCCGGTCAAGACCGACCGTTTCGGTGATGCTTGGAATTACCGTTTGGCGGAATTCAGCCGGTTGACAAAAGTCAAGGCGCAGCGTTACCACCTTTACAGCAAAAGCATCGGCAACGGGCTTTCGCGGTTGAGTGATGTGTCAACCACTGAGTACAGTCCCCGTAAAAGCGCGGTGTTGCTGGCCCGTAAAAACGACCGCCCGGTGACGGTGGATTTGGAGATAAAAATCGATGGCGAGGCCAAGCGCGGGACGGTGATCGAGAATAACATTGGCAACGGGGTGCGGTTGTTGAAGCTCAGTTCCGACCAACGGTTCGCCGTGCTGACCGACAGCGAGTGCGATTACTGGATTATCGCCGTCAAATCCCGTTAGCTCGCAGGGCGCGTCCGACATCCGGCACCGCTTCCAGCAGATGTTTGGTGTAATCGTGCCGGGGATGGTCGAGTACCTGCAGTGTGTTGCCGGATTCTACAAATTCCCCGGCGTACATTACCGAGACTTTTTCGCAGATGGTGCGCACCACGGCGAGGTCGTGGGAGATTAAAACTATAGTCACACCAAGCTTGCGCTGCAACTCTTTGATGAGGTTTAGGATTCGCGCCTGCACGGACACGTCTAGCGCGCTGACCGGCTCGTCGGCCAAAATGATTTGCGGTGTAAGCGCCAGACAGCGGGCGAAACTCACTCGTTGGCACTGCCCGCCGCTCATTTCGCGGGGGTATGATCCCAACACTTTACCGGGTAGCCCCACATAATCGAGCAGCTCGTCAATCCTGTGACCGATTTGGTCCGGCTTCACCATCCGGTGTACCCGCAGGGTCTCTTCCAGCGTCTGCCGCACCGTCATGCGCGGGTTGAGCGAACCGACCGCATCTTGAAAAATCATCTGAATCTTCCGGCGGTACTCTTTCGCCTCCTGACGGTTAAAGTCGGCGATGTTTCGCCCTTGGTAACTCAATGTTCCGCCGGACAGCGGCTGCAACCCCATAATCGCGCGGGCGAGGGTGGATTTCCCGCAACCGCTTTCGCCGACGATGCCTAGCGAATCTCCTGGCTGGAGTTCAAACGACACCCCGTTGACCGCTTTTAACGGGGCGCGGCCGGGGATGCGGTAGGTTACGCTCACGTGGTCGGCTTGCAGCAGCTTCATCAAAAAATCTCCTTGTGGCAACGGCATTCGCGGTTATTACCGCACCTTAACTCTGGGTGGCATTGGCGGCAGTGGTCATCGGCATACGGACAGCGGGGGGCGAAAACGCAACCCTCCGGCCAGGCATCGGGAGAGGGGACGGTTCCCGGGATATCTTGAAGCGGGCGGTCGGGCGGCGCGTCGAGTAGCGGCACCGCAGCAAGCAACCCGCGGGTGTAGGGGTGCCGGGGCGAGGTCAACACCTCTGAAACCGGTCCGCTTTCGACAATCTCGCCGGCGTACATTACGTACACGCGTTCCATGCGTCCGGCCACCAGCCCCAGATTGTGGGTAATCAGCAGCAGCGCCATGCCGCGCTCGTCCGCGAGCCGGTCCATCAGATCCAACACCTGTTTTTGGGTGGTCACGTCCAATGCGGTGGTGGGTTCGTCCGCCACCAGCAGTTCGGGGTTGGCGGCCAGCGCCATTGACATCATCACCCGCTGTTGCTGCCCCCCGCTCAATTCGCAGGGGTAGGCCAATGCGGCGCGCATCGGATCGGGCAGACCGACTTTGGCGAGTATGTCGGCGGTGTGGCGGATTTTCTCGGCTTTATCCACTCCCTGCATGGTCTCGGTGACTTGGCGGTAAACGCGCATAACCGGATTTAAGGAGGCGGTCGGGTCTTGGAAAACGTAGGAAATTTGCCGTCCGCGAATTTTTTGCAGCTCGCGCTGGCTGATGCCGAGCAGCGGTTGTCCCCGCCAAAGTATCTCACCGTCAACCATCGCCATGTCGGTGGGGGATAGCCGGGTGATGGACATCGCGGTAAGACTTTTGCCGCAACCGCTTTCCCCGACGATTGCCACCCGTTCGCCGTCCGAAACCCGCAGCGACACCGAACGCACCGGGGTGAGAATTTTCCCGTCGCGGGTAAAGCGGATCCGCAGATTATTAATCTCAAGCAGTGGTTTGCTCACGGTGGTCTCCAAGCGTTGAAGTTTTCGATTGGCGTTTCTCCCGTCGCCGTCGGACGGTTCCGCAGATTCCTATACCGACTATAAACACCGCGCCGGGAATGCCAAGCGTCCAATCGCCGCAACGGGTGTATGGGGTGGGGGAATGCTGCCGATCAACATAAATGCGCGAGGTAAGATAACCGTTGAAATCGTAGCTCTTTCCGTCGGACTGCAACGCCTCCACCTTTCCAACGGCGGATACGGTGCAGGTCACTCCGGAGTTGGCGGCGCGGATCATCGGAACCCGGTTTTCTACGGCTCGGAATACGGCCTGTTGCTGGTGCTGGAGCGGTTCGCAGGATCGGTTGAACCAAGCATCGTTGGTCATCAGCGCCAGCACGTTGGCGCCGGCGTTTACCGCGTTTCGGCTGAGAGCCGCTACCGTATCTTCGAAGCAGATCAGCGGTCCGATCCGCAGGGCGGATTCGTGGGTCGCGTTGGTGAGCGTCATCACCGCCGGGCTGGTCCCGGCGTAGCAGCTCACACCGGTTGGGGCGAGCCGTTGCAACGCGGGAAAAGTCTTATCAAACGGGACATACTCGCCAAACGGCACGAGGTGCTGTTTGCGATATGCGCCGATCGGGGCGCCGTCGGGCGAAAACAGCCAAGCGGAGTTGTAGTAGATTATGCCTTGCGGATTGTCGCGGGTTGGTGTGGACATCGCCTCTTCAGTGGTGCCGGTCAACAAAGGCGACGAGCCGTTCTTGAGACAATCGGCCAGAAAATCCGTTACCCCTTTTCTAAAAGGTACCGGGCCGGGGGTGGAGGTTTCCGGCCAGACCATCAGATCCGGCTTGATCCGGGCGGCAAGGGTAGTCTGTTCCCGCAAGGCGTTGAATTGCTGGCTGACCCGTTCGGGGGTGGATTCAAACACGCACGGGGCGTTGGGCTGAATCAACGCGACCAGCCACGGCTCTTTCGGGATTTTGGCATCGGCTGACTGGATACGAAGTCCGAATCCCCATGCCGTGATAATCAGCGCGAAGGGAATTAGGCTTTCCAACCCGTGCGACGTCCGTTCCCGCAGAGAGGGGCGGAAAATCTCCTCGCGGTGGAATCTTCGCCATATCGGTCCGACTGTGCGTTCCGCCATGCTGGCGATGGCGCTGTTGACCAGCACCACCAGCGCGGAGGCTCCGTACACGCCAAAGACCGATGAGATTTGGATTAACGGCAGATTGTTCACCAGTCCCACGCCAAGGAAGTTCCAGGCGAAACCGGTGAAGAGCCAACTGCGCACCCACTCCGCTCCGGCCCAGAGCAACGGTTCGATTACCGTGATGGTGGCGATACGGCGCCAGCCGGGGGTCCTTCCCGCCCAGCGCCAAACCATTGCCGCCGCCGCACCGTAAATGCCGAAAAATAGCGAACACCATGCGGCCAATCCCGCCCAACCCAGCAGAACCAACGGCCACGGTCCGTTGTTTTTGATGATGGCGGGAAACCAACTCAGCGTAATCGTCCAGAAAATTGCCCCGACCGCAAAACTGTGGAAAAACGCTTGGCGCGGGGTGTCGCGTCGAATCAGCCAAAACAACGGCACCAAAGCAAACCAGATGGCCAAACCGTTGTCCGCCACCGCAGTTTGCAACGGGGGAAATACGGAGGCCAGCGAAAGACCGCTGAAAAGCAAAGCGATTGCGACTGCGGTTTTTTTCATTTCAGTTTCGATATGGCCTCAACGTCCTTTTGCCAGTTAGCCTCTCCGCCTTCACCGATTATGGTCATAAAGTACATCGGAGTGTCCGGGGTAAATGTCATTCCGGGTTCGACAACGGTGTCCTTTGGTACCGCGAACTGGGCATCCGGATGGAGGTGTGCGTTTTCCGGGCCGTCAGTCCAGAAATGTACTGATCCAGAGGAATTGATTGGTGCGGCGAAACCGATGTAGCGGTCATTGCCATTGTCAATCCAACATCCCTTGGGTAGGTCTTGCCACAAGTTGGGGACTTGTTTGCCGGGGGTTTCCTTAAACGGCGGGTAAAGCCGGAAATAGAACGCTTCGACATTCAACGGAGTCTTGCCGGTGTTTTTAAGTCCGATAAGTTCGCAAAGGAATTGCGGCCGGTCGGGCAGTACCGTCAGCCGGTGGGACAATTCGAATTCAACGGTGTCCTTCTTGTAGGAGCTGGTGATTTCGAGTACCGCCCGCGAAGATTCGGAGCGGAACTGCACGTCTTTTACCCGGTCGGCGTCAATCCAGGTGCGGTTGCCGTTTTTGCCAAGCTGTACCATCGCGTTGTAGCTGCCGTATGGCTTGTTGTGCCAGACGATGTTTTCGGCCATGCGTTGTCCGCCGATTCGCCCGGATAAGGCGAGACCGGAAAAACCGGCAACACGGAAAAGATCGTCTTCCCGGAAGAATTTTACCGGGGCGATTCCCGCTGGGGGTTTGAAGTGCGCGAGCCAGTCCTGTGGCAGCGTTGTCGAGGCGGGCAGAAATTCGTTGGCGGGCGGCGGGGGACTGAAACGCCAATGTTTGACATCCTGATGAAGGTCGGTGAACATTTTTGTGATTTCCGGATACGGCTCGCAGTCCTCATTGACCAGACCGTAATTGGAGTCTTCCGGGAAGGCCTTGCTGATGCCGAGCGCCGGCTCGTCAACCCACATAAAGTAGTCGTATCCGATGATGAAGGGCAGCGACAGCATGGTTTTGGCGCACAGTTCGGTGGCTGCGGTGCGTTCGGCCTGGGTACGGAACCGCTGTCCGGCACCGTTGCGGCAAGGTAGACCGGAGTCGAGCGCGGGGAAAGACCATTCGGTAATGATGATCGGCCGCTGCACGTAGTTGTAGTATTTCGCGAAGTGGTCGGTGACTTTCTCCGCGTTTGGTCTGCGGTCCATGAACATTACGTTGCGGTCGAGGTCGGCCCACGGATAACAGTTGAAGGTGGTAACGTCGCAGTATTTCCCGGAGACCTCCCAAACCGCGGGATGCGCCCCGCCGGTGCCGGCGAAACGCGCACCCAGCACCAGATGGTTCGGATCGTGTTTGCGGATGGCGGCAGCCGCCACGCTGAAATAGCGTTCCGCGCACAACCGCAGAAAATCGGTCTTCGCCTCAATCTGGGCATCGTTGCGGTGCGGAAGTTTCTTCAAGTTCAGCAGTTCGTCCCAACCGGAAAGCTCCGTTCCCCACAGTTTGTTGAACGCCGCTAGGTCGCCGTTGCAGCGTTGGCGCAGGAAATCGCGCAACGCGATTTTTGCGGTGTGCCCGGCGGGTTTGTCCATTGTGAGGTCAAACAGTCCGGTACCGGAACCGCCGCGCCCCCACCATGCCAATTCGTTGTCGATAAAATAACCGAACAGCCACGGATCGTTCTTGCACGGCGCGCATTTTTCGTTGGCGATCCAGTCGCATATCGCTTCAAAATCGGGATGGAAGACATTCGGAAACGCCGAGCAGGGGCGGTGTTCGCCGGGGGCGATTTGATATTCCTCGCTCGCGTAGGCGAGGGTGCTGCCCATGCTCAGAAACTCGGTGTGTACCAGACCCCGGTGCTGAAGGGACGAGTCGCAGCCCGCGCCCAACATATTGAATCCCCATGTTTTCAGCCGTTCGATGGTTTCCGCCTCCCAAACCTCCTTCGAGGCATATTTCTTGCGGTTCTTTTCCAGATGGTGGTAGGTTTGGGTGGTCTCGCACCAGTGGCCGCGGAAGGTTACGTGGTCGATGCCCAGCAAGACCATGCCGCGTCCTTTGGGATCGAATGTCCACCAGCGCCCATCAGCCGTCTTCTCCACCCGGAAGAATCCGGTGGCTTTGCCTTTGATGCCCTTTACGAAGTTGTCGGACTGGTAAGGGACAATAGACTTTTGGGGGATGTCCGCCGGTTTCTGCGCTGCGGCATCGATTTCTCGGAAAGCAGCTTGGAAACCGGAGGTGGCGTGCAGCCCCGGTCTGCCGGTTTTAACCGCCGGGGCGGAGAATTCGAAACTCCGGCGGAACACGGTTTCGCCCTCAACGGTTTTGATTTCGCCAGTGATGCCTTTCCCGTCGGTTCGGAGCGAAAAAATGTAGTCGCGCCCGAACTCCCAAGTTTTACCTTCGAAGTTGTCGGTTTGGCGGAGCGGATGCTGCGACAACCACTTCCCGTCCATATTCTCGCACAGTTCGTAGAAGTGTCTCGCCCCTTGGGCGGCCGGGCTTTGCACGAGCGCAAGATGCCAGTAGTTTTCGGAATCCAGCCGGATTGAAACGCCGGCGGTTGACCACTCCGTCGAACGCGACTGTACCGGGCGCATGGTGGCAGAGATCTGCACTTCGCCGGCGATAGGCAACTTGGTTTCGGCGAAAAAGTTCCCGCCGGAGAATTCGGAGGTTATGCCGTCCGACCGGATTTTCCAGCCGAGCGGGTTGGCGTTCCAATGTTGCCAGTCCAAAGGTATCGGCGCGGAGAACGCCCCTGCCGCGCCGAACAGCATGGTTATGAAGAAGGACTTGGCAAATTGGCGCATATCACACCTCCATTGATTTTACCAACGCGTTACGGCGTTCAGCCTGGGCTTCCATATCCTTGACCATCGCGAATTGGGTACGGCAGCGGTCGAGATTGTGCCCGGGACGGTGGGTCTTGAAATAGACATCGCCGGCAAGATAGTCGGTGAGGAACCGTACTCCGATGGTGAAGGTGATGACCTGCCCGGAAAACGCCAGCTCTTCGATCTCGGCGGGGAGCAGGAAACGGGCTTCGGAGCGGTATCCGCGCACCAACGCCTCGAACATGTCAAACCGGCTGCCGACCTTCGACAGGTCGGTTTCGTCTTCCGCCGCCGAAGCGGTAGCGGTGCGGATCATGTCGCCGAAATCGTACAGCGCCAGACCGGGCATTACGGTGTCAAGGTCGATCACGCACACCCCGGTTCCATCGCGGTCATCGATCATCACGTTGTTGATCTTGGTGTCGTTGTGGGTGATGCGTTCTGGGATCTCGCCGCGTTCGTGGCGTTCCAGCAGTCTGGACATCACGCCGCGCCGGGAATTGACGAACTCCAACTCGTCGGCGACGTCTTTAAGCCGTCCGCAGCAGTCGCTTTCGGCGGCGGCGTCTAGCGCGGCAAGGCGGGTACGGATGTTGTGGAAATTCGGTATGGTTTCGGCGAGCCTAGGGGCGGGGAGATCGGCCAACTGGTTTTGGAAGCGGGCAAAGGCGCGCGCCGCCTCGTAAGCCTGTTCGGGACGTTCGATCACGTCAAACGTGCGGGCCCCTTCAATAAAAAGGTACATTCGCCACCAATTACCGGCCGCATCATGATAATAGGATTTGCCGTCGCGGGAGGGGATGACGGTCAGCGTTCGGCGGGAGGGTTCGTCGGCACCGTCGGCGTTAAGCTTTTGCCGGAGGTGGTCGGTTACGCGGCAGATGTTGTCCATCAGCTGCGGAGGGTTGGTGAAAATCGCGGAGTTGATGCGCTGCATGATGTAGCGCACCGGCCGGCCGGCGAGGTTCAGTTGCACCATATAGGTGTCGTTAATGTGGCCGGAACCGTAATTGGAGATGTCTCCGATGTCTCCGAAAATTTGGAACTGCGCGGCGGTTGCCTTAAGGTCGATACTCATTTTGGCTACACCTTGGTTAGGGCGGCGGCTTTTGGGCCGCCGCCCGTTGTGAGACTAGATGGAAGGAATGGACGCGGCGGCTACCGACTGTCCGAGCCGACGGAATTTCTCGTCGGGCATGAAGACGTCAACCTCGTCCGCGATGTCCGGGAAGTTCTTTTTCAAGACCATCTTGGCGTTTTCGGTGATGATCGAACCGCCGAACCCGGAGGTCACGCGGCCCAGAATCATCAGGTTGTCGAACCCGTAAAACTCGCGGTACCACGGGATGCTGTATGCCAGATACTCGCCGATCTTAAGATAAATGCGAAGCGCGGTTTCGTCATTTTCCGCCATCTTCGCCTGTACCGTCTTGAGCCGTTCGGGAAGCGGCATCTTGGCGGGGAATTTCATGCCGAAGGAGGTGGCCAGATGGTTCACCGCCTGCTGCGAGAAGTACATCGCCCCCACGCCTTGGTCGCCGGACCACTCGTCCGTCGGGGCGCAGCAATTCAGATCGACCGGCGCGAACGCCAGCTCGGTGAGGCGTCCGGTCAGGCACCCTTCGCGGTCGATGAACCCGGCGGCCTCGCTGGAACCCATCGCCACGCCCAGAATGCCCTTTTTGCCCAGCGCCATCAGCCCGGCCAGCGCGGTGACATCGCCGTCATTGGCCACTTCCACCGTCACCTGCCATTCTTGCTGGATGCGCTGGAACAGGTTTTGCGCCTCAGGATAACGCTCTTTCGGGATCGCGCGGAAAAGCGAAGCCACGCGGATACGGTTGGAAACCACCACGCCGGCGGTGCTGCCGCCGATGGCGTCAACGCGGGGCAGGGTGGCTGCCGCCTGTTTCAGTCCCTCGTTCAGCTTGTTGAAGTGGTATTCGGGGTCGGCCTGGTTGCGCGGGTCCCAAGGGAACTCCTCGCTGAACACCACCTTGCCCTTTTTGACCGCGCTGATTTTGAAATCGCTTGCGCCGAGGTCGAACCCGATCCGGCAGCCGTTGGTGCGCTGGTCTATCTTTAGGTCGCGCTCGTGCGCTTCCGGAAGCGCCTTGCGGTCCACAATGTCAACCTTGAACTTTTTCCCGTAAACGGTCTGCATGAAATCAACGTCGAACTTGCGCGCCCCTTTGAGGGTGTAGTTCCGTTTGATGCTGCGGCAAAGTTTTTCCGGGCCGGAGAGCATGATGTGCCAGCCGCCGGACGACCACAACAGGAATTTCACGATCCGTTCCGCCAGCAACGCGACTTCGGGGTCGGACTCGGCTTTCGCCGGCAGCGGCAGATCGTAACGGGAAACCAGACCTTCCTCGCGCTCCAGCGCTACGGAAAAGGTCGGGTCTTTTTTCCCGGCCGAATACTTCAGCATGTCAACCAAATCGATCGGAGGAACAAAAGTGCCTAAACAGGCGTTTGCTTTTCCGGTGCAATTGCATTTCGCCATGACAGATTCTCCTAAATGAGGGTTAAAATTCATCTTTATGCTATCATAAACCATTGGCGAATGCAACCATGGAGTGTTCACACCGCAAATTTTGCAAAACAGATCATATCGTCATTTTGCCACGTCGTCCGAAATGTTTAAAACCAGGTCGTTTAGTTGGTTGATGGTTTTTTGTCTCATATCCGAAGTATTTGTATCGTTAATCTTATCCGCGATGAACTTTCCCAGTTCGGCGAGGGTTCCGTTTTTACGGTTCCTGATACGTCTCAGTTGACATCCATCAGTGTCAGATGGGATTTTTGATTCTGCTGTGTCCCCCATTAAGCCTTCGATTATGAAAAAATCCTCTGAATCGGTGACCACAGATTCTTTGACAGAAAAAGTTTTACTCTTGGTTTTTCCGGTCTTTTTCATCTTAACTCCTCCATTGTACAATACCTACAGTGTTAAAACGGGACGAATTGTATCATCCGGCGGTTCCGATTTCAAGCGCGATTCGAAATTAGCGCACCGAAGGTCGCTTTTTTGCTTGTTGACGCCCATCCAAAACAAACATATCGAAGGTGTAATTTACCGCAAATAGCTGACATCCCTTTTGGGCTTGCCTTTATTCCGATTTTTTGATAAAGTTCACTGTGTTTTCAATCCATGCCGGGTGCGTTGCTCGGCCGGGTTTGCGCCGGAAGTCGGCGGAAGTTTTTTTTGCAGGGGCTGAAATGAAGATTCGGAGTTGTTGCGGCGCGGTGTTCGCGGTGTTGTTGGCTTTGGCGGGGTCGGGGTGTTTCAAACATCGCGAGGCACCGGTGCGTCCCGTCACCGCCAAAGGCTTGGCGGAGGCGGTGTCGCTAAAAGAGACGGTGCAGGAGATCGACCTCACCGGGCCGTCCTCTTTGGTGGAGGTGCCGGACGTGTTGGTTGGAATGCCGAAACTGGAGACGCTACACCTGCGCGGGGCGCGCGGGATTAAGAATTTCAGCGCGTTATCCAGAATGTCAGGCTTGAAGCGTCTCGACCTTTCCGAGATGGGACTGGCTGCGGTACCGGCGGATTTGTTCAAGCTCGCTTCGCTAGAACACCTTTATTTGGAAGGGAATAGTCTAAAGGGCCTTCCGGGCGGTATTGGCGGGTTGCGTGCGTTGACCTACCTCAATTTGGACCGCAACTCCATTGCGGAGTTGCCCCCCGAATTGGCTCAGCTTGAAAATCTGCGTTGGCTCAGACTCAACGAGAACCAACTAACCGCGTTGCCGTCCGGGATGAAAGGATTGGCGAAACTCCAGCGCATTTATCTGCGTTCCAACAAGCTGGAGCGGGTCCCAGATTGCTTGAACGGATTGCAGTTGCTGGAGGATTTGTCGTTAAGCGACAATCCGATCGTCGAGATTCCGCAGTGGCTGACCGGGTTGCCCAAGTTGCGGCGGTTGGATCTGGACCGCAGCAAGGTGTCCAAGCTCCCGGACGACCTCTCCGGCTGGGCTGGCCTGCAGGAGTTGTCGATGGCCCGGTGCCAGGTTTCGAACGATGAAAAAATCCGCATTCGCAAGGCTTTGCCGAAGACGCACGTGATGTTCTAACCAACGATCCCAGCGGAGGAAAATCGATGGATAACTCTAAAAAAAGGCTTTTGGTAAACGCCATTACATTCGGGCGGGTGCCGTTTGTGGTGCTTTTCATGGTGCTGGCCGTATGGCATTCCTATTGCGACAAGGGTCGCGAATTCCAATGGTGTCCGGACTGGATTGCATTGGCTGCCACCGTTGCCCTGATTGTGGCATCGCTCACCGACCTTTACGACGGCAAACTCGCCCGCAAGTGGCAGGTGGTAAGCAAATTCGGCGCGATGGCCGACCCGCTGATGGACAAGGTGTTCTATCTGGTGGTTTTCCCCACCCTGCTTTGGCTGTTGGGGCGCCAGCCCGATGAGGGCCCGCATGCCCTAGTCATGCTGATTTTCACCGTGCTGTACATCTTGCGTGACCAGTGGGTTACTTTTCTGCGTTCCGTTGGGTCGCTCTACAATGCCGACTGTTCCGCCATGTGGCTGGGCAAGTTCCGCACCGCCGCCACCTTCCCGTGCGCCTGCCTGATTTATCTATACACCTCGTTGCATCCGTTCTTGGTCCCTCAGCCGCTGGTGTATGCCATTGAGGCGTTTCTGATTCTGCTTAATTTCTGGTCGATCGTCACCTACACCCGCGCTTACATGCCTTACTTGAAGCGTTCGCTGGAATAGTGGAGCAAGGCGCCGTGCTCATAAAAAAGATTTTCTTTAAAACCATTTTCTGGTGTGGGGTAATTTGGATTTGGTATTGGGCTACAGTGGCCGGAGCGTTTACCGGCGGGCATCGTTTTTTCGGGCCAGACATGCGGTACTTAGTTTCCGAAAACGCGTTAATAAAGTTGTCGGAAAAGATGTTAATCTTAATGGCAAACGGTCATACTGATCAGGTTGTAGCCATTTTTATAGGAAGAAACGGGAATTATGACAATGACGGCCTTTGCGACGATTTAAAAAATGTATGCGAAGGTTGCGGTCTTGGCGATTGCCGGTTTAAATACAATACGCCGATGGAACAGCCGAAGAGCCTTCCTACCGGAGAGGAGATCGACGGTAAATGAGTGCCAAGAAATTACTTTTCCTTATTTTTGTGGTGCCGGTTGTCATTTTTGCGATTACAAGCATTGTGGTAATGTGCACAATGAAATCTGACATTGATCATGCTGACGCTTTCGGAAATGATTTGGGTTATTTGCTTTGCAACGGACACACCAATGAGTTAACCCGCTTGATGGAAAATTACTATTATCTAACAACCGAAACAAACACGGTTCGTTCCGTTCGAAAACAGGTTCGGAAATTATGTTATGATGTGCATAATCTTCGAAGCGAGCAGGAAAATAAAAATGGCAAATGAGCCTTATAATAAAGATACTGGAGGGCATAGCGGCCGCTCCTGCCGGATGTTGATTCTGCTTCCGGATGGGAAGATCCACAAATTGAGTCTTCCGTTTCTCTCGATTTCGTTCCGTGAGGCACCGTTAACCGCCACCCTGCTCGCCGCGTTGACACCCCCGGAATTGCAGTTCGACATCACAATCTGCGACGCAAGCGTCTCCCGTGTCCCGCTGGATCACCCTTTCGATCTCGTCGCCAT
>DBXY01000017.1:0-35582 GCA_002309765.1 Verrucomicrobia bacterium UBA1200
GAGCCTCGACAAGCACTATTGAAACCATATCGCGTTCCGCATCCCCTCCGGGTCCGTCATGCCTTTCGGCATCCTTTCCCCAGGGGCGGTTCGCTCATCTGTCTCTTGTCTTAAAACCTTCTCTTTTCTCAAAGATCCGCCGCCCACCGGGTCAGACCCTATTGGGCGGAAAAACGGGTGCATACTTTAGCAAAACCGCAAAGCGTTGTCAACCCCTAACTTGAAAAATTTTTAAATTTTTTTCAAGCCGCTCTTAAACCCATTCAGCCACACATAATGGCCTTGTTTGGTCAAGAGGGCGGAAAATATATCAAACCCGTACATTCTTTGTCAAGCCGGTTTTTAATTTTTCTTGTTTTTTTTCGATTATTGAAACGGACAAACCACCCCCCCGGGGGTAGTCCAATATACTTCGGCAGCGGCTAAAAATAGGCACTTCATGAAAAATGGGCTAAAAAAACGAGGACGGAATCAAACCGGAATCAATCCACGCCAGACAAAGCGCGGATGATGTGGCCGGCCAACACCAAGCCAGCGGCAGCGGGGACAAACGACACGGAACCGACCGGACAACGGTTGGCGGCACAAGCGCTCTGAACGGGTTGAGCGCGGGGAGGTTCCGGGGAATAGACCACCGTGAGATGCGATATGCCGCGGGCGCGAAGCTGTCGGCGCATGGTACGGCAAAGCGGACAAACCGAGGTCTTGGCAATATCTGCCACCCGGAACAATGTCGGATCAAGTTTATTTCCGGCACCCATGCAGCTGATAATCGGAGTGCCGGCGGCGAGGGCGCGTGCCGCCAACTCCAGCTTGGAAGGCACGGAATCGATGGCATCGGCAACATAACCGAAAGCGGAAAGATCGAAAGTGTCAGCGTTATCCGCGGAATAGAATTCCTGACGGGCCTCAACGGCAACCCCCGGATTGATATCAAGAATCCTTTCAGACATAACCTCGACTTTGGGGCGGCCGAGTGTACTCCGCAACGCAACCAGCTGACGATTGAGGTTGGACTCGGCCACGATATCGGCATCCACAAGCAGCAACCTCCCCACGCCAGCGCGCGCGAGGGCTTCGACAACGAAGGAACCGACCCCGCCCAAACCGAACACCGCCACCGAAGCGGCAGCCAAACGGGCCACGCCATCTTCGCCAAGCAGCAACCCGGTGCGCGAAGAAAATCCGTATGTATCGGGCGGAGTTATTGAAGTGCAGGATGATAAATTCATGAACGGAGATACCGTCAAAAGGCACGGACAATCACCGCGCTACGGGTCAACAGGCCTCGTAACGGGCGGCAAACTCGCGGGCGAACTCCCGGTAGGCGGCAGCGCCGCGGCTGGACGGGTCGTAGAAAACCACCGGCTGCCCGAAACTGGGGGCCTCGCTAACCTTGACGTTACGGGGGATGGTGGTGTTATAAACCAAATCTCCGAAATGACTGCGGACCTCGGCCACAACATCGGCGGCCAAACGGGTACGACCGTCAAACATGGTCATAAGAATACCGTCAAGGGCAAGATTAGGGTTGGCCCCGTTAAGGCGCATCTGGTTGATTATGGAGGTAATAACGCTCAACCCCTCCATGGCGTAATACTCGCACTGCATGGTAACGACGATGCCGTCGGCGGCGGCAAGGGAAGATGTCATTAAGATGCCGAGCGAGGGAGGACAGTCCATCAGGATAAAATCGAACACGCCGGACTCAAACACGCGAGAGAGCGCGGCGCGAACGGCCTCAAGATGGTTGCCGCGGCGGGCTATCTCCAACTCCGCGCCTGCAAGGTCAACCTCGGCGGGAATGATGTTAATGTTTTCGTAGGGGGTGGGCTGGATGATATCCGCCACATCCGCCGTGCCGGTCAGCACCGGATAGAGCGAAACACCCGGCTGACGGGTTAATCCCAATCCGGAGGTGGCGTTGGCTTGAGGATCGAGGTCGATCACCAACACGGCCTTGCCCAATTCCGAAAGCGCGGCGGCAAGGTTCACTACGGTGGTGGTCTTACCGACCCCTCCCTTCTGGTTGGCGATGGCGATGGCGCGGGTTTTACTCATAGCGTGGTTCCTCCAACCGCCCGTACAGGCGGTCAATCGTTGAAATAACCGGAAAAATCGTCTGTATCGGCCCCGATGGGGGCCGGCTTCCATTTTGGGCGGGCGCCAAACAACGCGGTACCTACACGCACCCAGGTGGCGCCCTCCTCTACCGCCACGGGGTAGTCATGCGACATCCCCATCGAAAGATTAGGCAAACCGATGCCGAAATCGCGTTCCAAACGGTCGCGCAGCTCCCGAAGGCGGGCAAAGACCGGGCGGGCGGCTTCGGGATCGGGAGCAAAAGGGGCCATCGTCATCAACCCGGTCAACGTTAGGGCGCGGCAACCGAGCGCCGTCTCCACTGCGGCAGGAACCGCATCGGGGGCGAGGCCGTCTTTGCTGGATTCCCCGGAGACGTTCACCTCCAGCAGAATCTCGGGCGAACGGCCGGACTCGACGGCAACCCGTTCCAGATGCTCAATCAGGCGGACGGAGTCAACCGAGTGGATTACGGAAAACAACTCCACGGCGTGGCGGGCTTTGTTGCGCTGTAAATGGCCAATCAAATGCCATTCCGGGCCCGATACGCTGGCGGGGATTTTCCAAGCCGCCTCCTGAACCTTGTTTTCGCCCATAATGCGAATACCCGCCTCCCAAGCCTCGCGGACGACCTCCGGGCCGTGGGTTTTGGTTACGCCAATGACCTCAACGGCGGAATCAGGGCGACCGGAACGGGCGCAGGCGTCGGCAATACGGGCGCGTACGCCGGCGAGCAGATCGGCAACAGGCACCGGGGATTCATCATTAAGCATGGGGAGCCTCCAGAGTAGTGCGTCCGGCGATAGCGCGTTTTAGGGTTAACGGGTCGGAATAGCCCACTCCGCTGTCGGCGGGGAGACCGTACGCCAGCCGGGTCAAGGTAATCCGGAAGGGACGCAGCAACTCCTGAATGTAAGCGGCGGTGGCGTCGCCCTCCATGTCGGTTGAAAGCGCCAGCAGGACTTCAGAAAAAGCGGGGGCGCGTTCGGTCAACTGACTTAGACGCAACTCGGAAGGTCCGGATTGGCGGGCGGGAGAGAGTTTTCCCATAAGGGCATGATAACGTCCGTTGAAACCGCCGGAACGTTCAATTATGGCGATGTCCGCAGGCTCCTCCACCACGCAAAGGCGGGAAGAGTCCCGGGCGGGGTCGACGCACAAAGCGCAGGGCACCCGGTCGCGAGCGGTGAAACCGCCGCATACGGGGCAACAGCAGATGTCGCGGCGGGCGGTCTGAAGCGCCTCCACCAGCGGGTCGGATAACGTCTCCGGCTTACGAAGCAGCGCCAGCGCGGCACGTTCCGCCGACCGTCGGCCAAGACCGGGCAACTTGGAAAGCGCCCGGACCAGCTGATCCACCTGTGGAACCATTCAAGAAACCCCGATCAGCTGAAAATTCCGCCGGACTCGCCGGACTGCATCATCTTGGCCATCGCGTCCTGGGTTTGCTTCTTAACCCCTTTTAAGGCCGCGTTGATAACGTTGTTGAGCATCGTCTCGAACTTTTCGGGCTTGCCGGCGATGACTTCTTTCAGCGACTCCGGAGCGATTTTGATTGAGGTGATGGTAAAATCGCCGCGAGCGGTGCAAGAGATGCCGCCATTCGTGTATTCGTAGGTGATTTTTTCAATCTCGGCCTGAATGCGCTTGGCTTCCTTGCGCATCTGCATGGCTTGTTTAACCTGATCCAACATACCCATTTTAGGATTTCCTTTCCGGTGGTGACCGTACCGCGGCTTTCCCTGTCGCCGCAAACTGCGGCCAACCGCGGGCATCTAAAATCACCTCACCTGCTTTTGGTTCAAAAAACGGTTGCAATGGTATCCAAAAATCACTTGCCGCGCAAGCGAAAAATTCGTAACGTCAGCTTTCCTTGATTCCCATCAAGAATTCACCGTTACTCTTGGTGGCGAGCAGACGCTTGACCACCATCTCCATCGCTTCCACCGGCGGAGTGCCGTTCAAGGCGCGGCGGAGAATCCAAGTGCGATTCAATTCCTCGGGAAAGAGCAGCAACTCCTCCTTACGGGTACCGGATTTCTCGATATTGATGGCGGGGAATACCCGTTTCTCGACCAGATCCCGGTCAAGGTTCAACTCCATGTTTCCGGTACCCTTGAACTCCTCGAAAATCACCTCGTCCATCTTGCTGCCGGTGTCGACCAGCGCGGTGGCGATAATGGTGAGCGAGCCGCCGTTCTCGATGTTACGGGCGGCGCCGAAGAAGCGTTTGGGCTTATGGAGCGCGTTGGCGTCCACACCGCCGCTGAGAATCTTGCCGCTGTGGGGCTGGCAGGTATTATAGGCGCGGGCAAGTCGGGTAATGCTATCGAGCAGAATCACCACGTCTTTGCCGTTTTCAACCTGCCGCTTAGCAACCTCGATCACCATCTCCGCCACCTGGATATGACGTTCGGGGGCCTCGTCAAAGGTCGAGCTGAGCACTTGGGCGCGGGTGTTGCGCTGCATATCGGTGACCTCTTCCGGCCGTTCGTCGATAAGCAATATGATCAGCTCCGCCTCCGGGTGGTTATGGGAGATGGCGTTAGCCATCTTCTGCATCAACACGGTCTTACCAGTACGCGGCGGCGCGACAATCAGCCCGCGCTGACCGAAACCGATCGGGGTGAAGATGTCCACAATACGCATTGAAACCTCGGTGGGGCCGTCCTCCAGACGAATCCGGCGATCGGGGAAGAGCGGGGTGAGGTTCTCGAAATGCACGGTACGGCGGGCCTCGGCGGGAGGCTTGCCGTTCATCGCGTCCACCCGGCCGAGGGCGAAGAAACGCTCCTTCTCTTTGGGATCGCGCACCGGTCCCTCCACATAGTCACCGGTCCTGAGCATAAAGCGGCGAACCTGCGACGGCGAGACGTAAACGTCCTCCGGGCACTGGAGATAGTTGCTTTTGGGCGAACGCAGGAAACCGTAGCCGTCCGGCAGGATTTCAAGGATACCGCTAGTGATGACCGTGCCGCCGCGCCGGAGGTAACTTCGGATAATCTCAAAAATCAACTGATGGCGTTGGATGACGCTTGCCTCCTCCTCCGTAAGATTGGGCAAGTACTCCAACAGCGCGGTCAGCTCCATCGATTGAAGCTGGGTCAGAAACAGCGGCGGCAACTGCTCGGCCGGCGGCGCAGGCGGGGCCACAGGTTCCTGAACATCGGGCGTTGACGGCGGAACTGGTGCCGATGCCGGGCTATCGGACACATCTGCCGGCAAGCCGTTGTTAGGGGCTGGCGGCTTGCGTTGCAGCTGAACATGTTGCTGACCGTTGCCGCCGCCGCGCTGCTGTTGGTTTCTGCGCTGGCTCTGACCCTTGGCCGGCTTGTGGGGACGGCGCGGTTGTTCTTGGGGCAAAGGGCGCGCGGATGCATCCGGCGGCGGGGTGGAAGCATCACTTTGGACACGAGCCCGGCGATCGCCGGAAGGACGCGCCACCGAGCGCTGGGCCGCCACGGGGACTACCCGAGCCGCCCAAGTATCCCGGTGCTGCGGCCGGTTTTCCGGTGACGGGGACTGGGCTTCCGGACTATCTTGAACTGCCGGCGCAGCCTGGGCAACCGGCGCTGGCGGAACCTCGGGGACTTCAGGCGTTACCGGGACATCCGTGACAATCGGCGCGGCCGGCGTTTCCGAAACGGCCGGTACTTCCGATGCGGCCGGTGCTTCCGGTACGACCGTTGGTTCCGGGGTTTCCGGGATGACCGGGGTTTCCTGAATTTCGGGAGTTTCCCGGACATTGCCGGTTTCAGGTTCGGCCTTCGCGGCGGTAGCTTTTCGCATGTGACTTCTCCAGAAGCGCTAAATGCACGCGGCGGACCTCTGCGGCCAGCTCCTCCAATCCGCCGTCATTCCAAACCACAAGGTGGGAACGGGCGGCCTTTTCGGAAACCGGCATTTGCGCCGACAAGCGGCGGCGGGCCTCCAACGGCGTGTATCCGCGTATTTTTATCATTCGGTCGATCTGCGCGGCTTCGCTTGCCGCCACGCACACAACCACATCCCAATCATCTTGCCAGCCGACCTCAAAAAGCAGCGGGATATCTACTGCGGCTATACACTCCTTACAAGCATCCACCCACTCGGCAATCGACTGCCGAACCAACGGATGCACGATACCATTCAGGGCTGTAAGCAGCTTAGGGTCGGAGAAAACCTTTTGGGCCAAAACTTGGCGGTCAATGCCGCCCTTGCGGTCCAAAACTGAACTTCCAAAGCGTTTTACGATTGGCTCAACCGCCAAACCGCCCGGAGCTTCGAGCCGGTGAACCACCTGGTCTGAATCCAAAACCTTTACTCCGGATTCGGCGAGCATGGATGAAAAAAGAGTCTTTCCGCAAGCTATACCGCCGGTAACCGCAACCTTAAGCGGTCCGCACATTATGCTCATCAATATTTATCCAGCGGTAAGGCGGGGAGGGCTTAAACCAACTCCCCGCCGAAAATTTTTCCAAGGTGGCGCTGGGCTATTCAACCGCCGCAGGCGGAGGCGTTGCCGGGGCATCGGTAGCCGGGGTATCAGCACCACTGTCGTAGATGTTCTTCTCCAAAGCGGACTCCCCGGTGGGCTTAATCACGCGGCCAGCAGGGTCAACCAGGCGCGCCGTGACGAACACCAGCAGATTACGCTTGTTGGAAGATTCAGCCTTACTCCGGAAAATACGGCCAAGGTAAGGAATGTCGCCGAGGAACGGGATTTTATCCTCGATGGTAGTACGGTCTTCAGTAATCAAACCGCCCATCACCA
The DNA here is from genome assembly GCA_002309765.1 of Verrucomicrobia bacterium UBA1200. Taxonomy (GTDB): domain Bacteria; phylum Verrucomicrobiota; class Kiritimatiellia; order RFP12; family UBA1067; genus UBA1200. The sequence goes on from DBXY01000017.1 coordinate 6,836, forward strand.
CCGTTGCCCCGTTGAATACCGAGAGCTGGGTGTTGACCGAACGAACGCTGAAGAACGGCTGTTCCATCGGCAGTTCCATGTATTCGACATCCTGCTCGGAGAGCGAATAACCGGTAACCATATCAGCCAACGAAGCGGAATTCCGGAAATAAGGGATCTTCATGCCGTAGTTCTTCCAAGTCGGCTCGGAGACTACCTGCGGATTGAGCATGAGGTTGATCATCTGGCCTTCCGGCGAAACTTCCGGAACCACCTGCAGAATCACACCCACCTCGCGGGTCTCGAAGTTCTGCGGCTCAACAGTCGCCAACGTCATGCCGGAGCTGCCACCGTAAATCGAACTTCCGGAGTTGCTCTGCTGGGAGATTTCAACTTCGAACTCGGTCGGGTAGATGTATTCCGTGACCACCTTCATAACCGCCTCGTTGCCGTTCTTGGTGACGACTTTCGGTGCGGAGAGGGTGTCGGTGTCGGAACGCTGACTGAGCATGTGGAGAATCACCGAAATATCGGCGTTACCAGTGAATGCGCTCAATTTGAGGAACTGGTCATTAATGGTGGAGTCTTCACCCGCCACCGGGTTGCCGGTGGTGCTGGTGTAACGCATACCGGTCGAATAGGTGGTGCCGTCAATCGGGCCAATGCTGGCATTGTGTCTCGAAGCCGGAACCAAACCATACTGCCCGTTCAACACGGTGTAGGCATCCGCCGGGACAATCGTGCCGTTGTTCATGATGTAAGTGCCGTCAGCGCGCGGAGACCCGAACAGCTTGCCCTGCTGATAGAGGCTGTTGTAATAAGAGTGGGTGTTCCCGGCCGAATCGGTGTAAGTCGTGGCCGCGCCATGCTCGCGAAGGTTCAGGGCCTTGTCCAAGAACCCGCCAGCGTCAAAGGAGAAGTCGCTGTTCAGCAACCACTCAAAACCGAGCGAGTTCAAATCGGCCTGCGAGACCTCGACGAAGCGGGCTTCAATCTCAATCAGACGCGGGGTGACGTTCAAGTCCTCAAGGATCTGCTCAAAGACCGCCAGCTGCTCGGTAGTGTTGCGAACGCGGAGCTTGCCGATGGCGGCGATGTAGGCGATGGACGAACCTTCCGGCCACTGGACGCCGAGGTCGCCGAAGAACTTCTTCCAGTCCTGAGTCTGACTCATGTCGGCGGTATCCATCGAAGAACCAAGGCCGCCGCCCTGATTGTTCTGCATCTCGCTCTTGGCCGCGTTGACGCGGTCGGTCAGAGACGCCAACACATTGTAGGAACGGGTGAAAAGTTCACCGTCCGGCTCATTGGCGGGAACCACCATCACAACGTTGCCGCGAATGCGGAACTTCATGCCGGTGACGTCGCAAACCAGCTTAAGGGCGTCATAGAGGTTGATGAAACGGGCCGTCAGAGACGGAATCACCGGCACATTGCCGGAATCGCTGCTAGTGCCGCCACCCGCGAAAGGATCGTTGTCGCCGGCCGCCGGTGCGGCTGCAGTTGCGGAATTCGGCAACTTGAGCACGAGGTTGACACCGCGCTGCTCCACCGGGATTTCGGGCTTGTCATAATCGCGGGAAGCGATTTTGAAGAAATCGACCGCGTCGATAATCGTGGCCGGCGGACGGAAGTTGACCTCCGGAATCACGATATCCTGCAACTTCTGGTGAACGACCTGCTCGGCGGTGCGGCCGCTGATGATATCCTTTGCCGCTTCCTTGGTGGACAGCTCGTTCTTGCCGTTAGGCAGCTGGTTGCTGTTGATGGCATAACGCTTGTCGTTCCAAGTGTCGCGCACGTCGCGGATCATCATGCTGCGCGTAGCCTCGAACTCCAGATCGGAGACGTTCTTCATACGGTCGGCGATCCGGTCGCGAAGCTCCATTGCCTCAACGTCGTACGGGAAATCGCGGAGCACCAGCTCGCACTCTTCAAGAGCGCGCCCCAACTCGCCGGTGGTGTACAACTGGCGTGAACGGCGCAACCGCTTGCGGATTGTGGTGCGGTCGTTTTTGTATTCACTCTCGTTCTGGCGGTGGGTAAGCGTCTGGGAAGCCTTGCGCAGCGCCTCTTTTTCCGGCTCCTTGCGGAGGACGTCAATCAAAGCGGGGGCTTTGGCGTGGCCCGCCTCTTTCGCCTTGGCGGCGGCGGTGGTGGCCTCCTCGTTCTCGTGCAGCTTCATCAAGCGCAAAGCGTCCTGATAATAAGCCTCGCCGATACCAGCCTCGGCCTCTTTGCGGGCTTCAAGATTTTGGGGACGGTCGCCAATGAACTCAAGCGCCTGCTTATACTGCTTTGCGGCGGTGCCGTATTCCTTGTCAATCATTGCCTGACGGGCCATGTCCAACGCGGCGTAGCCATGGTCGTCCAGCGATTTACGGCGGATTTTCTCCAAAGTTTCCAGCTCGGAGATAATGGCTTCCGCCTCGCTCGGGGCCTTCGCCGGGGCCGCGACCTGTACGGGAGCGGCGGCCGGAGCTTCGACCGGCTTTGCGGCGGGCTGCGCCGCCGGAGCGGGCTTTTCAGCCGCCGGAGCGGCAGGAGCGGCGGCCGGAGCGGGATCCTTGCCACCGACATCCTTCAACAGCGCCTCAAGATTGTCTTGGGCAAAAAGATTATTGACGCCACCGCCCGCCAACGCGGAAACGCCCAACACCAGCAACCACCTTGAACTTTGCATCATTGGAGAGACTCCTTTTTTTGCAGCTTCTGCACTGAAAAAAGTTTATGAGACAACATTCTACCACACTCGGGGAAACTAATCAAGCTTCCTCACAACTTTTTCTTGTCCTGTCGCCTCATTCATGATCATCACAGTAACCTTTGCGGGGTCAACCGCCTCGACCAGATACGTTTCCTCGCGGACCTTGAACTTGCCCTTCTCCAACACCGGGTATTCGGTGTTGTCGACGGTAAGCACAATTACCACTTCAACATCCGTGTCCTTGGCGGGTTCGCCACACACAACCGTCACAACCTTACCATCCGACAACCGCTTCAAATCGGCCGCGGAGACATTATACTCCTTAGGAAGGCCCGTACGCTCGTCATTACGGCGCTCAACCTTGTACTCAAACTTCACGACCTGGTAGTCGGTGTCGCCGACCTTTTCGCCGTCGCGAACCTGAAAGTCCTGGGCGTACTTGCCCTCGCGGTGGAACACCATACGGTAACCGTCGGGCATCTTGTTCACGCTCTTCAACACCACCGGCATCTTCTTGGTGCGCATCTCCTTAACCCGCAGCATATTGATCAGCGCGGGGTGGGACTTGGCGTCTTTGGGATCCGTCTTGGCGACAAACTCGTCAAGATTGGTGAAGCCGTCGGAGTCCAAATCGCCCTTGGCGTCCGCCGGATCGTTGGGATCCAGACCCCAAGCCAACTCGACCTTATCCGGGATGCCGTCGCCGTCGCTGTCGAGATCCTCCCTCGCGGCGGGCATCACCATCTGCTCCTTACCGCAGAAGATGCAGGTCTTGGCATCCGAAGGAATCGGGAACCGGCACTCCTCGCACTGCACGCGGCGTTCTGGGGTGATGAAGGAGGCCTTCTGCCCGTCCGGGATCTCCAAGTGCATCGGGGACTGCAGCGCCTTGGCGGCGCTCTCGTACTTTGCTAGCGAGAGCGGTTTTGGGGTCTCGGCGGTCTGCCGCAGGTTCAGTTTTTCGATAAACTGTTCCTCGTCCTTCTTGCCGCTCATCGCCACAAGCGCCAGGTAGGCGAGCGAGCCCAACAGAAGAAGGAGCACCACGACAAATATCAACTTGTCGTAGTAGCGCATAAAGACATTCTCTTTTTTAATGTTTCCTGCCACGGTAAAAACTCCTTACTGCCGGTTAGAAGGTGTAAACATCCAGCACCAGCTTAACGACGGCGGGCGGATCAAGCTCCGGATCGGTCACCAGCAGACGGGTCGGCTTCTTCTGATCCAACGCATTGCCATCGGCCTCGGCCTCCTTGTCCTTACGCTGCTGCTCGGTCTTAATCCGGTTATTGTAGGCACGAAGCATGTCGTTGGGCTTCTGGATCTCGGCCTCCGCCACCACGGTGTAGAGATCCATTGCCGCGAGCCGGTTCAGCACGGCCACCAGCACGTTCGGACGCGCCGTGAAGGACACCTCAAAACGTTCCTTGTCGGCAAACGGGCCTTCTCCGCCGCTCTCAGCCGCGGGGGCGGCGGTCGGAGCGGGACGGCCGCTGTTCTTATTCTTGTTCTTATTGCGGCGACCGGTCTCTTGCGGGACGTCAGTCTTGGGGGCCAAGCTGGCATCGTCAAAACGTTCACGAGTCACGGAGACAATCTCCGCCACGCCCGCCTCCTTCAGCTCTTTCATGAGCGCCTTGACCATCGCGAGCTGACGGCTCAACCGGGCGACATTTTCCTGAACCGGCAGAGTTCCGCCGAGATACGAATCAAAGGCGAATCCGAACGATTCCGGAGCGTCCTTGCTGGAAGATGCCGGGGTGCGGAACGTCCCGTTAAGCTCACGTACGTCCGAAACCAGCATCTGCTTAAACGCGCTCGAAGACAGGTTGGTGTCGCACTGCACCACGCCTTTGCTGAAAAGGTTGGAGGCAGTACCGCGCCACTTGGAGATTTCCTCGGCATCCAGCTTATACCGCTCGATGCTTTCCTTGCAGGGGAACACCTTGGCATTGTAAATGTCGCGGATCGACTGGGTGTTCTCGTCGCGCTCGGTCTTCATGGCGCTCTTGTCCATGCACGCCTTGAACAGGAAAAAGCCCGCCCCGGCGCAAAGCACGAGCAGCAACGCCCCGCATACCGACAAAATTACGACTTGACGTTTCATTGCTACCTTTTATTCCCGTTCTTGTTCTGGCTGTTGCCGTCCTGCTGGGGAGCCTCGAAAAGAGCCTCCAGCGTAAACTCGTCGTAGTAACCGCCATCGCGGGTCGATTTGATGCTGACCGACCCGTTGCTGAACACGGCCTGCTGTTTGATGCGATCGCACAGCACCTCTTCACCGGTCGGCTCGCGTCCCGTGGTCTTGGCCTTCTCCGCCTGTTCTTTCAGCCGGTCTTTCCAACCGCAACCCTTGATGGACAAACCGATCACTTCGCCGGTCTCGCCGTCCTTCACCGGGGAGATGTCAGTCAGCCACACGCCGGGGAAGAGACCCTTGCGGACCGCCTCGATGCGCTTCAGCCACAAGGTGCGCTTACCCATCAGCTCCGCCTCAGCGTCGGCCTTGGCGATCAGCCCCTGACGGATACCGTCGGCCTGTTTCAGCTTCTTCTGCTCACCCTCCAGCCGGTCCAGTTTCTCGGTGATCTGGTCGCGCTGACCTTGGAAAATCTGGAGCATCTGGTATTGGTAAACCGTCCACACGCCGAGCGTGGCCATCAGCGCGATCGCCGACAGCACAAAGAACGGAATACGCTTGCGGAAGGATTTGCGCCGCACGATTTCGGGCGGCATCAGGTTGATCTCGACCGGGCAGTCCTGCGCCCGGCGCAAAGCCAACCCGACCGCCTCGGCCAGCACAAACGCATCGGACTGCAGCCGTTCCGAGTCAACCCGCGGCCCCACCCCGACGTTGTTGAACGGATTGAGGTAGGAAACCTCAACGTTCAGCTTCTCTTTAAAGAAAGTATCCAGCTGCGGCAACACGGCGGATCCGCCGGTAAGGATCAGGCGGGTCGGGGCGCTACCGCCCTGCTGGCTGCGGTAGAAGTTGATCGAACGGCTGATCTCCGCGTGCAGGCGGGTGACCACCGTACGGACAATCTTCGAAATCCGGTCGTCCTCGGCGTCATCAGCCGCGTAAACGCCGCCCAGCGCCACAAACGCCCGCTCGCGCTTCAGCTGCTCGGCCTCGGCGAAGGAAATACCCAGCCCCTTGGCCAGCTCCTGGGTAATCGCGTTACCCGCGGTGGCAATGCAGCGGTTGTAGATTTTGTCTTCTTCCACCACAATCAGGTTCGTGGTGCGGGCGCCAATGTCCAACAAAATGGTGCAGCCGTCCAACCCCGGCTCGCTGTGGCGCAGGCAATTGTAGAGCGCCATCGGGGCGACATCCACGATTTCCGGCTCCAAACCGATGCCGGTGGTCGCCTCAGTGACCTCGCGGACACTCTCCAGCTTGGCGGCCACGATCATCGCGGCCTGCTCGCCCATCGACCCGTCGCCGAGGAACTGGTGGTTCCACACGATATCCGTCATCGGGAAGGGAACGTTCTGCTCCACTTCGTACTCCACCATCTGGAGCAATTTTTCCTGGGACACCGCCGGCAGCCGCACAAAGCGCGGGAACACCATCTGCCCGGAAAGCGAAAGCAACAGCGGGGCGGGACGGATACCGCTGCCGCGCATAATCTGGCGAATCGCCTCACCAAGGTAATCGCCCAGAGAGACCTCGGACTCAGGATCGCCGCCGGTCTCGTAAACGCCGTAGTTCAATAACACCGGGGGGCGCCCGCTTTTGGCGGAGAACTCGGCCAACAGAATTTTGCTCGCGCCGATATTGAGCGCGAGGACACGGTCTGACGCAAACACTACTGAACTACCTCGTAATCGTTGGGGTTAATCAGGGCGAAGGGGGTCTTCGAGCGGTCCACCAGCCCGGAACGGCGGTGCATACGCTGGTCATCCATCACCTTGCTGTCTTTCCACCACTCCTTGGGGAGGGACATCGCGGACTCGGACTTGCTGTCCAAAACGTTGCTGTCGCCCACGATCTCCAACGCCAGCGCCACCGGCGCGCCATGACGCTCCACCGTGCTCGGGGGCAACGCCACCGCGCTCATGTGCTCGCCTTTGGGGATGTCAACGTAACGGACGGTGGTGGTGAAATAGTTGAAGGCGTCGGCGCCTTTTTCGTCCTTGCCCTTGGTCAAAACGTGGTAGGTGAACGACAGCTCGTCCATCCACTTGGCGGAGGTGGAGTACTTAATCTCGAACAGCGCCCACTCGCGCTTCCTCGCCGACAGCGGCGGCTGCAGACCGTTCGCGTTGACGTTGAACTCCGGAGATCTGACCATCGACGCCTTGCCGGGAGCGGGGAAACGCTCGATCTTGACCGATCCCTCGGCAGCCGCCGTATCCCCGGCCGCGCCGCGGTTGGTGTTCACCGAACTGCCGCGATTGTTGTTGTTAAGGTTGGAAAGCCGCCGCTGCTGCGCCGCCGCCGGACCAGCCGCCAAAAACACGCCGACCACCGCCAAAACCGCAATGAAACAACCACTTTTCATGCTAAAACCTCCTTGAAAAACGGGCACCTTGAAAAAGCCTAATTACCCATTTGCTTCCTTCATTCTACCCTCTCGCGGTGGAAAAAGCAATAGTAAAACGGCAAAAATATGCATTTTTGTTTGATGGCGGATTAAAGGGGGCAAATACGCGCGAATTGCCCAATCCGGCATAGAACCGTCCCGAATACGGCCCGGCAACGGAAAAATGCGGTTTGGCGGACGCTTGGAATTGACATTCCGCCAACGGGAAGAGTAGAATACCCGCCCCATGAAAGCGATGTTGTCGGATGATGTTGTCCGGCTCCGGAATTTTCGCTATGGCGCCGGCAGTAAGTTAAGGCTGACGGCAAAGGATATCCGTCATGATCATTGTACTCAAAAAGGGTGCCGACAAAAAGCAGGTTGAGGGTTTGTTAAATTGGCTGCGCGAGCGCAACATCTCGCCGCATGTCAGTACCGGTGAACGCGAGACCCTGATCGGCTGCGTCGGCGACGTCGCGAAAATGGACATCGGCCTGGTGCAGGCGCTGAGCGTCGTCGAGCGGGTACAACGCATCCAGGAGCCGTACAAGGCGGCAAACCGTAAATTTCACCCCGAAGATTCGGTGATCGACTGTTCCGGTGCCAAGATCGGCGGCGGCGGCTTTCACGTAATCGCCGGTCCCTGCAGCGTGGAATCGGTGGAACAGATGATCGGCATCGCCAAGAGCGTGAAAGAGGCCGGGGCGACGCTGCTCCGGGGCGGCGCGTTCAAGCCGCGCACTTCCCCCTACTCGTTCCAAGGATTGGGAAAACTCGGCCTGGAGATTTTGATGGAGGCCAAAAAAGCCACCGGTCTGCCGATCGTGACCGAACTGATGGCGATCGAACAGCTGCCGCTGTTCAATGATGTGGACGTGATCCAGATCGGGGCCCGCAATATGCAGAATTTCGACCTGTTGAAGGAGGTGGGTGCGATGACCAAGAAGCCGGTGCTGCTGAAACGCGGCATGAGCGCCACCCTTCAGGAGCTGCTGATGAGCGCGGAATACATTATGGCGAGCGGCAATCCGAACGTCATGCTTTGCGAACGCGGCATCCGAACTTTCGAGACCGCCACCCGCAACACCATCGACCTTACGGTAATCCCGGTACTGAAGCGGCTCTCCCATCTGCCGGTGGTGGTTGACCCCAGCCATGCCACCGGCTACGCGCCGCTGGTCGAACCGTGCGCGATGGGCGCCACCGCGATGGGCGCGGACGCGCTGATCATCGAGGTGCACAACGACCCGCCGCACGCGCTTTGCGACGGCGTGCAGTCGCTGACCCCGCAAATGTTCGAGAACACGATGAAGAAAATCCGGGCGCTGCGTCCCTACGCTTGGCATTTGGAGCAATAAAGGAACTTCGGCCATGAAAGATTTATCCGAGATCCGCAACGAAATCGACGAGATCGACGAACAGATGCTGAAACTTTTCGTGCAGCGCATGAAAGCGGCCGGCGAAGTGGTGGCGGCGAAGCGCGGCATTGGCGTTCCGGTCACCAACCCCGCCCGCGAACGCGAGATTATTTCCAAGGTCGCCAAGGCGGCCGGACCGGACTTGGAGAACGAGGCGAGCCTGCTTTTCAAAACGCTGATGGCGATTTCCCGCGGGCGCCAAAGGGCGGTTCTGGCCCAAACCGATACGTTTTCAGAATCGGTCAACAAGGCGGTCCGCGAAACCGCGGAACGGTTCCCCTCTGCCGCGACCGTGGCGTGCTCCGGCGCGGAGGGTTCCTACTCGCAACAGGCAGCCTGCCGGCTGGTGCACTTCCCGACTATCTTTTACTTCAAGGGTTTCGACGACGTTTTCACGGCGGTCGAGAAGGGAATGTGCGATTACGGCGTGCTGCCCATCGAGAATTCGGCGGTCGGCAGCGTGACCACGGTTTATGATTTGATGGCGAAGCACCATTTTAAAATCGTCAAAGCTCTTAAACTCCGTATCCGGCATGTGCTGCTCGCCCCGCACGGCGTTAAACTGGAAGACGTCAAGGAGATTTCCAGCCATCCCCACGCGCTCGCCCAATGCGCCCAGTTTCTCCGCAGCCACCCGGACATGCGCCAAGTCCCGGCGACCAACACCGCCGCCGCGGCGGAAGAATTGTCCAAGTCCGGACGCACCGACATGGCGGTGATCGCCTCCCGCGACTGCGCGGAGCTGTACGGGTTGGAGGTGCTGGAGGAGGACATTTCCGACATCACCAGCAATTACACCCGCTTTATCTGCATTTCAAAACGTTGCGAGATCTACCCCGACGCGGACAAGTTTTCGCTGCTGATGTCACTCGGCCACCGTCCCGGCGCATTGTCGGACATTTTGGTGAAATTCGCCGCCGTGGGTATCAATCTAACCAAGCTTGAGTCCCGCCCCGTGCCGGGATCGGACTTTGAATTCCGGTTCATCTTCGACCTTGAGGCTTCCCCGCGCGACAGTCGGGTGGTGCGGTTGCTCTCCGGCATCGCGAACGATCCGGACGTGGAACACTTCACTTTCCTCGGGGCGTACTCGGAGAAATAGCCGCCGCCGGAGTCCCGGCGAAACGGGAGGGCTTTCTTAATGACGATTGGCATCCGGGGATTGGGGCTTATCGGCGGATCTTTCCAAAAAGCGTTCGCCATGGCCGGCCATAAGGTCATCAACCTTAAAAACGCGACATCGGAACAGCTCCGGGGTTGCGAACTGGTGGTGGTGTGCCTGCCGCCATTGATGGTCGCGCCCTGGGTTAAAGACCATGCGAAGGATTTCTCGCCCGGAACGCTGGTCACCGACGCCGCCGGCGTGAAAGACGCGGTCTGCGCCGCGTTGGAGGAAACCGCCCGCTCGGCGGAGTGGACCTTTATTGGCGGGCACCCGATGGCTGGCAAGGCGCGGTCCGGTTACGATAACTCCGACGCCAACCTTTTTAAAGGCGCCTCGATGATTTTCACTCCCTTCGGTTGGACAACGGAGGAACCGCTGGAACGGCTGAAAAATGTTTTTTCGGAAATCGGTTTCGCCCGGTTCGTGGTGACCACCCCCCAGCACCACGATGAAATGATCGCCTACACCAGCCAACTGGCGCACGTGGTGTCATCGGCTTATGTGCGGGACGAACTCGCCCCGTCGCACGCTGGCTATTCGGCGGGCAGTTTTCAGGATATGACGCGGGTGGCCACGCTCGACCCGGATATCTGGACCGACCTCTTCCTCTCCAACCGCGATGCGCTCGACAAGGTGTTGACTCGACTGATCGACCGGCTATCCGAGTACCGGAACGACATCCGCAACGGCGACGCCGCCGCCCTGCGCCAGTTATTGGACTCCGGACGCGCCGCTAAATTAACTTCGCACTGAAACGGGGATTAACGGACGCCAAAGAAGACGAAAGCCGCCGCCAACAACAAAAAGTAGAGCGCCATCAGGACTTTCGCCACGGGCAGATGACGGCGGCTCCACTCCACCAGCGGAACAACACTGCCCACCGCCAGAAACGCGATCAGCACCGCCACCAGCGGTATCACGAACGCGATATTGTAAAAAGTCAGCAACTCCAACACCGACCGGCCGGATAGCGGTTGTTGCGCGAGAAACGCCATCACCGGCAAATATCCCTGTCCGGTGCAGACACTCTCCAACACCGTCACCGCGCCGCCGGTCAACGCCCCACCCAGCACTACGCCGCCCCGTTGCCAGTGCTCCGAAATCCAACGCCGGGATAAGGTCCGTAACGACTCCGGCATCTTCAAGGTGACAGATTCCGGCACCGGCGTTTTACGGAAACGCCAGGCATCGCGCAGTGAAAGCGCCGCCAAAACCGCCAACAGCGACGCCATCCCAAAATTCGTCACGCGCCGCAACAGCGGCAAGGCCGGCAAATGCCGAACCGCGGCCAACAGCCCAGCCCCAATGCACCAGTAAACCAGAAACGATCCGGCGACAAAACCCAACCCGGTAAACAGGCGAAGCAGACGGCGGGAGCGGCCCAGCGAAAGCACGCTCAAGAAGAAAACCAGCGTGGCAATGGCGCAGGGATTGATACCGTCCTGGAGTCCGCCGAGAAAGACCATTCCACGCATCCGCCAGTCCACCGGGATTCCCGAATCTTCCGGGTCGGCGCAATCATCCGGAGGGGATTGGAACTCCGGAATCTCCGGCGGCGGAGGCGGCTGCCACCCTTCGCGCTGACGGTCTATCATCGCGGCGTTGAGCATATCCACCGCGCCGGTGGATATCGCTCCGTACCCGCACAACATCCGCGAACGGTCCACCACCAGAACCGGCGGCGCGGCGGGTTCGGCGCCGCAACGCTCCGCGTAGGCGAAGAGCAACATGGCGCCATCGCGACCGGTAACATCGTGGCTCTCCCATTGGCAAAGGTCGCCGCCCAGCTGGTTAAGCCGGGGGACCACCCGCTTTTCCACCCGTTCGCACTCGGAGCAACCGGGCGAAACGAAGAGGTCAAGCGAAACCGGGACCCCGCCACTAGACAGCAGGGTCCCGGCTATCAAAACCAGCGACGGGAACAACCGTTACAGCTCCCGGATGTAGATGTTCTTGAATTCAATCGGGTCGCCGTGGCACTGCAACTCAATCTGTTCCACCGGGAAGATCGGAATCTTGCGGTCCCAGTAGTTTTCCAGCGTCACGTTATCCACCACCAGCTTGCCGTTCAAGGTGACGGTAACCTTGTCGCCAACCATCTTGACATAGAAGGTGTTCCAGCTGCCGACCAGATTATCGGCGATGCACAGCGCCTGGGACGGATTCTTCTGGTTGTTGTAAAGTCCGCCGGAACCGATGTGCCACTGGTTATGGGCATCCCAGATCTGAACTTGCGGCGAACCGCGCAGATAGAGTCCGGAGTCGCCCTGAATGGACATGATACGCCAATCGACGTACATCTCGAAATCCTTATAGTCTTTCACGGTAGCCAGCGAATAACCGCCCCGGAACCCGTCAAAGAAAAGCGCGTTGTCGCGGATGTGCCAGTGGGCCTTCATCTGCTCGTCGGCGATCTTCTGCATCTCGGCGCGTTTCTCCGGGGTGGCGGCCTGACGAACCTTCGGGTTGTCAAACTTCTCCTGGGTGGTCACGCCCTTCCAGTTGGTGAGATCCTTGCCGTTGAAAAGCGCGGTAAAACCGGGCGGCGGGATGTTGTCGGTAGGGTTGGACACCTTATAATCCGCGGGGACTTCCTTAATACGGATGTTGCGCCACTGCACGTGGTGACCATGACCGAGCCAACCGATGTGGCCGCGCTTGTTATGCAGTCCGGGATGCGCGCGGTGATCCGGGGTGTCGGAACCGTCACCCTTGATATTGGCGATATCGGCGTCAGTAATCATAATGCCGTTGAGGATAACCTGAATGCGGGAACCGATCACGCGCACCTCTTCAAAGTTCCACTGCCCGGCCGGCTTAAGGTAGCTTCCGTTCCCGGCGGTGGGCTTGAGGCTCTTGCCATCGGAATCGCGCCGCGAGGGAACGATGCCGTAAACCGAACCGTGATACTGGTACTCTTTAAGTTTGGTGTACTGGTCGCCGCCGTCATCCAAAATCTGCAACTCGCACATCCCATGGTAGGCCGAATCTACGTTCGGCGCCGGAGTGCGGATACCCAAACCGTTGTTGGCGTTCTTGGGCATGCAGACCTCGAAACGGAGAATGAAGTTCTCATACTCCTTTTCGGTAAGGAGGTTGCCACCCGATCCGCGACCAGGCTGGCAGGCCAGAATGCCGCCCGGCTCGACGCCGTAACTGTCGGTGGCGCCAATCCATCCGGTCAAATCCTTGCCGTTAAAAAGCGAGACAAACCCCTCGGCGTCCGGCAACTCGGCCAATGACACCCCAGCCGCTGCGATGGCGGCGAACAACCCGGTTAAGAGTTTTTTCATGGTAACTATTCCTTCCTTTGTTTTTACACGATTAAGCAAGCTTTGACTTAACGAACTCCGCGACTTTTGCCCGGTCGGCGGCGATCACCTCCATGCGGGTCGGCAGCGACATCAACGCGTCAATGCGCGGATGCCGCGCCAAATCTTCGCCGGTGGCCTCCCTGATGGCCGCGCTGAACTTTGCCGGATGCGCGGTGGACAGACAAACCATCGGGGCGGACGATTCATTCAAACGATCCAACGCCACCGACACCCCCACCGCAGTGTGCGGGTCGAGCAGATAATGGTAGCGCGTCCAAAATTCGCGGATGGCGGATATGGTGGCTGCCGAGTCCCCGCGCCCGGCGGCGAAACACGCGTCCGGCGGAATGCCGGGGGTAAGCGAACCGTCGCGTTTGAATGCCGCCATCCAAGCCGCGACCTTGGCGGAGTCCCGCCCGGCAAGAAAGTAGAGATAGCGCTCAAAATTGCTCGCCACCTGAATGTCCATCGAAGGACTGAGCGTGGGAACGACTTTACCGAGGGAGTAAACCCCGGTGTTGAAATAGCGGGAAAGAATGTCGTTTTCGTTGGTGGCCAGCACCAGCCGTTCGATCGGAGCTCCCATTTTAAGCGCCACGTAACCGGCGAAAATGTCGCCGAAATTGCCGGTCGGCACGGTAAAGCGGACTTTCTCCGCACCGGTCTGCTCCTGCACCCGGAAAGCGGCGTAAAAGTAATAAACTACCTGCGCCAACACACGGGCCCAATTGATGGAGTTTACCGCCCCCAACTTGCAGGCGTCGCGGAACGGCAAGTCGCCGAACAACTCTTTGACGATGTTTTGGCAATCGTCAAAAGTGCCGTCCACCGCGAGATTGAACACGTTGGAATCCAGCACCGTGGTCATCTGCCGCTCCTGCACCGGGCTGACCCGGCCATGCGGATGCATCACGAAAATCTGGATGCCCTCTCGACCGCGCACCCCGTAAATCGCCGCGCTTCCGGTATCGCCGCTGGTGGCCGCCACGATATTCATCTCACTGCCGGTCTCGCCGAGTACCAATTCGAACAGGTTCCCTAGAAATTGCAGCGCCACGTCCTTGAACGCTAGAGTCGGGCCGTGGAAAAGCTCCAAGATATGCACCGGCCCGACCTGACGCACCGGGGTAACCTCGGGCGTGTCGAAAACCGCGTAACTCTTCTCCACCACCCTGCGCAAATCGTCCGGGGCGATATCGTCGGCAAACTGCCGGATCACCTCAAACGCCAAACCGGGGTAATCCAGCCCGCGCCATGCCTCCAGCCGATCCGCCACCTGAGGAATGTTTTCCGGCAAGTAAAGCCCGCCATCGCGGGCAAGTCCTGCCAACACCGTCTGTTTGAAGGTCAGCGGTTCCCCGCCGCCACGGGTGCTGATATAACGCATCATTCCGCAAACGCCTCCGGAATCAACTGTTTGATGGTGTCGGCGTCCGGCTCAAAATCTTCCGCCGCTTTCACCGCCATTCCGAACGCCAGCTTCTTGGCCGAAGCGTTGTCCGAATAGAATGTGCAAAGGAAAAGCGCGGCTTCCGTCGCCCGACGCGACCGTTCACGCAGTTTCATGTCTTTGGTCGTTCGAGTGTCGCGGACAAAGCTAAAGATCAGCTCGTTTACCATCGCCATCTGCTTGGAGTAAATTTCCGTCCAATTCATCGGCCGCTTGTTGACGCTGACGGTACGCTTGTCCGCCTTATCCACCGTCCATCCCTTAGCGGACTTGTAACCCTTGTTGCAGCATTCGACAATGTAGTTGTGGAACGACTCAAGCCGCGCCACCCGATCGCGGGCTATAGCCAAAGCCGCCTTGCCTTCGGCCGAAGAAAACTCGTCGCCGGCCTCGGTCAACGCCCGGTCTGCCCCGCGGAAATCCAACGCCTTGATTAGCTCAAGGTTGTTTTCTTCGGTGGCGGCCACCTTGGCGACCTCGCCCTTGGCCAACTCCTCGGCGGCGGCTTTCTCCTGCTCCGCCTTCTCGGCTGCCGCCTTCTCGCGCTCAGCCTTCTCGGCTGCCGCCTTTTCCTTACGGCGCCGTTCCAGCATATCCGAAACCAGCTCTTTGACCTGATCCAGGGATTTCTTCATGGCGGCGACACGATTGGGAGCCTCCCCCACCTCGCGGGCACCGGACATTTTGCGGAAGGATTTAGTCAATTCTTCGGCTATTTGCTTCAGCTTCTCGGTCTGATCCTGCATCAGCAAAACGGCTTCCGGAGTGACCTCAACCGGACTTACCAACCCCTCGGCGCGTTCAACGATTGCCGCCATCTCCTTTCGGACGGATTCCACCAAACTGGCGGCGCCTTTGACTTTGTAGTAATCCTGGTAAATGCCCTGCACGGCTTTCACCACCGGCTCCACAGACGGATCAACCGCATCTGCGGCCGGCGCGGTCTCCGCCGGGGAGTCGGCCATCGCCTCGGTTACGGCAACGGCAACCGCCTCCGCCATCTTCTGCGTCAAGGTCTGCATTTTTTCTAGCGGAGCCATCAGCGAACGCTGCTCTTCCGGCGGCAGTTTACCGAACGTCACCAACGCCTGGGCCTCGGTTTGACCGTCAAACTGTTGGAGTACGTTGATGAAATCCGCCACCGTGTCCACCGACAACCCCAATCCTTTGAGTTGCTCGGACAGCTTGCCCGCGTCGGCATCGGAAAGCGGCTTGATTTTACCATCGCCCCCCAACAGCGACTTGAATGCGACCTTGGGGTCGAACTTGGGCTTTGCCGGTTCGGCGGCAGCCTCCGCCTGCTTCACCGCTCCGTCGGCATCTTTCGCCGGAGCGGCCTCCGGCGTCGGGGTTTTAGCCGCAACGACATTATTCTCCTCCGGCGGAACCAGCCGCTCGCGGTATTCCTCGCCTAACGCCTCCACCGCCAGTTTTAACGCCTCCTTGGCGTACCCCTCGGCTTTTTCAGGCAACCCTTTAAGCTTAGACTGCCATTCGACGGACTGATCCATATATCCCTTGATGTTGGAGCGGATCTTACTGTTCACCGCCTCCGTGGTGTCGTACTCCGCCCGCACGGCCTTCTTCATGTTGTGGTGCATCAACATCCAGAACCCGCCGGCGATAGCACCAAGCCCGAGCAACGCGCCCACGCCGACAATGGCGGCGATCATGCAACCGCGGTTTTTGTCCGGCGGAGCGGCCTCCTGTGCAGGGGCGGCGGCAACCGGTTGGGGCGGCGGCGCGGAGGGAGCGGATTTCCCTTTAATAACGATCTTTTTGGAACTCCGGTGTAGATTGACCGGGCCGGCAGCGGAAAGAATCCGCCGCATGTCGCTCAGCAGCGACTCGTACGTGGGGTAACGTCCGGCGGGGTCGCGGGACAACATCCGGGCAACCATCGCGCTCAGCTCCGGTTTGATTTCCGGGCGAAGCTGAATCAGCGGAATGGGGTCGGCTTCAAACCGGGCCTTCACCACGGCGTTGGAGTCTGGGCCGTCAAACGGCGGGATCCCGGCAATCGCGTGGTAGAGCGTGCCGCCCAGCGAATAGATGTCCACCCGGTAATCGGTTTTCTGGCGAAGCACTTTTTCCGGCGCGATGTAATACGGGGTTCCCCACACCTCGCCGCCGTTGTTGTTCATCGCGGCAAGACCGAAATCCACCAGTTTGGCGTTCTTCTCGCTGTCGAAAAGGATGTTCTCCGGCTTGATGTCGCCATGTACCAGACCGGCGGTGGACGCTTCGCGCAACCCCTCGGCGATCTGGCAGCAAATATGCACCGCCAACGTCGGATCGAGCGGGCCGCGCTCATTCATCATCGCGTCAAGCGAACCGCCGTCCACCAGCTCCATCGCGATGTAGGGCTGGCCTTTTTCTTGTCCAAACGAGTAGATGTGCGCAATATTGGGATGGTTCAGCCGCGCCGCCGCCTGGGCCTCGCGCTGGAAGGTTTCGACGAACTGGGGGTCGTCGCCAAGCGTCTTTAGCATCACCTTGACCGCCACCTCGCGGTTCAACGCCTCGTCCTTGGCACGGTAAACGCCGCCCATACCACCCGCACCCAACAGCTTCGTCAGGATAAACGGACCAAAACGCACCGGCACGGTAAACTCGAATTCGCAGGAGGGACACTGCACCCCGGCGAAAGCGGGCAACCCCGCCACGCCCAGCTCCATGCCGCACTTCGGGCATTTTGCGACCTCTAACGGCTCGGTAATGATGTTGGCTCCGTCCACAACGTCCATAGCATGACCTCGTTTGAAAAGATATGTCAACAAAAACGGCTTATATTATCCTAAAAAAAGCAGTTTAAGTCAACGGCGATTTTCAACTAGCCAGCGGATTGCATAAACAGCCGCCCGACATCATTTAATCATTAACAACGTGTTCTTATGAACCAGAAGAACTTGGTCGGATTTGTACACTAGCGTCCACGGCGTTCCGGCAAAATTCGTATCTGAAAAAGTTCCTGCGATACCGTCGGCGGAGATGACTATCGGATAACTTCTCCGGGCAAGTCGGGAAAGCCCATTTACCTTCAGGGTCAACCCAGACAGCTCGAATGGCCCCTCAACGCACCGAACCCGATCGACTGTTCCATCAACCGAAACGTCCAGTTCCATCGCCCCGGAGAGTTTTACTTTGCTGAATTCAAGCAAAGCGGACGCGCCGGGATCCGAACCGGGGTTGACCGATCCCGTCACGGTGAGCGTTCCTTCGGAAACCGTCCCGTTACCGTTAAGATTGACCAGTGTTTGGGCATTTCCACCCAGATTCAAAACGGCACCGGCTGCCAAACTGACCGACCGATCCTCCGGCAGAGACGATTCCGACGCCAGCGCCAGCGTTCCACCCGCAACGACCGTATCCACGGGATAGCAGTTTTGTCCGGTCAACGTGAGCATACCCTTTCCGCGTTTCTCGAACACACGCGTCTCCTGCGTCTGCGGAGAGTAATCCGCGCCCAACCCGACGCTCGCGATCAGCTCCGATTCCGTCAACGCCCGGTTCCAAACGCGCACCTCGTTATAATCCGCAGCCGCGTCATGATTGGCGGATTGGCGCGAATGGCCGAGATAACAGGTGTCCAAATCCTGTCCCGTCAACGACCAGTTGGCGTTGGTGAACGAGTGACGCGCCTCGGTCACCCCTGTCACCGCGTCCTGCTTGTAGGCGGTGGCCAGCCATCCGCCGGTCGAGATCGGTTCCAAAACGAACGCGATGTGGTATTCCTTGCCCAATTCATAGGGTGCCAGATAATTTGATTGCGATGCCGCCCCGTTGAAGATCCGAATCATGTCAGTCTGGAGGTCGCTCCCTTTCGTCCATGTCATGGTAATGTAATTCGCGTTGGCATTCCCTTTTCCGAAATCGAATATACGGCTCCAGTCCTGAATGGCACGCTGCGTTGCCCAAATCTCAAGCGTAACCGCCTTCCCGTTTTTAGGCAGAACGTCCTTACCGAGGTTCAGATAGGAGGTCCCGAAAGTCCCGCCGGAAAGGCGGGCGCACCCGTCGGCAAATGTCACATTCCCGACCGCCGTCGCGCTACCACCTCCAACGGAATCTTGTAAATCTCCGTTAAACGACCAACGGTGCACTAGCGTTTCGTCCATTTCCAGATTGGACAGGTTTTCGGTTAACGGTTGTGCCAAGGATATGTCATGTCCGTCCGTATCGATAATCCCGCCGCCCTTTCCCATCGCGAAGGAGGTCAACCCGGAAAGATAACGATCCAATGAAGCGGTCGCTCGCAACAACCCGCCGTCAAAAAGCCATTCGCGCTTCACGCCGGCACCGCCGATCACTTTGGGGGCTTCAATCACTCCGCCTTGCCGCAAGACCACCCTCCCGCTGCCGCTTGCATATTCGGCCAAATTCAGCGCCAGCGTGCCGCACCGCACCGTTCCCGTGCCGGAAACCTCAAGATAACCGTTTCCCCACTCACCAACCCGGAAGTTTTTCGCCACCGGCTGGCTCCACACGCCGCCTGACACATAAGCGTTGCCGTAGCTGTTGGCGTCGTGACCGATACTGGTGACGCCATAAACCGTGTTTTCGCCCGCCATCTGCCGAAACACGCCCGTCCCTTTGGACAAGCCCAGTTGAAAATGGTAACCGCATGACACAACGCCGCCGTCAAGGTCAAATTCGGCAGAATCACCGGTGCCGATCTTTATCGCGTCCCCGCCGGATGTCGCCCGGACAGAAGCGGATTCCGCGACGCGCATGGTTCCGTTGCTCACAACAATTTGGTTGACGGTCAGCGCGGCAGGATTGGTGACCGTGAAAACCCCGCCCCCGTTCGCGATTTGCAACAAGCGGAACGTTCCGGGCGCGCAAAGCGAGACGGAACCGCTGGTAATGTTCAACTGCCCGGTTCCCGCACTGTCCGTAATCGCGCCGCAAAGCGACACGTTATTCGACACCGCATGAATGACCGCCGCGCAGCCGTTCACATCCAATGCGGACTCGAAAACCAGCGGCGCGTCCGCCTCCGCGCTGTTAAGGATCAAGGGCGACGGAGAAAACTCTTCGGATCCCCAAACGATCGGATCATCGGTTTGTCCAAGACGCACGGACAACGGAACGCCTTTCGCGGTAAAGCCCGCCGCCATACCCGGCGCAATTGAAATCTGCCCCGCCTCATTGCCCAACTGACACTTGATCCGCCCCGTTGGATTTGAAAGGCATCCGCCGCGCAGCCGGATAGCGCGATTAGTGTCGATCCCCGCGCCCCAATCGGCGGAGAGCGTTCCGTTGCACACAACGATATCCCCGCCGATCGTGTTCGTCCCGGTCAAACGCAGGGTGTTCGGACCAAATTTGAAAAGCGCACCCGGCGTGACGAGGTTCGTTGAACAAGTTTGATCGCCGCCGGTGGTGTCGAACGCGAGTCCGTTGTCCGACACGGGAGTAAGGCACCACCCGTGACGGTCCGCGAAATCCATGTAGCGGTTCCAATCGTACAATAGCAGATTGTGCGAACCGACCCGCAGATGGTAACTGATGCACCCATCCTGCATCGGCCGTTCGGCGGGAGGAAACTCCGTGCCGACCATGCCGCTTTTCCCGTAAAGCCCCCACGCGGGAGAGGCGTGGACCGTCGAGGCGAACTCGCCCTTCTGCCCCGCCCAGTTGTCGAGCGTTGCGGAACCGACCGCCAGCAGACGGGGAGCAATCAAGGCCAGCAATTCGTGCTGGTCAAACGGCATCTCCATTTCTTTGCCCGCATAACTGTTGTATCTGGTGCAGAACCAATAGGGGAAACTCTTTGTGATTGAGGCGATTGACTCAGACGACGGAAGATCCATGTGGTTCAGTTTGGCGCCGCTGCATCCGGAACAACTTGAAATTGCGTAGGCAAAACGAGGATCGGTCGCTCCGCACCAAAGCGCGGTTTTGCCGCCCCGCGAATGCCCGATTACCGCGATGTGCGCGGCATCCAGAAGCGGTTCGGTTACAATCCAGTCCATCACCCGGCTGGCGCCCCACGCCCAAGCTGAGATCGTGGCCCAACTCTCTTCGGTACGGACCGACGGATTCGGCTCGAATATGGAATGCACGCCCACCGTGAATCCGGTATTTCGGTCTGGGCAGACATCTCCGTTGTAAAAGGCGAGTGCGGCATATCCGCGCGCGATGATTTCCTCTACCGGCCAGAAGGGACTTTTTCGGTTGCGTTCGGGATCGATATTCTCCGCCGGGTCGCGGTTGCAGATCAGCAGGAATCCGGGCGCGGGCGTGGAACGTATCGGGATGAACGCATTGACGCGGATGCACCCCTCGCCCCCGGCTCCGGTGTATCGGATGTCGATCAGCTTACGCACGGCGCGTCCGCCAATCATCGTCCGGTCTGCCCCCGCTTGCTCAAACGTCAACGTATCGGGACGTTCCACGGAACGGACTCCGAAAACATTCGTGGTAAAAGTCTGAAGGATTTCCGGACGCCGGATATCCTCCCAAAGTTGTGCGGAGTCAACGGTGATTCCGGAATCCGCGCGCATCAGTTCCGGCAATTCACCCGCTCCGGCAATAAAACGCAGCAGCCCGAAAAAAAGGATGGCCTTTTTCATTACCGTTCTTTACCGGAGCATAATCAGTGTTCCTCGGCGGGTCAGGGAAATACGGTTATGCTGGTAACAGACCATCCACTGCCCGACAACGTTGTTCTCGCTTGAGAACTGTCCGCTGAAGCCATCAACGGAAGTCGCTATAGTATGCATTCCTGGCGTCAAAGCGGCAAGATTGCCAATCTCCAACTCCAACCCCGACAGATCGAAAACGCCGGAAATGCAGACAATCTGGTCAACCGCGTCTTCCGTTGCATCAAGCGTTAGTTTCCCGGAGAGTACCGTTTGACTGAAGGTCAGCGTCGCGGTTTCGCCAGGATCCGTTCCGGGGTTGATTCCGTCGGTGACCGTCAGGCGACCATTCGAAACCGTACCGGTACCTGACAGCCCGGCGATGGTTTGCGTATTGCCGCCCAACGCCAGTTCGGCGGCGGGCAACAGTTCGACATTCGTGGATTCCGGCAGTGACGCATTTGCGTCCAGCGCCAACGTTCCACCCGCCACGCGGGTATCAACCGTATAGGTGTTTGCGCCGGCAAGCGTCAAGCGTCCCTCCCCGCGTTTCTCGAATGCGCGTGGAGGCAAAGCGTCGGGCCCGGCCAAGGCACTTGCCGCCAATTCCGCCTCGGACAATGCGCGATTCCAAATCCGCACTTCGTTATAGTTCGCGCTGGCGTCGTTATCGGATTGGACGGAACGGCCGAGATAGCAATTGTTCTGTCCCTGCGTTGCAAGCGACCAGCCGCCGCTGGTGGTGAAGGTTGTCTTTTTCAGCGTCTCGCCGGTCGCGGCATCCTGCTTATAGGCGGTGACTTGCCAGTTCCCGTTTTCCAGCGGCTCGAACGTCATGGCGATGTGGAACTCGGTGTTGAGGGTATAGGGGGCCATTGCGTTGGAGATAGAGGGAAATGCCGTACTGTAGATGCGGACCATATCCGTATTGATATCCGTACCCTTCGTCCAGGCCATCACCAAATAATCCGTGCCGCTGTTGCCGAAATCGAAGATCCGGCTCCAACTCTTGATGCTGTATTGTGTCGCCCACAGCTCGATCGTCGCGGGGGAACCGTCGTTCGGCAACACATTCTTCCCCAGGTTGACGCAAGACGTGCCTTTATTACCGCCCTTCAGGGAAATTTCGGTTCCGCCGTTGATAAACGTGCCGCCTGCCGCCGTGGCGGTCTGCCCGCCAATGCTGTCCGCCAAATCGCCGTTGAAGCTCCAGCGGTGCGTCAGCCCCGCCCCCCGCGCCGACAGGTAGGAGGTCCCGGCAATCGCGTTCTTGAAGGAGATGTCGCGCCCGTTCGTATCAACGGTTCCGCCCAGCTCACCCATGCCGAAGGCCGTCAAATTGTAAAGGAACTTGTCGGGCGCGGTGGCCGTCGCGCGCAAGGTGCCGCCATTGAAGAAAAATTCCGAATACTTGCCGTTCTTGCCGTTGTGCCCGGCAACCTCCGTTGCCTCGATCGTACCGCCGAAACCGAGGAGGACGCGCCCGGCCGCGCCGGTCTTGCCTTCGTGCGCGATGCTCAAACGGGTGTCGCCGGTCAATACTTCACCGGCGCAGTTCACCTCCAGATATCCGACACCGCTTTCACCAACGCGGAAATTTTTAGCGACCGGCTCGCGAAGCACACCGCCGGTCACATAGACTTCGCCGGTAGAGTTCGCCCCCCAACCGATGGAGCAAACCCCGAGAACCGTATTTGTGCCACCCGTCTGCTGATAGATGCCCAACCCTTTTCCGGCGCCAACCTGAAAGTGGTATCCGCAGTTCAGATTTCCGCTTTCCAGCCGATATACCCCGTTCGTGTTCTCGCCGATCCGGATCGAGTCACCGGTGCTGCGCGATGTCACCGTCGCGCCGCTCTGCATGATTGTGCCGCCTCGCACGAAAATCTGGTTGAAGGAAACTTTCGCGTCATTCGTGATTTCGATATCGCCGTTCCCTTTGGAGGCGTTTCCGGCTTGGAGAGACGCCCCGTAGATGTCGCCGCCGTCAATCACTATTTTTTTCGCTTTCGCATTGTACGCGGCATCGTTGCCGGTGCAAAACGTTTGGACATTCGTGACCGTGCAATCCTTTAAAACCAAGGTTCCCTGCTTGACGTTCAGATTGTTGGTGACCGAAATCGTTTGGTTGGTGGCGGCGATGGTTGCCCCGTCAAGGATGTTCACCATTCCTAAAACGTTTTTCGTCTGGCTATTCAGAATCGTGGTACCGGCGTAGGCATTTAATCGACGGATTTGGTTCGCCCCCTCCAACGAAAGCGTACCGGCACCGCGCTTTTCAAGCGTACACTCCACCGTGGAGTTGGTAACCATGCCGGTAATCGTGGCAATGCCCTTGTTCACGGTAATCGCCGCGGTCTTGCCGTTGATGTCCAGCGAGTTCTCCAGCGTGATTGTCTGATTCGCTTCAGCGGTGTTCAGAATCAGCCCCAAATTCGGGAAATTTCCGCTGCCAAAGGCGATCGGCTCATCCGTATTCCCCAGTTTCACCGTCAACGGAACGCCCTTCGCGGTAAATGCCGGCGCATAACTTTCCGATACTGAAATCTGCCCCGCGCCGGTTCCAAGTCCGGCGGTGATCAATCCGTTCGCCGAAGAGAGCGCGCCGCCCCTCAATTCTACCGCGTGGTTCGCGTCCAGACCCTGACCGAAGTCCGCCTGTAATGTTCCCCCAAAAACCTTCACGTTTCCACCGAATGAATTTGCGCCGGTCAGAAAGAGGGTGTTTGCTCCCAGCTTTTCAAGACCGGCCGGAAGGTCCAGCGCATCCGAAACCGTCATGTCGCCCGACGTGGTATCGTAAACTGAGGTGGCGATCGATCCGCCCGCTTCCACGACCGCGTTTGCGCGCAACGTCGCGATCTCGTCAGCAGACCAGCCCAAGCCTAACGCTAGATAAGCGCCGCTTTTGACAACAATCATCCCCGGCGCCCCGTAATTGGGGAGCGCTGCGGCGGATTGCACCGCAAGAACGCCTTCGCTGACGACCGTCGGTCCCCGGTACGTGTTTGTCGCCGAAAGTCGCAACGTTCCCGTACCGATCTTCTCAATCCCGGTCGCCGAACCATTGTCGTCAGAGGCGGCCAACGGAATCAAAACCGTGCAATCACGCCCGTTCGTGTCAATAGTGACACCCCCGTTCCCAATCGTCGCGAAGGTGCCGGACGCGCCAGAGATAAACATATCGTTCCGTTCTTCCGTGGAGCCAGTTCCGGTCGCCCGGTAGATGCCGCCGTCAAAGGTCAGTTTCGCGGCAGCGCGGCTCAAGTAAATGACGGGCGCCTCGATGGTGCCGCCATCCGCCACCGTGACGGTGCCGGAAGCGACCGACGCATGCGCGACCACCACGCGCCAAGGCGTCGTGAGTTTACCGCTGCCGGTAATCGTCAAAGTTCCGTTCCCCCAATATCCGACTGCCACCCGCGCATCGGGAGCGCTGACCGTACCGCCGGAAATCGTGTAGGTACCGATCGCGCCGGTGTTTTTATTGTCTTCACCGCGACCGATTTTAAATCCCGGATCCGCAGATCCGCTCGTTGACAGTACCTTGACGGAACCGCCGGTCTGCACAACAGCGAAAGTGTTAGTACGGGCGACATTTAGATACCCGACCGAGATGTCCATCCCCTCGGAAATCGTGGCGGTACCGACATCCATGTTCGCGACGTCAGCGGTTCCCGGATACGCTCCGTCCATCCAGTTTGCGACCTGGTCGAACGCGCCAGTCGCTCCTGGCAACCAATACCGGCTGGCCGCTTGTGCAGAAAATGACAAAGCCAACAGCAGACTCACACAAACCGTCTTTTTCATAACCGGATCTCCAACCTTATAAAAACACACAATTTTTTAACCACTATTGAAACTATATCAAAATAATGATCCATAAGCAAGCGATTAAAAAGCGTTTTGGTGTGGGACAAACACCTTTATGCCGAAATTTTGGCAAAAAACGAAAATCGGCTTGCCGTAGTTACGGCAAAAGCGTATAATCTAATGTCATTCGTTCGGGTAGGGGTAGGTTTGCACCGTGCGGCCTTCCGCCTGAAGCAAATTGGGAGTCTGAAAAATGATCGTCACCACAAAAGAACTTTTCGCCCACGCATACGGCAAGTATGCCATCGGCGCGTACAACATCAACAACCTGGAACAGACCATGGGCCTGTTCGAGGGTAACGTCCGTTCCAAAGCCCCGTTTATCGTGCAGCTGTCCAAGGGTGCCCGCAGCTATACCCACAAAAAGATGCTGGAAGCCCTGATGACCACCGCCAACGAGATTTTCCCGGATGCCATTTTCGCGGTGCATCTGGATCACGGCGATGAAGCCACCTGCATGGACTGCATCGATTCCGGCGTTTATTCCTCGGTCATGATCGACGCTTCCGCCTACCCTTACGACGAGAACGTCGCGATCACCAAGCGCGTCGTGGATGCCGCGCACGCCAAAGGGTTGGTGGTTGAGGCTGAGCTGGGGCAGCTCAAAGGCGTCGAGGAAGACGTCAAGGCCGCCGAGCACGTTTACACGAAGCCGGAAGAGGTGGTTGATTTCGTCTCCAAAACCGGATGCGACTCCCTCGCCTGCGCAATCGGCACTTCCCATGGCGCGTTCAAGTTTTCTGGCGACCAGAAGCTCCGCTACGACATTCTCGAAGAGATTCAGAAGCAGCTTCCCGGCTTCCCGCTGGTGATGCATGGCTCCTCCTCCGTTCCTCCCGGGGAAGTCGCCCGCATCAACGCCGCTGGCGGCGATATCAAAGGCGCTAAAGGTGTTGACGCGACCCAGTTCCTTGGCGCGGCCAAGCGCGGCGTGACGAAGATCAACATCGATACCGACGGCCGTCTGGTCTGGTGCCGTGTGCATCGCGAGCTCTTCCGCGACAAGCCCGCGGAGTTCGATCTGCGCAAGCCCGGCAAGATTTTCATGAAGGAATACGCCGATTTCATCTACGAGAAGAACTGTCTGCTCGGATCCGCCTATCGCACCGACGATCTGCGCGACTTCCTCGCCAAGAAGTAATCGCGTCTTACGGCTTTTCGCCTGCGCCCTTCGGGTTTTTGCCCGGAGGGCGTTTTTTTGACATTTGACCATTAGGGTCGGCAGGAGTTTATCGAGTGAAAGCTTGGATACAGCGGGTAAAAGAGGCTTCGGTTACCATTGGCGGCGAACGGGTGTCCGAAATTGGCGTGGGGTATCTGGTTTTGCTGGGAGTGACCAATTCCGACACCGCCCGGCAGGCGGAAGAGATTGCCAACCGCATTTTCACCCTCCGGATTTTCGAGGATGCCGACGGGAAAACCAACCGATCGATTGAGGATGTCCAAGGCAGCGTGATCGTGGTTTCGCAATTCACCCTTTACGCCGACACCTCGCACGGGCGACGGCCAAGTTTCACCTCTGCGGCCCGCCGGGAGTTGGCGGAACCGCTTTACGAGCTGGTGGTGGAAAAACTGCGCGAGCTGATGGGGCCGTCGCGGGTCGGCACCGGCCGGTTCGGCGCGGAGATGGAAGTTCGCCTGCTGAACGACGGCCCTTTTTCGGTGGAACTGCTGGCTTAAAACAAAAAAAAAACGCCGGATTGCTCCGGCGTTTTCCAAAAAGCTGTCCTTGCGCTGTTAAAGCTGCGGGGGCATTGTGGGTTCCTCGACGAACCGCTCAACCTGCCAATACTCCAATTCCACCGGGGCGGAACGCCCGAAAATCATCACCGACACTTTAAGCTTGCCGTGTTCCGGGTCAACCTCGTCAACCGTACCATTGAAACTGAGGAACGGGCCATCGGTAATCCGAACCGAATCGCCGGGGCTGTACTGGACTTTGGGCTTCGCCGGGGCGGAAGTGTCGTTATCGCCGACACGGGCCTTGATGGCATCGACTTCCGCTTGCGACAGCGGTTGCGGGCGGTTGCCGCCCAAAAAACCGATTACCCCGTCAGTCTCGCGGATGAACTGCCAAGTCGTCTCGATAACCTTATGGTTTTCGTCATAAAGCGCAAGATTCACCAAGACGTAACCAGGAAACAACTTGCGGGTTATGTTAGTCTTCTTGCCATTCTTGAACTCGGAAACCCTTTCGGTCGGGTAAAGCACCTCGCCGATGTACTCCGTCTTCTCCTGAAGCTTTACGCGGGCGTCAATCGACTTTTTAACCTTTAGCTCCTGGCCGGTCAAGGTATGAAGAACAAACCACTGTTTTTCCATAGTCAAAAAAGTTTGGAACCGCGTTAAGCGTGGAGCAATTGCAGGAAGAAAAGGATCACCTTGTCAAAAACTGCAACGACAACGGCCAACATCACGATGAAAGTGATAACCACCAACGTGGAATCAACCAGCTCGTGACGATCCGGCCAAGAGATTTTCTTACGTTCGGTGTTGACCTCGCTGAGGTAATTTCCGAATTTCCGAAAAGCTTCCTTAATTTTTTCCATTGCCTTGGTCTTTCCGGCCAACCTGCCGATTTAACCCGCAGGATGGCAGGCCAGGAGGGATTCGAACCCCCATTGGCGGTTTTGGAGACCGCTGCTCTGCCATTGAACTACTGGCCTAACAAAAGGGGCTACTTCACCTCGCGGTGCACGGTGCGCCGACGCTCGTTCGGGCAGTACTTCTTCATCTCCAAACGGTTTGGAGTGGTGCGCTTGTTGCGGGTGGTGGTATAATTGCGGCGCTTGCACTCGGTGCAAGCCAGAATCGCTAATTCTCTGGGCATTTCTAGCCTCGCTTTCCTTATGTGAAAATCCGTGCCTCGTCCAGCCCGGTTCAACGGGCCGGACGGGACACGCTCACAGGAAGCAGCTGGTTACTTCACGACTTTGCTGACCGTGCCGGCGCCGACCGTGCGGCCGCCTTCGCGGATAGCGAAGCGCATCTTGTCTTCCAAAGCGACAGGCGAAATCAGCTTAACGTCGATGCTGATGTTGTCGCCAGGCATAACCATCTCAACACCTTCCGGAAGGGTGATGTCGCCGGTCACGTCAGTCGTACGGATGTAGAACTGCGGACGGTAACCCTTGAAGAACGGGGTGTGACGGCCGCCCTCTTCCTTGCTGAGGACGTAAACCTGACCGTTGAACTCGGTGTGCGGGGTGATCGAACCCGGCTTAGCCAGAACCTGGCCGCGCTCGACTTCCTCTTTCTTCGTGCCGCGGAGCAAGCAACCGATGTTGTCGCCAGCCTGGCCCTGATCGAGCAGCTTGCGGAACATTTCAACGCCGGTGCAGGTCGTCTTCGCGGTCGGACGGA
Organism: Verrucomicrobia bacterium UBA1200; assembly: GCA_002309765.1. GTDB lineage: Bacteria > Verrucomicrobiota > Kiritimatiellia > RFP12 > UBA1067 > UBA1200. The sequence continues at coordinate 35,221 of DBXY01000017.1, forward strand.
GACCGATGATCTCGACTTCGTCGCCAACTTTGACCACGCCACGCTCGACACGGCCGGTAACCACGGTGCCGCGGCCTTCGATGGAGAAGACGTCTTCGATCGGCATCAGGAAGGGCTTGTCAAGGGCGCGCTCCGGCTCCGGAATGTAGGTGTCGAGAGCGTTCATCAGCTCGGTGATGCAAGCGCAGGCGGGATCGTCGGCGCTGGTCGCCTTGGTGGCGGGAAGGGCGGAACCCTTGATGATCGGGATTTCGTCGCCCGGATACTCGTACTTGTCCAGCAACTCGCGGATTTCCATCTCAACCAGCTCGATCAGTTCAGGGTCATCGACCAGATCGATCTTGTTCAGGAAGACGACGATG
>DBXY01000017.1:35672-125194 GCA_002309765.1 Verrucomicrobia bacterium UBA1200
CCGGTGATCATGTTCTTCACATAGTCGGCGTGACCGGGGCAGTCAACGTGCGCATAGTGGCGGGTCTCGGTGCTGTACTCGACGTGCGAGGTCGCAATCGTCAAAATTTTCGTGGGGTCACGGCGGCCAGCGGACTCGGAAGCCTTTGCAACCTGGTCGTAGGAGACGAGGTTCGCGAGGCCCTTGAGCGACTGGACATTGGTGATTGCAGCCGTGAGGGTGGTCTTGCCATGGTCAACGTGGCCAATCGTGCCAACGTTCACATGCGGTTTATCGCCGCGATTAAAGGTTTCTTTTGCCATTTCCTTATTCCTTCCTGTGAGAGGATGTGACTACATGACATTCGCAAAAAAATGGAGCCACCGAGCAGAATCGGACTGCCGACCTCATCCTTACCAAGGATGCGCTCTACCTACTGAGCTACAGTGGCCCTCAGCTCTACGCCCTCGCTAAAAGACGCTTTGCAAAAGTCGCGATTTCGCAAACCAAACCTGCAGGAATGCGAAAACGTGAAGAAGAGTACTAAATCCCATACGGAAAGTCAACTAGAAACGTGAAAAAAAATTGTTTTTTGGCGGTTTGGGCGGGAAAAACGGCAAAATCCGCCCAAAAACCGCCAAAAATCAGTGCTCGGCGAGGACGGGATTATCGGGGTGTCGCGGAAAAACACGGCTAAGGCCGAACCTCGAATTGACGGCGCGGTTTTATGATGCTATAATATAAGGAGATTAATGAAGGGATAGCTTTGAAAGTTTCATGTATGGCTAGGTATACGGCGGCGGCGTTTATTGGCTCGCTGCTCTTGTTTTTGGTGCAACCCATGCTGGGACGCACGATGTTGCCGATGTTCGGCGGCAGCGCGGCGGTCTGGGGGGTGTGCCTGGCGGCTTATCAGGTGCTGCTGCTCGGCGGGTATCTATACGCGCACTTCATGTCGCGCCAAAAGCTCGCCGTCCAGTGTTCGGCCCATTTGCCGGGATTGGCCGCCGCCGCGGTTTGGGTGGCGGCGTTTGCCTTTTTCCGCCACCGCCTCGCCGGATGGATTTCGGCGGACGCGTCGGCCCCTTGGCTCAAGGCGGGGTTGTGCGTCCCGTTTTTTATCGGCATCCCCTATCTGCTGCTTTCCGCCGGCAGCACGCTGGTGCAAACCTGGGCCGCCCGGCGCCACGCCGGGGTTTACCGGCTCTACGCTTGGTCTAACGCCGGATCGTTCATCGGGCTGCTCGCCTACCCGCTGGTCTTTGAACCGTTTTTGGGACTGACCGCGCAATGGCTGATTTTCGCGGGCGGGATTTTGGTTTACGCCGCGCTGCTTTTCTGGCTGGGACGCTCCGAACTGCGCTCGACCGCCCTTTCGGCCGCCACGGAACCGCCGCCCGAACCGTTGCGGCCCGAAGCGGAGGTCTGGACTTGGTACGCGCTGCCGGCGGTTACGGCGTTCGCGCTCAACGCGGTGGTGGCGCATCTGTTTATGGATGTGACGCCGCTGCCGATGGTTTGGGCGATTGCGCTGGCGGCGTTCCTGCTCAGCTACTCGCTCGGCTTTTCCGGTTTGGCGCAGCACTGGATTCCCGCCTGGTCCGCCGGCGCGTTGCTGGCGCTGGTCGCGGCGGCGTACGCCAACGGCCTATGGGGCACGGGCAGCTTTTGGCCGAACGCGCTCGCCGGACTGGGGGTGCTGGTACTGTCCGGAACGGTGTTGCACGGTTGGCTGTACGCGGAACGCCCGGAACCGGCCCGGCTCACCCGCTACTATCTGGCAATCGCGGTGGGCGGTGCGGTGGGCGGTTTGCTGGCGTCTTTCGCGGCCCCGCTGGTGTTTAAGCGGGTTACGGAGTACCCGCTGGCTTTGGCGGCATGCTGCCTGCTGATCGTGATGCGGCTTTTGAAGCGGTATCGCGTTCCGGTCACCCGCAGCCAGCGGTTGGCGATCTGCCTCATAGCGGCGCTGGCGTTTCTGGGACTGGTCGGCGCCACCGCCCGCAAAACCAATTCCAATGTCATCACCCGCCGCCGCAATTTCTACGGCACGCTCTCCGTTACCCGTACCCTGGAAATCTCCGGCAAATCGCGGCTTCCGGTGACGTTTCTGTGGTATGGGCAAACCACCCACGGTTTGCAGGTGAACACCCCCCTCACCCAGCATTATCCTTATTCTTATTATACGCATAACGGCGGCGGGGCGGGTGTGCTTTCCCATCCGCGCTACGAAAAGTTAGACGAAGGGATGAAGGTCGGCGTGGTCGGCCTGGGTGCCGGCGTGCTGGCTTGCTATGGGCGCAAAGGCGATATTTACCGTTTTTACGAAATCAACCCCCAAGTGGTGGAAATCGCCCAGAATCCCCGGCTTTTCACCTTTCTCAACGATTCCTACGCCCGCGTTGATCTGGTGCTGGGCGACGCGCGGACCATGATGGAGGTGGAAAGCAAGGCGAACGATCCCAAGTACGACGTGCTGTACATTGACGCCTACAGCGGCGACTCCATACCCTATCACCTGATTACCCGCGAAGCGTTCCGGCTGTATCTCGACCGGCTGGAGCCGGACGGCATTCTGGCGCTGCACGTCAGCAACTGGCACATCGACCTGCTGCCGATCTGCAAGTCGTTCTACGAGGAGTTCTCCCTCTACCCCTACGGCACCATCAGCCGGCAAAACGACAACCTGATCGCCGGGGCGGTGTGGGTTTATTTCACCCGCGACATCCACCGTTACATTAAACCGGACAACGCGGTGGTCATCGACTGGTCTCGCATTAAGCCTTTTCCGCTGCCCACCGACGAACGCGGCAGCCTGTTGCCACTTATGCGGTTGAAATGATCGGAGATTACGAATGGAATACGAGTCGGAATTGTTTAATATGCGAAAATCCGCGGTGTTGACCATCGGCATGAGCGACAGCGGTGGAAACTCCGGCGTTCAGGCCGATTGGCGGGCGTTCCAGAGTTTTGGCGTCCACGCCTGCACCGCCGTGACCGCCATTGCCGCCCGAAACGTTTTCGGCGCGCAATCCGTCGCCCCGGTCGAGCCGGAATTGATCGGGGCCCAGCTCGATGCCGTTATCGAGCCTTACGGCGTGATGGCGATTAAAACCGGGGTGTTGCCAAGCGAACCGGCGATTGACCTGGTCGCCGACCGGCTGGGATTGGTCGGCCGGATCGCAAAAATCGTCGACCCTGGACTGGTCGCGCCGGACGGGATTCCTAGACTTTCCGAAACGGCCCTGTCGGCGTTCCGTACCCGGATCCTGCCGCTGGCGTTTCTGGCAACCCCCAACCTTTCCGAGGCGGAATTGCTCGACGGCTCGGCTTGCGAGTCGGAACGGGATATGCCGACTCTAGCCCGGCGGCTTGCCGACCGGTTCTCGTGCGCGGTGCTGCTTAAGGGCGGACAGAACCTGGACCACCCGGCGGACGATTTTCTCTGCGACGGCGAAAGCGTTTACCGCGTGTCAACCCCGGCGGTGGATTCCCCGGTTTCGGTTACCGGGGCCGGCGGTTTGCTAAGCGCGGCCATCGCCGCCGCGGCAGCCTGCGGAAGACCGCTGTTGGACGCGGTCGCGGAGGCCAAAGCCTACGTTTACGAAGCCCTGCGCACCGCCATCCGGGTCGGCGAGGCCGGCGCCGTGACCGGATCCCCCGCCCATTGCCCCGCAGACAAGGTTCGCATCGAAACCATTAACGCATAACGGAATTATCGCCCATGAACACTTCCCGCGCAACTCCCGCCAGCTTCGCCAAAAAATGGCGCCCGGAATGGATTGTGCTGTCGGCGTTGCTGGGCATCGCGGCCATCGCCGCCGCCGCGCTGATTTTTCTGAAAATCCGCCACGATTTCCAAACCCGCGTGGCGGCTAACGCNNTAGCTACCGCCACCGTGCTGGAGGACGGAGAGGCGTTGCTTGACGTGATCTGCGCCGATAACGCCGTGGTCGCCAAAAACCTCTCGCCGCAGGATTGGAAGGCGCTGTCCGACCGCATCGACAGTATCTTCGCGGTTCGCAAGGATGTGCAGTCGGTTTCCATTTCCCGCGACGGCGTTACGTTGTTCAACCAGCAGGCCGACCGGTTGCTGGGTACCGCCGATTCGCAAGCCAAACCACTGGCCGGAGAGACCGAGTTAAGCCGACGTACACTGGAGATTGGCGGACGCACCCGTCCGGTGTTCGTCCTTTCGCGGACCGCCGACCTGCCCGGCGGCGGAACCGTGACCATCGAGGCGGCGGTACGCCGCGAAGCGGTTAATTCCGCGGAAAAAACCGCCCGCCGCATCACCCGCTCGCTCTTCGCGTTTTCGCTGGCGATTTTGGGCGGCTCGATTCTCGCCTGCGCGTCCGTGCTGGTCCTCGCCGTGATCCGCGAACGTCGCCGCGAGGCGTTGGCCCGGCAGGAGGAACACCTCGCTTTTTCCGGCGTGCTGGCCAACGGCATCCTGCATGATTTCCGCAACCCGATGTCGGCGATCCAGCTGGACGCGCAAATGCTTTCAAGGGAATTCCGACGCGATGAAGGTTTTCGTCCGGACCGCGTCTCCGACTTGTCCGAACGGATTGTGCGCACCACCGAACGCATGAACAAGATTTTCCGCGAGTTCCTTTACCTCGCGAAACCCGCCGACGAGCAGACTGAAAACATCGTGGCCGCCACCGCGATCCGGGAGTGCTTGGACACGCTCGGCCCGCGGCTGGAACAGTCCGGGCTTACCGCGGAGTTCAACGCGCCGGAGAATCCGATAGTGATGCGCGGGTTCAGCGCCACCTTCCACCGCGCTTTAATGAACGTGCTGGTGAACGCCACCCAGTTCGCGCCCCGCGGCAGCGCGGTCCGCGTGACGTTGGCTACCGAGGCTTCCGACGCAATCATCGAAGTGCATGACGACGGTCCCGGCATCCCGCCCGCCAGGCGCGAAAAAATTTTTGAGATGTTCGCCACCACCCGGCCCGAAGGCACGGGTCTGGGGTTGTTCCTCGCCCGCACCGCGATAGAACGCGCCGGCGGGACAATCCGGGTTGCCGATGTTCCGCACGGAACCACTTTCCGCATTACCATGCCTCTCGCAAAGGCCGGGGACGATTCTTCGTCCGCCGTTTAAACAGCAGGATACCGATATGAAAATACTGATAATCGAAGATGATTTGGACAACGCCCGCAGCGTTACCGAAGTGGCGGAAGACGCGGGTTTTGAAACCGCCACCGTACACACCGGGGCGGAAGGGATCAAGGTTTTTCAATCCGATGTCCCAGACGTGGTGCTGAGCGATCTGGTGCTGCCGGATATCGACGGCATACAGGTTATGGGGCAACTGAAAAAGATCGATCCCGCCGTTCCGGTGCTGATCATGACCGCCTACGGTTCGGTCGAATCCGGAGTGCGGGCCATGCGCGAGGGGGCATACGATTACGTCACCAAACCGCTAGATTTGGACGACATACAGTCCAAACTCCGCCGCGCCGCCGAAGCTTCCCGCTTGCGCCGCCAAGTGAACGCGCTGTCCCGGACCGTGCGCGAGCGCTTCACCTCCACCGCAATGATTGCCGAATCCGTCGGCATGAAAAGGGTGGTCTCGCAAATCGAGGCACTCGCCGACACCGCCGCCACCGTTCTCATCCGCGGGGAAAGCGGCACCGGCAAAGAGTTGGTCGCCAAAGCGCTGCACGTCGATTCCAAACGCCGCGACGGGCCTTATGTGGCGGTCAACTGCGGCGCCTTTGCCGAGAATCTGCTGGAATCCGAACTGTTCGGCCATGAAAAGGGCGCCTTTACCGGCGCGGTGAACACTTACAAAGGCGCGTTTGAACGCGCCGACGGCGGCACGCTTTTTTTGGACGAGATCGGCGATGCCCCCGCCGCCGTCCAGGTGAAACTGCTTCGGGCGTTGGAGGAGAAAGAGGTGCGGCGCGTCGGCGGACGTGACACGTTCAAGGTGAATGTGCGGCTGGTCTCCGCCACCAACCGCGATTTGGACGCATTGGTTCGCGACGGCTCTTTTCGCGAGGATCTGCTGTACCGCTTGAATGTGGTCACCATCCAGATTCCGCCGTTGCGCGAACGCCGCGCCGATATCCGACCGCTGGCCGACCGGTTTATCTCCCGCGCCGCTTCAGAAAACGGCAAGACGGTGACTTCGGTGGCGAAGGATTTTTATCTGGCACTGGAGGGCTACGACTGGCCGGGCAACGTGCGGCAGCTGCGGAATGTGGTGGAGTCTGCGGTGCTGCTCTCGCCAAACGGCGAACTCAACGCCGACTCGGTGAACATTCCCGGCAAGATGCGCCCGGCCACCCCCGCCGGCGCGGTGGGGCTGCCCGAAGGCATGACTCTGGAGGAGGCAGAACGCCAAATTTTGGTGCAGAAGCTGCAGGAAAACCACGGCAACCGCAGTGTCACCGCAGAGCAGCTCGGCATTTCCCGCCGCACCATCCAGCGCAAGATCAAGGAACACAACTTGCCATACTGACGAACGGGAGACGGCGTTAAGCAAGCCGTTGACATGGGAATGGTATTGTGTTACGCTAGTTTTATCCAGGTTTGGATTGTGCAGCTTTGTTTGGAGAAGGAATTCCCTCTAAAGATCAGGTCACGAGAAAGGAAGGTTATCATGAAAAAAACGTTTGCGTTTGCGGCAGCGGTTTTGGTTATGGCGTTTGCGGTTAAGGCGGATGACTTGGCGACGGCCGAACCGGCGGCAACGGTGTCGCCGATTCAGGTCGCGCTGTTCAGCCCCACCGAATTGCCCTCGCCGGACACGGATATCAGGGGATTGCGGCTTTCGTTCATTTACGGGCGCTGCCGGAATCTTTCCGGAATCGATTTGGGTATCGCCAACCACTGCCGGGGACGGCTTGCCGGATTCGAGTTGGGCGGGTTTAGTATGGTGACCGGAAATACCAGCGGCGTTCAAATAAACCTTTGCGCCTCTATCACGCTTCGGGAAATGCGCGGCTTTCAATGCGCCTCGTACACCAGTTGCCGCGATGTCGGCCGCGGGATGCAGTTGGGCGTGATCAACCATTGCACCGATATGCGCGGTTTTCAGCTGGGGCTGCTCAACGTATCGAGCGAAATGACGGGTGTGCAGATCGGTCTGATCAACATCATTTCAGAAAGCCCGCTTCCGGTGTTTCCCATCCTGAACGCGCATTTCTAGGCCGATGCCGGTTTATCGAAGCGATTCCAGCGCTGCCCAGCGGTCAAATTTTTCTTCCAGTTCCCGTTCGGCTTCGGAAAGCCGTTGCTGCGCTTGCGCGGCTTCCCCGGGCGCGGTTCGGTAAATGGCGGCATCACAAAGCTTGGCTTGCAAACCCGCAACCTCCTGCTCCAGCTTTTCGATCTCGCCCGGCAGCCGCTCCAATTCACGCTGCTCGTTGAACCCCAGCCTCGCTTTGCGCGGGGCGGGAACCTCAGCCTTTGCAACGTTTTTTTCGCTTACTTTTGGCGCAATCGCCGGTTGGGGTCGGGCCTGCCGCTGCCAGTCTTCGTAGCCGCCGGGGTACATCCCTACCCGTCCGTCGCCCTCCAGCACAAACGATGCGGTCACCACCCGGTCAAGGAAGGTGCGGTCGTGGCTGACTAAAAGCAAGGTGCCGGCGTAACCGAGCAGTTGTTCCTCCAGCAGCTCCAGCGTTTCCACGTCCAAATCGTTGGTCGGCTCATCCATCACCAGCAGATTGCCGGGTTGTAGAAACAGCTTGGCCAGCAACAACCGGGCGCGTTCACCGCCGGAAAGCGCCTTCACCGGGGTTCTGGCCCGGTCGGAGGTGAAAAGGAAATCGTTCAGATACCCGTAAACATGGCGGCGGGTCCCGCCGACCGTCACTTCGTCGTGCCCGGCGGAGAGATTTTCCACCACCGTCGCTTCAGTGTCGAGCGTCGCCCTTAATTGGTCAAAAAAAGCCACCTCCACCCGCGCTCCGGGAGTAACGGAACCGGAGACCGGCTGCAGTTGACCGGTGAGCAACCGCAACAGCGTTGTCTTGCCGGAACCGTTCGGCCCGATGATCCCGATGCGTTCGCCACGCAGCACGGTCGCGGAAAAATCGCGGACCAGCGGGGCGGCGCCGGGATAAGCGAAAGTCAAATTGTCGATTTTCAACACCCGGTCGCCAGACGGAGCCGCCGCGTCGAGCTGCATCTTGCTGGTCCCGACCGCGGTCCGCCGTTGCCGGAACTCTTCCCGGAGTTTCATCAGCGCCGCGACCCGGCCTTCGTTCCGGGTGGTGCGGGCCTTGACCCCGCGCACCAACCAAGCCTCTTCCTGGTTGAGTTTTTTGGTCTTCTTTTCCCAGTAAACCTGCTCGTCACTGATCAAATCCGCCTTCCGGCGCAGGAAAGTGGGATAGTCGCAATCCCAGCCCGCCAGGTGGCCGCGGTCGAGGTCGAGCACCTTTTTCGCCACGTGTTTCAGAAAAGTCCGGTCGTGGGTGACGAAAAGGCACGCGCAAGTGCTTTTGGCTAGAAACCCCTCCAGCCACTCGATGGTCGAGATGTCGAGATGGTTGGTCGGCTCGTCCAACAGCAGCAGTTGCGGTTCAGAAGCCAATGCCCCCGCCAGCAGGGCGCGACGGCGCAACCCGCCGGAGAGGGTGTTGAACTCCGCCGCCGGGTCCAATCCCAGCTGGGTAAGAAAAGGCTTGGCGCTGCGGTGCGCCCCGTCGGACGTGTCAAGCCCGCGTTCCGCCACCTCCAGCACCGAGCCGGGCTGGTCGCCCGGCACATCCTGCGAGAGGTACGCCACCCGCAGCCCCGCTTCGCGCAGCACCTCTCCGGCGTCCGGTTCGACCACTCCCGCGATAACCTTCAGCAGCGTGGATTTGCCCTCGCCGTTCCTCCCGGTCACGCAGGCGCGGTCGCCCGCCGCGATGTTCAGGCTTACCTGGTCGAGCACCAACGGCCCGCCGTATTGGATGGATACGCCATGCAAAGCTACCAACGCCATAACCGCCACCAACTAACTAAAAAGGCGTCTGCGGATTGCAGACGCCTACAAATGGAGGTGCGAAGCGGAATTGGACCGCTGTACGAGGTTTTGCAGACCTCTGCCTAACCACTCGGCCATCGCACCTGAAAAAAACACCAGAAGAAGCGCTACTTCTTCATATTTGCGCGCGCACGCTCTTTCAGCCGCTTCTCTCGGGCCAAACGACGCTGGCGCTTAACACGTTTTCTAAGTTGCTGTCCCATAACGAGCGCAAACTTTATCAAAATTCCGCCCCGTTTGTCAACGGCGAAAATTAAAAATGTGAAAAAAATTCGCGGCGCGCAAAGTTTGACTTTGCAAACACGCTAACTCCCGGAACTTTCGGGATGGTTTAGAAACCTTTGCCGACGGATAAGGTACATGAGCAGGTAGGGAAGGTAAACCACCAATCCGATATAGGGGACGCAGGCGAAGCAGAATGCCAGCAAAAAGGCCAGCCACTTAAAATATGAGAATACCATTCGAAGCAAGCAGCCGCCGGAGCCGCGCTGCTGCCGGGCCAGGACACCGGAGACCAGAATACTGTTGCCGATGGCAAAAAGCACGAACCAAAACGCCGTCACAATCGGCAAAGGGAACATCTGCCCGACCACTGTGATCGCCAGCAGGACCAAGAACCGCCGGTCAAGAACCGCAACAATCTCGCGCCGGGACAAACCCTCCATCCACCGCCGACCCAGCCAACGCGGGATTCGGTTTTGTTCCTCTAACCGTTTGAACATACCGGCGGTCAACCAAGTGCCGAAAACGCCCAGCAGCAGGAGAATCAAAGCGAGGATCGGCAGAACCAGCAACAAGGTAAAGAGCAGCGCGACGGTGACCTCCTCGGCAATCGGGGCCAGTCTCAAATCTCCTTCCGGATCAAGCAACTCCAACGCCCCGACCGCCAGACAGCGGAACCGGTAGAACCCCCAAGTTACGAACGCGCAAAGCGGGATGAGCGCGTAACGGCCGGCCGGAACCGCCGTCGCAAGCAAAAGACCGCCGCCCCCGCATGCCACCTGCCCCGCCGGAGCCAAGACCCCGTTCAAACCTTCTGCCGCCTCGGTCGAGAGGAAACCCATCACTGCCAGAGCGCAGAAAATCGGTTTGAACAACTCGTCCAACCGCGACGACACCAAAAACTCCCGCACCGTCGTGTTCCAGTTGGCAGCCAGTTCGATTACCGCCAGTACGCCGAGGATGGACAACCCTGTTCCCGATACCATCCAGGCGGGCGTGCGCTCGGCTAGTCGCAGGAACTGCTCCGGACAGTTTTCCCACAACGGAAGGAATCTGGCCAACGCCGCAAAGGCAAAGAGCGGCGTGAAGTTCCGCAGACTCGAAATTCCGCAGAATGTCAGGATTGCAGAAACTGCCATCATAATCTCTATCATCGCATTCTCCTAAGCCCACCGTCGCCGCCTTGATTCCTTTAAGCAAAAAAGGAACTTTTTACCCCAAAATGACAAGAAGATTGATCGATTCTTTTATGGCAAAAGATGAAAAAAGCCTGGGAGCATTTTCGGATGACAAAAGTCCCCCTCCGGCTCAACCAGACGAAAAATAATATATCATATTAACATTGGGGAATCAAGGGGGTATGGAACGAAAATCACACCGCTCACACTGTTTTTATCATAAGGTGGTGGCGGTGAAAAACGCAGATGCGCCCTTACATGTCCGTAACCGGATTTCACGATTGCAAAACCGGTGCGCATTATGGTAAAATTCGCATTGGTTTTTAAGGGTGGATTACCCGTTGGTTTATTAAGGAGGAAAAATGAAAAAAGTTATGTTTGCGGTTTCGGCAATGCTGGGCGCGGCCTGCGCGATGGCGAATGTCGAACTTGGGACACCTTTCAGCGACAACATGGTTCTGCAACGCGACCGGTCCGTTCCGGTTTGGGGACGCGCCGACGCGGGTGAAAAGGTTACCGTAGCCTTCGCCGGACAGACCAAGACCGCGATTGCCGACGCGACCGGAGCATGGAAGGTTATGCTTGACGCGATGCCGGCTTCGAAAGAAAACCGCGTGATGAAGGTTTCCGGCTCTAAACCCAGCTCGGCACACTGGTACAACGGTTTCGGGCTGTGGGCATCGAAAAACGCCACGAACGAGCGGGAGATCAAGAACGTGCTGGTCGGCGAAGTTTGGTTCGCCAGCGGCCAGTCAAACATGGAGTGCCCGATCTGGGGCGGCGGCCCGCGCTACCGTGACGGCAAAGGCGCGATGATGATCCAAGCCACCCGTCGGCCGCTCATCCGCTGGGCCAAGAACCCGAAAGATTGGAAAGCCGCCCCGAAACCCGCCATCGACGTGGTGTGGCGCGATTATTCGCCGGAGTCGTTCGACCCCAAGAACGGGATGTTCCTCTCCGCCGTGGCGTACTACTACGCGCTAGAATTATACAGCGCATTGGAAATCCCGATCGGCATCATCGACTCCAGCTGGGGCGGAACCAACATCGACGCCTGGACTCCCCGCAGCGGCTGGGAGAACCATCCCGAGCTCAAAGATGTGGCGGACTTCCCGGTCACCAACAAGTGGGACAACAAGATGCGCCGCGGCGTTATCAGCGGCGGTAACCAGCAGCCTTCCGCGCTGTGGAACGGCATGGTGGCGGCCTGGACTCCCTTCGCAATCCGCGGCTTTATCTGGTACCAGGGCTGCCACAACAACGGCGAGGCCCGCCGCTATTGCTCCAAAATGCACGCGCTCTACGACGGCTGGGCGAAGGAATTCCAGAATCCTGACCTTAAACTTTATTTCGTGGAATTGGCCCCGTTTAGCTCCTCGTGGTTTGAGTTGCAGCGTTCGCAGATGAAATTCACCGCCGAAGAAAAGAACGCCGCCATCGCAGTGACTTGCGACGCCGGTAACATCTACGACATCCACCCGAACGACAAGGAAATCGTCGCCAAACGCTTGGCCCTCCACGCTCTTAAACGCGATTACGGGTTCGACAACATCCGCGACGATTCGCCGACGCTTAAGAGCTGGAAGCTGGACGGCAACAAGTTCGTCATGACCTTCAACGATGCCAACGGTTGGTACATTTACAGCGATGACCGTTCAATCACCCCGAATTTCGAAATCGCCGGCAAGAACGGCAAGTTCGTTCCCGCCAAGCTTCACAACGTCCGGGGCGACGGCAACATCACTGGCACCGAACTGGTGGTTTCCGCCGATGAAGTGGCGGAACCGGTACGGTTGCGTTATCTCGCCAAATCCCCCTACACCGGGACCCTGTACAATGATGTCAGCCTCCCGCTCGGTCCGTTCGACATCGATACCCGCACCAACAATATCGTGCGCGTCGGCCCGCCGGTGAAACTCGGCGAAGCGGAGAAAATCCCGGAACTCGCGGGATTCCGCAAGATCTACACGCTCGACGTGCCGACCAACCCGAGCTACAAAAACGAGGCTCCGGCATACTCGCTGGACAAATCTGCCGAGGCCGGCGATTTCTCCCGCGTGGCGTACCTCTACGAACTGGAGAATTTCAACGGTTCGGTGGATTGGGCGATGACCTCGATGGACGCATTCACCAAGGATGCCAAGCTGCTTGGGATTCCCTGCCGCGCCGGCAACGTCTTCCAGACGAAAGTCGCAAATCTCACCGTCCGTTCCAACATCGGCGGAGTTAAGGCGGTCACCGACTTCGACGGCGGCAACATTGAATTTTGGCCCAACAATTACGGCACCGGAACAGCCTTAGCCGGAATCGGCGGAGATAAGGACACTTACGATTTCAACGACATTCCGAACCAGCCGGAAATAGGTTACGGGGCCATGCAGGTCCACAACTGGAAGGACGGCGTTGTGGTTTGGGTGTTGAACAACTTCAACAGCGGTAACACCGTTGACGCCGGTATCGGCAATAACGAATTCAACGGCAATCCCGACTGGACATTCATGGGCAACGGCATGGATTACAGGACCCGCCGGTTGACCATCTACGTCAAATAACATCACGACTATCAGTGGCACGGCGGTTGGCAAAAAGCGTAAGCAATCCTTACATTAACCGCCGTGCCTGATTTTTTCTTACCTTAATCCTAAATCCGGGAGTCCGCCATGAAACGCTTTTTCCGCATGATCCCACTTCTTTGCGCCGCCTGCGCTTTCGCATATCTCCCGCCGGTTGACCGCCAGTCCGGCTTAGAACTGCGAATTATGGGGTTCGATGAGGACTCCTCGTCCAAAGAACTGAAAGTGGCGGAAGTGGCGCTGACCGGCGGAAAACCGCTGGAAATCAATGTCACCGCAAAAAACCAAAGCAAGGCGGCGGTGTCCGGCGAACTGCGGGTATGGATGAATGACGACTGGGAAGTCGCCGACGCGACCAGAAAAATCGAGCTGCCAGCCGGAACCGAAAACCAGACCTTCACCTTCATCGCCACCGCATCGCCTAGAACGCTGCGCGCTTTGTACCCCGTCCACGCGACCTTTTCTTTCCAAACTGAGGCCGGTACGGTAACGTTGCATCCGATCGCGATCTTCCGCGCCATCCCGCCCGCCCACGCCAGCGCCAACGTCACGGAACAGGGAATACCGCCCACCGCCCTGAAACCTGGCATCACCCGGTTGACCTCCGACACCGATTATTTCGCGTCTTACCGGTTTAAAGGCGATACGCATCCGCTCGGACAAAATTTTTCCGGCAACGACCATACGAGCGGAACGCTGTTCGCCAAAGAACGGCACACTATCGACGGCCAAGAGAAATCGGTCTTCACCATACACCCGCCTTGGCGCAAAGGCGCCGGAGACGTATCGGCAAAATTCCCGATCGCCCTGCCCGCCGGAGAGAAAGCGAAGCTCGTATTCTCCACCGCAATCCGCGAGAACCATGAAAACGAACCGCCCAGCGACGGCACCGAACACAAGGTGTTGGTACACACCGCCAACGGAGCGGTCAAAGACCTCTTTTCCCGATTTTCAAAAAGCAAATCCTGGCAGCCCGCCGAAGTCGATCTTTCAGATTATGCGGGTCAGTCGGTTATGCTGGAACTCTTCACCGGTCCCGGCCCGCGCAACGACACCACCTGCGACCAATGCTATTGGGGAAATCCGGCCATATTAATCGGCGACCTGAAAATGAAAAATATTTCGCCGACAGCAGAGCAACGTAACGCTGAAACCGTCATCGCCGCCGCATTGAAACAGGCGGCAAGCGCCGTTAACGGCGAGACCGATACGGCAAAAGGGAGTTTCCGGCTGACGGTGAACGGCACGGAATTCGGCGCGGCGGTGGCATGCGGCCCCCACGGTATTTTTGACGGAGCGATCGCTTTCGCCGCCAGTGACACAAACCTCAATCTCGCATTCTACGGGTTCGAATGCGAGGTGGACGGCATCCCGATCGACAGTCCCGATTTCGAAATGCCGGTCAAGCGCTACGAGACCGCCGTTGACGGCAATCGGCTGATCATCACCCACTGGCTGACCGTCAACCGGTATGACCAACCGGTACCGGCGCGGCTTACGGTTTGCGCCGACCGCGCCGCGCTAAAATTCGCTTGGGATATGCCGGGCGTAAAACGCGACAAAACCGGCAACCCGCGTTTCACCAAACTCGCGCTCGGACCCTCCACGTTACCGGTGTGGCGAGCATACGCCGGCTTCGGCAACGTTATTGAGCGGCCCCAAAACTTCAACCTCAGCGCTAGCGGCTTCGGGCTTAGTACCCGCCATATCGGGGGCGACTACCTTATCGACGACAACGGCAAGACGATCAGTCTGCTGCAGCACTCAGCAGTTTTTCCGGACCAACTGATCTGCAACGCGGAAAAGAAACGCTACGCTCTGGTGGCGCACCATGACAACACCTTCTCGTTCGTGCCCTCAGTCAAAGGCGCATTCGACGCCGCCCGCGCTTTCCGCGACCAAAGCGGCTACCGCGCCGCGCCCGGAGTCAAACAGATGCTCGGTACAATGTGCCTCGACCAATGGGGCGGCGATTATCTCCGCGCCGCGAAAGATTTGGAATCCGCCGCGATGTACGGCATCGAAGACGCGGTGTTCGTCAAACACGATTGGCAACACTGGGGTTACGACTACCGCCTCCCGGAAATTTATCCGCCTCACGGCAAGAACGAGAATTTCATGGCGATGCGCCAGGCGGCCAAAGATTCCGGAATTCTCTTTTGCCCGCACGACAACTACATCGACTTCTATCCCGATGCAGAGGGCTTTTCCTATGACCAAATCATTTTCAACCCCAACGGCACTCCGCAAGAGGCGTGGTACAACGAAGGCCGCCACGCGTTGAGCTACCGCTGGATGCCCCACGCGTTCCGCCCGTGGATGAAAAACAATATGCGGCTGATGAGGGACAATTTTGCGCCGGACTCGCTATTCATCGACGTGTTCTCCGCCATCAGTCCGATGGACTATTACGACCGCGACCACAATTTCTACTCCAAGGAGCGCACCGCCCGCGAATGGGGCGATGCCTTCAACACCTGCCGCAAGATGCTGAAAGCGCAAGGCCCGATGATCAGCGAAGCCGGCACCGACGCTCTGATCGGTTCGCTCGACGCCGGACAGTCCGACCATTTTGGCGCGGAACGCTGGATGTCCAAAAACCAGTTTGCCGACAGCGAACGGGTACCGTGGCATGACATGGTAACGCACGGCAAATTCGTGCTGTTCGCCGGCGGCCTGGGCGGGCGCTACGCGGCACAAGATTGGAAAACCAACGGCGACCCGCTAATCCACGGTTACGGTTCCGACGACTATCTTTCCAACACCGTTATTGGCGGACGGAATCCCATGTGCGACGGACCGTTCAACCGCCGGGCGGTTGCCACCTACTGGCTGTTGCACGATGTCTGCGCCGAACTGGCGCGGGAGAGTTTGGAGTCCCACCAGTTCGGAAACACCGTCCATCAGCAGCATACCACTTTCAGTAACGGGGCGGAAGTGTGGATTAACCGCGAGACCAACACCACGGTAACCGTTGTAAACCGCGACCTGCCCCCTTACGGGTTTTACGCTAAAACCAAAAACTGCGAGGCGGGTGTGGTTACCGCCCACGGTCAGCGCTTCGGATTCGCCAGTTCGCCTAACGCGATTTTCATCGATGCCAGACCCGCTTACAACGCAACCGGCGACAAGGATTATTCCTCCGCCGTAAAAGGCGGCAGCCACCTTGGCGGCGGAAAATTCAAAATAGACTGCGAGGTGACGCTTGACAAGGCAATCAAAGGCTATGCGCCATTCGTGCATATCACCCCGCCTCTGGACGACCGCAAGGAAAACATCATCTTCTTCCAGGGCGGGATGTCGTTTCCGAATGACGCGTTAACCAAAACCGGAAAGTTTGACGCCGCGATTTCTCTCGCCCTACCGGATGATCTGCCCAGCGGCAAGTACTTGGTCCGTTACGGGTTTTTCCTTCCCACGCACGGCCACCGCGCCCAGCCCGGCCGCAGCCAAACCGACTTACAAGCCCGCGTCCTGGCAGGCACTTTGCTGATTGACCGCGACAAAGGATTGATGGAGTTCAGCAAAGAAACCGGATGGCGTAGCACATTCCCGCCGGACACAAATATGGACGGAAAGACGGTGGCGTACCATGGAATCGTCACCGACGGCGCGTTCCGGATTGTGTACAAGCCTCGCAACGTTCTCAAGAAAATATTCGGTTTCAGCCGGGAATGGCTGTTGGTCCCGCTACCCGGATCGCGCCCCTTCTCCGCCGATATTGATATGGCGGCGTTAGGCGTCAAAGGTGCGGAAGTGGAAAACATTTCGCCGGTTAACCAGTTGACGCCGAACGGGGAGGAAAAGGTTGAGACGCAGTGGTCCCAAGACGGGGACTGCCTAAGCATTAGTTGTCACGCCGACTCCGCCGCCTACCTGATCCGCTTCAAATAAAAGAAGCGGGAAATTATTGCGGCGGCTGGACAAAGGAGACTATTGCGCGGCGGAAATTCGGATTGACGTTACCCCAATTGCGGAAAACTTTCTGCCATTCGCCGGCGTCTCGAAGTTCGCGGTATTTGGGCAGGGAAAGCTCTTTCCGGGGCGATGCCACCATCGTGGTGGTACGCGACACCGGCAAGTATTCCGTCCAATGCACCGGGACATCGTGAAACCTTCCGTCGCCGCCAAATTTGGAGACGTAATCGGTACGCGGTTCGCCGCGGTAGCCATAGGCGGTAACCGCCACGCTCTGCGTGTCGCTGCAAGTGTCGGTTATTTTCGCCTTCAGGATATTTCTCGTCACCGATTGCGCGTGCTTAAATTTTTCTTCGCCGTGGTAGTTGGCCTGCGACTCATGCTCCCAATACGATGGGAAAGACGGGCCGAGACCGTAAATCGATTTGTGCGTGCGGGTTTGCTGGAAAAGCGGAACAGCCAACAACGGCGCCAGTGAAAAATATACCGACTTGAAAAAATCATTGTTGAAATCCAGAAACTTTCGCCGGATCTGGTCATAGTCATAATCATAGAACTGGCTGGGATCGGTATCGATACGGGTGTTGGCCAAATGCTTTGGTACCACCTTGTTGATTTTCCGGCGCTTCTCCATCAGGAAATCATCGCCGTATCCGATTCGCTTGGGATCTTTAAGCAGCAGTATCATCTGCTGTTGCGCCAACGGAGTAAAAAGCATCCTGAAATGCACCTCGCTGCTGCGGTTGGTGCAGTTGAAGAGCACCTCGAACTCTTTGTTCGCCATCATGGTGAAATTATTGTCGTCGTCGAGATTCCTTGAGAAACTCTCCAACTTTTTAACCGCCCGATCCTTTTTGCGACGGTCCCAGAAACCGTCACCGACATTGGCCAGTCCGGACGGTCTTCTGGAAAAACTCAATTCCGGCGTGGCGTCGTTTCCAAACAGCAGGAACTTTTCCTCGGAGTAAACCGGGATGGGTTTGTCCACCGAAGCGTACAGCGTTTGCGAACGGGTTACGGTACGCGGGCGTCCCTCGGAGTCGGACACGGTTTCCCGCCAAGAAATACGCAAACTGCCGTGATAGGTTTTGGTTCCGGTCGACTTGCGCAGCGTCTGCGCCACCACAAACGGGTTGCCGTTGATTTCG
This sequence comes from Verrucomicrobia bacterium UBA1200, assembly GCA_002309765.1. Classification (GTDB taxonomy): domain Bacteria; phylum Verrucomicrobiota; class Kiritimatiellia; order RFP12; family UBA1067; genus UBA1200. The sequence goes on from DBXY01000017.1 coordinate 53,690, forward strand.
CCGCTCTGCGAGCATAAGACAGATCGGTCCGGATCTTCAAAGCAGTCCCAGCCGAAATCTTCGACCAACTCCGTCATCCGGCTTTCGTTGAAATAAGGGTCGAGCTTGATGCGCGGCACGGTTTGTTCCACCAGTCGCGCGGTATGATCCCAATCGAAAAGCGCGTTCAGCGGGGCCATCTGATCCCACGCTTTTGTTTTTACGGTCTTAATCTTTTCCTGCAGCGAGGCAAGCGCGGAACGGCGCGACTTGATCGACGGGGAAAGGCAGAAAAAGCAAAGCGCTGCCGCCGCCACGCCGACAAGCAACACGATTATGGTAATGCCCGAATCGTCAAACAACGAGTCGAACGGGAAACTAAACAAATCGCTATCGGCAAGAAAATTCCAAAACAATACCCCCGCCGCGGCAATCCACGCCAGCGTCAACAACGTTCGAAAGGATTGCAGACAATCCAACTTTGACTGCACCTTTTCGGCGGAGGTATTTAATTGGCGCAATTCCGCTAAGGTTTTACGGTTTTCGCGGACATCGATTCCGGACTCGCGAACCAGCCCGTCAAACATTGCCTCCGCATTTTTTGCGAAGGCATCGCGAAACTCGCCATCGAACCGCCCCAGCGGCTCATAGACATCAGCTTCAATCAAAAGAAGGTGCCTCTGGCTTTGGCCTTGGTTTCAGCCGAGGCCGTAAACGGAATACGTGTGGTGTAACCTTGGCGGGCGGCGACGATCATCTTGGTCGGCCAAGAGAAGATGTCGCTGTTCCATTGGGTTACCGTGTCGTTGTATAGCGCGCGGGCGGCGGTGATCTCTTTCTGAAGATAGCTGTTCTGCTGCATCGCGTCCGCGATCGCCTGATGGGCCTTAAGCTCCGGATAAGCCTCAACCTGCGGGAACAAGCGTCCGAACGCGGTGTCGAGCTGCTGCGACACTACGTTGCGCTGGGCATCGTTCGCCGCGCGTCCGCCGCCGCGATAGGCCGCCACCGCCGTCATCACGTCCTTGTCCAGATCAATTGCCTTGGTCACCAGCGGAGCGACGTTCTGCAAAATCTGCACCCGCTGCTCAAGGTAATTGTCAATCTGGGAAGCGTCTGCCTGAATCTTCTGTTGAAGCTTGCGCAGGTAATTGTGCGCCCCGATTTTCATAAAGAGGAAAATCAGCCCCGGAATAATCCCGAGTACCCAAAGCATAATCTCAAACAACACGGAGCCAAAGCCTACCTTAACCGGGATCTGCCGTTCAATGACGTTAATATCGCGCCCCGCGCCGTTCACCGGTCCAGTCAACTCGTCCAACTCGTTTGCCATATCCGTTCTCCTTTTTACCGTTTAACCACAAAAAAACGAATCCGCTTCGCCTTACACCTTTGCCAATTTTTCTTCCGCCGCAGACTTTGCCCATTCTGACGCGGCGAAAATCTGCTCCAGCGTATCGCCGGGCAGTACGCGGTGATCGGACATCACCGCCTCGACCAGCCGCCAAATTCCGGCGAAAGTAATCCGCCCCGCCAAAAAGGCGGCAACCGCCACCTCGTCGGCCGCGTTCAGCACCGCCGGCATCGTTCCGCCGGCGACCATCGCCTCCCGCGCTAACCGCAGGCACGGGAAACGCTTCTCGTCGGGCTTGCCGAAGGTAAGCCCGCCCAACGCAGGAAGATCAACGGCGGGCATAGGACTCGCGCACCGTTGCGGCCAGGTGAAGGCATACTGGATCGGGTAGCGCATATCCGGCGGCGCCAGCTGCGCCACGGTTGACCCGTCGATAAAGGTCACCATCGAATGGATGATGCTTTGCGGATGTACCACCACTTCAATGTCACGCACCGGCACATTGAACAGCCATCCCGCCTCCATGATCTCCAAGCCCTTGTTCATCATCGTGGCGGAATCCACGGTCACCTTCGGCCCCATAGCCCAACGCGGATGGTTGAGCGCCTCGAACACCTTGACTCGCTCGAAATCGACCTCCGGCCGCAACGCAAAAGGCCCACCGGACGCGGTAAGCACCAACGAGCGCACGGATTTCTCGGAGGCCTCTGCCCCGGCGAAAACTCCGTTGCGCACGCATGACGGTACGGCCCGGGAATCCTGCAACGCTTGGAAAATCGCGCTGTGTTCACTGTCCACCGGCACCAGCAGACTGCCGGTCTCCCGGCAAGCGGCGGTAACCAGCCCACCAGCCGCGACCAACACCTCTTTGTTGGCCAGCGCGATCCGGCGGCCAAGACGCACCGCCGCCATGGTCGGTTTCAGACCGGACATCCCGACCATCGCCGAAAGCACGATATCCACTCCGTCCAATGCCGCAAGTTCGCAAACCCCGGACTCCCCGGCCAGAACCCGAATCCCGTGGGGACGGGCAAGCTCCTCGGCCCGGCGGGCGGCGGCAGGATCGCCCACCGCCACGGTCGGCACCCGAAATTCAACCGCCTGCTCGATTAACCGTTCCACTTTTGAACGGGCGGCCAAACCCGCCACACGGTGTTCCGGCCCCAGTGCCGACAGCACCCGCAGTGCGTTCTCGCCAATCGATCCCGTACTTCCAAGCAAAACGTAGTTCATCTGGACTACTCCGTAACTCTGAACTTGAAGCAGCGTGAGGTTGCTACCGAAATTCCGGTTTTAATCACCCGGAGCCCTACCACCGCGTCGCCGGCGCTACCGGCCGGGAAAAGTTTCGGATCGGCTTTAAGCAAGAAACCCCGCCGACCGTTCTCGTCCGGCATATTGACCGTTACCTGCAACCCCGATTCCGGCCACACCACGTAAGGCTCGTAAATCTCCTCCCACGATTTGGTCATATACGGCGAAGAAACGTCCAGCGCCCCGCCGGCCTTGGCGGAGATTCTTGCCGTAAAGTTTGAAGCCACATTCAAAACGCGGAACTTTGCCACCCTGCCTAAGGCATAGTCAAGCCCCATCGCCTTGGGCAACGATTGGCCGTCACGCTCCTGCCGCACCGGCTCCACCGGACGGACAATGGTCTCGCCATTCACATTGGCGGACGCCGCCATATCCAGCGAGAAAGAAGTTTTCGGATAGCGGTGGCTATCGGTGGAAACCGTCATCACGCCCTTGCTCTCACCGGCGGGAATGTAGCCGCCCTCAAAGCAAATTCCCAACGGCGGGTAGCTCAAAAAAACCTGTATCGGCCCGGTATAGCCGTTCTGCCGTTCCGCTTGCAGCCACACCAATCCGCTGCCGCCGGCGGGAATACTGACCGACGCCGGCGACATCCAAACCCGGAAATCCGGGGCGGGCGGCAAATCGGAAATTAACTTGAAATCCAGTCCCGGCAAAGCCAGCGAATCACCAAAAATCGCCTCGCGGCACAGGGCTTCGTCCTTGCCGCCGGTAAATAGCCGGATCCGGTTTTGCGGCAGATTGAACCCGTCCAGCGACACGTTGGTACTGGAACCCTTTTTCGCCTCCGTCGGCGAGATGCCGGTGATAAGCGGTAGCTTTCCAAGCAGCACCCGGTAAACCGCCGAATTGATATTGTTGGTGACGGAAGTGCCAACCCGGAGTTTATAAACCCCGGTTTCGGGAATGGTCAACACCTTGGCGGACAGACCGCGGCCCAACTCGAATTTCTCCGATTTGCAAAGGCTGTCATCCGCCCCGTAGAAATTCAGTTTGGGAGTGGCCGATGAACTCGTAAACGGACGCGTTTGCCAGACCGGATAAGCCACAATCTGCTCGCCGGCAGTGGCTTGGAATCTGTAAAAATCCGCACTTTTACGGGTCAATCCGGCGCTACCGTTTAGGCACACCGGCAACGGCCCCGCGTCCCGGACACTGGACCGGTCTCTTGCGGTAATCGGCTCCGTCAATTCGCGCATCGCCCGGACATCGAACATCAGCGGTTCGCAAATCCGGACCGGATTGCAAATACGCAACTCCCTGATCCCCGGTTTCGCGTCAGGCTCAATGACCACTTTGAACCGATGGACCGGCAAACGCGCCTTGACAAGGTTGGTTTCGGATGTTCTCCCGATATAAACCGCGCGAACCCCCTCGCCGCTGACAATGGCGGAATTCACCGTTTCCAAATTCACACCGCCCACCCGGACTTCGAACTCGCTTCCAGGCTCGCCCCCGGAAGGATAGACGTAATTGCATTGCGGCGAGATGGTCTTGTGCATGGGTGGGGAAAACGCCAACGCCGTGCCCAAGCCGGCAAAACCCGCCGCCCAAATTACGGTGCGACGGATTCTCCTGGCTAATGCAAGGTCAATTCGTTTATTGCGAGTGGTCATCATCAAAGCCGATTGTTCTAGGTTATTTTGACTTGGCGTAAATAACGGTGCGCATCGAAGGATGCGAAAGGATACGGTTGTACTCCATCAGCGCGGGATAAAGCTCCGGGGGCAGCTCTCCGGCAGAGTATGAAACCTGGCGCCGGAAATGCAGCACGGTCCGACCGTCCCCGCCCTTCTCCTCATCCACCGTAAAGTCCAACGTTCCGGTGCCGTTAGGCATTTCCCAGTTCTTACCCTCGGGAAGCATCTGCCGCACACCGTAACCGGGCGGAAGGGTCAGTTCGCAAACCCATTCGCTGGTGGAGTTGGAACGAAGGAACATCGGGGTCTGGCGGGTATCGTCGCGGAACGGGAAAACCGCGACCGACGCGCCCGGAAGCTGCACCGTAATCACACCATCTTTGACCACCGCGAAGTTCGGCACTTTCACCTGATAAGTGCGCACACCGGGATAACTCTTCGTGTCGGTCTCCAAATCGGTGAGCGGCACCGCCGCTTTGGCAACCGCACCGACCAGTTCCAAATAATGACGGCGGCGGTCTTCTGGCAGCATCTCGTCGTATTGGCGCCGGAATGCGCCGACACTCGTGCCGTAGAATCGGTCGGTAACGGTAATCACGGCATCTCCGTTTTCGGAGAGATCAATCCGAAGTTCGTCGTAATCGCGGTTCTGCAACGGTTCCGCGACTTCCAATTGCTCGATGCGGCCTTTTCCGTTAAGCGCGTAAGCACCGTTAAGCGCCGAGGTCCCCAATTCGCTGTACTGGTCACCTTCGTTAAGCAACCAAGTCTGGCCCTTGCAGCGGACCCGGACCACCGGGCTGGCGAAATAGCCGATTTGCGGAACTTCGCGGCTGGGATAACCGTACTCCGGGTACATCGTGGTGTCACCGGACGCAAACAACACTTCCGCGTCAAAACCCGCCGCGTCCAACATCTCCCGCAGCAACAACGCGCGGTCGGCGGCATGGCCGTACTGGTCGGCCAACGTCTTGTCGGGGCTGGAGAAAGCGCAATCCGACGGAAGCCCGAGGAACGACGGCCCCGCCACGCGGATGGTGCGCATCACTTCATTGCGGACCGCCAGCAGCCGTTCACGGGGATCGCGAAGGTCTTTTACCAACTCCTTGGCGCGGCGACGGGCTTCGCGGCTCTCGCCGGCGGCGGAATTCATTGCTTTGCTGAGCCGCGCGGCATGCGCTTTCCAGTCACCGCAGGACACATAAACCGCGGGCTGGAAGAAGTGCCACGGGGATTGCGAGGACTCGTCCTTAACCGCGGGATGCGGCGCGGCGAGCGACCACGTGACGGAGTAACGCTGCGGATCGGAATCGTCAACCGTCTCCACCAACCCTTCGCCGTTGTAGGTGAAAACCGCCGGATCGCCCAGCGATTTCGGATAATTCAAGGTGTAACTCTCTTCCGCCACCGGAATGCCGCCGCCGAAAGTGTGGCAATGCGAATAGAAATAACCATTCTTCTTGGTAACGCGGGTATGCACGGTCACCACGCTGCCCACCTCAACGCCGGGCAGGCTGATCACCTCCTGCTTGGCTCCGGGATAACGCGGCGCCGACCCGACCCAAGACGGATCCATCATATTGATTTCCTTCGGGGTGACGTTTTTAACCTCGCCGGTCACATTGGAAACCGTAGCCGAAACCAGCTCCACCGTCTGCCACACGGGGTTGAAGCTAATGATGACTTCGGAACCCTTCTTCTTGCCGTTGTAGGTGAGAATGCGCTTCGACCAAATGTGGTCGGTGGTGTATTCGCTGCCGGAATCAAGCGTGACCACCGTGCGGTCAAACAGCACCTCCTGATCCGGCATATCTCCGCCACTGGCGGCAAACAACGGGCGCTCCCGTCCTGCGGCCTCGATGGCCTTCAAATCTTCTTTCAGCTCCAGATACTGCGCCGGCGAAAATTCGGTACCGGTAATCAAGTGTTCGCGGGTGGCGGTCAGGGCTCCGCCGTCAAATTTGACCGAAGAGTTGTACACCAACCCGTTTCGGGAAATCGACACCGGCGAAGGCAACTGGCGCGGCTCGCCCATCGCGCCGGACAGTCCCAGACGGATCGTCTCCTTAACCCCGCACGGGACTTCGGTCTCCATCGGATAACGGCGTTTAGGCAGACCGGTCGCGCCGATGATGAAATTGACGTAACCGAAAGCGCCGCTGAGCCAAGGCAAGTTCAGCATATCTGCACCCTCTCCCCGCACCGGATAATCCGGCACCCGCGTGGTGAGGCGGATCGAAACCGGGATTTCGGTGTTCTGCAAATCTTTCGGGGAAATCTCGCAAACCAGCACTTCGGCGCCGGGCAAACGGGATTTCAGCATCCGCTCAAAGAACCTGCGTCGGTCTTCCTCCTTATGGCGCAAGAAATAGCCGCGATAAACCGTGTCGTTAACCCCGTTCAACTTTAGGTCAGAGTTAAACAGAATTGAACCGTTCCGTTCGATTGTTCCAGAAGTCTCAATCGTGAGCAGGTTCTTTTCGGCGGGATAAACCGGCGAGACCAGCAGCGTTTCGCCCTCCGGGCGGGCCACTAGATAACTTTTGTTGCACAGATAGGCCGGAAAGATGTCACGCGTGCTTTCGTTGGTCGAGTCCATAAGCATGTAGCCGCCCTTTTCGTCGTCCACCGCGGTAATCGCGTGGTTGAAGTACGGCATAGGCGCGTCCGGGTCGCGTTTCGCTCCGACATGGATTAGCACCGGGTAGGCTTGTATGCCGGCCACCCGCAACAACGCGGCCAGCAACGCCGCCTTGTCTCGGCACACGCCGTAACGGTTCTTGAAGGTCATGCTTACGTCGTGCGGCTCGTAACCCGGCGCCACATCTTCGGTAGTGATGCCCATGTAGCGGATTTCCTGCGAAACGAACTTGAAGATGCGGCGGATTTTCTCGTCGCGGTTTTCCGCTCCTGCCACCAGCTTAGCCACGTATTCCCGCATCTCCGGGGTGATTTTCTCCAACTGCGGCTCGCAAAGTCCCCAGTACCACTTGGAAATGTCCTTCCAACTGCCGATGGTGCTGAGCATCAACCGCTGCACCACGGTGGACAACGGCGGCATGTCCGGTTCGGGGAAGATCTGCGGCACGTTGCGGATTGTCCAAACGTACTCTGTCCGCCCGTCGGCCAATTGCCGCTCGGAGGAGGTCACCGTGCCCGGAACTTCGTCGCGAAGGGTTTTGTGCCGCAACGGCAGCTCCTTGGGCAGTGAAACGGTGTAGGTGTAGTCCAAAATCGGCGAGGTGTTCTCAAAGATGTTGTAGTCGCACCAGGTTCCCGGCATCCGTTTTTTAATCTCCGTGCGAACCACCACCAAATGCCGGATATCCCCCACCTCAATTCCCGGCACGGTCAGCGAAAGAATCTTGCAATCAGGATCGTAAATATTTGACCCCATCTGCGAATCGTCGACCCGGACCTTGGAATGTTCCTCGTGGTTGATCACCACCACGCGGCCGTCCGGCTTGATCAACTCCATCCGGTACACCGCCACCGTCCCGTAATGGGCCATGAAGGACAGGTTGGCGGTTGCCGCCCCGCGCCGCCCCTTTTCGGTCAGCACTTTGTAGTACTCGTCATCCCAAGTCACCGCCTTGCCGTCCGGAGCGACCTGTTCCAGCACGGAGTCGTTAACCAGCACCTCGTCGGCATCCGGGTATTTTTCGGCGGTAACCGCCGCCGCCGAACGTACCACGGCATCGCGGTCCAAAAGGAAATTTTCCGGCGGGGTTAGTTCCGCCCGTGCGGTCCATGCGACCAAAACGGCCAACGTCAATATGTTTCTAGTCATTTTCTCTTTCCTCCAAAGTCCCCGCCGCCACGAACCGCGCCCTTCCCGGCCACGGGATGGACGCGATCCGCTTCGTTCGAACCGCGGCGTCGCCCACGGGTGCCACGGCAACAAACCGTCTGGTACTATTCCCACTCGATGGTGGCCGGCGGCTTGCTGGTGATGTCGTACACCACCCGGTTTACCTGCGGCACCCGGGCCGTAATCTGCTCGGAAACCCGCTCCAACAAATCCATCGGCAGCTTCACGAATTTGGCGGTCATGAAGTCCACCGTGGTAACCGCGCGCAGCGCCACCGTGTAGGCGTAGGTGCGGGCATCGTTGGAAACCCCTACCGAACGGTTGGCGGTCAGCACCGCAAAATACTGGCTGCAGGGCGATCCCTGCAAACCGGCGGCAACGATCTCGCCGCGGAAAATCGCGTCCACCTCGCGCAGGATGTCCAGCTTGTCCTTGGTCAGCTCGCCAATGCAGCGCACACCCAGCCCCGGACCCGGGAAAGGCTGGCGGAACGCGATGGTCGAAGGAATCCCCAACGCCGTGGCGACTTTGCGGATTTCGTCCTTGAACAGATACTTCACCGGCTCAACCAGTCCCTTGAAATCAATCTTCTCCGGCAAACCGCCCACGTTGTGGTGGGCCTTAACCTGCTTGCCGCCGTCCCAACCCGATTCGATGATGTCCGGGTAGATGGTGCCCTGGATCAGGTATTCCGGATTGCCGGCCGCCTTGGCCTCTTCCTCGAACACCCGGATAAACTCCTCGCCGATGATCTTGCGCTTCCGCTCCGGATCGGTAACCCCGGCCAGCTTGGCCAAAAATCTGGCCTCGGCGTCCACCGAGCGCAGACCGATGCCGAACTGGTCGCGGAACACCCGCGCCACCTCTTCCGGCTCGCCCTTGCGCATCAAACCGTGATCCACAAACACGCAGGTCAGCCGGTCGCCCAGCGCTTTGTGCGCCAGCACCGCGCAAACCGAAGAATCCACACCGCCGGACATCGCCAGCAACGCACGGCCTTCGCCCACCTGCGCCCGGATCGATTCCACCGCCTCCTCGATGAACGCCTCGGTAGTCCAATCCCTGCTGATGCCGCACATCTGGGTGAAGAAATCCTGCATCGCGTTGTCGTCGTAATTCGGCGCGCCCATGTCAAGGATCGGGAGCCCCATCGCCGCCACATCCGCCGCCGGTTCCCGCCCCAGCGTAGCCTCGCCGCACTGCTTGCCGCGCTGGAACACAATGCTCTTCGGCTTCAGAGCCAAAATCCGCTCGGCGCTGGCGGTGTAGGGCAGCACCTCGCAATAGATGTTCATGTTGCGGATCCGCTTGGCGGCGGCCTGACTGTTGATGGCGCCGAAGTCCAGCACCACCACGGTATCGTGCGTTTTTTTGTCCATCGTAAAATCCTTTCGCCCGGCACCGCGGCCGCGTCCACGCGGACGAGAAACCGCGGTATATAACCTGCCTTAAATAGGGGAAATTTTACCGAAAAACGCCGTAAAAAGTCAATGCGAAATCAGCCGCAACGGGAAAAAGAAAACCCGCCCCCGGATTGCATCCGGAGCACGGGTTTTAAAACATCGCCAAAAGCCGCGTTTCTAAGGCGCGGGCGTTGCCGGAACGGCGGGCTTTTCTGGAGCCGGGGTGGCCGGTGCCGCAGGAGCAGGAGCCGGAGCGGCTGGCGTTGCCGGAGCAGACGCAGCAGGAGCCGGCGCAGGCGCGGGGGCGGCATCCGAAGCCGGGGCCGAAGGCAGTTGCACCGGAGCGGCCGGGGCGGCTGGCGCCGCGGAACGCACCCCCTCCATCACCGAAGAGCTGCGGTGGGAGGTCAAGCGGGAAAGCACCAGGGTGTTCAAAAGAAAGATGCAGCCCAACACCACCGTGGTCTTGGTCAACACATTGCCCATCTGGGCGCCGAACATTGATTCGCCCATTCCGCCGCCCATCGCCACGTTCAGCCCGCCGTCTTTCGGCTTTTGCAACATCACCACGCCGCCAAGCAGCAGGCAAACAATGACTTCAAACACATAAAGGCAGTTAATCAAAATAGCCATAATCCTCTTCTCCTCAATTGGGAGTGGTATTTATAACAAATCTTGTACCCGAAAAGCAAGCGCAAAAACGCGCCGCACGCAAAATTTTCCAAGCAACCGATTTTTACAGCAACACCGACACCAACAATCCGACCAAGACGCAGTAAACCCCGAACACCCAGAAGTAGCCGCTTTTGAGGGTCTTCACCAGCAGCGAAAGCGCCACAAAACCGATCACCGCCGCCAACCCCGCGCCGAACCAGATCTGCCATTCGGGAATCGAGGAGGGCGGGGCGTCATGACTAAAACTGCGGATTAAGTCCAGTAAAGCGCCCCCGGCCAACAGCGGCAGCGACATCAGGAAGGAAAACTCAGCAGCCTCTTCCGGCTTGACTTCCGTCATCCTGGCGGCGGCAATGGTCATCCCGGAACGGCTGACGCCCGGAAGGATTGCAAACGCCTGCGCCAACCCGATCACCAACGCGCGCGGCGCGTTCACCGAGCTGCCGCCATGCCGGATCCAGCGCAGAAACAGCAAAATGACCCCGGTGAACACCAGAAAACCGCCAACCGCTTTAGGCTGCTCGTAAAACGCCTCAATCCGGTCCTTGAACGGGAAATAAATCAGGATTGCGGGAATGGCGGAAAGCACAATGTAACCGGCCAAACGCAATTGCTCCCGCTGAAAGCGCAAGCAGCCGAGAACCAAACGCGCCAACGCCGCCCGATAGTAAACCACAATCGACGCCAGCGTCCCGAGATGGAGCATCACCTCCAGCCGGATACCCGGCTCGTTCACCCCCAGCAGCCGTTGGGCAATCACCAAATGGCCGGAACTGCTGATCGGCAGAAACTCGGCCACCCCCTGCAGCACCGCCAGCAATGCCACGTTAACCGCATTGTCCATAAAGACCGCCTCCGAGATAAAAAAAGACCGCCTTGGCGGCGGTCTTAAAAAATGGCGGGGTCGACGGGATTCGAACCCGCGACCACCGGATCGACAGTCCGGTGCGCTAACCAATTGCGCCACAACCCCGCAAAAAAGTGAACATAAATTTATCAAAACGGAGCGGTAAATGCAAGCGGTAAATGCATTATTTTTTAAAATTGTGCGTCAACCCTGTTTTGGCTCGCTGGGTCTTGCCCACAACTTGAAACCGGTACCCACAAACTGGGCGATATCGCGTCCGGAGTCGTCGGTCACATCCACGTTCACCACGCACGAATTTCTTCCGTCCCGCTTGTAGCGGGCTGTCGCAATCAACCGTCCGCTCTTCGCAGGCGCAAGATAGTTGATGCTTACCTGCTGGGCGACCGTTACCCGGGTGCGGTCGTTCGAAAGCGCCGCGAACGCATAATCCGCCAAGGTGAAGATGGCCCCGCCCATAACCCCGCCAAAGGCGTTGCGGTGCCGTTCGGTCAGGGTAAGACTGCATACCGCATGGTTTTCGTCCAACTCGTCCAGTGTCATCCCGTTATCGGAGGCAAACCGGTCTTTGGAAAAATAGTCTCTCGCCTCTTCAAGTGTTTTGAAACTCCCCATGGCAGGTTCCTTTCTCAAGTTCCTGGCTTTTGACGCGCTATCGCGTAAGCTTAAACACGTTTAACGATAACGGCGGCAATGTCTCGTCCACAATACCCGCCTTTACGGCGGCGGTCCCGGACGCTTCCTTCAACGCCTCGCGGTCGAGCGGATTGTTACACGCTTTGCCGCCCGGACCGGTGAACCAGATTTTCTTCGCGGAGGAAATCTTCGCTCCGGCAAGCGATATCTTCAAAGGCTGCGGATTCTCGGAGCAGTTGACCGCCTTGACGATAATCGAACCGTCCGCATCGCGTACGGCCGACGCCTGCACGGCGCGGCAAGACTTACCGTCTTTCGTTTTCATCCAGCGCACCGTCTGGTCGAATGCCAACACCTCGCGGCCGCGATTCTCGCTAAAGAGTTTCTGCACGTTCCAGCTGGGGTTAACAAAATTTCCGTCAGGCAGCGTGTATATCAGGTCGGGTGTCCACGACGTATGTTTCGCGTTCGCGAAGAGCGGCGCGTAGGCGGCGAGTTTCACCACATCCGCGTTGCGTTCCAGCCCGCACATGAACGCTGCCTCCCCAATGGCGGAGCGGAGGTCGCCCCAACGCCCCACATCCTGCGTTACGGCGTATTCGCCCACGAACACCTCAAACTCGCCGCGGGGATAGTTGTCGTAAAGCTTGGATCCAATTGACATGAACCAGTCGGGCGATTTGTAATAATGCTCGTCCCGGATGTGCTGCGGTCTTCCCTTAACCGGCCCGCCCCACAAATCGGAGACGATCTTGATTTCCGGGTATTTCGCACGCACCGCGTCGTGGATAAGGGCGTACCGTTCATGATACGCGTCGCCGCCGTTTTCATTGCCGATTTCAAGATATTCAAGGTTGAAAGGCGCGGGATGCCCGTTCGCGGCGCGGACCGCGCCCCATTTGGAGGTGGCGGGGCCGTTCGCGTATTCAATGCAGTCAAGAGCGTCCTGCACGAATTCGCCCATTTTGTCGAGCGGCACGTTTTCCTTGTGGCTCATGCCGCAGTTGATGCAGAACAACGCTTTCGCCCCAAGCTCCTCGCAGAGCACAAGATATTCGTGGAAACCTACGCCGTTTGCCGACCAGTATCCCCAGATGTTCCACTGGGTGCGTCGATCCCATATGTTGCCAATGGTTTGTTTCCAGCGGTACGCCTCGGCCATCGTGTTGCCTTCCACCCAGCAACCGCCGGGAAAACGCACGAACGACGGCTTTAGCGCGGCAAGGCGCTCCATGAGATCTTTGCGGAAAAGTCCGCTTTTCCCATAGGTGTCCCGCGGAAAGAGCGAAACGCAGTCGAGGTAGAATGTCCCGCCCTGCGGCGCGGTGAAGACGAGTTTTGCGTCCGGGTCCGTATCCGTCGCGGCTAACCGCAGGTTGAACGTTTTCCACTCCGGCCCAACGCCGCTTATCGCGCCGGACGCGAGCGTCTTTCCCAGAGTTTTCAGCGACACTTCGACGTCGCCCTTCACGTCGCCGCGCATCGCGACCGACAGACTGTACTCCGCCCCCGCCTGCACCGCCATCCCGAAGTAGCCGTCATTTGCCACGCCGCCGCCGGGCAGGGCATCAACACGGCAACAGTTGCGATTCTTCTCGGAAATCGGTTTTGACGCGTCGAGCGATAGCGTGGCATGTCCCACGGTGTTCCAGAATCCTACGGAGTTCTGCTTTCTGGTCCTTACGAGACCATCCTCGAAACTGCGGTTGCGGACAAGTTCCGCATACACGCCGCCATCGAGTGAGAGGTCGATATCCTCGAAAAAGATTCCCCACATGTCGTCGGAAACCGGGAACCGGACTTTATCGGGATCCACGACAATGCTGTTTTCGCCGTTGGCAAAGGAGACTTCCGGCACCTCAACGTTTTCAAGGATGTTCTTTCCGTCGAGCTTCATCGTCACGCGGTCGCCCTGGCAAGTCACCTCCAACTCGTACCACTTATCGGAGACGATGGGTTCGTACTTCCCGGCTTTTTTCAGCGGTGTCGCAAAATCGTAGTCGCCTTTCGTTTCGATGGCATGCGCCGTGTTGAACCAGCCGCCGTAGTTGGCGTAGATGCATTGCGCGGGCGAACGTTCGCGCATGTGGAGGATGAACCCCTCCCTGCCAGATAAGCGGCGGGCCTTGACGCGGAGCGTGCAGTCCGTCCACAACGGGTCGCCGAAAGACAAGGAGGTGTTGGTTACCGAGGCATCGCTTTGGCGCAGCACACCATCGACCACCGTCCACTTTCCCTCTTTTCCGACCGTACACTTCGCGGGATCCGGCAAACCGCTCCAAAGCGTTTTGCCATCTGGCGCGGTAACGGTAACATCCTTGAATTCGGCGGCGGTCAGCCATGTATGCAACGCAACCCGTCCGCATTTAACCGTAGCGTCTTGCGCAATTGCGCCAATTACGGTCATAACGACGAAAAACGCCACAAAGAATGTTCTAGCCTCAAGTGCAAAAAAACGTCTGTTCATATGAACCCGCTCCTATTGGTAAAGACCGCTAACCAACAACAATCCTCGGCAGGAAGAAATCGGCACGGAGAACAAACCGTTGTCCCGGCGCTTTACCTCAACCTTCCCATTCCCGTCAAAAGCAATGGCGGATGCCGACTTAAACACCACTTCGAAATCCTTTTGATTCTGGTCGCACGGATCGTCAGCCGCCGTCACAAAAAGCGCCTTAGCGAACAACGTCGAACTACGGGCAACCATCTCCCCTACCAGTAGCGGCGCACCGTTTGAGGCACGCAACCCGGAGAATGGACCTACGTCAAGCGCATCGCATCGATTGAACGCAAGTGCGGGATTACGTTTCGACTTCTCAGGGAAACCGACGAAATGGGTGGCCACGGTTCTGAACTTCATATACTCCGGACCAAGACGTTTCAACTCAGCGTTAATCTTTTGTAACTTCGCGTACTGCGGCGTTTGTTGTCCGGCATCGTCCAACACGTTGTTTATCCACCAACCTTTGCACCAGCAAGCCCAAGTAATCGCTTCTGCGCCGAAACTCATGGCCGCATAAGCTTGGAAACGAAGTTGATTTTCGCTTGTGTATGGCAACCCTTTTCGTGAATTAACTTGCGGAATATACCAGAAAGAACGGTTCATGCGGCGGCATGGGCCAGAGACGTCGATGAAGTTGTCGTACATCTTCGAAATGAACCGGTCAATGTCCGAAGGTCCGGTATAGACATAGAAATCGTAGGAGATATAGTCGAGCGGCACATCACGGCAATAGGCGGCAATGTGCTCGGCGTAAGTTTTCGTCCCAAGCTGATTCACGGTCTGTTTGCCGGAATTTTCCGCGACACTCGCATAGTTTGGGTAGAGATTGAGATAAAGCGGCATCCCAGGGAGCGCCTTGTTCAACTGGCGCACCACCTCTCCGTAATACGGAAAATCGAGCGCCGACGGCTCATCGCCAATGTCCACCGCCCAAATCGCGGGATGGTCTTTAAACGAAGCGGCGGCAGCCGTGTATTTTTCAATAGGGTTAATCTCGCGCATCTTGCCGGCGCGCTCGCCATCACCACCCCACCAACCCGGAACCACCCCGTTCACAATCGCGCCAACCCCGTGTTTCGCAAAGAGGTCAAGCGTGGCACGGTCGGATGCGGGGACGCCGATTATGAAATCAACCCCGCAATCGCGGATCGCCTTCACATGCGCGTCCGTCCGAGCATTCGCCTGCAAACAATACGCCCCAATTAACAGTTTCGACCGATCCATTCGCGGTTTCAACGTACCGGTTTCGCCAGCTGCAGCTAACACATAAAAAAACATTGCCGCGCAACAAAACGCATTTGCCGTTGCGTTCATATTCCCCCATTCCTTCCATCGAGCCAATTTCGGCGGCGATACGCGCGAACGCACATCCGCCGCCGATTCTGGTTACTTCAACATAATAATCGTGCCGCTAATGTCGGTGAACACCGCGGAGAAACGCTGAAACTCGGTGATGGTTCCGCTACTCGTACTTGTCCAAGTCGAAACATCCTCTTGAATGGTCACGGTATAACTTCTGGGACAGTTCGCGACCGCGATCTTGCCGCGGATTTTCTCTGCGGCGGCCGCAGTGATGGAGAAGAGCGGAACACTGAAACTGCCGTTGGGAGCGGTATCACCGAAATCAATCTCGACCTGAAGATTATCCGCGCCAGCGGCAAGAGTTATGGCGGAGTCATTGCCATCCACAAGGCCGAATTCGCCCAAAAGCTCATCGGCAGGGTCTTTGTCCACCATATAGGCGCTGCCACTGTAGAAGGTAAGCTGCAGACTGCCGATCGCCTCAACGGTAAGCGGCTTGAAGTATCCCTCCTTAATGTCCATGTTTTTGCTGTTTGAGGTACGCTTCTCGTTACCCAGCGCCAACGTCCCCGCCCCCGTCTTGGTGGCTTTACCGTTCCACACCGTTTCAGAGGTGATGGTCAGCGTCTTACCCTCCGGAACTTCGACAAAACCGTTGTTGAAACAGACCACGCGGTTTACGTCGTCCAGCGTTAGCGACTCCTGAACCGACAGTACTCCGTAGTTATAGATATACAAGCCATACGCCTGACGCGTGGCGGGGTTACCGCCGATATTGTCCTTGGAGCTGATGTACATAATGGGATAACCGGTCGATGTCCGCTCGTTGTCGCCGATCTGCCAAGTGCCGGTGAAGTCGGTGTTGTCGCCCGTCACATAGACATAGGAACGCGTGGACGTGCTGTAACTTGTCGCGCAGGCGCATCCCGTGCCGTGCAGGTTAGCCGCAACCGTGAAGGTTCGGTTCGCCTCCGTTGCGAAATTGGCCTTCATATTGTCCGGCGCCAAGATGGTGACGTTCCCGTAGAGAGTCTGCGACGTCACGCCCGACGAACCCGCGCCACCGGTGACAATGGTTTTTTGACCCATCCGCAGATCGTTGACCGTCAGGGATTTGTCCTTGATGCGAAGATCGGCGCGGGTTCCCGAATTGCCGTAAATATAGAGACTCTCGCCCGGGAAGGTCACATCGTTCGCTGTTCCGACACTGGTACGGAGCAGTTTAGCGTAGGTGACGTATGCCGCACCGGCATGGGCGGCCTGGCCGTCCTCCCACGCGGTAGCGTCGGTAAAGTATTTGTCATTGACGATCTGGTTGATCACCTGAAAACTCTGGCAGAGATAAACCGTCTGGATACCGGTGTCATCATCAGTCTCGATGGCAATAGAAGAGGTCACCTGCTCCCTCGGATCAGCAACCGAAACATCGATAAAGTCTTCCAACGTCACCGTCCGAATCGAGGTTGGAATCTTTAAAACCGGATACCGTTGCGCCATACCATAACCGGTCAGACCAATCTGCATCGGCCACGCCGTGACGTTCTCCGCTTCGGTTAGCGTCACGCAATCGGAGTCAGACAAAGAAACATCGAACATCAGATTCGAAACCGTATGCCCACTTCCAAGAGTGACGGAGCCGACCGTCCCGATTCCGGCGGGATTGAACGAACCGTTATTAAGCATGGTACGACCGTTCAGCTGATCCTGATCCGCACTGAAGGTGGCGCCCGCAAGAGTGGTAAAGGTTGTGCAATCCGCACCGATCTCTATACCCTGCGTGAAACCGAACGAACCCTGCGTGACCGTGAGATTCCCCGCATTCCAGGCGGCGTCGAAAATCGCAATGCCAGAGCCCCGTTTCTCCATGGGACCGCCGATGATCGGCATCTGGAAAGTGGCCTTGAAGTCGACGCGGTTCCCGACGAAGATGGTACATCCCGAATCATCGGCCGTGATACCGCCGTTTTCGCGGGCAATCACCACCCCGTCGGTGTCCGCCGCGCTCAACACGCCCTTGTTGACGAGGTTAATCGCGTCGGGGGTGAAAGTCTCAAGCGGGCCGCCGACCGCCTTGGTGTTGCTGAAACCGAGGTACATGTTGGCGCCGTTCGCCTGCATTTTGCCGAAGTACCCGGTGTTGTCGCCGCCAAGAAAACAGAGGTACCGCCCGTCATTCTCACCCGACGTGCGCGACACCTCGAACATCGTGCCGACATCGCCGGTCATCGCAACGTTCCACAGCATCTTGCGGTCGCCGCCGTTGCCAGAACCCTGCATCTGGAAGGGTGCCGATTCGGGAGAGATAACGGTGCAGGTTCCCTTCACATTACAGGTCTGGGAACCGTCGCCATGAGAGTATTGGCCGTTCGCCAGTATGAGGTTGTTGTGGGTGATGACGCAATTTCCCTTACTCTTGTGGATCAGTTTACCTTTCGCGCCGCCGACCTCTCCCAACTGCAGAGAATTCCCGGCAAAGGTGCAAGAATAGTCACCGGAATTCGAGTTTGGCGTCCGAATCACCGCACTGGTACCCAACGCGACGAGGTAATCCGCGTCATCATGCGGCGACAGCCCGTCCGACCAGCCGCCCACGCCGTTGAATGACGTGGTGGTGGCGTTGTTGTCGCCTCTCGTCAAGGTGACTGTCTCCGCATAACCCATCAGCGCTGTCGCCGCCAAACCGAAAATGAGCAATCTTTTCATAATAATCTCCACGCTATGCCAAACCCTAAAACACTCCTAACTACAAGTGAAAATTTACAAAAAAATCACATAACAGTCAAGGCGAATTACGATAATCGCGGCAAAGTACCGGTAAAAATTGACTACGGCCCTTGCTTACCTCTGAACCGGCGACCGCCATTTGTAGATGTGAACGGCAAACGGCGCGAATTCGTCCGCGATAGCATTGCCGCCGCAAATACATGTCCGGTTCTCGTAAAGAACTTCTACCGTCTCCGCCACCGGTACGGTAAGTTTCGCCGTGACCGACTCGGCCACCGCATTGACCGCCAGAAGATAGGATGTGCCGTCATGCCGCTTCAATAGGCACGAAACAGACGGTCTGCCGTAACAATCCGTCTTCGGACCGGACAAAACTTCCGGCACCGGAGGCTGTCGGGGGGTACGCTCGACAAGGACCGGCTCAAGCGCCGAAAGCCGCCCGGCAAGGTCGCAGATGTTCTGCCAGCGTTCCGGCGTGGAGGTGACGCCCTCATTATCTTTGAATCCTCCGTAGGTGTACCATGTGAGACCGTGGGCACCGTGGATCACGGCGGCGAACGACATGGCAAAAAGCTGTTCGCGCGTGGGGAAGTGTTGCCAGCTGCTCCATCCTTTGAAATATTGAATGATTGCCCAGCAGGTACGCGGCTGGCCTTTCCCGTACTGTTTAACATCGGAGTGGAACAGCGCCATGTCGCGTATTACGTCGGCCACGCAAGTCTTGTCGCTGACGTCGCCATCCTTATTGCGGATGGGGTAAATTTCCGGCAAGAAACCGTCCGTTGCGGTCACGTAGTCGGAATATCGGGTCTTCGGGCCGCTGCCGATCGGATCGGCTTGCACGGTAATGCGCGTGGGATCTACCGCCTTTACCGCCTCGTCATAGTCAGTCTCCAATTCGGGCGGTATGTGATCGTATGTGTCATCACCCAGATACCAGGCGATAATGCTGGGGTTGTGGCGGCCGGTATTAATCAGATTTTCCTCCGGGAAACGCGCCGCCACCCAGAGTTTGATCCCGTATTTCACCGCTGCGGCGAGGAATTCCGGATCGTAGGCGTTGCCGTAAGTGTGGCCAAGATTGAAACCGGCCTCCTTCAATCCTTTGAAAGCGTTGTCAAAACTGTTCCCGTTGAAATCGCGTTTGCAGACGGCGTAAAGCCCAATCGGGAAGAACGGTTTGCCGTCGATAAGCGTCATACCGTCATCGCGCAACGAGATTTTTGACGTGGTCGGCGCATCGCCAATGTAGAACATCTTTTTGCTCGCCGTCTTGTTGCCGTGGAAATCCGACACGCCCACCTCGGCGACATGCAGGCCCTCACCCCAGCCGCCAGTCGGCGCCGCGATGGATACCACGTTGCCGGTTCGCCGG
Source organism: Verrucomicrobia bacterium UBA1200 (assembly GCA_002309765.1). GTDB lineage: Bacteria > Verrucomicrobiota > Kiritimatiellia > RFP12 > UBA1067 > UBA1200. The sequence continues at coordinate 73,271 of DBXY01000017.1, forward strand.
ACTGCCGCCGTCCGCTCCGCGCCATCAACCGTAACCGTGAGCGTATTCCACAGGATAACCGCTTCGGAGGTACTCTCAATCGCGATACGCAACGGTTCATTCGCGTTGCGTGTGGGACTGTCCGAGATGCGGCGGATACGTGGCGGACGGACCTCGCGATCAACCGCCCAGTCGTGATCGGTCACCGCCCCAACCGTTACGGTATGGAGAACCGGCGTGGCCTTTCCGTCCGAAACAAGCGTCACGCGGTACTGGATCACAGGAGTGTCGGCGGTGAAAGGCGCATCGTAGAAACTCCCTTCCGTTCCGTCCGGACCATGGAACAGCTTGCCCGCAAGCCTGTCCGCGCCTTCCGCCCCGCGCCATTGGAAACGCACTGCGCACCCGGTCGGAATATCCGCCCGCCAGGAGACGGCTCCGCCATTGTGGATTTCAGAATCAAACCGCGCCCGTTTCGCGAACGTCGGAGCCCCTGTCAACTCTTCAAAGGACAAGGCACTGTAGGTCACACGATTTTCCGGGCCAATGTTCGGCAAGTCAAAACCAAGCTGCACCGCAAACGCCGTCGCCCCTTTCGGGATGTCGCCATATAAGGCGACATCCGTGCGCCGCCGCTTGATGGCCGTGTAACATATCGGTGTGCTGGGAAGCTTAACGCCGTCCGCCCCGAACCAATGGATAAAACTGCTCCAAGTCTCGCCGTCTTTACCCATGTCATTGATGGTGACAGTAGGATCTACGCTGAACGCAAGACGGTACCGTGCGCATCCGCCCTTGAGCGCGATTCTTTCGGAAAGCGCATGCCACGCTGTGTCGCATATCTTGGATGATCCCGTGAGGCAAAGCCCCTTCCCCTCAACATGGGCAATACCCAACTGGCCTTCATAGTTTTTGTCCGACCAGAACGCCTGGCGGCCAAATGCGTCGGCCGCCACCGTCTCAGTTCCGGTCAAGCGGCACATTACGGCGTCCGGTCTGACATCAGCGTTCTCTACTTCATAGACCGGCGAAAAAGATAACGCCTGCAACGCAACGGCAAAGGAAGCCGCCGCGAACGGCAAAACCCATTTACGATTTGTTTCTCGTCTCATCTTATGACCCCCAAATCAACTGTTCCGTGCGAAACATCCCCAGCCGTCACGATCCTGATGTGGCGACCGCAATGCGTTTGAACTGAAGCCGCCAAGCGTCCGGCTCATCCGCAGCCGGAGTGCCAAGCTCCGTCGCACGGATACGCAAACTTTTCACCTTCGGATGGCCAATCACCGTGTAGAAATCCACCACAAACGATTCCCCCGGTTTCGGCGGGACCGCGTTGGAATACGACTTCAGAACGCGCCATGCGCCAGCGTTGTCCATACCTTCCACGACAAACGCGCGCGGAAATCCCGCAATACCGTTGCGAGAATCACGGTCGTCACGAGCCCACAGCTCCAGCTTCTCCACGCTCTTAACCGCGCCAAGGTCAATCATGAGCCATTCCTCCGCCTTAGCGCTTCCATGCGATTTCGAACTCCAGCCCTTGGCCACCGGCGCGTTCATCGGTTTCGTAAGATTCTTTATAGTCCACCCGCCGGTCGGCGCTTCATGCGACGATGATGCAGAAATACGCAACGCGCCGCCCTCATCTCCGTTGGCATCATCCGTCACGGGATCGATCAACGCCGCAGGTTTTACCTTCTTCGCGACAATCGCATACTCGCCAGTCCCGAACGCATCGAGGGCGTTGGTTGTCTTCCCGTTGACCGTCACTTCTTCGCACGGCGGCAAAACCGCCGTCGCCATCCCGCCTTTGGGAACGTTAAACTTCGCCACAAGATTCCCGTCTTCCATCCGCCACGCGACCGTAATCTCGCCGTGCGGCGTGGGCACCTTCCCCGATGCCTGCGTCACGCCGCCGCACGGATGCGGGCAAAACTCGAACTTCGCATATCCCGGCGCGGTCGGCACGATACCGAGGATTCCGGCAGACAGAATCCCCGCAATGGCCGTATCCGGATGCGACTCATCACCCCAGCCTTTCCGCATCAACCCCATGCACTCCGTGGTGGTGAGTGCCCCTTTCCATGCGGGATCAAGAAGTTTGAACCAGTTGTGCGCGGCTATCGCCTTAAGCCCACGATCCGTGAACCCGTACTCCATAAGACCGCGCGCGGCAAGTGCTTGGAACTTTCCGTGCCCGGTGTGAATCAAATACGGCGCGATGCGAAGTGCCTCGTCTCGCGTGGCGAAGCGGGTTGCCAGCGCAAGGGCGTTTGCCTCAAAGCCGAAACCGCGATTCTTGTCGGAGAGCGCGAAAAACCCGTCCTTGCCGATCCAGAAGCGCGAGCGAATCGCCGCAGAAAGCCGTTCTGCCCACTTCTCGAACCGAACCCTAGCGGCATTGTCGCCAAAGTCCGCCGCCAGCGTCGCCGCATCCTTGCAGCATTTCCAGAGAAGGATGTCCATATAAGCGCGGTGAGAAGTGTCGCCGAGATTGAGGTTGCAGGCGTGCTTGGAGGTCTCGCCGCGTTGCACGAACGTGCCGTCTTCCGCCGAGTGCGCCGCAAGGTAATCCATCAGTTTCAGCACATTGGGGTACAGCGCCCGCGTTGTCGCGGCATCGCCAGAATAAAGGTAGTAGTCGCGCAGAACGGGAACGAACCATGCGGCGAATTCGTCGGATGGGAACGGGCCGTACTCGCCGTCCACCGGCGGCACGGCGCGTTCGGCATAGGGAGAGGCGTGGACATATCCGGCGGGAGTCTGGTTGAAGCCGAGCATTTTCACCGATCCGCGCATATACGGCTCGTTGCCCGGATTGAAGGAATAGAAAATATTACGCTCCGCCCACCAAAGGTCTCCGCTCCAAATGAGCCTATCGCGCTTCGCGCCGTCCGCCACGTATGGCAACGTGCGGGGAAAGTCCCATTCGTCAAGGCCGTCCGCCACATCGAATCTGCTTTGCCAGCGCGTCACACCATCATCGCCCTGAATCGACATCTTCCACACGACCGGCCACGATTCTTTCTCCACCGCCAAACCAAAACGTTCGTCTTTGCGAATCGGCACGGAAACGGTTTTCACCTCATTCGTCGAGGTTTGCACCACTTCGGTACGCCGGTCGCCGACCAGAACATAAAAACGCCCTTGCGGGAAATGCGGGTTGGCGTCAAATTCGTATTCAATGCGCAACGTTCCGTCGCATGGCGCGGCGGCGCGATGCCACCCCTCGCCCGCCGCCGCCTCAAGCTTGCGCGGAAGAAGCCTGCCTCCCGCGCACTTCCACGCATCATGGTTTGGGAACGCGGCGATTTGGCATGTCCATACGCTTATCTGCCACAATCTGTCGAGGCGGGGATCGGAACACTCGAACGAGCCTTCGGGCTTGCCGTCGCGAAACACTTTCGCGTTTTCAATTTTAAAGGATGAAATCGTCACCTCGGTTCCTGGCGTGTCAAGCTGCAGCCGCACATACCGCTCCTGCCCTTGGATTAGCGGCGCAACGAAGCGGCCCGTGCGGCAAATGCGGTATATCTCATGGCGGTTGATATTGCCGGGCAGCGCCGGGATGTCGAACGTCGGCCCAAGATATCGGGCGCTTGTCTCGCGGGAGAAGCATCCTTTCTCGCCGAGACCGTCGGGGTGATTCGCGTAGGCGACACGCAGTATCGGACTGCCTTTCTCCGGACTGCTTTTCACCGCCGATACGTCGAACACGGCGTAACCTCCGAAGCTCGATTCGCCCAAATCCAGTCGCAACACCTGTGACTTGCCGTCGGCCGGGTAAGACAACGAGATCGGATACTTCACAGAGTCATCGGACGCAAAGGAAAAGTTTTCCCGAAGCGCCGCTGAACACGGGTGTGCCAAAACCATTGTGACCGCAAAAGCGGCCGCCAAAAGAATACCAGGCTTAATCGCATACGGTCTCCCGCCAAAAAAAGATTCTGTCATTCTTACTCTCATCGCATCTTGCCCCTTTCCCAGGTTAGGATCGTTGCCCCCACAACAAGTCCATTATCCGTGCCGCCAAGAATTATATCCCAACCCCCACCGCATTAGTCAAGGACAACTTACGCCAAATTAGTAACCGGATTTCGCGATTGCAAAACCAATGCGCATTGTGATAAAATTTGCATTGGTTTTTAAGGGTGGTTCACCGGTTTGGGGACGCGCCGACACGGGTAAAAAGGTTACCGTGGCCTTTGTCGAGACCTGGTGAAAGAACAGTTAGCGTCATTTCACACATTAAACTGAAGGCATGCTAATAAAATGGGAAATCGATGGGCAATCCTTTGCGGCGCGTTTATTTTCCTGTATGCATCCGTCCTCGGAGCGGATGTTGTCTCACCGCTTGTCATCTCAAAACTGCTCACGGCTCCTGTTCTCGATAAGGGTGGGTATATCGAAGTCAGGAACATCTCGGCAGACGAAACGGTTTCGCTTGATGGCGTAAGGCTCGAAGGGGATGTCGCCTTCGACTTCCCCTCAGGCACCCGGCTCGCGCCGCTCGCCTGCCTCGCCCTCGCCGCGGACGATGCGACGTATGCCGCGCTTTATCCGACGGCTCCCGCGCCGCTCGGCGTCTATACGGGATCGCTTCCCAAAAACGGCGGAGAGGTGCGGCTCGTCCGTGCGGCGCGCGGGAGCGAATTCGCCGATCCGGTACTCGACCGCGTCGCGTGGAGCGCAGCCTGGGGCTGGCCCACACCGGCGGCGGGGCAGCCCCTTGTGCTGATCCGGCCCGGGGAGGACCGTTCGACCCCAGCCAACTGGATCGCGATCGACGCAAATTCACGGATCAGCCGCGTCCTGGTCGACTGGAACGCTACGTGGCGCTATCTCTGCGCGGCCGCCGCAGAGGGTTGGCAGACACCGGGCTTCGACGATTCGTCGTGGGCGACGGGTGCGGGACCCCTCGGCTATGAAACCGCGTCGGGTTGGGAACATCCGCTCGTGACGACGTTCAGCCTTGAGAAAGGGCGAATCACCTACTATTTCCGCACCACCTTCACGAATGACGGCTCGATGACCTTTTCGGAACTTTCGCTCCACTACATGGTGGATGATGCGGCGCGCTATTTTCTCAACGGTGTCGAGGTCGCGCGTTCCGCGCTGCTCAAATCCGGCGAGGTGACGGACGAAACGCTCGCGTCGGGTGCGGTAGACCCTGAAGGTGTCGTCTACGGGCCGGTTTCCCTCTCGCTCGCCAACCTAAGGACGGGCGTCAATACGCTTGCCGTCGAGGTCCACCAGAACGATACCGGCAGTACAGATCTGGTGACGGGCACCTGTCTTTCGGCCGCATACGCGCCCGGCATCACACCGCTTCCAGGCGTGCCATGCGATGTCACCGCTTTCAGGCCGCGTGTGCCCGGTCTGCGTATCGTTTCGCTTGGATCGGACAGCGCGACGATCCGCAACGATGATGCCGAAGCGCTCTCTCTGGAGGGCTGGTCGCTTGGCGACGTGATGCTCTCCGGACAGTTGGGAGCCGGGGCGACGCGCACGGTCTCCCTCACTCCGCCCTCGGGTTTTCTCCTCCTGCGCGGCCCCTTCAACGGCGAAACGCTCGTTGTCGATGCCGTCCCATCGCCGGCCAGATCCGCCTCCGGGATCGTCATCAACGAGGTCGCGGCGCAGAACGCACTCGTCGTCAATCCGGTGACGGGTACCTTTGACGATTGGTTTGAACTGGCCAATCCGCAGAATGTCGCCGTGGACCTCTCCGGATGGCTCGTCACCGACACGCTCGCCGCGAGTGACCCGCCTGAACCGAACACCCGCGCCTCGAAGTCGTTGACGATCCCCTCCGGTGTCGTGCTGCAGCCGGGTGAACACCTGCGGATCTGGACGGGGGGAGACGTGACGAACGAAACGGATCGGATTTCGAATCCCGCCGCGCTCCAGGCACCGTTCGGTCTCAACAAGCGTGCCGACGCAATCTACCTTTTCGATGCGGGCCTGCGTCTCGTCGATACCGTCGAGTGGAAGGAGGAGTTCGCCCCGACGAATTCCCTCGGCCGCTGGCCGGACATGACAGGCGACTGGAGCTTGCTGCCCGTTCCAACGCCGGGATTGCCGAATCGTCCGCCGCGCTTCACCCAAGCCCTCATCCCCGCACCCACGCCCGTTTCGCTCGCTCCCGGCGAAAGCCATTCGTTCACGTGCGATACGCCATCCGATGTCACTTGGCGGATTCTGCCCGTCGATGAACTCTCGCCCGTTCCCTCCGCCTTTGCGTTGGACTCCCTTACGGGCACCGTGACCTGGCAGGGCGCGGCGACAGGCGCCTACCGGGCCATGCTCTGTGCCTTCAGCGGCGACACCTGCATCGACGCCGTGTGCATGGTCGTGACGGTGCGCGCATTGGATACGGTGAAACCCGTCCTTCGGACGAACGCCTTCCGCTCGGACAACCGAGAGCTCTTTCTCACCTTCTCGGAACTTCTGGGAGAGGCGGCGTTCGACCCCGCAACGTGGATGGTGAACGCGGCCAGCGTGCAAGCCGTGCGGCCTATCGCAAACGGAACAGGCGTCGCGCTCCTCCTCTCGGATTCACTTGCGCCCGGAAGCGACTATACGCTTTCGGCGGCAGTGCCGGATACAGCGGGAAATGTGCTTGCGCTTGAGCAAACGTTCCGCGTGCCCTACCTTCTCGCGCCGCCGGTCTCGGCCGTGCGAGGCGTGCGCGAGCCTCTCGGCCCCGCCTCCCGCCGCAATCCGCTTGCCGTCACCGAGATCGCCGCATGTCCTCCCGCGCGGCCGGACGGCCGCGACCTGCGCTTCGTCGAAATATACAATTCGGCTCCCTACCCGCAACGCGTGGGCGGCTACACGCTTTCGGGCGGGCTTTCGTACACGTTCCCGGAAGGCGCGCAGATTCCGGCCCAGACCTTTGTCGTCATCGCGCCGTCGCCGGAAGACGTTGCGTCCGTCTATGGTCTTTCAGACGTACGCGGGGCGATTGACAGTGGTTTCTCGCCCACGGCCAAGATCGAGCTGCGCGACGAGATCGGCGCGCAACTGGCGAAGATCGAGCCCTCCGGAAAATGGCCCTGGCCGGCTGGAGCGAACGGAAGCGGGCATTCACTCGTCCTGGCGCGCCCCACCTACGGGCACGCCGATCCGAAGGCCTGGAGCCTTTCCGCGCATCCGGGCGGCTCGCCCGGCGCGGACGATCCCGCGCCTGACGAAGAGGGCGCGCTCGTGCTCATAAACGAGTACCGTGCGCATACCCCCGAGGCGGAAGGCTACATCGAACTCGTCAACATCGGCTACGAGGCGTTCGACCTTACGGGATGCCAGCTTGCGATCGCGGGATCTTCCGTCGGCTACACAATCCCATCCGGCGTCATTCCCGCGCACGGCTACGCCCTCTTCACGGAGGAGACGCTCGGCTTCCGTCTGCCGGGCACGGCGTGCGATGTTCTGCTGCAACGGAGCGAGGCATCCGGCGACAAGGTGATTGACGCCTTCCGCGTTCCTAATCTGGAACTTGACCGCGCCTTCGGACGTACGCCCGACGGAGGGCCGATGTGCGCGCGCCTGGCGCATCCGACGCCGCTCGCGCGCAATACCTTGCGTGAAATCCCACCCGTCGTGCTCAACGAGATTATGTACAATCCGATCTCAGGTTCGTCCGACGACGAATACGTTGAACTGCTCAACCTGACGGACGAGGCGATCGATCTCGACGGCTGGACGCTTTCCGGCGGCATCGACCATACGTTCTCTACGGTGATTCCCGCACGGGGATTCAAGGTCGCCCCGGCGAAGAAATCCGCTTTCAAGGCGCTCTATCCGAAACAGACCGACTGCCTGGACGACGGTGCCTACAGCGGCTCGCTCGGCGACCGCGGCGACACGGTCCGCCTCCGTTGCCCGATGATGGTTTGGGATGCCGAGACGGACGAGCCGGTCCTGAAGAATGTCGTTCTTGAAGAGGTGACCTATTGCGACGGGGGGCTTTGGGGCCATTGGGCCGATGGCGGCGGCAGTTCGCTTGAGCGTGTCGATCCGCGCGCCGACGCGCGTCTCGCCGCCGCATGGGCCGACAGCGACGAGAGCGGCAAGTCGGATTGGAAAACGATCTCGTTCACGGGGCCGCTCGAATACGGGCGCCCGTTCGAACTGGGATCGACCGGGAAGGGCTACGGCGAGCCGCTTCGCGTGGAGATCGGCCTCTACGGAGAGGGCGAATGCCTGGTCGATTCCGTGCACGTCGCGATGGAGGGGGGCGCGAACTACGTGCTTAATCCCTCGTTCGAAGAGCCGAACTCCTCTTGGTCGTGGGTCGGCACGCATCAGGATTCGCGAATCGAGACCTGCAGTGACACCGACAATGGCGCGCGGGTTCTCCACTTGCGGGCGAGCGGACGCCTCCACACTGGGGGCAACGGCGTGCGCGGGCTTTTTGAAGAGCAGATGCCAACGAACGGGCACGCGACGGTGTCGATGCGCGTGAAGTGGCTCGCCGGTTCGCCCGATGCGCTGCTGCGCGTGCGCGGCAACTGGATCGAGGCATCCGGCACAACCCTTACCACCTTCGCGCTCGGTTCGCCCGGCAAGCGTAACTCGCGCGCGGGTACGGCGGTGCCGGACGTGACGGAGTGTTTCCATCTGCCGGCGATGCCCCGTGCGGATGAGATGGTGCAGGTTTGGGCGCGCATCAACGCTCCCGACGGTCTCACGTCCGTCACGCTCGAATGGGCGTTCGACGATAGCCTTTCGACGAACCGCGTGACGATGTTGCCGTCATCGGGAGGATGGTACCGCGGGATTATCAGCGGATCGTTCCCTTCGGGTACGCTTGCGGCCTACCATGTCGTCGCCGTCGGCGCGAACGAGTATCCGCGCGCGGCCGTCTTCCCGGAAGGGCGCGACTGTCTCGTGCGCTGGGGCGAGAGTACCATTGAGAAAGCGTTCGGCACCTACCGCGTGTGGATGACCAAGCGCGCCATCGCCGCCTGGACGGCGCAAAACAACGACAACAACAAGCCCAATCCTTTTACGTTCGTCTACGGAAACGGCGAGCGCATCATCCAGCGGGCCGGCATGGTCTACGGCGGTTCCCCGCTCCACATGCAAAGTTACAGCAAGCCGTTCAGCGGCGACATCGATTACATTATGGACTTCCCCAAGGATGATCTCCTGCTCGGGGATGACGGCGCCATATTGTGCACCATCTATGAAAGCTCCGAGGTGATGGAGCAGTTCAACTATTCGCTTCTGCGCAAATTGGGCCTGCCGAGCCTCTACCGCCGTTACGTGCGCCTCGTCGCCAACGGCAAAGTCCAGTCGGGCCGGGGCATTGTCGAAGACACCGAAAAACCGGGCGGCGACATGCTAAAGCACTGGTATCCCGATGACAAGTCAGGCCAGCTCATGAAGATCAACGAGTGGTACGAATACGACATCGACAGCTACGCGAAGTTTTCGAAGTCGTATGATTTCACCACGCATCTCCAGCCGGGCGCTACGCTCGAAGCCTTCCGGACGACGGACGAGACGGGCGCGGTGTGCTACAGGACGGCGCGTTACCGCTGGCACTGGCAGCGGCGCTCTTACAAGAATTTCGAACCGAGCGACTACACCGAATTCTGGAAACTAGTCGATGTACTCAACGCGCCTTCGCCCTCTCTCGACACCGTGAGGCAGGTGGTCGATCTGGATGCTTTCCTTGGCGTGCCGGCCGTCAACCATTTCGTCGGAAACTGGGATACGTACGGGTTTCAGCGCGGCAAGAACATGTACCTCTACAAAGGCGAGGCGGGATGGGGCCTCGTGGGATGGGATATGGATATCGGTCTTGACGCCGACCAGTCAAGCCGCGTGATCGACCCGCAACGCATTTCCGCAAGCGACATACGCGATCCCGTGTTCCGCGCGTTCCTGCGGCGGCCCGATGTCTCCCGCTGGTGGTGGCGCAAAGTGATCAAGCTCCTTGAGGCCGCCGCGCCCGGTTCGGAGGAACGCGCCGAGGCCGAGGCGAAGAATCTGGCACTGCGCGCGGACGGCATCAGCGCCGGCAATATAACAAACCGCTTTACCAACATCACGGCCCGCTACGATAGCGTGGCGTCACAGCGCGCGGCGGTCGACGCGGCGGCGTTTCGTCTCGTGTCGCCGCAGCCGGGTTCGACAACGACGATCGCCTCAAGCGTCTGCACGCTCGAAGGCGTCGCGCCGTTTCTGGTAACGGAGATCGTCTTTGACGGCGCACCCCTTGCGCTCGCATGGACCACGCCGACGAATTGGGTCGCGCAACTGCACCTGAAGGTACCCCGCACGGCGCTCACGCTTGTGGCGCGCGGCGAGGACGGCGCGGAACTGGGCCGCGCGTCGGCCGAGGTTGTCACGACGGCACCTGTCGGCGAGGAGGCGGACGGGTTGGTTGTCTTCTCGGAGATCCTCTCGCGGCCGTCCCGCGCGGGCGGCGGCTATGTTGAACTGCGCAACCTCTCCGCGTCTGTTTCGTGCGATCTCGGAGGCTGGTATCTTGAAGGCGACGCCGAAGCGCTCTTCCCGCCGGGAACGATTCTTGCGCCGGGCGCATGCCTTGTCGTCGCCGAGAATCCGGCCGTCTTCGCTGAGGTTTTCGGCCATGCGGTGACGCCGGCGGCCATCTTCACTTCGGCTTTGCCGACGGCGGGTGAGCTGCGCCTCCGGCGGCCGGCGAAAGGAGGGGAACTTGCCGACCCTGTCATCGACCGCGTGGCGTGGGGCGGAACAGGGTGGCCCGCGGCGGCGGCCGACGAACCCTTCGTCTTGCTCGACGCGCGCGCCGAGAACAACGCGCCCGCGAATTGGACGAACCGCATCGTCATCGTGCGCGAGCCGGAACCGGCAAAATCCCTTATCGGACTCGACCACGGCTGGCGCTACTGGACGGGGGGCTTCCCCGGCGCGGAGTGGACAACGCCGGAATTCAACGACTCGGCCTGGCCGACGGGCATGGGTCCGCTGGGGCATGATAGGGACAGCAAGAACTGGGCTATACCGATTCGCACGGATTTCCCGATGACCTCCGGGCGCATCACCTACTATTTCCGCGCGACCTTCACGAATTCCGTGCCGATCAACGAGGCGCGGCTACTCCTCTCTTATTTCGTCGATGACGGCGCCGTCATCTATCTCAACGGCAGGGAAATGGCGCGTTCCTCGCTGATGCCCGACGGCGTTGTGGCCGATTCCACGGTGGCCCGGGACGCGCAGGGCGCGGAAGGGGTCTTCGAGGGGCCGTTCGCGCTTGAGGCGGAGGGGCTGCGCCTGGGCGAGAATGTGCTGGCGGTGGAGGTCCATCAGAACGGCGGGTCGAGTTCGGATCTCTCCTGGTATGGGCTTCTTTCCGTCACAAATGTCGTTCCGCCGGCGGGGACGCCGGGCGTGCCGGATGATTTCACCGCCCCGATGGCCGTTCCGCGCGTTTATCTGAACGAAGTCGGCCCGGTGCAGACCGAACTCTACAATGCTGATACGACCTCCGTCTCTCTCTCGGGCTGGACGCTTGCGCAGGGCGAGACGCTTCTCCCCCTTGACGGCAACCTGGCTCCGGGCGCGTTCCGTTCGGTTCCGTTCGCGCGGGGCGAAGGTGAACTCCGCCTCCTGAAAGACGGCGCGGTTGTCGATCTCCTTCTTTGCGCCAATCTGAACGCCGAAGCCGTTTTCGGCCGTTTCCCTGACGGCACCGACGAGACGCGCCTTCTCAATCCCGAGACACCCGGCGCGGCCAACCGCAGCGATCCCCCCGACCGGCGCGTGGTGCTGAACGAGCTTATGTCGCAGAACGGGCTTTTCGAGAATCCCGCCACCGGCGAGAAGGACGACTGGTTCGAACTGGCGAACGTCGGTCTGGAGGCGGTCGATCTCGAGGGCTGGATCGTGACGGATACGCTCAAGAGCGAGAATCCGCCCGTGCCCTCGACGAAGGCGTCGAAGGCGCTGACATTCCCCTCCGGCGTTACGCTTGATCCGGGCGAGGTGATGCGCGTGTGGACTGGCTCGGCCGCCGCCGGGGAGCCCTTCGACCGGGAGAACCCCCAAGCGCCGTTCGGACTTGGGAAGTCCGGCGATCAAATCTATCTCTTCGATGCCGATCTGACGCTTGTCGACTCGGTCGCCTACACGCGGGAGATCGCCAAGACGAACGCATTCGGCCGTTGGCCGCACGGGACTGGCGGCTGGACGGTTCTCCCGATTCCCACGCCGGGTCTGCCGAACCGCCCACCGCGTTTCACCCAGGCGCTTGTCGCTTCGCCGGCCGTCCTCCGGCTGGAGGAGGGCGGAACCTGCTCGCTCACCAACACGCTCGACGGTGTGACGTGGGCACTCGTGCCGGCGGAGACGGGCCAAGGACTTGCCGAGGGACTTCGGGTCGATCCCCTTTCGGGTGTCGTCTCCTTTGAAGGCGGCATAGCCGGTTCAGCGTCGGCGGTTCTCTGCGCGTTTCAAGGCGAGACGTGCGTCGACGCCGTTACGCTCGTCTTTACCGTCACGCCGGCGGGGACGCTACACATTTCCGCGTTCACGTCGGTAAACGGGCTTTTGAGCCTTGCGTGGGAAACGCAGACCGGAGCGGCGTACATCGTCGAAACCGCGCCGACGCCCTACGGCCCCTGGAGTGAGGTGCCGAACACGTTGGTAACGTCATCGCAAGTCACGTTCAAGCCGCTTTCCGGCGTTTCGGCCGCCTTCTTCCGCGTGAAGCGCGTTAGATAGATAAAGGAGTATCCATCCGATAGGCTTAACGAAACGCATGACGTTTTGAGTGTCGCTATTCGACCTTCAGTGCCGACCACTGGGCAGCCTCGCAAAACCAACCGGTAGGCTGATTGAGCAATTCGATGGTCACCTCCCGGCCTGCCCATGGCGCGAGATTAATCTCGAACGTCCGGAAATTCCTGTCGCCTTTCCCGCCGATATCGGTCGCCAAGATCGTCACGTCGTCGACCTTCACAAGCAACCGGAAATCTCCCGTCGTGTTGGAGACGCGGAAAGACAGTGTCGGGTGTTCGGAAAGTTTCACCTTCCGGGAAAGAACCGCCGGCTCGTCTTTCTTCGGCGGATGGGTCAGGAACACCCCCGTCTCGTTTACGACTTCTTCCCGATACCCCGGATTCATATCCGGCGCATTGGGGCCAGTCACCCATCCGGGATAGAAGTGGTCCAAAACCTTCTGCACGCGCCGCGTAGGATCGGGATCGTCGAAGCCCCGGGGATTCGGTCCGTTGATCGGGAATTTCAATTTTGCCTTCTCTTCCGGCGTGAAGACGGAGTTGGCGATCGGACCGGGTTCCCAGCTGAGGGCAAGCGCGTCGGGACGCGCAGCTTGGGAGGGAATCAGAAAATACTCTTTACCGTCATCCCCGGTCTCAATCTTTCCCCCTTGCTGCAGGAGAATCTGGCGGGTGAGCTTCTCGCAGACCGCCATCAGTTCCGGCACCGAGTAGGCGGTAAAGGAGAACTTCCGTTTCAAATCCAGCTTCTCAGTAAAACGGGCGGGGAGACGAGAAAATCCGATTGAAGCGAACAGCGGTCCCGCCGCGCTGGAGGGGTTACAGTCGGAATCGAACCCGCCGCGCATAGCGATCGTGATGGTCTTATCCAAATCCCCCTCGCCGTAGAGGAATCCGAGCAGAACCATCGCCCCGTTGATCTTCACATCGATCCCGCCGTTGGAGCATTTCTGATAGGCGGGGTTCTTCCGGTACTTTTCAATACACTTCTGCCAGCACTTTTGCCAATCCTGAGGTTGCTCACGATGCCAAAGGAGCAGGTCACGAACCATCTCGGCATATTGGCTTTCCGCCGGAATACAGGCAAGTCCCGCACGGACAATAGCCTCCCGATCCTGCGTAAAAAAGGCTTCGGCGTACATACCGCCCATGAACTGGCCGCCATACACCCCGTCGCCATAATTCATCAAACGCCCGAACAGATTCCCCAGCCGGATAACCGAATTGGGCATACCGGGCGAAATGAGCCCCGCGAAATCGGCTTCGATTTGATAATCGATGTCGTTTGGGCAGGCGTTGAAAGCGGGATGGGAAGAGTCCGGCGGGGCAATCCCCCGACGAAGGTTCTTGCGTCCCGCCGCATTCGCGCACCAAAGCGCATATTCGCTGTTGGCGAAATCGAGTCCCGCCTGGCGGATATCGACATCCAGCCCGTACTCCTCCAACGTGCGAAGGAAAGTCATCTCGACGTACAAGTCATCCTGCCCGAACGCATCGTTAATCATCTCGGGCCGCCAGACCGGCACCTTGTCAGACGGAATGATGGCATCGTTCCATTTGAACTCGGTCGGTGCGCCCCAGCAGACACCAGCGATCTGGCCGATCCACCCGCCCTTCATCTTGTCGCGGTATTCATCAACCGAAAGTTTCCTGAACTCAACGCCACGCGCCGTCATCCCCGCCAGGAGGATGACCGCCATCCAGCCATATCCCATCCGATTCATCATGGAACTCCCCACAGCCAACTTCTGTACGCAAAGCTCAAACGGCATTCAATATGCGACTCGCCGAGGACGGCTCGCCCTACCATTTGGCGAACCTTCAGGTGGGGCGAACCCTCCGGGTGAGCCGCGCAGTTCAGATGCATTCCACAAAAAACAAGGTGCCTTACGACATCGGTTACAGGTTAATCACGCTAATGGTGTTGGCTTTGTCGTTGCTGGTGTTCATCAGTCCGGGGAAGGTCCAGTCGAAGTTGACGATTAAGAGCTTGCCTTTCCAGACCATCGGCTCGCAGGGTTGGTCCAGCAGACCGTCCGCGCCGTCGGTATCACCGTTCTGCCAGATTAGGCCCAGCTTCTTGGCGTCGATATCCCAATAGCGGACCGCGTTCATGGCGGAATCGGTCATGATGACCCAATTCTTCTTCGCGTAGTAGCAAATGCCGTCGCAGCACGGCCACACATTCGGATCGTAGAATAGCAGCTCCGGCTTGCCATACGTGCCGTCCGCATTACGCTTCATCGTGTAGAAATGCCCGTCGCCGAACGTGCCGGTATAGATGTTGCCGTCCTTGTCGAGGCAAACGCCGTCCGCGCCGGAATTGTCATTACGGACCGGAAGCAGCACGGTATCGGTCTTGCCGAGGAAATAGGGATCTTTCTCCATCTGATCCTTGTTTAGCAACTGAACGGGCTTCTCCGAAAACGCGCTCATCGGCACGCGGTAAACCGCGCCGTGGTTCGCGTTGGGCAAATCGGACTGGGTATCGGAAAAAATCAGCTCGTCCTTGTAGAAACGGATTGCGTTCGCCAATTTGATCCGCTCGATGACCGGCTCGATCCTCACGGGTTGACCGTTAGGACCAATCACAACGCGCAATATCCGCGACTGGTAATCCTTGTCGAAGAAGTACTGGTTGTCGCAATAGTAGAGATTGCCGTCCGGCCCCAGTTCAATGCCCATCGGGCCTGCCCGCCCGGTTTTCTCATTCAGAAGCGCCTGAACGAAAATCGACCACTCGCCCTTCGCGGTCCGCTTCATGATCACCGGCGCATAGCGCTTGTCGATGTAGTTCGGAACTGACATGTAGATGTCACCGTTTTTATGCTGGGTCAAGCCGTCCAGCACATGCAGGTTGTCGCCGAACATCGCGAAGAGTTTCGGACGGTATTTCTCATTGGGTTTCTCCTGCGCGGAAACCAACTGTGCGCCGCATAGGAGCGCGGCCGTAAGAACGAGAAGCATGGGAGATGTTTTCATGTTCATTCCTTTCGATTGATTTTGATCTCTATCGTTGGATGAGTATGCCATAAATTAAGCCCCGGCGCAAGGCGAAATTTTGGCCAATCAAAATCGACTCGCGTCAATCATCTCCATTGCCCCGGGCTCAGACTTCACCGACCTCCGGATGAAAGTTCATGCGCGAGGACCAGAAACGCCGATGCCGTCCACGTGTAGGCCGGATCGCGGCGGGCCTCGCCGGTCTTTGCGTCGAAGTTTTCTGAGAAGCCGGACTTCATTATGAGCTTGCAAAACTTGAGCGAAATCTCGTCCGCAAGCGCGTCCTCGCCGCAGGCGCGAAGCCCTTCCACCGCGATGAGGGTGGACGGTCCCCAGATCGGGCCTTTCCAATACCCGTCGGGGTGGTAGTGCTTGCTGTTCACTGACTCCGAAGCGAGTCCCCACTCGGTGATGAAACCCTTCTCCTTGATGTCGGCTATCATCCTCGCACGGCATTTCTCGGGCAGACGCTTGCCGAGGATGAGCGGCAAACGGGTGACGAGCGATAGCGAATCGCGGTCGAAACCGCCGTCGCGCAGCCGCCGCACACGCGGCGCACCATCCTCGTCGAAGAGTGTCTTCACCGTCGCGTCGAGCATTTTCCGCGAACGCGCGGTCCACTGCGAAGCTTCCCCGTCCTTGCCGATCGTCTTCGCGATATCGGCAAGGCACTCCATCTGGAGAATCAGGAACGCCTGCAGGTCGGGCGTTTCGAGCGGAGGACGATTCATGCAAATCGCGGTGGAGTTGTCCCACCCCGAATCGCAGCCGTCAAGATACTCTGCAAGGCCGTTGCGGTCGAAATCGCGGCAGGTTAGCCACCACTCCGTCCACTTGCCGATCAGTGCGTAGGCGGTCTCAAGTCGGTCCTTCGGAAACTCCTTCATGGCGCGCAACTTTGAGAAGATCCATCCGTGGACCGGCGGCTTGACCGCAAGCCAAAAAATCTGCTCGTCGGAGACCATGTCGGGCATCATGCCTTCGGGAGACATAAAGTCGAACATGCAGCGGAACTGCTCCCATGCGGCATCTTGGTCGCGGTAGCCGAGACTGAGCGAATTGATCGCATGGTCCCAGCTCCAGGTCTTGTTCATCCAGTTGTTGCTCATCAGCATCATGGGGCGCTTGAACATTCCTCGCGGACCCGCGATGGTAGTCCAAAACAGCACCGCCGCCTCGTGCCGCGCCCACTCGAATTCCTCCGGCACCGAAGGCAGCGAGGCGTACATCTTTTCGAAACTCGCCTTCTGGGTAACTACCGCCGCTTCGAACGTCCCCTTAACTTCTGCGCCGTCCCAGTCTCCGGTATGGATGTCCAGAAGCGCCACTTCGATGCCGTCCTTCGACGGATGCACGCGCACGGTGTTACCCTGATCGGGATCGCGCACTCCGGTACGGGTGTCCATCAAAATGCGGTCCGCATTGAAGTGCATATAGTCGATGGTACGCCCGAAAGTGGACGGGAAGTCGTACTTCTGGCGCGGAAACTGGTACTCGAAACGGATGTGCATCTCCGGGGACTTCGAACGTACCAGCACCACATCGGGACGCGCATAGGCGAATTCGATCGCCCCCTTCGCCGTCCGCGCCTCCAGCCAGCCGTCGCGCATCACGCACTCCGTAACCTCAACATCCTTGCCGTCCACCGACGGCACGAGGCGGCACACGTCCTCGCGCCAGGCGGTGCTGACATTGCGGATCCAGAGTCCGGGATACGTCTTGAACATGTACTTTCCCTTCTCATGGCGGCCCACGGTCAGGAACGACCCCGGTACGCTGTACGGGAACCCCGGATTGCCCACCTTCACCGGCTCTGCGGCTGATACCGCCGTTGCCGCCGCAAAGACGGCGGACATTACCAATGTCTTCAATTCTTTGGTCTTGTAGAGTGCTTTCCCTGTCGCCATGGACTTTTCCTTTCTTGGGCTGTTGAACGTATTAGGCACATGCGTAATCCTCTTAACTGTGAGAACTTCGTATATCCCGATATTTTCAAGTGGCACTTGAAAATATCGGTTAAAAACGGATGCGATTTCTCATAAACACCTCTTTTGAAAATACTCCTCAACTGAATGAGTGCATTATACCGTTTCTTGACCGTCAATACAAGTTACAAAAAGCACAGTATCTCCTTCAAAAGAGCCGGCCCGAAAGGCTTGAGCATCAAAGTTCCGGTGTTCCGTCCGTACAACGGTTGCGAATCGTCGAAAAAAATCTTGATTAGAACTGGCAACAGTTCCACATCATGACCGCCATAGCCTCGGCGAAGGCGGTTGGCAACTATCTGAACAGAACGGTTGTGCCGCCCACATAGAACAGCTTCAGGCCGGTCTCATCCGCGCGAATGAGGAATCCTCTGCGCCTGGTGTCGTCGTCGAGAGTGAAGGCGACGTTCTCCAAAGCTTCGGCCCATGTCACAAGAAGCGTGCCCGCCCCCGCAAGCGCATAGCGATCCTGCCGGCCGGCGAAGTTCACGCGGACCGCCGCGTCGGCTGCGAACGACACGTTGGCGATCGGCCACTCGCCGTTCCAGTCCACGAGGCAGAGCGTGGACTCGCCGGAGAGGGTGCATCCGTACGCGCCCGTTGCAACGGGCGTGTAGGCATTGAGGAACGAAAACGTTCCGCTTGCAATGCCGGCACCGGTGTTCAAGGCCTTCGCGCCCTCCGCGAAATCGTAGATGTAGGCCTGCATATTGGCGTTGCCGTTGAAATCGACCGCGCCGGCAGCAGACGACTCGATTCCCGCGCCATCCGCGCCGCATGGACGCGCACCGGCGCCTGCCTTGAGAATGCCTCCCTCGATCACCGTTCCGCCAGCGTAGCCCTGAAGCGCCTTCGCCATCACGAGCGTTCCAGCGCCTTCCTTCACGAGTTTCAATCCGCCCGTAAGAGCGACGGCGCAGAACGCGGTCTCGCCGTCCGCCACCACGATGTGCAGCCTGCCGCCTACGACCGGCGTGAGCGGCTCTTCCGGCGTGTCGAACTCAGCGGAACCGGCATTCGCCTTGACATAGAATCCGCCCTCTACCAGATCGAGCATGCCCGGCCTGCCGTCGATCTTCCTGCGCACGGGCACGAAGTTGCGCACGAGCTTTCCGGCGTCGTATATCTTGCAGAACCACACCTTGCACTTGCACGGCCACCCCCCCGTAGCGGAACTGTCCGACTGGTTTATAGCGAAAAGAAAATCGTTTCCCGAGGTGTTGTTGCCGTCGGTTCTATTGCCGTTTGCGAGATCGTAGTTTATAGAGGCGTCTTCAGGGGATGTCACCGTGTTCGCGCCGCTTTTCGATATATGTATGTCGTAGACTCTGTTGGCCGTCACATTGTAGGAAGAAGTTCCTGCCTGGTTCTGGCACGTCTTGTTCATGAATTTGGAACCATTCAGCCATACGCCGAACTGTGTGGCGTTATTGTTGGTGTTTCTGGCGCCGTAAACGACCTGATAGCTGCCGGGACTCGTATAAGCCACGCGCACGTCAACTTCAGTCTTCGCGTTGTGGCGGTAGCCGGTGTCGATGTACTGAGTCTTGTTTCCTCCATTGGCCGATTGGGCCGCGCCGTCCTGCGTGGCCTGTAGGTAGTCATAGCGTTCGTATCCCGAAAACGCCGTGCCGAAATTGTCCGTGATCGTGCCGTCGCCGACGAGCGCCGGAACGCGGAGGTCGTATCCGGCAAGGTCGAGAACAGTGCCGGCCTCGACGATTAGGAGCGGCAGCGCGCTCCAGTCGGTGTCCTTCGCAACCACGCCGCCCACCACGACGCATTTGGCGGAGACGGAAAGGGACGCGAGGTCGTACGATGCGTCTTCCGATGTGGCGAGCCGCAGATGGCCCGATTCGTCCGCATCCGCTCCCGCGACAAAAGTCCCCGAGCCCATGTTGGGGTAGAACGTGGCGTCGTTCGCGAGATCCAGCATTCCGAGGGCGCCGTCGGCATCGCGCCGCACCGGCACCATGTCGCGCACAAGCGTGTCGCCGGAGTAGATTCTGCAGAAATAGATCTTCGCGCGGGAGATAAAGGCCGGCGCCTTTCCGTTGGCGCCAGCGTCCTGATTGATGGCGAACAGAAAATCCGTCCACGTGAGCGCGTCGCCCGCAGTGGCGGTGCCAAGGCTGACGGGCTCGCCCTCCCCAGGCGTGACCGTGCTTTCGCCGCCTTTGTCGAGATGCAGATCGTAGATTGTCGTCGTATCCACCGTAAGCGAATCGATGTTCGCCGCCGCCGCGCCGAATGCCCGGCGGAACTTGGCGTAGTTCAGCCACATCGAGAAACCTTTTGCCGTGTCGGCCTTGGTGTTTCTGGCTCCGTAAAAGCTCTGCCACTGCTCGCCGACAGACGTGAACGAGATTCTCAGGTCAACCTTGGTGGTCGTGTCGTGAATGTATCCGGTGTCGATATACTGGCTGCCCGTGGACTGGATGTACGCAAGCCGGGTATAGCCGCCTGAGTATTTGCTGTCGATGATTCTGCCGGCGCCGGAAAGGCCGACTACGGTCAGCGAATGGCCGTTGAGATCCATCGTCACGCCCTCCGCAATCGTCACAGTGCCTTCAGACGTCCAGTCGGCGTCTTCCGTCAACGTGACATCCTCGGTGATGTTCACCGCTGCATACGACTGCAAAGGCGCCGTCGCTACGCAGATTGCCGCCACGAATGCAATCAGTTTGCTCATGCTCATTTTGTCTTGTCCTTTTTACGTTTTGCATTGCCGCTTCTTGGGGAAACAGCTGCAACTTCCGCCAGTACCCCTTAACAAATAACTTATATTATACCCCCCCCCCTCCTTGTCAATTATAAAATGTAAAAAAAATATGGTCGCTCAATGCCCCAATCCGAGGAGCCGGGAGAACGGAACGATTGCACGGCGAACGCGCCGTTCGCCGTGTCGTTGCTGGATGTTAGATAACCCCACATGCCACTTTTCCGATTCCAACACCTAGATATCTCCCGTCCTGATTGGCGTCTTGCATCTTAAATTAGGACGCCACGCCGACGTATCCTCGATCGCAAACAGCCGTTTCAACGCATTAATGTACGAAGATACCGTGTCAACCGAAATCGGCGCAGCTTCGTTCGCCACCAAGTCGGCCTTAATAACCGAAACCGCCGATTGCGTTGCCTGAAGCCGTGCACAGGAGCGCATGAGCCGTCTGGCCCGGCTTTCATTCCTCTCCACACCGTCCACCCGCGAAATGTCACGTTTAACGACTGCATCAAGATAGGCAAAAGCCCTTCTGAGTGCTGTCCACCCCGTCAACTTGTACTGTTTCATGCGGGATTTGTAACTTTTTCTTTATTTCGATGCAACCGCAATTCCGTAATTTGTTGGATTATTGTTCCTCAATTTGTTGGCGGAAAAAATCAAGTGCCGCCGCGGTTTTCCAATAATTATATTTACCGATTTTGATGTTAAATCCGGGCATTTGTCACAATTTTAGATGGAATGATGTTAATAAACCAAACCACATAAGTTGACCAACAAGTCATGATTGACACAAGATGCCAACACATGTTAATATATGGCGTTTTCAAGGAGGATTCTATCATGCAGACAGTAATGAACGTAAACGAAGCGAAAGCTAACTTTTCCGGAATGCTTTCCGAGGTGGAATCGGGTCTCGTCTCGTTCACTATAATGAGATACGGACACCCGATTGCAAAACTCGTCCCGATCGAACGAACCCGTAAAATACGCCCGCTGTCCGGTTATGGCTCGAAGATAGCGATCAAAGGAGATCTCTTTTCCGACGACTCCGCTTTGTGGGAGAATGCCTGATGCGTTATCTGCTCGACACCTGCGCACTAATCTGGCTCGGTATGGGCGGTGGAGACCTTAGCGCCGACGCCCGTAGGCGCATTTCCGTAGCCTCCGTACTCCATTATTCATCCATATCGGTTTGGGAAGTCGCACGTCTTATGAAAGATGGCAAAGTCATCATCCCTAACAACGTTGACAACTTTATTGCCGACCTTAAAGAACAATACGGAATCGCCGTCATTCCGCCAACGGATGACATCATGATCCGTGCCGCCCAGCTTCCGGATTTTCACAAAGACCCTGCCGATAGAATTATCATTGCCACTTCGCTGGTCTATGATTTGACGATCGTGACCGGTGACGGCAAGTTTCTTCAATACGGCGTCAGAACCATCTGCTGAAAACGCCAGCCGCCGGAAAAGAAAAGCCGAGACGGCCTAAAAAGACCGCGCCCGGCTTTAAGACCGAATACCTTTTAGCGAAAATTCATAATCGTCGAAACATCTAGCCGGATGAACCGGCGCCCGTCACCCGTCTTGCAGAATACGTCGACGATGCCGTTCTTCTCAAGGGAAGTGCGCGGCGGCAGTTCGGCGACATGTACTCGACATCGGTTATCACCTGGCCGTCCGGCACGAAATCTTGCTGAGCGTACAGGGGAAGTCGGTCTTGGTGTTGACCTTGTCCGGGGAGACTACGGCGTCGAAGTTCGAGATGACCAGATGGCCATGCCAGATTATCGGCTCGCCCGGCTGGTTCAACCCGCCGTTCAGCCCGTTGCCGTCGGGATCGCGCCGGATGACACTGATCTTTCCCTCCGGAGTGACCTTGGCGATGGCGTTGTTGGAAAAGTCGGCGACATAGATGTTGTCACGGCTGTCCACGCAGATACCGTCGGTCGTCCGCATCTTCGTCTTCACCGCGCGGTCGATAAACCCCTTCGCAGCGGGATCGCCGTAATCGAAATCGGTCTTCGCAAAGAGGGTGTTGGAGGTGACCCTGCCCTCGGCGTCGAAGGTGACGCGGTGGAGCGTGCCGTCGCCGAAGTTGCCGACGAAGAGGTTGCCCTTGCTGTCGAAGACGATTCCGTCGAGACCGTACTGGCAATACGGGTTCTGTGTGACGAAGGTCAGGATCAGCTGCGGATCCTCTTTCGTGTTCTTGACGGTGATATCCTTGTCGGTCGGGTTGAAGCGGTAGACGCCGCTCACCAGTTTGCCCGAAGGATCCTTGATGGCGGAGAGGCAGCTCTGGGTGACATAGAGTTTGCCGTTGTGGTAGCGGACACCGTTGGGATGCTCCATCCCGCGCGCGATTACGACGTAATCCGCCAGCTTGTCGTCCTTGAAGTTCAGGCGCAGCAGACGGCCCTCGTTCTTGCCCTTCTCCGTGCCGGACCACCCCTGGTTGTCGCAGACGTACAGCTCGCCCTCCGGCCCGAAGCAGATGCCCATCGGAGCGGCGAGGCCGGTCTTCTCCAGCGTCGGAACCAGCGCCCAGCGGTAAGGAGTGCCGCCCGGCTCATCCAACCGGAAAAGCGCGGCCGGCTGTTTGGTGTCGTTGTAGTTCGGCGCGGCGATCACCAGCCGCCCCTTCGCGTCAATCGCCATCCCGTCCGGCGTCGTGCATGTCTCCGGAAAAACGGCGAACGGCTTCCCGCCGCAACACGGACAACAACACCCCGCCAACAGGACGGACCCCAGTAAACCCATCATCAAGCCGAATCTGTTCATTCTAATTCTCCTTCGTTGCGCTCAACCACAAGACATCGGACATCGGGCACCAGACTTCCGGCACCGAATCCCTAAAACCTGACACCTAACACCTCAATTGCTTCAGCTCCTCGACGATCGCCACGCCGGCACTGGTCCCGATTCGCGTGGCACCCGCGCGAATCATCTCAAACGCCGATTCCAGCGTCCGGATCCCGCCGGCCGCCTTGACGCCCATCTCGGGGCCGACCGTCCGGCGCATCAGGGCGATATCCGCCGCCGTCGCGCCGGCCGTTCCGAACCCGGTCGAGGTCTTGACGAAATCGACCCCCGCCTTCACCGCCAGCTCGCAGGTACGCACCTTCTGCTCATCGGTGAGGTAACATGTCTCTAGGATCACCTTGGAGATCACGCCGCGCGCGCGGCAGACATCCGCCATGTCCTTCAGCTCCGCGAACACCAGCGCGTCATTCCCGGCCTGAAGGGCACGGACGTTCTGGACCATGTCGATCTCGCCCGCGCCCTTGTCGATCGCGTCACGGATCTCGAACGCCTTTGCGGCGGATGTCATCTGGCCGAGCGGGAAGCTAATCGCGGCACCCACGCGGACTTTCGTCCCCTTAAGCAGCTCGACACACCGCGTCACCTCAGACGGGTTAATCGCCACCATCGCGAAGCCGTATTCACGAGCTTCAGCGCAAAGCTTTTCGATCGGCTCCGGTCCGCCAAAAGGTTTCAGGAAGGTGTGGTCGATCATCCCGGCGAGTTCGGCGGGCGTTATCGTCTCAACGTCATACATGGTTGGCTCTCCCTAGAACGTCATCAGCACCTTGAGCGCCTCGCCCGACTTGACGGCGGCGAGCGCCTTCTCCAGATCGGCGATGTTGAAGCGGTGGGTCACAAACTCGTCCGCGCTCAACTTGCCCTCTTTAATCCACTGGCAGATCGGCTCCATCGCCAGCCGCTCGCGCCAGCGGGTCGGCCACTGGTGGATGATTAAGTTGAAGTTGTAGGGACCCTTCCCCTTCTCGACCGTCAGGACCGGCTGGGAGATCACGCCGTAGACGCCGATCGTCCCGCCAAGCTTAATCATCGGGATCGCGGCGTTGACGATCTTCTCGCTACCGACCGCATCGACGATCACATCGAAGGTCGAGGCCGGGAAGTTCACCTCCTCCGGCGCAAAGACGGCGTCCGCGCCCATCTCCAGTGCCCGCGCGCGCTTGTTCGGGTGCGGATCGACCAGCCCCACCCACTTCACACCCATCAGTTTGGTGAACTTCACAAAGCTCATCCCGACCGGCCCCGCGCCATAGATCAGAATCTTGTCCTTGGGTTGGATGCTAAAATCGCCAATCCCGCCGTAGACCTCGCGCCAAGTGCAGAGCAGTGCGCCCGCATCGGCGCTGATCCCCTCGGGGACGGCGCGCTGGATCTCGCAGCTGTCAAACCAGCCGTGTTCCGCGTCCGCCACGCCGTCGCGAACCATCGCATCATGGTCGTGGACAATGACATACTCGCAGAATCCGCCCCATCCGGATGCGATGCCGGTGTCGCCGAAGTCCGAGACCATCCCGCCAATCACCCGGTCTCCGGGCTTGAACTGGGTCACCTTCTCGCCGATTTCCACCACGATCCCGGCATCTTCATGGCCCAATGCCATCGGATACTTCTCCATGCCGGGGAAGTGGCCTTCGATCAACTTGCTGTCGGTCGAATTGCAAAGCGCCATCACCTCTGTCTTGACCAACGCCTGATACGGACCAGGTTTCGGGGTCGGAACCTCCTGAATCTCCATCATACCCGGACGGGGAATCACCATCGCTTTCATCGCACTTTCCTTTCTCTTGCCAATCATCTGTCACTAACACCTGTCGTTGAGCGTTGAGGGTTGAGCGTTGAGGGTTGAGAGAACGTCATTCGCCAGTCTTCAATGTTGTCAGTGGGACACGCGACAAGCGAACGACATTCGACATCCGTCATCCCATTCTTCACTCTTCATTCTTCATTTTTCATTCTCTCTCGTCACTCGTCACTTCCCCTTAGCCAACTCGCCATACACCTCAACCAGCCCGCGGTAAGCCTTCACGATCACAGCTTGCCGGTCACGGTAAAACGCAACATGTTCCGGAACCGGCCGCACCGTCTCGGCGGTCTTCAGCAGGTCATCCACGACATCAAAATTAGGGAAGATCCCGCAGGCCACGCCGCCGACGATCGCCGCGCCCATCGAGGTCGCCTCGGCCGTCGATTGGAGCGTGTGGACCGGGCACCCGCAGGCGTCCGCCAGAATCTGCCGCAGTACCCGGCTCTGGGCGCCGCCGCCGATGATCCGCAATCCGTCATCGAACGAAACATGTTTCCGGAAGATATCGACGATGTACCCCAGGTTCATCGCCACCCCCTCCAGCACGGCCCGCAGCATATCGGCGCGTTTCGTCGCGAGGTTCAATCCGATAAAGGCCCCGCGCGCGTCGGGATTCCACCAGGGCGTCCGCTCCCCCAGCATGTACGGTAGGAAAATCACCCCGTTCGCCCCGACCGGCGCCGCCTCGGCCTTCACGTCAATCAGCGCGTACTTCGAGACGCCGATCCGTTCGGCCTCGGCGGCCTCCTCGGCGCAAAGCTGTTCGGCGAGCCACTTGAAACTCGATCCGGCGGTCTGCATCGTGCCCGACGGGTGGAGGTAGCCGGGCACACAGTGCGCCCAGTTCATCGTCCGCATCTCCGCGTCCACCACCGGCTTCGTCACCGTGAGCCCGATCCAGCTGGAGGAGCCCATGCAGTTGTAGGCGGAACCGGGCCGCACGCAACCCACGCCGACCCCCGCCGCGCTCCCGTCGCCCCCGCCCGCCGCCACCGGCGTTCCCTCCAGCAGACCGGTCGCGGCGGCGGCCTCGGCCGTCAACCCGCCAAGAATGGCGGTGGACGGCAACGCCTCCGGGAAGAGGGATTCCGGGATCTCCGCGCAGGCCAGCACCTCCTTCGACCACTTGAAGGTGTTGATGTCGAAGGCGTTGGTTCCGCTCGCGTCGGAGTAGTCGGTCGCCATGCGTCCCGTCAGCCGGAAGTTGATGTAGTCCTTGGCGCAGAAGGTCTTGTCGGTCTTGGCGAAGACCTCCGGCTCGTGCTCGCGCAGCCACATCAGCTTTTCGAGCGAGTACGACGCGCTGACCCGGTGGCCGACGATCCGGTAGAAGTCCGCCTGCGGAATCTGCGCCAGAATCCGGTCCGCCTCGGCCGTCGCCCGTTGGTCGCAATAGAGCATCGAGGGCCGGAGCGCGTTCCCTGCCGCGTCAACCGGCGTGCAGCCCATCATCTGACCGCTCAGCGCGACCACCGCGATCTCGGACGGTTTAACGGCGGCGCACTCCAGCAGGAGACGCGTCGATTCGCACACCGCCCTCCACCAATCCTCCGGATCCTGCTCCGCCCAGCAGCCGTTGAAGAAATGGGAGTCATATGAGGCCAGAAAACTTCCGCAGGCGGTTCCGTCGGCGGCGTAGAGCGTCGCCTTGTTCCCGCTCGTCCCCAAATCGTGCGCCAGAATATACGGCATGGCTTCCCCCTAGTTGAAAAGTTTCGCGCCGGAGAAGCCGATCAGGCCGGTCAGCACCCCGCCCAGAATTCCGCCGAGCAGCGCCCAGAAGATGCGCGGCAGACTCTCCTTCACCAGCGCGCCGCGCGTACCGCGCTTCGCGCCCACCAGCCCGTGTACCCAGAAACCGCAGAAGATCGCGCTGCCCATATCGACCCACGGGCTCGCCGCGTAGAAGGCCTGGTTGATCAGGCCGAACTGCTGGACATTCCCGTCCGCGTCCTTGATCTGGTCGGGGTTGATCCCGAATCCCGGCAATTTGTGGTTCAGCAGCCAGAAGGTCCCGATCAGGAACGCCGCGCTGATGAAACCGCCGATTGGCCCAAAATCCTTCACCAGCTTCGGCCAGCATATCAGCACCGCGAAAGTCGCGATGAACGCACCGAAGATCGATGAGATGACCGAGGCGGGCGTCATGCCCCACACTTCACTATACGTTGAAAGAAATTCCGTCATCCCGTACCTCACGCTTTCGTCTCATCTCGCCACGCGGGCACCACCTGTTTCGCGATATGGGCCGCCACGCCCGCCAGCGACCCGCCAATGATGCAGCACACCAGCGTCGGCCAAATCTTTGCGAGCGCGCCCCAGCAGTACGACCAGCCGCAGGCCGAGGGGTCCAGCGGCCAAAACCGGACAACGCCCCACGCGACACCCGCGCCAAAGATCGGCAACCCCTGGTCAACCCAAAGTTTCCCGTCGGGATTCTCAATCACCCCCAGCCAATGGTTCATATACCACGAAATCCCGATAACGAACGTCGCCGTCAGGAAACCGCCCATGATGCCATACGTTTTCCACATCTCCGGCCAAACCCCGAACGAGAGCGACCCGACAATCGCCCCGCCAATCAGAGTGGTCAGACTCCGTTTCCAGCCACCTTTGTCCATTCACATACCCCTTTCCTAATTTTCTAAACCCATTTTACCCGCAAACCTCCCCAAAAGGCAAGCCAAAAAAAGAAGCATCGGTATTCGGGCGAATCTCGATATTTTCAAGTGCCACCTGAAAATATCGGTTAAAAACCGCACATCCGCGATGGCGGAGAAACCAGTCGGCACAACCGCCGCCACGAAGGCGAAACCCCCGGAAAGATCATGATTCGTGCCGCCCAGCTTCCCGACTTTCAAAAAGACCCTGTCGATAGAATTATTATTGCCACTTCGCTGGTCTATGATTTGATGATCGTGACCGGTGACAGCAAGTTTCTTCAATACGGCGTCAGAACCATCTGTTGAACACGCCTGCCGCCTGAAAAGAAAAAGCCGGGGCGGCCTAAAAAGACCGCACCCGGCTTTAAAACCGAATCCCTCTTAGCGGAGAATCATAATCGTCGAGACATCGCGCCAGATACGGACCATTCCGTTCTTGATGTCAAGATTCACCAGCGGGGGAATTTCGCCCGTCACCTCGAAGTCGTCTGCCGTAAGCGATGTTGTCGCCTCCGTAAGATCGATGAGGTTGCGCGTGCCATTGAAGGACGAGAGCTCCAGTTTCACCTTGCCGTTCGCGCGCACATCGCCCACCAGCTTGAGAATACCAGTGGAAGAATCGAACGAAATCGTGTCCCCGAGAATGATCGGCACAGCGGCGGCCGACGAGACCGTCGCTCCGCCCGAAAGCGTCGTGCCAGCCAGTTCAACCGCCGGGGCGGATGCCGAAGCGATTGAGAGATTTGCGCCATCTTGCAGGATCAAATCGGAGAAACCTACCGTGCCCATGCCGAGATTCATCTGCACCGCGCCATCAACCACGAACGGGTTGGCATAACGCGAGAGATCCATCTCCTCGTATGCAAACGAGAAATCGTACACAATCTGGCAGGCATACGATCCGCCCGTCGCGCCCGTGAAGCCGATCCACGCCGTGTTGTCACCCATTACCGCCGCCAAATTGACTTCGCGCGAGGCGGAAACGGAGGAATTGCCACGGGTCGCCGTCAGCGTCAGCTCGCGCAAATCGTACGACAGCGTGAATTCGGTGTCTTCGCCGTTAGCGAGATCCCATGCCGTAAGGGGCACGGTATCGCCGGAGAAGAGGCCGTCCAACACATACTTGAAGCACTGGTCGTTTTGGCTCGGGTAGAGGTTGATACCCCAGCCCGCCGTCTTCGTGCGATCGGAGCCATCGTTATAGACGATGCCGAGTTTTCCGCCCGTCTGACCGTAGCAGTCCGCCGCGTTGGACGAGAAGTTCTGTAGAACGATCGCCATGCCGTCCGCCGGAGAGGCACTGTGCTGGGTTACGCGATACTTGAAGGACGCACGGAAAGGACGGTTTACATATACGCGCGTCGAGTTCCAGGTCGCACTCCGGGCGTAGTCCACATTCGCCGTTAACTGGAACGCCGGCTTGTCATCGACCGTCGTGTAGGTCGGCGCGTATTTCGTAGGCGTCCAGCCCGTTTCGCCGATGCCGGGAATGCTTGATCCATCCGCGATGCTGCGGAACGAGAAGCCGCTGATCGTCTGCTCGCATCCGGTCGAAGCGCCTGTGGTACCCGTGAAGCCGATCCACGCGTATTCGCTGCCGAGAATTGACTTGAGGTCAACCGTCCATGTCATCGGGCCACTTGTCGGGCGAACGGTACCGTTGCAATCCCACGACGCACTAAGGACCGCGCCGTCATAGCTTACGGTAATCTTGATCACGTTGCCGCCATCGGCCGCGATAGCGTTGGAGCGCGAGGAGGTGTCATCCGAGATCGTGCCGGCATTGCTGAAGCCGTAACGGTCACGGGTATCGGATTCGATACCGACACGCATGATTACACCAATCGACTTGGTAAAGGCGCACCCCAAAGTCGAACCCGACGATGCGCTGCCAATCGCGTTTGGTCCCGCCGCTTCGTTCTGCAGGACGAGCGCGGCACCGAGCAGATCCGTCGTCCAATCGTCATGTTCTCCCGCCTGATAGGAGAAGGTTACCTGCCAAGGATCGGTCACGCGCACGCGCCGGGAGTAGAACGCCGACCCCACATTCGCTGTCGCATACGGAGTCAGCTTCAGATTACCCTCGGAAATCGCCGTGCTGCCGTTGAGCAAGAACTGGTCGAATCCGTCAATCTGGTTTACAATACCGCTACCGAGCGTTACGCTCGATCCGTCATCGAGACGCACTTCGGTCTTATCGCTGAAGGCCGGCATATCAATGCCCAGCGAGGCGCCGTCCAGGATCTCAAAGTCCGGGTTGCCGACAAGGCGGGCCGCGTCGAGATCGGTCGTGCCGGAAACAACGAAACGCCCGGAACCGGAAATAGCTCCGGTACCCAGTAGGTCGAACGAATCGAGGAAGACCTCACCGTTGTTGCGGAAGGTTGACGTGTTCGCCAGATTAACACCGTCAGCGAAAACGAGCGTTCCGGCTTCGACGGAGGTCGAACCCGAATAGGTCTGGGATTTAGTGAGCGTCATACGCCCTTCGCCCTGCTTCTCTAGGCTGCCCGTTCCGGAAATGACGTCATTGAACGTATCGTCACCCGAGTTTTTGAGGATCACCTTGCCGGGAGTGGAGATACCGTCCGTCGAGGCCCACGAGAAGTTCACGTCGCCACCGATCGTCAACACCTGATTGGCTTGGGTTACCGTCACCGGACCTTGGAAGGTGTTGTTGGCGCCCGACAGAATGATATAGCCGCCGTCGGTGATTTGGACCGGTCCGGCGCCAGTCAAGCCGCCGGGGATTTCCATTGAGTAGGTACCCCAAGGATGGAGTATCGCGCCGTCCGGACCGACCTTAACGCCGCGCGTCGGGGCAAGGGAGAAAACGGTGTTACCGTTGCGGAGGATACCGCCGTTGATGTAGATGTTGTCCTCATCGAACTCCGCCGGGATGGCACCGAATCCGTCCGCCGTCACGAAGACGGTACCGCCGTCGAGAATCGACGTGCCGCCGGAATAGGTGTTTGCCGTATTTGAAAGGTTGACGATACCGACCGTCCCCACCTCAACGCGAGCCGCACCGGCGGAATTGTCCGACAAAACGGAGGGCTGGAAGCCCGGATTGCTCGTCTGATAATACGGCACGGCGCCGCCGCCGAGCAGGAAGACGTTATCGACGCCCGGGAAAATCGAACCCGTCTGAGTCATTACCGAACCGGTCTTGTCGGTACCAAGGCGACAGCCGGGGAAACGGGAAAGATCGACGCTGCAGTTCGCGGAGTTGTCGGTGAGCAGAATCGTCGCCGGCTTGGAGCCTTCGGCAATCCGCGAAGTGAAGAAGGTCGCGCCCACAAGCGCGTCAAGTTTGAAAGCGGTACCTTCTGCGAAATAAAGCTTCGTCAAGTCTGGGTTGCCCGCCGCATACGACGAGCCGGAAATGCCGAGGATGCCTTTGTACACGCTGATGTTGCCGCTCATGCCGTCGTTGAGACCGGAGAGCGTTACGCCGTCCGTATCTGTCTCGCCGTAGATTTCGACTGACGCTGGCAACCCGTCCCTGTCGGAGATGTTGCCGGCATAGACCATAAGGCCATTGGTGGGGCGGAAGATGTACTTATTCTGGTAAGGTGTTATCGTTCCCGTATAAGTAAAGGTGCCGTCGGGAACGATGGTAAGCCCGGGATACTCGGAGAAGTTGAGAGACTCCGCCGCATTGTTGCCGTGAAGGACGAATACGCCCACGGAAGTCTTGTCGATGCGAGACAGAAGCTCTGCCGCTCCGCCCGCGTAATCGGCGCTAACCGCACCGCCTTCCAGTTTGAACGTAGCCGCGTTGTTTGCGACCAGCGCGGTGGCGCTGCCGATTGTCAAACGGCCCTCTTTGACAATGAACGTCGAAGAAAGATTACTCGGCGATTCCGTATCGTTGGGCAGGAGAATCAGCGTGCCTTCGCCAATCTTGACGATCTCCGCCGCACCGCCCTCCGTCAAATCGTGGATGGTGGTCCGGATTGTGGAACTCAAGTCCGCCGGGACATCGAACGTCACCCTGTTCTTGATGTTGAAAATGACGGGCGGCTCGACCAGCGACGTGCGCTGGCGCTGGATGCAGATGGTCGCGTCATCGATGTTGACCGTACCCGTCGTGGTGGTGGCGTTGCCCTCGACACGCAAAATGGAGTTGTTTAACACCGAGCCAGGATGGAGGTTGAGCGTGCCGGAACCCGCCGCCGAGTTCGCCGTGAGATAAATATTCGGCGTTGTGTCGGGCGTACCGCTTGTGAACGTGCCATACACGTCGAGCACGCCCGTTCCCGTACCAGAGCAGATGTACGAGGCGCCAAAAACGGTTAGTTCGCCGCCCGGTTCGACCGTGACAAGACCTTGGGCGTCATCGCCGTCGGCGATGCGGAACGTGCTCTCGACACTCACGACACCGTTCGTCTTGATGGTCAGGTCGCCCGAGCTTCCGGGATATTGCCCCACGCGCAGGGAGCCGCCGCGGATGGTAATGGCTCCCACGGCGTCCGCGAGGCCGCCCACCACGCCAACGCCCGTGTTGTAGGGGCCGCCGATCGTGAGCGAGTTGGCCGCGGTCGCAAATTCGCCGTTCGGAATAGTGAGCGAGAACGTGCCGCCAGCCCTGTTGCCAAGCTCGACGGTGCTGTTGTTGCTAGCGACTGTCAGCGTGCTGCCGTTGTCGATCGTCAGGCCGGTGTTCTTCGAGGCGTTCACCGTCAGGAAGTGCACGGCGTTGCTTGCGCCGTTGTCGATCACGAGCGGCTGGTCGCCCTCGATAATAAGGTTGTCGTCAAGCGCGAGCGCCTTGCCGTTGTACCAAGTCGCGCCGTCCGTCCAGAGCGTGTCGGGCGTGTCAGTCACGCCGTAATACGCCTTCTCTGCGTTGTAGTTACTGATTACCTGCGCGGCCGTGAGCGCCCCCGTCTGGATGCGGAGATGGCCGTAGTCAGCGTAAGGCTGGCGTTCCCAGGACGAGCTGGAGACTTTATAGATGCCCGAGATGATGATGTAGCTCGGATCTTCGTTGGTCAGGTTGAGGATGGTGTTGCCCACCGAGGTGAGGCAGCCGTTCAGGTAGACCCGCTCATAGCCCGACGCCTCGTGGACCAAACAGATGTGGTACCAGTTGTTGGGCTGGGGGCGGTATTCGCCCTGGTTGCTACGGCCCCAGTAGAGGTTGTAGGTGTTGTGGTCCACGGCGGCGTTGCTGTTGTCGATGCGGAATGCCGCGCGCGTCAACGCCTCGGCTGCGGCGTCGGAGACCTTGTAGTACGTCGAGAAACTCAGGAAGTAGCGCGTGCTCTGGTCCTGCGTCGGCGCGATCCAGGCCTCGACCGTCCAGGGGTTGTTGCCCGCGAGCGAATCTGGCGTGGGCACGCCGTTCGTCATGCTGCCCGTGCCCGAACCCGCGAAGCGCACCGCCGCCGCGCCGTTGCGAAAACGGTAGGTCGGCCGCGTGTTCTGATTGTGAGTGTTGACATGGGCGAAATCGGGCATGGTTCCGGCATTGGGCCACAGTTCCACATTGTTGCCCTCCTCATACCCCGTCAACGTCGATGCGTCGAGATCCACCAGCAACTCTCCGGCGGTCTCAAGCTCCACCGCGCCAAGCGTCAGCGCAAAAAGCGCCACCACGCCGCTCAAACATTTCAAGCCAGTCATAGACAACTCCCTTCTTTTCCTATCCCAAAGTTTTTTGCCGTTTATCGTTTAACCGTCAGCGCACTCCCAATTGCGACGAATAAACACAAAAAGACACAAAACCACTTAACAAATAACTATTAAAAGTTTAGCAAAGAAGCAACCGGTTGTCAACCCCGCCTTTGGACCGATTTCGACCTTATTCGTTGTTCAAAATTTCGCCTTGCTTGTTTTCGCGGTAAATTGTACCATATTCGCAGTTTTGATGGTTATGGCGCATGGCGCGCCGGGATATGACGGGTGGAAATCAGGAGGTCGTAAATGAATCTGTTCGATTATTTTGTGCAAGCTGTCACGACAAAGTACTTGGATTTCAGCGGCCGGGCCCGCCGCAAAGAATATTGGGGTTTCATACTGTTTGATTTTATTATCAATGTGGCTATCGGTTTTGTGTCCCACCGCTTGCGCGGATCTATTCTTATCGGATCTTTATCCCCATTCTACTCGCTGGCAGTGCTTTTGCCTAGGCTCGCAGTGGCAGTACGCCGGTTGCATGACAACGACAAAAGCGGTTGGTGGTTTTTTATTTTCCTGGTTCCGATTATCGGACCAATCTGGTTGTTCATCCTGCTGATCCGCGAGGGTACTCCCGGAGCTAACCGTTTCGGACCCGATCCCAAGGCGGGCGCGATGGATTAACCTATAATAATGTAGAGGCGGAAATGCGCGGAATGGTTTTTTTTACGTTATTGATGATCGCAGCGGCCGTCAACGGTGACACCGTTTTTGACGCCGGCGAATGGCGGGTGGATTTTTCTCCCTCGTCCAAATCCCTCAAACTCTCCCACCCCGCCACGGGGACCGAACTTTCCGGAACGCTGTCGTTTTTAGGCCCGGCCAAGGCCAACGCTTCCGAAACTATGGGACACGAGGTTCCGGCCGACCGCAAATGGCAGATTGAGGATCCCCGCGACGGGGCAAGGCAACGGCTGGCGTTAATTGACCCCAACGGCGACGCGCAGGGGTACGTGACATTCCAACCCGATGGCGGACGGCTTCGACTGTTGGTGTATCACCGTACCGCGCTTGCCTACCCCGGAACGCTGTCGTTCCAAGGAACAGCGAAATTTTTCCCCGACGCCTTTGCCGCCCGCACCAGATCGCCGGGCGGACGGGTGTTGCAATTGGCGGCAGGCGATGCCGACTCGCTGTTAAACGACACGCTGTTTTCCCCGGAAAACGACTGCGCGTTGCGGTTGGACGCCGCAAAGCTAACGTTGTCCGCACATCCCGGCACCGGCTGGGACTTCGGATTCGAGGGGCGGATTGACGACGCGGCGCAGGCGGAGTTTACCATCGCGCTGGAGCGGGATTACTACAAAAACCGCTGGGTTCCGTACTACAAGCCGATCGACCGTTCCCGCGCCCCGCATCCGCCAACCGGTTGGATGAGCTGGAACACCTACTTCGACAAAGCCGGCTCAAAAGAAAACCTTGCCGAGGCGCGGTTGGGCGCGAAGTTCCTAAAACCGTTCGGGCTGGAAATCTGGTCAATCGAGTCCTGGCAGGCGAATTCCAGCGAATTGCCGGTCTCGAAGTTCCACAACATGAATCTCGAACACCATCCGGAACAGTTTCCTGAAGGTATGAAATGGCTGGCGGGAGAAATCCGCAAACTCGGATTTCGCCCCGGTCTTTGGGTGGCGCCGTTCGGCACCGGCAACGAGGGGTTTTACCGGGCGCACCGGGATTGGTTCCTGCACCGGAGCGACGGTTCCCCGGTCGGTTGCTGGAACGGCAAATACACGCTCGACCCGACGGTCAAGGCGGCGCGCGAACATCTGCGTGGCATCTTCGACAAGGCATCGCACGACTGGGGATACGAGTTCTTTAAAATCGACGGCATGAGCGGTCGCGGACCGGGTTACTGCGCCCATCTTTACGAACGCCCGGAAATCCGCAAATGTTTCAGCGACCCGTCATGCCCGAACCCCTTTGAACTGTGCGTTAAAGCCTTCCGCGACGGCATTGGACCCGATCGGATCCTGCTGGCGTGCCAGGGGCATTTCACCGGGGCGGAAGCGGCCTATGCCGACGCTTCCCGTACCGGCGCGGACATCGTCCACCCCAACCAGCCGGTGAAATGGGCGAACATTCTGCTGCAAGCGCGATGCACCATCAACCAGATCTTCGCCCATAACGTGGTCTTCTGGTCCGATCCCGACTGTATGATGATCAGCCAGCAAGCGCTGGATATCGAACAGGCGCGGGTAGAAACCACGGTTGTGGCGCTGCCCGGCCAACAGATGTTCGCCGGCGACAAGCTGGGCGAACTCGCGCCCGACCGCATCCGGCTGCTGCAACAGTCGTTGCCGGTCTGCGACGTCCACCCGGTTGCGCTGTGCCCAAGGTTTGGACATTTGCCGGTATGGGATTTGGCGGTGCGGCGCAAGTTCGGCTCGTGGCACGTGGCGGCGCTGTTCAATTGGGGCGACCAGCCACAGCGGATAGGTGTGGACTGGGGAGAAATCGGCGAGGATCCGAAAAAGAACTTTCTGGGTTGGGAGTTTTGGGAAGGCAAATGGCTGGGACGGCTTCAGTCGCGGCTGGAGCTGGAAGTGCCGCCGCGTTCGGTGCGGCTTGTGGCGTTGCAACCGGATGCCGGTCGGCCGCAGTTTCTCACCAGCGACCGCCACCTCACCCAAGGCGCGGTGGAAGTGAAAAACAGCCGTTGGGATAACGGGAAGCTCACAACAGAGGTAGAGGCGGTGGGCGGTTTCCCGCTGACCCTGCGGTTCACGGTGCCAAAAGGATTTTCATGCGAGGGAGTGGCACAGGTGCCGGGCGCAGTGCTGCGGGGACAACCGGAATCGAACGGCGAGATTTACGCGGTGACGGCGGAAACGCCGGAAACGCGGACGGTTGCCCTGGAACTGAAGTTCACGAAAACGGGCAATTAAGAAAGGGAATGCGATGCGACAAGAACCGGTTATACCTAAACAGGTGGTCGATTTGCTGGTAAAAGCCGCCCGAGAAGCGGCGGGACAAGCTTACTGTCCATACTCCGGGTATCCCGTGGGGGCGGCGGCGCTGACATCCGACGGGCAGATTTTCACCGGCTGCAACGTGGAAAACGCGTCATCAGGACTCACGGTGTGCGCCGAACGCAACGCGATGTTTAAGGCCGTCAGCTCCGGCTGCCGCGAGCTGGCGGCGATCGCGGTAACCGGAGGAACCTCGCGCGATCCCGCGATGCCCTGCGGCGCGTGCCGGCAGGTGATGGCGGAATTCGCGGGAGACGGACTGCAAATTTTTGTGGCGGGACTGACCGGGCGACGGGTGACGGCAGTCACGTTGGGTGAATTGCTGCCAAAAGCTTTTCGGCTGGACAGCAAGAAAAACAAATGAAAAGGGAGGCATTTATGCGGCGCAGGACTTTTGTCAAACATTCGGTAGCGGCGACAGTAACCGCGGTATTGGCTGATTTCATGAAGGCATTCGCCGCCGGCGAGGCGGACACCGCCGTCGGCAAACCGCTGGGACGATGGGAAAAAGGCCACTTCCAAGTGCATTTCATTTACACCGGGGTGGCGGAATCGATGTTTATGATTTATCCCGACGGCACCACGCTGCTGCTGGATGTCGGGGACCATCCGGCTCACATGCGCGGGAAAAAGCAAATACCGATCCTACCGGATATGTCGCGCCACGCGGGCGAATGGATTTCCCGGTACGTAACCCGGGTAAACCCCAACGGGCGCAAGGTCGATTACTTCATGCTCTCGCACTACCACTCCGACCACGGAGGGTCGCGTTCCTACCACGCGGGATTGTCGGAGAACGGGAAATATTACAAATCCGGGTTGGGGCAGGCAATCGACTTTCTAGATATCGGCAAGGCGATAGACCGCGCGTACCCGACCTATGACGACCCGATTGTCAAGCTGGACAATGACGACGGCTATATGTGCGCCAACCTCAAGGAAGTTTACCAAGAGATGATCCGGCGTGGCTCCAAGGTCGAAAAATTCCGGTTGGAGAAAGGTTCCGACCAGCTGAATCCGCTGCATGAAAAAACCGACGGGTTCAGTATCCGTCCGCTTTGCGCCAATGGCAGAATCATGCTGCCGGACGGCACGGTGAAAGACCTGTACAAAGATCTGATCGAGCGCAATCACCCGAAAGCTCTTAATGAAAACGGAATGTCGCTGGGGATGGTCTTCAACTACGGGAAATTCCGTTTCTACACCGCCGGGGACTTTTCCGACCGCATTAAAAAGGCGGACGGAACTGCAGTGCAGGTAGAGGACCTGATGGCCGAAGCCTGCGGCACGGCAAACGTGGTCAAGGTCAACCACCACGGCCACCACTCGATGTTCCCCGAAC
Source organism: Verrucomicrobia bacterium UBA1200 (assembly GCA_002309765.1). Lineage (GTDB taxonomy): Bacteria > Verrucomicrobiota > Kiritimatiellia > RFP12 > UBA1067 > UBA1200. The sequence continues at coordinate 110,994 of DBXY01000017.1, forward strand.
TGGTAAAAGCGCTAAAAGGGCAGGTTTACGTCGCCTGCATGTGGGATCAGCTGCACATGACCGCCGACACGATGGAACGGTTGGCGGACCGCAACCTTTACCCGGAGCCGCGTTTGCTGTGTCCAGGCGTGTTCACCAAGGAACGCCGGGAGGAAGACGCCGGGAAAGCTTGGATAAAAGATATCCCGGAAACGCTGTACGAGCCGAAACACGTGGTGCTGGACGTGCCGCCGGGCGGTGAGACGTTCAAGTTCAGTTTTGTGCGGGCGGCGGACGAATCGATGACCGTGGAGTCGGTGATTAGTCTGGTAACCCGCGGATAGGGTCGTCCCTATTTGTCGGTATGGCTGAGGATATCTTTTACCAGCAGTTCGATTGACTGGTCACCCATGTAATCGTCTATCGCTAATTCAAACGCGATATCCGTCAAATCGCCGCAGCGATACTTATCCGCATCTTCGCCGTGGTTGAACCAGACGGCGCGAAACTTATGTTTGCCGGCGGCAACCGTGAGCGAGAGGTGTTTTTCGTCTGCGCCGATTTTGTTGATCCGGTCGATTCTCGCGTTTGCGATCGCCCAGCACGGTTTGGGGTTGCCGAAACCGAACGGCGCGAGCCGCTGTTGTTCGCGGTAAAATTCCAACGTCAGGAGGTCAGGCGCTAGGATACCGTCCACGACCAATGCCTCGGTCTCCCCCCTGGCAACGGCGCGCTGCGCCTGGCAAACGGCCTCAAAACGCTGGCGGAATTCGGGGAATTTCCCGGGTTTTACCGTAAAACCGCCCGCCCTTTCGTGGCCGCCGAACACGCTCAACAGGTCGGCGGTTTCTGACAGCGCCGCCATCACATTATACCCTGCCCCCGCCCGAACCGAACCGCGGGCGACCGCGTTAGATTCGTCTGGCGTATCAAACACCGCCACCGCGGCAGGGCAGCAGAATTTTTCGCACAACCGCGCCGCCACAATCCCGATCACGCCCTTGTGCCAGCCGTGCCGGGCGACAACCACGGCGGCCGGCGGGGATTCCGCATAACCATCCAAACCGCAACCGCACATGGCGGCGTCAAAAATCTCGCCCTCGGTCTCTTTGCGACTGCGGTTAAGCTCCGCCATCTTCCTCGCCAACTGTTGGGCAAGGTCGGGATTGTCGGTGGAAAGCAGTTGATAGGCGATCTCCGCCGACTCCATCCGTCCGGCGGCGTTAATCATCGGGCCGACGAAAAACCCGAAAGTCTCGGTATCGGGGTCGCCGCCCTTGTTCCGGTGGGCAAGCAGCCGGTCCAGCCCGTTGGTATGGAAGGAACCCCAGCGATTGGTGACATTGGAGACGATAATGCGGTTTTCCCCCACCAGCGGAACGATGTCCGCCACGGTGGCTACCGCCACTTCGGCTATTATCCGTTTGGCGATACTTCTGTTGTCAGAATACCAACCGTTGGTGCGGCCATATTCGACCAGTGCTTGCGCCAGTTTGAACGCCACCCCCGCCCCGCAAAGATATCGCAACGGCTCCGGGGTTCCGGGCAATGTCGGGTCGATCAGCGCGTCCGGCTCCGGCAACCGCTCGATACGCTGGTGGTGGTCGGTCAACACCACGCGGCAGCCGAGTTTTTTCAACGCCGCGACCTCGTCCACGGCGGTGATGCCGCAATCGACGGTAATCCAAAAATCGGGATTGCCGCATTCAGCGCGGCAACGGTCAATCGCCGCCGGGGTGAGACCGTACCCTTCGGTCTGGCGTTGGGGCAGAAAATGGTCCGCCCTAGCTCCAAGCAGCCGCAAAATCCGCACCATAATGGCGGTAGAACAGACCCCGTCGGTGTCAAAATCGCCAAACACCACGAAGTGGGCGTTGGAACGGATGCCGTCCCAAATCAACCGGACGGCATCGCTGACGCCGGGCAAGGCGTCCGGCGGCACCAGATCGCGAAAATTGGGGTTAAGGAATTTTCTGGCAGCCGCCGGGTCGGATATTTCCCTTTTAACCAATATTCCGGCCAGCGGCTTCGGCAAATCAAGCTCCGCCGCCAGCCGGTCTGCGGCGGCTATGTCAAAATCCGGGGTTATCCAAGACCTCGGAGCCAAAAACGCACCTCCTTCAACCCCGAAGCCCGATTAGTACTTAACCACCGCCAAAGGCTGGCCTTTGGCGACGTTGTCGCCGTGCTTGACCAGGAATTTGACCACGGTCAGCGGCTTGTCCGCCTTAATCGGGTTGAACATCTTCATCGCCTCGATCACGCATACCGGATCGCCGGCCTTAACCGCGCCGCCCTCTTGGGCCAACTCCGGCTTGCCGGGGCCGTCGGAACGGAAGAAAGTGCCGTTGAACGGGGCGTTGACGGTCGGGCCGGAAACTTCGTCCGGCTTCTCTGCCGCCGGAGCGGGAGCCGCCTCGGGGGCCGGAGCCGACTTCTTGGGCAACGGCACGGCGGGAACGGAGCCGGCGGTCATGCCAAGGCGGCTCGCCAATTCCGCCACCAACTGGCCGATCTCGGCGAATCGCTCGGTTGACTCGTCAGCCGCCGGAGCCGGCGCGGGAGCAGGGGTCCCCGCAGGAGCGGGCTGGCGCTCCAAGTCGGCGGGGATCGGGTCGCGCTGGCCTTCGGGCTGGGCGCGCCACTTGAAGTAGCCGAGAGCCACTTCCGGGAAGAGACAATAAGAAAGGATATCCTCTTCCTTTTGAACCAGCTTGGGTTCCAATTGGTTTGCGGCCTCGGCCAAACCCGGTTTCAGCAGATCCGCCGGGCGGCAGGTAATCGGCTTTTCGCCGCCAAGGATCTTCTTTGCCACTTTGGGGTTGATCGGAGCCGGTGCGCGGCCGTAAAGGCCCTTAACGTAATTCTTGGTCTCCTGGGTAACCATCTTGTAACGGCCCTGCAGCACATTCAGCACCGACTGGATGCCGACAATCTGGCTGGTTGGGGTCACCAACGGCGGATATCCCATGTCGGCGCGGGTCTTGGGAAGCTCGTCCATCACCTCTTGCAACCGATCCAGCGCCCCCTGCTGGTCAAGCTGGGAACGAAGGTTGGAAATCATGCCGCCGGGAATCTTGTGCTCCAGCACCCCGGCGTCAACCGGCTCGGTGGCAGTGGTGCGGGGGGCGCGGTCCTTCTTAAGCCCTCTGAAATAGGCGTTGATTTCCGCCAGCTTGGCGTGGTCGAGGTTGGTGTCGTATCCCTCGGCCTCGAAAATCGCCGCCATAGTCTCGGTGGGCGGCTGGGAAGAAAAGCTGGACATGGTGGAAATCGCGGTGTCAACCGCGCCGGCGCCGGCCTTTACCGCCGAGAGATACATCGCCGCCGCCATGCCGCTGGTCATGTGGGAATGGACCTGAACCGGGACCTTGATCGACTTGACCAGCGCCCCGACCAGCGTGGACGCCTCGGCGGGAGTCATGATGCCCGCCATATCCTTGATACACAGCGAGTCGATGCCCATCGACTCCATCTGTTTCGCCAGCTGGACAAAACTCTCAACGGTATGGACCGGGCTGGTGGTGTAACTGATGGTGCCCTGGGCGTGCCCGCCGTATTTCTTGACCGACGAAATCGCCTTTTCCAGATTGCGGGGGTCGTTCAGCGCGTCAAAAACCCGGAAGATGTCCATGCCGTTTTCGCAGGCCAAAGCGACGAAGCGTTCCACCACATCATCGGGATAGTGCTTATACCCCAGCAGGTTCTGGCCGCGGAGCAGCATTTGCAGCGGCGTGTTTTTGCAGACGGCCTTGATTTTGCGGAGCCGCTCCCAAGGGTTCTCGCGCAGGAAACGCATGCAAACGTCGAAAGTCGCCCCGCCCCAGCACTCCAGCGAATAATAGCCGGCCTGGTCAACCGCCTCGGCAATGGCAAGGATATCGTCTGTGCGCAACCGGGTCGCCCAAAGCGACTGGTGCGCGTCGCGCAAAGTGGTGTCGGTGATTCGGATCCGCGTTTTCCGGGCAGCGGTTCCGACAGTTTTCGTCTGTTTCATTCGGACACTTCTCCTAATAAACTGAAAGAACTCTTATATTATGTGAGATTTGCGCCCAAAAGTCACGCCCGATTTCACCGATTTGGGGTAAAAAATGGCAATTTAGTCGCCTCAAACATTTTTTTTCACTTTTTTATCATTTTAAGGTTGCAGTTTGCACCGCTAATGGGGTAAATTATTCCCGTACACATGAGTGTAGCTAGGAGTGTTGAATAACAGCATTTGAGGTTATTGCGATGGGTAATGCACTACGTGGTTTGGTTTTTGTAATTTTGGCACTGAGTATTGCCGCTTTGGTTTTTGCGAACTTGCTGTTCGGCAAGCGTGAGCTGTTGATGCAGCGCAACTATGCGTTGGAAGAGAGTATCGTAAAGCTGGCCAAGACGATTGAGATGAAGAACGCTGAGGAGCAGACCGCTCCCGAGCTGAAACAGGACGTCTCGGCGGTGGAAGACCGGGTACTGGACAACCCGGAAACCGATTCCCCGCTGGAAGGTTACGCGCTTCAGTTGGAGTCTGAGAATCAGCCCACGTTCGAAATCGGTGACAACGACTCCCGCAGCCAGCTCCGTACCTTCTATAAGGTCGGCACCGATGGCAAGTACGTTCTGGATTCGCTCACCCAGAAGCCGTCCACGACCGGCGAGGGCACGATGGCCGAGCTGCTGGACAAGGTGTTTGACCGGGCGAAGGCTCAGCAGGCGAACCTGAACAAAACCCGCGGCGAACTTCACAAGATGCGCGATCGCTTCACCACCGCGGTTGAAGAGATCAACAAGCTGAAGATTGACGGCCGTCTGGTTAAGAAGGACTTGACCGAGCGCAAGGCTGACATTGTCCGCCTGAACGACGAGAAGGAAGTCCTCGAAGGCCGTATCGCCAAGCTGAACAACGAGAAGAAAGAGCTTACCGCCGAGCTGGCGGACACCAAGAACGAGGTCGAGAAGCTGAATGAAGATAAGCTGACCCTCACCGACGATTTGGCGAACGCCCAGAAGACGATTGAAGAGATGAAAAAGCGCCTGAACGGCACCAACGACCGTCCTGGTCAGTATGTTGACGGCGCGGTTGCCGCCGCGCAGATGACGGCCGGCGACAAGGGCAAGATCATCTCCGCCAACGACGAGATGAAGTTCTGCATCATCGAGTTCTCCCCGGCCGCCATCGCCGAGATGATGGGTCCGGAGCGCGAGAATCCGCTGCCGCAGCTGGAAATGAGCATTCGCCGTGCGGGCCGCCAGAGCGCTTCCGGCGAGTTCGTTACCCGCATTAAACTGCGCCAGGCGGTTCGCGGCAAGAATATCGTGGTGGCGGACATCTTGAATGATTGGCAGCAGACCGCCGTGGAGAAGGGTGATGTGGTCTTCTTCTAAGACCATCGCCCGCGCCCTCGCCGCGCTGTCCTGTACAGCGTTGCTGGCGGCGGCAGGTTGCATGGCCAGCCGCCCGGCGGAAACGGATATGCCGTGGTCCGCCCCGTCAGCCTGGGAGGGAACCATGCCGCTTCCGAGCGGTTATCTGAATCGGTTCGATTGAGTTTGAAGGGTCTCGCCAATAACGGCGAGACCCCTTTTTTGTTTAGGACACGGTCCGGCGCAACGCGCCAAACTACAATAAGGAGAGTTAGGATGGCTTATTATCTTGGAGTGGATGTCGGTGGTTCCCACATCACGCTAAACCTGGTAGATTCGGAAACCTTCGCAATCCTCGAAGGAACGTCGCTGCGCAAACCGCTCAACACCCATGTCGAGCCGACCAAAGTGCTTGAGGTGTTCGACCAGGCTATCCGCGAAATCGCCGACGCCGTGGGCCGCGACAATATCCTCGGGGTTGGGCTGGCCTTCCCCGGACCGTTCAACTACCCCGAAGGCATCTGCCGGATCACCCCGCAGCAGAACAAGTACGAACAGCTCTTCGGCGTGAATTTCCGCCAGTACCTTTGCCATGCCCTCGGCGCCGACAAGCCGGTGGTGTTTAACAACGACGCCGCCTGTTTCGCGCTAGGCGAGTATTTCAACGGCGGGGCTAAGGGGTACAAGCGGGCCGTGGTGGTGACGCTCGGAACCGGTTTCGGCGCGTCATTCATCCGTGACGGCCGCCCCCAAACCACCGGCGACGATGTGCCCAAAGACGGCGAACTGTGGCATATCCCCTATCAGGACGGGATTGCCGACGATTACTTTTCAACCCGCTGGCTGGTCAAAGAGTGGAAACTCGCCACCGGCGAGGACGTGCCGGGCGGCAAAGAGGTGGCGGACGCCGCTGAGGCGGGCAATCCGGCGGCACTGGAGATTTATCGCCGCTACGGCGCCAACCTGGCCGAGTGCGTAGCCCCGTGGCTGGAGCTATTCCAGACCGAAGCGTTTGTGATCGGCGGCAATCTGGCGATGGGATGGGATCTTTTCATCCCGACCTTCGAGGTCGAACTCGCCAAGCGCGTAACCCGTACCATCGCGATCAAAAAGTGCGAAATGGGCGAGCAGGCATCGGTTTGCGGCGCGGCGCTATCCCAAACGCTGGTTAATCCGGCCGAAATCATCCCCGGCACCGCTGACAATGCCACCATCGCCAAGGCCACCGAGGCGATGATCGCCATCGGCGACGCCGCCACCGCGCTTTGCGACGGCCCCGAGACATTCCCGTGGCGCGAATGGCGCATGGCGCTGGACTCGGCGTTCCGCGCCCAAGGCAAACGGGTGGTATGGTTTGACGCCGCCGCCGCGCGCGAAAACGGCCTGTTTAAGCAGGACCTGCTCGCCGACATTCGCGCCGACGCGACCGCCGCGCTCTGTATCGCCTACGGTCCCGGCGCGGCGCAGGTTCCATGGGCCGACGCCGCCAAAGTAACGCTTTAAAAGGCAGTCATGATCTCCCGCCGTTCATTTGTCAAGCTCGCCGCCGCATCGGCGGCGATGCCGGCGGTTGCCGCGGCAGCCTCCGGACGCAACGGTAGTCGCGCGTTCGCCTTTGCGCTCAACACCGCCACCATTCGTGGCTACCGTTTGCCGCTCAAAGAGCAGATTTCCGCCGCGATTCGGGCGGGGTTTGAGGGAATTGAGCCGTGGGTGTCCGACCTTGCCGCCGCAGAAAAAACCACCGGCGCACTGGAAGACGCGCGAAAGATGTGTTCAGACTCCGGTTTGCAGGTGGTTAGCGCCATCGGATTCGCCCAATGGGCGGTAAACGATCCGGCGGAACGCGCCAAGGGTTTGGAGCAGATGAAACGCGACATGGAGTTGGTCGCCAAAATCGGCGGACAGAGGATCGCCGCTCCGCCGGCCGGCGTTTACAACAAAGAGGTGAAACTGGAGCTGGACGCCGCCGCCGAACGTTACCGCCTAGTGTTGGAACTGGGAGACCAGACCGGGGTAATACCGCAGGTCGAGTTCTGGGGGAAGTCCGCCAATATCAGCACCCTCGCGCAAGCCCTGTACATAGCGGTTGCCGCCTCGCACCCCAAAGCTTGCGTTTTGGCCGATGTTTTCCACATGTACATGGGGAACAGCGGGTTTGACAATCTGCGGGCCCTCACCTCTTCTATGTCGCAAGTGTTTCACATGAACGACTACCCGGAGAATCCGCCGCGGGAAAAAGCCCAGGACAGCGACCGGGTGTGGCCGGGTGACGGTATCGCCCCGATGGAGAAGATTTTTGGACACTTTCGAACCAACGCGGTTTACCCGTGGCTCTCGCTGGAACTGTTCAACCCGGAATACTGGAAGCTTCCAATTGACGAAATGCTCGCCACCGGTCTAGCCAAATTGCGCCGGGTGGCCCAAGCTCCCACAAGAGCGTGATATCGGCATCATTCCGAATACGCTAACGGCGGAACGCCTAATCAACCCGATATGTCGGGAAGATGATGACGTTCAAGACGTTCCACTACTGTAGGGTCAACCGTCGGGTTTGCCAGCGGGAATACCGTCTCGTACCGTCCGAGGCACGGCGGCCCCATGCAACGCGCCACGCGCAAATCGCAGGTTTTTTCCCCGAAGATGTAAACGGCTGATTCCGCTGTGGTCCGGCGGCACACCGGAGCAAAACGGGATTCCCCGTGGCGCGTGCCGTCCTCCCCCACCGGCACTTCGTCCTCCGTGCCTTCAAAGTGCGTGCCCAGTGCCTTGCGCACCAACGCTTCGTCCACCTTATTCCTGGGTTTCACGCTAAAGGGATAATCATCGTCCGGCCACTCCACGCCGGCGAATATCCGCACCAGATTGCGCCAACGGCCTTGGTTTACCGGCGCCTTCCACTTCGACTCGCCCTGAAAAGTCCTGGCGAAATCAAAATCGGCTCCCCGTCCCTCAAGTTCAGGCGGCAACACATCGCCAGGCTTCAGCCTGCGCACGGTGTAGCAGTTCGGCAGCAACGCCACCTCATCGTCCGGCACCCGTCTCGCCACCCAGCTTCGGCGGCCAAAAACCACCTGCACAATCCAAGCCTCCCGCGAATCGGCCACCGTGTAGAGTCGCCCCGGCGAGGCATACCCCCAACGGGAAACTAGCCCGGTTAACACCTCCACGGCGTTTCTGGCGCTGACGGCGCGTTCCGCAACCGCCCGGCGAAGATTGTAGCCGATGCCTCCGTCCACCAGCTCGCCGGGGTCGCATGAGTTTTCCGTACGCGCGCTGTTCGAACACACCAGCACCCCTTTTTCGTTTACAAAGGAGTCGCAGAACGAAGACCCGCCCTTCGTCACGTATTTGAATTCGCTCCAATAAAAACCAAGGGTACGCTCCACCTGGGGAACGGACGCATGGCCGATCTCGGCCGGCATCACCGCGCCGGGCGCAAATGAGCGCGGCGGCACGTAGCCGTGGCGCACGTCTGGACACCCGTTATCATCCTCGTTGTGGCCCACGATCACGCGTCCGCCAACGGTGGCGGCGCGGCCCGCGACCACTGTTGTGCAAGCGACAAAACAAATCATCCGTGATTCGGCATCTCTGCCCGAAAAAAACGCCGCCAGCGCAAACGCGGCCATCAACATCCACTCCGTCATCGCAACGCGACCTCCCAACAACTATGAAAACCCCGCAATAATACCAAAACCCCTTGCGCAACTCAAGGGGTTTTGGTATCATTGTAATGTTTCGGGGGATGGATTTTTTGTCTGGGAATGCCGGAATCGGCGAAAATCAAAAGAAAGGTCAGCCACATGACTAAAGAGGTTAGGATAGCAGTTCTTGGCGCCGTTGCCTGCGCAGCGGCATTGCCGCTTTTCGCGTTGACGCTGGAGGAGGGTTTTAAGACGCCGCCCGACTCCGCAAAGCCTCACACTTGGTACCACATGATGAACGGCAACGTCACGAAGGAAGGCATCACCTGCGACTTCGAGGCGCTCGCCAAAGCCGGAATCGGTGGCGTGCAAATGTTCGACGCCGGATGCGCCATCCCGCCCGGGCCGCTTAAATTCAACTCGCCCGAATGGTTCGACATGTTCCGTCACGCCCATTCCGAGGCTAAAAGGCTCGGCCTTGAAATCTGCATTCCCAACTGCTCCGGGTGGTCCTCATCCGGCGGCCCGTGGAATCCGCCGAAAAACGGCATGAAACGCGTCGTGTTCACCGAAACCCCCGCCAAAGGGCCGTCCCGCTTTACCGGCACACTGCCGCGCACCACAAAAGACAACGGCTTCTATGAGGACATCGCGGTTCTCGCCTACCCCACGCCTAAACCCGGGGCCAAGCTCAGTAATCTCGCGGAAAAAACCTTCGCCGAACGCGGCAAGGTGGATCGCGACAAAAAGCCCGCCGCAGCCGAAACGGTCGTGGCAAAGGATTCCGTGGTGGAGCTGACGACGCGGATGAAGGCAAACGGATCGCTCGAATGGGACGTTCCCGCCGGCGAATGGACGATATTGCGCATCGGTTACATCTGCAACGGGCGTTGCAACCACCCCGCGTCGGAGAAGGGGCGCGGGCTTGAGGTGGACAAACTCTCCGCCGAGGCGATGGATTACCACTTCGACCAATATGTCACCAGACTCTGCAACACCCTTGGCATCGAACCGGGGAAAATCGGCGAGACCGGCTTCAACAACATTCTGGTGGATAGCTACGAGGTCAACACCCAAAACTGGACCCAGAACTTTGACAAAACCTTTGAGAAACGCATGGGATACTCCATCGTCCACTATCTCCCGGTGTTTGCCGGGCGAATCGTCGGCAGCGTCGAAGAGACCGAACGTTTCCTTGAGGATTTCCGCCGCGTCGTGGCCGACCTCTTCGCGGAAAACTACGCCGGACGGCTCACGGAACTTTGCCACCGGCACGGTCTGCTCTGCTCCATCGAACCTTACGGCAACTGCACGGCGGACAATCTCCAGTACGGACAGGACATCGACATCCCCATGGCCGAGTTTTGGTCGGCCGCCGAGCGCGGAGAGCATGGCGTGGGCGGTATCGGCAACTCGCGGCTCGCCGCCACTATCGCACACGTGTGGGGACGCCGCTACGCCGCCACCGAATCCTTCACCGCCAATCCCGTTAACGGCGGGCGCTGGCGCACCACCCCCTACACCATCAAGAGCCAGGGCGACAAGGTGTTCGCCGCCGGCATCAACCGCATCATCTACCACCGCTTCACGCACCAGCCCTGGCCGGGCGACAGGTACCTGCCCGGCATGACGATGGGGCGTTGGGGAATGCACCTCGACCGCACCCAAACGTGGTGGAAATACGCCAACGACTGGTTCCGCTACCAGACGCGCTGCCAATGGATGCTTCAGGAGGGTACCTTCGCGGCGGATGTTCTGTTCTGGTGCGGCGAAGCCGTTCCGCTGGGCGGTACCGACACCAAGCTCCCCGCCGGCTATGACTACGACTACTGCGCCACCAAGGTGCTAATGGCGCTTACCGTAAAGAACGGGCGCGTGGTGACGCCGGGCGGCGTTTCGTACGCATTGCTGGTTCTTCCGAAGACCGACACGATGTCGGAAGCCGCCCTGAAAAAAATCGGCGAACTGCTCGACGCCGGCGCAAAGGTTAGCAGCGTGTCGCGTCCTTCGCGCGCGCCCGGATTGCGCGGCTGGCCGCAGTCGGACACCAATATGAAGGCGCTCGTTGCCAAAGTATGGGCAAAGGGCGTCATTGAAAGCAACGCCGGCGATGCGCTCGCTAAACTGGGAGTGGCCCCCGACTTCACAACCGGCGAGACCACGGCATCCTGGATCCACCGGCATGCGGATGGTACGGACTGGTATTTCGTCGCGCTCGACAACGCCACCAACGCGACCTTCGAGGCCTCCTTCCGCCAGACCGGCCGCACCCCGGAAATATGGGACGCGGAAACGGGCAAAATCGCCGCCGCCAACGTCTGGCGCGAAGAAAAAGGACGCACGATTGTAAAGCTGGACTATCCGGTGAGCGGATCCTCGTTCGTGGTGTTCCGTCGTCCGGCGGCAGGCAACCACTTCGTTACCGTTGACGCCAAGGTGAGCGCGCGCCCCGATCCCGCGCTCCCAGAAAAGCCCCACACCCTTACCATCAAGAAGGCGGAATACGGCGTGTTTAACGGCATCCGTCCGGAATGCATCGAAGTTTCCGGACGTATCAAGCCCGGCGTGGCGGTCGAAGTGAAAAACTCCGTAATGGGCGAAGATCCCGCCGCCCAAAAGGTGAAAGCGCTAGAAGTTCGATACACCCTGAACGGCCGCGCTACGCGCGATATCGTCAAAGAGGGCAAGTCCTACAAGCTGCCGGAAGGCGCGAAACTCCAAAGCGCGTGGTACGGCATAATCGACCCCGATTGGAATCCACCCGCCGAACCGACGGTTTTCGACGTGACCGCAAAAATCGCCGCCGCCGTGAAAGACGGCAAAATCGCGGTACAGGCGGAGAACAGTCTGGCCGGGCGTGACCCGCTATTCAAGACGGTCAAGCAGCTGCGCGTGACCTACGTGTACGACGGGTTCGAGACGACCTCGACCTTCAACGAACACGGTTGGTTCAAACTTCCTGACAACAAGGAAACCCCGCAACCGCCGCCCGGTTGGGAGTGGCGCGACGGAAAGATTGTCGCCTGGCAGCCGCTCACGGCGACACTTACGGACAGCAACGGAACAAGAAGCAAGCTCTCCGCGCAACCGGCGGCGGCGCTGGTCGTTCCCGGTCCTTGGCAGGTATCCTTCCCGGCGGGATGGGAAGCTCCGGAAAAAACCACCTTTGATTCGCTCATCCCGTGGGACGAGCATTCCGATCCAGGGATATGCTATTTCTCAGGAACCGCCACCTACGCGAAACGCATCGACGGCGATGCCTTGCGTTCGCTTATCGGGTCCGGCGACCGCGTGATGCTTGATCTCGGCGTTGTCAAGAACTTCGCGGAGGTCACGGTGAACGGCAATAAATTCCCGATACTGTGGAAACCGCCGTTCCGCCTTGACATCACCGAGGCCGTAAAAGGCAAGGACGCCATTGACCTTGAGATCAAGGTCACGAACCTCTGGGCGAACCGCCTGATCGGCGATGACCGCCTTTACAAAGAAGACTGCGTGTGGCAGGGAGTGCCGCGCAAAGGCGTAAAAGAATACGGGGTTAAAGAAATCCCCGAATGGGTGAAACAGGGCAAGAAATCCCCAACCGGGCGCCACACCTTCACCACGTGGAAACACTGGTCCAAAGAAGACGCGCTATTACCCTCCGGGCTTATCGGCCCTGTTATGGTGAGAAGCGGCCAAACGGCAAAATAAACCACCACTTATTGTTCACAAATCGCAAATGTTCACAAGTGACAAATCAAAAGAGGGGTTGCTCCCCGCCGATCTGGAATCGCGGATTGCCGAATTTGCCGCGAAAGGAGGATTTGTAATTTATGATTTGTGGACATTTCCATCAATTGCGATTTGTGAACAATAACCATAGCGACCTCCTTGACACCAAAAGCGCCGATAGTGTATGATATTCGTTATGGATAAATGTTTCAACATTGCGGGGCCGTGTTTCCCGGACGAGCACTACATGCTACCGGCGCTCGAAAGGTTGCCGGGCATTCGGCGTATCGTCGAGCAGCGCAGCTACTTCGTGCTGCACGCCGCGCGGCAGTCCGGCAAGACGACGGCGCTTATGGCGCTTGTCGAGGAAATCAACGGGCAGGGCAAGATGAACGCCCTCTATTTCACGGTCGAGACGGTCCAGAGATTCACGGATCCGAAAGAGGGAATTCCTTTGATCGTCGAACGGATGCGTTCTGCGCTCGCAATCAATCCCGTGTTCAGGAGTTTTGCCGCTTCGGAAGCGGCGCGAACAGATGACGTGCGTGAATTTCTGTCTGGCGCCGCCGCCGCATCCGGGAAACCGCTTGTCGTGTTCTTCGATGAGGTGGATTGCCTTTCGGACGATACGCTGGTCACTTTCCTGCGTCAGCTGCGCGACGGCTATGTTACGCGGAAAGATTCACCGTTCCCCGTGTCGATCGCGCTCGTCGGGATGCGCGACATCCGCGACTACAAGGCGCGCATCCGTCCGGACGGGCAGACCCTCGGCGACGCGAGCCCGTTCAACATCATCAAGCGCGACTTGACGATCTCCAACTTCGGCAGGGGCGACATCGCCCGTCTTTACGCGCAGCATACGGAAGCGACTGGACAGGTCTTTTGCGAAGGGGTGGTTGACAAGGTTTATGAATATACGCTGGGCCAGCCGTGGCTCGTGAATGCGATAGCCGAAGAGTGCGTCGAGGTCATTCACGAGTATCGTTACGAGGAGCCAATCACAATAGAAGACATCGCCCAGGCGAAGGAGACGATTATCCGCGCCCGTGGCACGCACGTGGACAGTCTCATGGAGCGGTTGAAGGAGCCGCGCGTGAGGCGCGTCGTGGAGCCAGTCATTCTCGGCAAGGAGCGCGGGGCGCCCACGAACGACGACGACTACCGGTATGTCCTCGACCTGGGTATCCTCCGCGAGAACGAAAACCACGTGCTCGTTCCCGGCAATCCGATGTATGCCGAGATCATCCTCCGGTATCTTTCCAACGACGAGCAGGTGCACTTCTACTCGAAGTACGAGAAGCCGTTCTGGCTGAAGTCCGACGGTTCGCTCGACATGCCCGCACTGATGGCGGAGTTCCAGCGGTTCTGGCGCGAGAACAGCGGCGCGGACCGCGAGGTGTACGGCTACAACGAGGCGACGCCGCATCTCGTGATGATGGGCTACCTCCAGCGCGTAGTGAACGGCGGCGGGCGCATCGCCCGCGAGATGGCGCTCGGATCGAAGCGCCTCGA
>DBXY01000017.1:125201-153625 GCA_002309765.1 Verrucomicrobia bacterium UBA1200
CGCTACGCCGTGGAGCTCAAGATGCGCCGTAACTTCTCCCCGACGGAATCGCCCGCGCAGCTCGCCGGCTATCTCGACCACCTCGGCCTTCCCGAGGGGTGGATGGCGGTTTTCGATGATGATGCATCGAGATCCTGGGACGAGAAAATATTCACCCGCGACGAGGTGGTGGATGGCAAGACCATCCACTACATCGGACTGTGAGAACATGACGATGGCGTATGAAATTATTTTATGTTTGCCGCCGACAACGATTCTCATGGGACCAACAGCCCAAGCATTCCGTTTGGCATAGATGTCTAACCGTACCGGCGTTTGAAAAAATGAGGCTACAACAAAACCCAACCAAGAAACCTAAGGAGAACAACAACTCATGAATACTGAAAAAGAAAAAATCAAGTGGGACACGTCGCATCTCGCATCAGCTGACATTGCCGACTTGATTCTGGAGGACTACGAAAAGGCCGACCGGGATTACGCTTTGAGCTGGAAGCGCATCAACGGCGAGGATTGGGTGCGAATCCTGGTCAAACTTCCCCATCTCGTCGACAAATGCAACTGGTCAGAAGTTACGAACGCTGATTGGGTAGAACTTCTGCGTGAGCGTCCCGAATTCGTGGAACTCTGCAAAGACGAATACTGGAAGTCGAAAATGTGGACGGTACTCACGGAGCGTGACTGGTCGTGGCTTCTGGACGCGCAGCCGCAACTGGCGAAATACAAGCCGGAGAAGTAGCGTGTGCGAGGAACAGAAATGATGGACGAGAGAATCTACACCCGCGACGAAGTCGTGTCCAGCAAGACCATCAACTTCATCAGACTGTGAGGACATGACGATGAAGCATGAAATCAATTTTCTGAATGCAGTGGGAAACGTTTTCCACGGAACTAACAGAACTGACTTCCCAGATGTTGTGGGAGTACTGGCTGGAGTCTGCGTTCGTTAACACAATATTGGAAAGAGAAACAAAATGAGCAATGTCAAAGAAGTAAAAAGAATGTCCATTGCGGAACTTCTTGATGGTCGTACCTTCGCCATTCCAGATTATCAGCGTGGATATCGATGGACGAGTCAGCAGGTCGAAGAACTGCTGCAGGATTTACTGGTTTTTGCTATAAAAGAAAAAGAATCTAATGCCTATTACTGTTTGCAGCCGATTGTAGTTCGAAACGTCAATGGTAGAAATCGTCTGGAAGTGATTGATGGTCAGCAACGATTGACTACGATTAAGATACTTCTTCATTTCCTTAAAAATGATTATGGTAAGAATTGGGAGAAAAGAATCGCTGTGGGCACATATAACATCATATATGAAACGCGTGTGGAGTCTAAGGATTTTATTGAAACTTTAAGTGGGGATAACTGTGAAGTTAGAAGTGGAAAAGATGAACCGATTGATTTCTTTTTCATGCGCAACGCCTATAAAACCATTTCAAACTGGTTTAACGGCGAGGGTGATTTTAAAGGAGGATCTGCTTCAGAAATTTGTAAGCGATTAGGAGGAGAAGACCGGGAACCGACTGACTATATTAGGAGCCTTCTCGTAAACACACCTAATCCTAATGGAAGCTTCCCCACGGCTCAAGTCCTTTGGTATGAAGTTGGTGATAAGGAGAATAGTATAAAACTTTTCAATCGTCTGAACACTGGGAAGTTGGAGTTGACGGATGCCGAACTTATCAAGGCGCTCTTTCTTCTTCGTGCGAACTTTGGGCCGGATGACTCACAACAGAAGAAAGCGCAGCTCCAAATGGCGGTGCAATGGGATCGCATAGAGAATGCTCTTCACAATGACGGATTCTGGAGTTTCTTAACTCCCTGCGGACATGATGAACCCAATCGAATAGACCTTCTTCTGAGACTTGTTTATTGGAATAGGCTAAATGACCAAGGTAAAAGATCTGAAGAAATAGAAGAAAGCCTGCACGAACGACATTCTGTATTCAACCACTATAATAATGTCTTTAATGCAAGTAAAAAGGAACGACAGGAGAAGGTGACGAAAGCGTGGGCGGAAATAGAAAGCACATTCTCCGTGCTTGAGGATTGGTATTCAGACCCCCAGATATACAATCTCGTTGGATTCGTTTGCCAGACAGATACCAAAACCGAAAAAAGTAAATCTGCGAGTAGATCGGTAAGTGGACTGACGAGAAAATTGGCAAACATCTACTGCAAATACTGTGCTCTGAGGAAAGACCGAAAAGGCAGGAATGATTTCATTGACTATTTGAAGGGCTTAATCCGTTTGTATTTTGAAGATGTAGTTTGTGAACGACAAGAAGATGGTAATTGGCATATTGATCTCGCATACGGAGATTCTGCAAAAAATGCTAAAGTGAAAGCCCTTCTCCTTTTGTTGAATGTTGACCACATGAATCGGAGGGCTTCCGAATCGGAACTGCAGCCAGGAGAACTTGAACTTTGCAAGTTTCCGTTCGCTGTCCTGTCGGCGCAAGGATGGGATATTGAACATGTTGACTCGCAGACTACAAATCAATTGGAAAATAAAAGGGACAAGGTCGACTGGATCGACACAGCAAAGGTAGACCTTGCTGATGAGATTAATTCTAAGCAGGAGGTGAAAGCTGAAATTGAGAAATTGGAGCAAGAGGAGAATTACGATGAGCTTATAAAGTGTCTTCGAGGAATGGCAGAAGAGAAAGACATGGACGACAGCGAGAAGAACAACATCTGGAATCTTGTGTTGCTCGATGCCCGTACCAATCGCCATTATAAGAATGCCCTGTATATTACCAAACGCAGGGAGGTCATAGAGAGACGGGAGAGGGGGCAATATGTCCCGGCGACCACCTCGTATGTATTCTTTAAATTGTTTGAGAAATCTGCTCATTCAAGATGGCGCTGGGGGCAAGATGATATGCAGAAATATGCTAATTATATTATGGAACAGTTGGAATACGATCCGAACGATAACAAAAAGAATACCGGCTATCTCACAAACACCAAGAAGGAGAGCAAGTAATGAACATGCGTTACACTTTCACATCGTTGTTTAACAGTCCTATTTCGCTTGGTGATGATAGGCAAGGTGTTATTTCTAAGGTTGTGATACCTAGAATTCAACGTCCGTATGCACAGGGGCGGACGGATGGCGAGTCGAAAAAGGTGAGGGAAAAATTTCTCAAAGAGTTGTTCGATGTTCTCAAAGGGGAATCTGATGGCCTTGATTTGAACTTTGTCTACGGAAAAGTAGATGCTGTCAAGAATAACAACGAAGAGTCTCAATATGTCATGGAACTACTTGACGGGCAGCAACGCTTTACAACGCTGTACCTTCTGCATTGGTATCTCATCGTCCGTGAACGTGAACAAGTTGCTTCTGAAGATGAAGTAAAAGCTATTCTGATCGCACTAAGTTCGTTTGAATACGAAACTAGAAATACATCCACTCAGTTCTGTAAGGTACTAAGTAAGCTTGCTGACCCCCAAAGCGGTTTTACATTCTCAAAAAAAGATATGGATGGTAAACCTTGTCATGTCTCGCCGAAGGTAGCAATCAAGTCGTCGCTTGAGTATGTTCACTCATTTGAGTCTGATCCAACCGTCGACGCGATGCTCACAATGCTGGATGCTATTCATGAGTCTTATAATCAATCTGGTATTCATGGTGAAGCATGGAAGAATCTGCAAAAGATCAGTTTCTGTGTCCTGTCGCTGACGGAGTACAAGTTGTCCGAAGAACTATATGTTAAGATGAATGCTCGAGGATTGTCACTGAGCCCGTTCGATTGTTTCAAGTCTGACTTTCTCAATCTTAAGTTTCCTGAGAGAATGGTAGACATACATAGTGGGAAGACTGTGAAGGAGGGGGATGATAATGCGGTAAGTTTCAAGCAGTATTTTGCAACGAAACTTGATTGTGAATGGTGTAATCTTTTTTGGGACTCAAATTGTCCGGAGCGTCTTAGTGAGTCATATATGTTGTTCTTCTCCAGATACTTCTCCGTGCGTTATATCTTGGAGAATCCAGATGAAATTGCAGTTGCAAGGGATTGGCGCGTTCGGGAAAAAGCGTCGGATCTATATGTGCTTCGTGACGATTATGAAAAAGACCGTAAACATTATCATGGCATAGGGCCGTTTGAAAGATTGGTCACAACTTTTGGTTTGAGAGTCAGGTATTTCGATGATCTTGACGTCATTTTCACGTTGCTAATGGATTCAAAGCGCAAGAGTGAGATGTTGCGGGCTATAGTCCCATTGTGGGAGGGGGATGTTAATGACGATAAACAATTGGCAGCCTTCGATTTTTTGTGCAACTGGGCTCCTGATCGCCTCGCGGATCCGAAGTTGGTGTTATTGAGTGCCATCATTTCCTTTCTCCATTACTTTCCAGAATGCCCAATGGCAATATTTCGCGCCTGGATGAAGGTGGTGAATTGTATCGTTGAAAATACGGACATCAATACCGTGGATATCACGGCGCGGATGGTAAGACACTTGGAAACACTCATAAACAAGATAGCCAATGACCGTCCTGCTACGGAGTTTGATTTTTATTGTAGGATGTCGAAAATGTCGAAGAATGATTTCGATCAAGCGGCAATAAAAGAGGAGATTGATAAGGCAACACGCATTGCTGAAAATGAATCTGCTGCCCAAGATTGGATTTCATTGTTTGATGAAGTCATGCGGCATCCTTTTTTCAAGGGAACGATTGGTTTCTATTATTCCGAGGATATGACATTTGAAGAATTTTCGCGGCACTTTAAACTTATATCCTCAATGTTCGATGAAAATGGGATTTCTGCAGATTTCCGTGGCGGAGAATTCCTCTTGTTGCGGTTGATTATGTCGCGCATCATTGACGGAGACGAACTTCTTGGGAAGTATATATGCGAAGCGCATGAGAGTAAGAAGCGTCTTAAAAATTTGCTGTCAGCATATAATGAGAGAAAGAATCTCCGCAATCGAATTCACGAATTGTTTGCAGAACGATTGTTCAAGGTTAGTAAGGAGTGTGTGAGAGGGGAAGCGCCCAAGGAAAGAATAGATGAAGCATTGAGAGCTGCAATTGCAGAAGCACCAGAGATTCCCGTCAATACCGATTGGGAAGTTCGCGAAGTGTTAACGGTATTGCGCGACAATGTCAATTTCTATCATTGGGTGTCAAACGAGAATGCGACTAACACCGAGCCTGTACGTATCTATTGGCACCAAAATCAGATTCAAGCGAGATCACCCAAGCAATGGACATGCTTAATGATGTCTGTTTTTCGCCTTGCTCGTTTGTTAGCAGATGAGTTCGAGATGGAAAAGATTATTTCGTCAAACAAAAGAGATGGCTTTGATGAGAAACTTGATATGTTTACAGGGCAGGAATGTATTTTGCGGAAACCGCTGAAGGGTTGCCTTGATATCACGCTTGAAGTTAGATTCCATGCCGATTATCAAAGAGCTACACCTGTTGATATTTGTGTAAAATGGGAAGCGGGTGAGATTGATAATGGCGTGGAAGACTCTATTGTTGAAAAGATACAGGTATTACATGTCGGTAATGTAACTGAATTGGAAAGTAAGCAGGTAAATAATCAGAGGGAAATCGATATCGGGAGTTGGAGTTTCTCGCCAGGTGACGATGACAGTCATATCAACCTCGAACAACTAAAGGATAAGATAAGGGCATTGCTCGGTATGGATTTTTCAGATGTCAAAAAATCTTAAGTTGTTCCCTCGCGTATATGCATCGCATCAATGGCCTTGGGAAAGGCTGTTACGCTGCTGCGAACTTGACACCATGGCGATGGTGTTCGTCTGGGAGTATTTCAACGAGAAGGCAACCTAAGGAGATTATAATGATTGAAATCATGTTTGGGATGACGCTTGAAGGCGCGCGGCAAGAGGAGGGGAAGTGACCGAGTTGCTGAATCCAGAGCGGAAGCTGGTCGATGAGGTTGTCGACTGGCTGTGTGGACGGGTTGCGCGCGATCCTTCGGGTGCGCGGTCGCTCGCGCATCTGATGGTTGTCGTGCCGACTGCGCAGAGCGGAAGAAACCTGCGGCTCGCCCTCGCGAAGAGGGCCGCTGAAAACGGCTGGGGCGGGATTTTGCCGCCGCACGTCGTCCAGCCGTTCCGCCTCGTCATCCCCGCCGACCGATCGCGGCCGGAGGCGAACGAGGCGGAAGTCGCCGCGCTGTTCATGCGCTTCCTTTCGGAGAAGCGAAGCGTCGCTTTGGCAACCTGGCCGCACCTTTTCCAGCGCGCAGAGGGGACGATGGACCTCCCGGCGGTCGTGGATCCGGATGCCGGGTTCGCGCTTCTCGACCAAATGACGGACATCTGGCGCGTCCTCGCCGGCAAGGGGCTTTTGATGCAGGATGTTCCAGAGAAAGAGGCTGCGGCCCGCGTGCTGGAGGCAGCGCTGGGAGACGACAAGGCGCGCTGGGACGAGCTCGCGTCCTTCGAAAAAGAATTCTTCGCCTTTCTTGAGGCGCATGGGCTGCGCCATCCCGTCGCGTCCGTTGCGCTCGCCAAGAAGTCCGCCGCGCCGCTTGATCCGGAGATACGGGAGATCGTTCTTCCTGCCTTGGCGGATCCGGTTCTGGTGCTGCACGACGTATTGGCACAGTACGCGGATCGCGTGCAGCTCACGACGCTCCTCCACTGCGAGGAATCCGACCGCGGCCGCTTTGACGAGTGGGGCTGCCCGAAGGTCGCGTGCTGGACAGACGCGGCGCGTCCGATTGTTTCCGGACTCGTCGATGACGACATCGCCAGCCTGCCGGACGACAAGATGCTCGCGGAGCGACTGGTCGAGGACTTTCCTGCGCGCGGTTCCGGCTTGAAGTTGCCGACCTTGGGGCTTTGCGATTCCGGGCTGTTCACCGTGATCTCGGCGGCGTTCCTCAACGAAGGGTACGCGATTCAGAATCCCGAACGCAATCGGCTCGCCGTCTCTTCGTTGGGCATCCTCCTCCGAGATCTGCTGGCGCTCTGGCGTCCGGCGGATGCAGGGCTGCCGTGGGCGTCCTTTGCCGCACTGATGCGCTCGGACGATGTTCTTGCCGCGTTGAAGTCCGCAGAAATCGCGTCCAGCCGCTCGCAGGTGCTGGAAGGACTTGACATCTATCAGAACGCCTGTCTGCCGACGTTTGTGAAAGGACGGCTTGAATGTCCAGAGGTCGAACACGGCAAGGAGGCTGTCGCTGCCTTTGTCAACTGCGGCAACGGTTTTCTGGCTTGGATGGAAGAGGCGCGAAAAGATCGATCGCTCGTCGACTTCCTGCGTGAGATGCTTGGGCGCATCTTTTCCAAGAAGAAGGATCTAAGCTGGGCTCGTTCGGACAAGGAATTCGCACAGGCGGTGGACTGCGTGCGGAACGCGCTGGCGCTGCTTTCGAGCGCGAGCATCGGCAAGCTGGGGCTGTCAGACGCCAGCTGGATCGCGTTGGCACGGCGTCTCCTGGGTGCGGCCTCGTATTCGCTTGAGTCCGAGGAAAGGGACGTGGTGAGAACCGAAGGATGGCTTGAACTTGTGTGGAGCCTCGGCGACAAGGTCGCCTTGGCGGGACTTCACGAAGGCTCGGTGCCGGATTCCGTCGTCGGACACGCGTTCCTTCCGAACGAGCTGCGTAAAGCGCTTGGCCTCACGTCGAACGAGACGCGCCTTGCGCGAGACTCTTGGCTTCTGCAGGAACTGGTTTCCTCCCATGCGCCGCACGCTGTCCGCGCATATGTCGCGCGCACGAACGCAACGGGCGACATCTGCCGACCGAGCCGCATGCTTTTCCTGTGTTCCGACGACGCATTGGCCTCGCGGGTCAAAAGACTTTTCGGCAATGCGGGCAAAACCGCGGTGACGCAGCCGCGAAAGGTTTCAGAGGCATGGCGCCTGCGGTTGCCTGACGAAGCACCGCTCAAGAAGGAAGATGGACGGGAATACCTCTCGCCCTCGGCCATCGACACCTACCTGAAGTCTCCCCTTGAGTATCTCCTTAAGTACGGACTCGGCATGGGGGATCGCTACGAGGAGAAGAAGGAGCTGGGATTTGATGATTACGGTACTTTCGTGCATCACGTCCTGGAACGCTTTGCGAATGAGCAGAAGACCAATCCGTTGACGGATGCAGCGTCCATCGCAAAGGCCCTGGAGGCAATTATCGACAAAGAGGTCGCTCGGTTCGGTGAGAATCCGACGGTGAATGTCCTCCTTCAATTGCAGTCGGTACGCGAGCGGCTGATGCGCTTCGCGGCGATCCAAGCCAAATGGGCGCAGGAAGGATGGCGTGTCGAAGGAACGGAGATTCCTTACTTTGCGAAGCCGTTTGAAGATTTGGACGTCTCGATCAAAGGATGTGTTGACCGTGTCGATTACCGTATGCGCCCTGACGGAGGCAAGGAGTTCCGCATCATCGATTACAAGACATGGGATGAATTTGAAAGTGCGAAACGGAAACATGTCAGGACCGGGACGGCGAAGCAGATTGCCTTCGCCGAACGTCTAAAGCTTCCGACTCAGCTTGAAAGGAAGAAACCAGTGCGGATGCTGACAGTGCAGCTTCCGCTTTATGGCGCGTGCCTGAAGGCGGAGTTTCCGAAAAGTTACAACGGACCGATTGCGGAATATTGCTATCTGGTCCTGGCCGAGGACAAGGTCGATGTTCTTTCCGTGACGGACTACGTTGATCTTTCGCTCAAGACAGCCCGTGCTGCCATTGAACGGATCAAGGCCAATATCTTCTGGCCGCCGCGTGCGGATGAAGACGGCAAGCTGTACGACATCGGGCGGTTGTTCTCGTTTTCGCCAGAGAAGGATTTTGGAAACGGCGATAAGGCCAGCGCATGGCTTAAGAAGCAGGAAGCAAAATTGAAGGAGCTTGAAAATGCTTGAGGGAAATCTGTTGATCAGGGCATCGGCGGGGACGGGCAAGACGTTTGCGCTTGCAACACGGTACTTGCGGCTGATGCTGCTCGACAAAGTCGATCCGGCCAAGATAATCGCCTTGACCTTTTCACGCGCGGCCGCGCAGGAAATCTACACCAAGATACTTGAACGGCTGTGGAAGGCAGCCGAGTGCGAGGATAATGCGAAGGATGAGTCGACGGAAATCTGCAAAGGTTTGGGACTCGCCGAATCGTGGGACAAGGCGAAGTTTGCGTCCCTGCTGCGCAGTCTGCTCGACACCCAGCATCTCGGGACGATCGCGACGCTCGACAGCTTCATCCTGCGCATGGTCCGCAATTTTCCGCTGGAGATGGGTTTTCAGCACGCCGTGGAGGTGTTGGACGCTGTGGGCGAAGGCGATGCGGTTCAAGATGCTCTTCGTGCGATTCTGCAAGGCACCGACAAGGCCGACGACTTCATCAACGCCTTTGCCACCGCGCAAGACGGCAATCTGCCGCGCGTTCTCGAGTACAAGATTGCGCAGATGCTGAAGACATGGCGCAAATTCTACGAACATCATCCGGATTGCAGGAGTTGGACGGTCGAATCCATGCTGGCGGCGTTGGGCATCCCTGAAAAGAGCGAATGTCCTGACTTGTCGGGTTTGCCGTTCTGCGAGATCCAAAGGAGGAATGCGGTTTCGTATGAAGAGCGGTTCGCGGGGCTTTGCAGGTCGTATGATGGAAGCGCGGGGGTCTTTGACGTATCTGACGGCATCAAAGAATTGATGCTGCATTTTGCGCACGACCTCGACGCCGAATCCTACGAGTACGATTATTACGACAGGCATTATGTCTTTAATTGCGGCAAGGAAGGTGCCGCCGCGATTCGCGCCGCGATCCGGCACATGTTCAACCTTCGCGTACATCGCCTCCTGAGGCAAGTCAAGGCGAAGATCGATTTCGTCGGCTTCGTCGAGGACGTGTACAAC
Organism: Verrucomicrobia bacterium UBA1200; assembly: GCA_002309765.1. Lineage (GTDB taxonomy): Bacteria > Verrucomicrobiota > Kiritimatiellia > RFP12 > UBA1067 > UBA1200. The sequence continues at coordinate 135,042 of DBXY01000017.1, forward strand.
CGCAATTCGCGCAGAAAGGGCAAATTGACGTTCTCGGACTTCACCAAGTTCTCCGCGGCGAAGGAAGGGTCGGAGAATGCGCTTGCCCTTGCGAATCTCGAGTATCGCTTCGACGAGAAGTTCAATCATTGGGCGCTGGACGAGTTTCAGGATACGAGCGAGTTGCAGTGGAATTGCCTGCATGCGCTCATCGAGGAGGCAGCTACTTCGGGTGGCGGACGTACGGTGATGATCGTCGGCGACCTCAAGCAGTCCATCTACACCTGGCGCGGCGGGAACGAAGAGCTGTTCAAGAAGATGATGTCGTGGGGCGCCTTTACGGACGCGGCGCTCGGAAAAATTGAAGATCTCAGCACGTCGTATCGCTACGAGAAGAACATCTGTGATTTCGTCAACGCCGTGTTCGGGGAGAAGAGCCTTCTAAAGAGTGGCGTCTTGCCGCCTGAACGTGCCAAGGCAATCGAACTGTGGCTCTCCGACGACTGCTGGAAGGTGCATGTGCCGGTGCTCAACAAGGACGGTTGTCCTAAAGCCGGCGACTATGTCAAGGTGCTGGGCGCTCCTTATCCGGAAGGCAAGGCGGACATGCAGGCGCTGATGCCGTCGCTCGTGGACGAGGTGAAGCGGGTCTGGGAGGCGCACGAGGCCAGCGGCAGTACCGAGTCGGTCGGGATTCTCGTCCGCACGAACGATGACGGCAACGAGATCGCAGAGCGTCTGCGCTCGGAGGGGCTTCCTGTTGTGTGGGAGGGAATGAGCGCCGTCTCGGACGTGCCGGTCGTGAACGCGCTTGTCGATCTGCTGCGCCTTTCGGAACATCCAGAGGACTCCTTTGCCTGGACGGCGGTCAGCCAACTCTTCCCGATCTGTTCGACGTTGTTTGCGTCGCCGGAGGAAGGCGGAAAACTTAAGGCGGAATATGTGTCGAAGATTGTGGCGGTGAGCCTTTCGCACCAGGGGCTTTCACGTACGCTTCAGGAGTATTGCCGTGCGCTTTCGGAGAATTCGGTCGGTCTCGATTCGCTCTCGAAGCAGCGGCTTCGGGAGATGGTCGGCGTGGCAGTCGCATACGAGCAGCGCAATGCTAGCCGGTTCTCGGTCGATGGATTCGAGGCGTTCCTTGCCGCATCGTCCAAGCGCGAGCAGGGATCGTCTTCGGACGTGGTGAGGATTCTCACGATTCATCGCTCAAAGGGGTTGACGCTTGACCGCGTGTTCGTTCCGCTCGCTGAAGGCACAAAGAAGTGGCTTGCGGATTCCGGCAGTCAAGGGCCCCTTTACGCTGCCGAGGGCTGCTGGGTGTTGCCGCACCTGTCGGCGGACGAGGCGGCGCTGAATACGGAAACGGAGAAGGCGCGGCAGGAGATGGCGGACGAGTGCCTTCTGTCGAATATCCGCACGTATTACGTCGCCTTGACGCGCGCGCGCAAGGCGATGTATGTCATCGCGCCTTTGGTGGAGCGCGACGCGGCGAAGCCGTTCTTCCGCGATGTCATCGCTTCGGCCGTTGCGGACTTCCCACGGCGCAAGACGGACAACGGATGCGAGATTATCTTCGAACAGGGTGATGAGCCGGCGTTCAAAAAGCCGAAATCATCTTCCGCCGCAAACGATGTCCGCACCGAGCGGCAATCCTGGCATCATGACAAACCGGCGGAAACGGTTGAGCGCGTATCGCCGTCCTCGTCCGGCCATCGCGTCTGCGCTGTGCCAGCGTCTGAGCTTTTCTCCGAGAACGCAGGAGAGGCGGCGAAAAGGGGCGTGGAGATTCACGGGCAATACGAGGCGATCGAGTGGGCGGACGAAACCGGGCTTGCCGCGCTGCCGCCGGCGTTCCATGTTGCGTTCTCGAAACCGAGTTCCGAAGCGACGGTCTGGCGCGAGAAGAGCTACGAGATCTATCGTGACAAGGGTGACAAGAGAGAATGGGAGACCGGCCAGTTTGACCGCGTCGTCTTTACGGGCGAGGGGGCGGAGCGCGAGGCTGTCATCTACGACTTCAAGACGAATGCGCAGAGATCCAGTGAATCAACCGAGGAGTTTGAACAGCGGATGTGTGGGACATACGCGTCGCAGATGAATGCCTACCGCGTCGCGCTCGCGACGCTGACGGGGTTGCCGGCGGCGCGAATCCGCTCGGTATTGCTGCTTCAGTCAACCGGAAGCGCCGTCGCGTGTGGCGCTTGAACGACTGGAATATGCTTGGAGGGTGAGCCATGAAGACATCCATTGATTTTATCGGAGATGTCCATGGGCACTGCGATGAGCTTCGCGCCTTGCTGAGAAAGCTGGGCTATGTGGAGACTGCGAGTTCGTTCCGCTACCCGGGGGATGAGCGTACCGTCGTCTTTCTTGGCGACTATGTGGACCGGGGGCCGCAGATACGGGAAACCCTGCATTTGGTTCGCGCCATGCGCGACTCGGGATCTGCCATCGCCCTCATGGGAAACCACGAATTCAACATGTTGAGCTTCTGGTACAAAAACGGCGATGGCGGCCGGTTCTTGAAGAATCCGGGAAGGGGATACCTTCGGAAACACACCCTCAATCAAATCAAGGGCCATTGGAAGACGATCGAGACCTTTGCCGGGCGTGAGGATGAATTCGAGGAGGTTAAGGAATTCGCCAAGACGTTGCCGTTCTATCTGGAAACGGACACGTTTTGCGCACAGCACGCGAGCTTCGACCCCGAGGCGGTCTCCGCGCTGAAAAGCGCGGGCATCTCCTGCTTTGCCGACGGGAATTTCGACGAACTCATCTACCGTGCAAACGATGAAGACTGCGAGTACGCCGATTCGCTCTTCCGTCCGATAGACCTGCTCCTGAAAGGCCCTGAAATGAAGTTGCCCGATGGCGTGTCCTTTGTTGACAAGGACGGCAAAAGGCGGACCAGCGCGCGTATCCGCTGGTGGGTGGATCCCACGAGGGCCGACTTGACGGAACTGAGCATGGCGCCGCTTGACGAGAAGTACAGGGGGCATCCCGTGCCGGACGAGGTCCAAAGACGCTACTTCCATGGCGAGGACGAGCGACCCGTGTTTTTCGGGCATTACTGGCAGAAGGGCAAGCCCCTGTTGCTACGCCGCAACGTTTGCTGCCTGGACTACAGCGTTGCTGCCGGCGGCTATCTGGCCTGCTATCGCTTTGACGGAGAGCGGCAACTGGACGAGAGCAAGCTTGTGTGGGTTGAATGATCCGCTACGGGTGCCGTACATTTTGTTGATTCCGATATAATGGAAATGTAGCGATCTGCGAGAGATTCCGCCCGCCCGCAATGTCGTAATCTCAACGGATTTTCATTTGGCATTAAAGGCGGCGGAGTAAGAAAGCGTCTTTGCCGATGTTTTATATAGTGATGGGACATTTAATATGGCATACAAAATCCGAAAGAAGAATCATAACATTACCAGTAAAGAACAGTCACCCGAAGTTTGAAATACGTTAAAATTGGCGCAACCTCCTTGATTTTTTGCTGGTAATTTGATAACATATAGATGTTCTTGATGTGAGACCGCCAAGTAAGTATAAACGGGTGAAATTGTTTCAAGATCACTTCAACTGGAGAATCAGAATGAACAGAGAAAAATGTGTTGACGAAGTGCTACGCGGGATTAGGGATTATCGCGATTACAAATATTGCGATAAGTTCCTCGATGCGATGTCACAGAATGCCGAAGAGATTGTCTCCGGGCTTGAGCCGTACATCAAGACCTTCGATGAAATCAAGGAGACCATTCTTCATTACGTCTACTGCGCCTGCACGGGGCTTGAGAATGCCGAGGGGTATCCAGAAACCATCATCTCCCCCAGCATTGCCTTCACCACCGAAGGTGTGTTGGCCGCGCTTGGCATCAAGAAATAGGAGGATGACCGGCGACCAGCATACCCTTGGGGACATGATTGGCGGATGCGAATAATCAAACGGATCATGTTTCCACAACGAAAACCAAGGAGAATCAAGGAAAGAGAAAGATGAATTACGAACCCAAGTGGCGTGCGAGAGCCGCTAAAGCCAGGCGAGAAATCCATAAGAGGCGTCTAGCCAAGAAGATTTGGACTCAAAAAAAGAAAACCCAAGAGGATTTGTTCGAGGAGGTCAAGGTGAAGATGGTGATGCGCATCTACGGTGTCTCCTGCGAACAGGCGAAGGAGATTATCGCAGGCCGTGTAGCCGAAAGGGCTGCAATAGAGGCCTGGACATCCAGGTAGGGCGAGGCGTCTCGCCGAGCCGAAATAGGACGTTGGCTCGCCGTGGACGGCTCGCCCCACCATACCCTTCTGGTTACGCCGCTTCACCGGACACGAAACGCCACGAGAACGGGCGGAACGTGAAGCGCGAGCGAGTTAGTCCGCGTTCCTCTTCAAGTTGTTTTTACCAGTTGTTTTGGTTGTTTTACGATCCCAATCGGCATAGGTGAAAAACACAAAGATACGCCGAAAATCGTAGAAATATTCGCAACCCCCTTGATTTTTTGCTGGTAATGTGGTATCCTATAAAACATTGGGGCGCGAGAAAACCGCGTATGTTAAATGCACTGTAAAAAAGGATGTAATAATGAAAACGTGTAAAGAAACAGCCGTTCCGAATGGGGAATTCGGGAAACATGACAATGTGTTAATCCTTATAGGAGGTACAGATTCGGACAGGGATTGGGCCGCGAGGATAATGGGTTTTCAGGGAACAACGCTTACTTTTGAGCAGTTTAGGGAACGAGTTCAGCGAAACCGTGACTATATGCTCAAGATGCATTGGCCGTTCTATTCGAGATATAGCCGTTTTCTGAAGACAATGGACTTGGAAAATCCCGAAGATATGAAAGTTCTGCACGAGTTCTGCGAAAAGCTTAACCTTGACGAAGCTGGCAAGTGCCAGTTCTTTGACAATATGAAGTTGTTTGCCTCGAAACCCAATACCATAATCAATGCCACCGTGGAGAATATAAAGGATTTCCGTCTTGGAAGTATACTAATAGAGTATTCCGTGTTCTGCACCCACGTCGGATGGATTCTTGACGACTGTTCGCCGGAAAGTCTTAAAATGCCACTGGAGAAGTCCAATTCCTTGACCGAACCTGAATATTCGGACGAGGGTTGTCCCTTTGGAGAGATACTGGATGGGGACATCTGGTTTTTCTTTCCCCGTGGCGGAAATGATGGTGAATGCGAGAATGCCGCCATTGGCGCTGTCCGAATCAAGGAGTCCGAACAACCGATGCCTGACAGCAAGACCATCATGTGCATGAAGATAAATGAGTTTGACGCGGACGACCAGTTGATTCCCGGCGACCAGCATACCCTTGGGGACATGATTGGTGGATGCGAATAATCAAACGGATCATGTTTCCACAACGAAAACCAAGGAGAATCAAGGAGAATGAAAGTGAGCGAAAAGGATATGAGGTGCATAGTGGCCGAATGTCTCACATGACTCTCGCGGACTCATGGCCGAAAAGGCTACGCTTGAAGCCGAAAACGAGGCGAAGCACGAAAGGGACAGACAATGAACGATAAACTGATTGAGACTATTGGCGGCTATAGTTGGCCGTACATCATCAAAGACGACGGAACGACCGAAATCACCGGCAATCCCTCACCCAAGCCAGAAGGCGAACTGTCTATACCCGAGAAACTCGGCGGACGCATTGTGACGCGTATCGGAGACGAGGCGTTCGCCGACTGCGAGGAGTTGACGAACGTGACGATTCCTGGCGGCGTGACGAGCATCGGGGAAGAGGCGTTTGCGCGTTGCCGGTGGCTTAAGGACGTGGCGCTTCCCTTCGGCGTGACGACGATAGAGGAATATGCGTTCTTCTGCTGCAGTGGTCTGAAGGCCGTTACGATTCCCAGCAGCGTGGCAGTCATCGGCCGACATGCGTTCCGCGATTGCCTCGGGCTTACTGTGACGATGGAAAACGGCGTGACGAGCATTAAACCGACTGCGTTGACGGTGCGGGTATCCACTGGCGATGCCGAACGGGTACGGAAACTGCTCGCGGACGCGGAAGTGGATACCTCAAACCTCACTATCAAAGAAAACAAGGAGATTTCATGAGCAATAAGAAAAGCAAAGAGCGGATTGACGAGTCCGAGATTGATTGGAGCGGGTTTGGCGAATTGGTATGGAAGTCATATCAAGAACGACTTAAAGAAGGTATACCCCCGGAATTTCAGATAAGGCGCACAACAGCAGAATTCAAGGAATACATACACAAGAGCATAATGGAGAGAAGATGAGAAAGAGTCTTAACACGCGGCCGTGGCGAATCATCAGCGGCGGGCAGACAGGTGTTGACCGCGCGGCGCTCGTTGCCGCGATGTCATTCAGCATTCCGTTTGGCGGATGGGTGCCGAAAGGGCGTATGGCCGAGGACGGTGTAGTGCCGGAGGGCTTCTACGGCATGCAGGAGAGCGGGGGTGGTTATCGTGAACGGACGAGGGCCAATGTGCGCAGCGGGGACGCAACGCTGATACTCTCCGATAAATTCCCGCTTTCCGGCGGGACTGCATACACGGCGGAAGTCGCCGCCAAATTGGACAAGCCATGCAAAGTTGTTGACCTAAATGCGGATGATGCTGCCGAACAGATTCGCGATTGGATGCTATCTCTCGAAAATAGCGTCCCGAACGAGAATAGTAATCCGAAAACGTGTCCGGGGATTGTGGTACTGAACATTGCCGGACCGCGAGAGTCCGGTTCTCCCGGCATATTCGCAAAGGCAAAGGCGGTTCTCATGGAAGTATTCGCCTCGTTCCGCAAATGGTCTGGCGGGGACCTCTACTCAATTGATGATGACGGCAGCCTCGTCGCGTGGATGGATGCGGAGTTTGTTGCGGAACTGGAGGGTGATGTATAATTGCGGGTTTAGACCATAACCCAGAAAGGAAACGAAAGTGTCGTTATGTGGGACAGAATTAAGGAATGGTTATCGGACGGGAGCGGAAAAGTGAGGGGAATCAAGTATTTCTCCACAAATGGGACTGACATGCCGAATGGAATCAACATTCAGCGTGGCGGATTCCTTGTTGAGTGCGAAAAGAATGGGAGAAATTTCGTGACAGAGGGGATCGCGGGTGGCCAATATGGCCTCGCGCATTATCGCGGTGGTGTCATCGTGTTCGCCACCTCCGTCAATTCTGTTGAAATCCCCATGAACACAATCGTCACCCGGGCAAAGCGGTTATGGCATTCGTTCGTCAATATGGCGCGAAAGGACAAGATGTTGAGCAAGTGCATCGACGGCTACAACAATGACGGCAGCAATCAGGACGATTTGATGAGTGCGTTCTCTGCCGGCAATGCGTTCAAAGGGAAGTACAAGGACATTGAAACTGGCAGTGAGTTCGGCGAAAAGTCCTGTACTATCGAGATTGGCGGGCTTTCTTCAAGAGGGCTTCTGGACCTTGCTGAGCGAATCGCCAACGAGTTTGGGCAGCAGACTGTTCTCGTGAAGGATTTCAACAGCAACAAGTTCTATTTGGTTGAGGGTGCAGGTGTTTCCAATCCCGCTAACGGCTAGAACGGATATTCGCAATGGGTACAATCAACGATTTCGTAAAACTCACTGGAAGGACGGACATTTTACTATGAGCGATATACAATGGCGCGAGGCCGTGCTTGAAGGAAATGCGTTGGACGGTGTTTTCGGCAGATTTAAATGCTGGTATTCGGCAAAGGATGTCAATGTGGAAATGATCGAACCATATTCTGGCGAAACCGCCGGCATCCATATGCCATACATGGTGCCCGCAACCTATTTAGAGAATAATCGTTGGCAGAATGCCGCATGGGGGCTTGTGCGCGGCATTCTTGAACGCATCGCGTGGAAACAGGATCATGCCAGCGAAGTGGCGGACAGAATTCGGGAGCGGGAACGTCGGCTGATGATTGTGGAGAAACATTCTGGTGTCCTCTTGGAAAAGAAACGCAAGTTGAAATCCGAGCGGAAGAACGGTTTTGTCGCAGCAATCGCATTTCAGGCAGGGCTTAAGCCATTGAACAAGGCATTAGAAGAACTTGACGGAATCGTCTTGCAGGAACGAGAGGAGCGTTGGCTTGGCGGGGCGATGCGGGGTGTTCTACGATTCAAGTTGCTCTCGCCGTATCCGCCGCGTGAGGCAGACAGGCGGAATGTGCGCATCTATTCACGTCCCAAACGCCGCGTTATAGGAGACCCGGAGGGTTGGCAGATGCGCTTTGAAGGCACCGTGTCCAAAGTCGATTTGCCGCAGACGGGAATTGGGGTGGAAATGCCGCTTGAAGTGGATCGCCCGGATCTGTGTACGGTCCATTCGCTTGATGTCGTGAAATTTGCGGAGTATCTACATCAGCTGGACGATGCCAAAGGGCATGTCCTTGATGCCTGGATCGAAATCGATGGGAACGATTCGGAATGGTGTGTAACGCTTACGCGGTAAGAAAGTGAAATAGGGGAACAGGAATGCAGAACTAGATATGTGTCAGTGCCAATAGAGAGTATTAGGAAAAAGAGGAAGAGTCTTTCTCTGAAGTCGCAAAAAGAGTACGCAATTCCTGGGGAAGGTGATTCGATGAACAAGAAGACAAACAACGAGAAGAGCAAAGAGCGGATAGACGAGTCCGAGATTGATTGGAGTGGTTTTGGGGACACTTGTAATAAATGGTATGAAATCATTCATTCTCTTAATCTTCCTGATGAGGTGGTTGAAGATGATGATGCATTGGAAGCCATTTTAAGAGAACGGGGGTATGTGAAATGACTACTGCAAAAAAGGTTATGAAAAAGATTATGTATCTACATGGGTTCGCGTCGTCTGGCGCGAGCGGAACGGTCGATTTGCTGCGGCGTGAGTTCTGGGAGAGGGCGGCGGAGGACAAGCGTGCCACCGTTGTGGCGCCGGACATCCCGCTCGACCCGCTGGTTGCCCTGCCGATGCTGAAGGAGCTGGCCGCGCGGGAGGCCCCCGACCTGATTGTCGGCACATCGATGGGCGGGTTCTACGCCCAGCAGCTGCATGGCTTTGTGCGCATCTGTGTTAATCCGTCATTCTGGCTGTCGAAGAAGTACGATGTGCTCTACGTCGGGAAACACAAATGGCTGAATCGGCGCAGGGACGGCGAGACGGAGTTCCACGTCACGAAGGAGACGATTTCGCATTTTCAGGAGCTGGAGGCCCACCAGTTCGACGGTGTGACGGATGAAGACCGCACACTCTGCCACGGCCTCTTCGGGGATGAGGATACGATCCTCTCCGCGAAGACGCGCCCGCCCTTTGAACAGCATTATCCGGGCATGTCTCAGGTGTTTCCGGGCGGCCATCGCATGAACGCGCATGTGGTCACGCACACGCTACTGCCGTACATCAAGGCATTGGATATCTTTTAATGCTAAAGGAGATTTAACCGTGCAGAACATGTAGAACGTGTAGGGAATTTGAGGGAATCCATATGTTCTACATGGCTAATAAACGAGGTTTTGGAACTGGCTCTAGTGTAAAGGGAACTGACGATGAAAACCGAGTTCTTAATTCCTTCGGGAAACAGTATGGAAGAAATTGAGTTATTCAGATTGATATTCAACGCAGACGAGTCCAGATTGCCATGCCCATTTTGTGGACATGCGCCAGAATTCTGGCCTGATTTAGACTATAAGAGTGTGTACATATCGTGTCCAAATTGTACCTGTGCGGTTCACGGCGATACCGTCAGGGAATGCTTTGAGCGTTGGAACAGAAGGACTGGAGAAAGCCATGACTGACTACATCGATTTCATCGACTCCAATTCCGTTCGCGAGCATTTGCGGAGGCGGCCGCCGCTGCCGCCCGCGATGCAGTGCATTCTCATCGCGCAGAGCGAGTGCCGTTCGCCGGAGGACAAGCTCGCGTGCAACGACCTGGACTCCGCCGGGGTAGTCGATTTGTGTGGATTCGTGTCACCTTGCGGTTCACAACGGTCGCGACGGGGCGCGCCCCTCATTGTGGCTAAACTTTCGCGTGTCGCCATTTGATTTCTGAACCATAAATGAACCAAAATGTCTATGTGCCAAACCACTAGGAGGAAAAGGATGACACAAGGTTTCGCGCTGTATCTTTATCCTAACGAGAAGGCAGAGCACTGGTGTGCCGTTCTTGACGCATTGGAATGGAACACGAAGGTGTTCAGTACGCTAGAGCGAAACAAGAGCGCACCGAAACTGTACAAGGTTTTCTGTGAAATGTTCAAGACGGGAATCTACTTCGACACGATTGAATGGGATAGAACCGCTGTTTTCGTCAGGGATGCGGTTGAGGGCGAGGTCCTTGGCGATTCCGGTCAGCCGGAAATACGAACGGTGAAGTCCTGGGGGAATGGCGGGAAGAGCGAAGAACAGGTCAAGGCGAAGCTTATTTCGATGCTCACGACATTCCGGGAGTTGCTGGGGAACAGCGACATCAAGTTGGAGTCAGATGGTATTACCTGCGAGGATGTGAACGAATTGATCGCGCACATTCAATCCGAGGAGTTGGTGGATAATGGTTGTCGCCCCGACACGGCATGGTGGTGAAGTCACTTCGGTAGTGTATGGTCGGAAAAGAGGAAAGTGTAATGGAAACGGACATCAAAGTTTTCGCGAAGAACGTTGAACCGGGCGTGATGGATGACATTAACGCGCTTGCCGCGGTTCCAGTCAATGCGGGCAAGAAACTTAGGTTCATGCCTGATTGCCACAAGGGGGTGACCGTTCCGATCGGCACGTCAATCCCGATTGATCTGGCGAATCCCAATGAGGCGATTGCGCCGGGAACGGTCGGCTGCGACATCGGATGTACGGTCTCGGCGGCGTTCTACGACAAGCCGATGCCCCAGGAACAGATACCCCTTTTCGAGCATCGCATCCGTAGGGCGATTCCCTTTGGGTTTGACATCAACGAGTCGTCCGACTATGACCGCAGGGAACTCTACCGCCTTGTCAACCGCAATATGGCCCGGTTCGTTTCGGTGCATCCTGAAATGGCCGGCTTCGCCATTGAAATCCGCTGTGACGTGGATATGATCGAATGGATCAGGCGGTTTGGAATGACGGAGAAGATGTTCTTCAACTCGCTTCCCTCCGTGGGCGGCGGTAATCACTTCGTCGAATATGACGAAAACGCGGAACTGGGGAAATGGGCGGTACTGGTCCATTGCGGAAGCCGTAATCTCGGGCAGAAGGTGTTCAGGTACTGGGAGGAACGCTCACGGCACGACAAGGTGCCGAAGGATATCCAAAAGGCGATTACGGAAGATGTGAGGGGATCGCTCGCGGACAGACGTGAGATCAAGGCCGAAATCGCGCGGCGCGTCCAGGCGTGGAAGGCCGGGAGCGTCCCCGGCTACCTTTCCGGCGACGACCTCCGGCTGTACCTGATTGACGTCTTGATTGCCCAAAGCTACGCGCAGTTCAACCATGAGTTGATCCGTCGCAGGATTTCAGACATCTACAAGGGGCTCTGCGGAGGGACGGAGATCGACACGGTCGTTTCGGTACACAACTACATCGACTACGACCTTGAGGCGCTGAACGGAACGCCGCATATGATGATCCGCAAGGGCGCGATCCGCTCCTATATCGGGGAGCGGATGCTCATTCCCTTCAACATGAGGGACGGCGTGGCCGTCTGCGAGGGGAAGTCGAATACGGACTGGAACTTTACCGCGCCCCACGGCGCCGGCCGCGCGATGTCCCGCACGCAGGCGTTCAAGACATTGAGCGTCGATGCGTTCAAGGCCGAGATGGGTGCCGCGGGAATCTACACCACCACGGCAAATAGGGAGACACTGGACGAGGCGCCGGAGGCCTACAAGCGCAAGGACGAGATTGTCCGCCTGATCGAGCCGACGGCGAGGATACTCTTCTTCCTGGTTCCGAGGATGAACATCAAGGCCGCCGAAGCTAAAGGAACTTGGCAATAAAGCAAATAAACGCGATGTCTGCCGCTAGACTTATGAAACATTGTATCTCTACAATGACAAATCCTGCCTTGGTGTAAAGTTCGGCCGCAATCGCTCCAAACGAAACAGGTTATTCAAATTTTAACCATAATAATCAAAAATTGCGCATTTGTTATAAAAATTGCGCACATACGTAAGAAATGCGTCAATGGCACACTTAATGCTTTATGGGGATTGTTATTAAAAGCAACAATCGAACAATAATAAAGGAGATGAGAAATGGCTACGAAAGCAGCACTGATACCGATGGTGGTCGAAAAAACGAATGGCGGCGAGCGGGCGTATGACATCTACTCGCGGCTGCTAAAAGACCGCATAGTGTTCGTGGGGGGCGAAATTGACGATGACTACGCAAACGCCGTGGTGGCACAGCTTCTATTCCTGCAGGCGCAGGACCCGGAAAAAGAGGTGTCGATGTATATCAACTCGCCCGGCGGCAGCGTCACGGCGGGACTGGCCATCCTTGACACGATGAAGATGGTGAAATGTCCGGTGGCAACGTACTGCGTGGGGCAAGCGGCATCGATGGGCGCGATATTGCTGGCATCCGGAGCTAAGGGGCGGCGCTTCGCTCTGCCGCACGCCCGCATCATGGTGCATCAGCCCTGGGGCGGGGCGCAGGGCAAAGCGAGCGACATCGAAATCACGGCGCGCGAGATTCTGCGGCTCAAGGATGTCCTGAACGGCATCCTCGCCAAGGCGTCCGGCAAGACCTTTGACGACGTCGCGCAGGACACCGACCGCGACCACTTTATGTCCGCCGAAGAGGCGAAAGCTTGGGGGATCGTGGACAGCATCCTATATCGGTAACGATAGGTGTTAGAAACTTTTATAGTAAAGTCCGCACAGGAATCATGCAATTGCATCGCATACGCGTAAGGCAATTGGCATGGCACGGATTTTGCTTAGGGGTTCAAAAGAAAAACGTTAAACAAAAGGAACAATACAATGAATAATGACGATGACCTTGTGGACTTCGAGGATTTGTGCTTTGATTCCAAATCCGGTGAATGTACCGCCTCGCACAAAAACCGCACTCGCGGGAAAATGTCGGCGGAAGAACTCTTCGACAAAGTGAAGGTGAAAATGGTCATGCGCATCTACGGCGTATCCCAAGCCAAGGCGCGCGAGATTATCGCCGCCCGCACCGAAGAGACAATGGCGAAGGAGGACGGGAGTGAAGACTATTCGTGCGACGAATAGCTCTCGCCGGCAACCAGGCTTAACGACAACAACGACAACAAAGGAAACGATAATGGCAAAATTCAAACAGATACAGCAGAACTTCATGCTACGCAAGCTCCTCCAGTTTTGGGGGAATATGGTCCGCAACTACAATGACGAATGCCGTGACAACGACTTCTTCGATATCGTGCGGAACTGTTTCGACCACGACCGTGCGGTGGAACTGATTGAGGTGGCGTACACGGGCGAAGAGATTGACGCAATGACTCACTCAAAGTCACGTTGCGACCGGCTTGACCTATCGGACTCGCTGGACGATGTGTTCTATGCACTATGGAACCACGAAGACACGCGTGACAAGTGCCGGAATGTGCTGGGCGCGATACATGAGTATTTGCTCGCGGATAGCGGCAAGCGCAGGGGAGACGTTGTGGAGAAGCGTTTCGACGAACTGAAACGGGTTCTGAAACTGAACGACCTCGAGACGGAAATTCTCACATTAGCGTACATACGCGACCAGACGTGTTTCACCTGGCCGCTTAGGGTCGAAGATCGCGAGAAGCCCCTCTTCTACGCGATGGCTCTCGACCGTTCCTACGCAGAGGTCATAAAGGCGATGTCGCCGCAGGGGAAGCTGCTTAAGTTCAACATCCTCGATGGCGACTACGACTTCAGCCGCCGTACAATCGGCGGGTACATGGACGGTACCTCAGATGAGGCCATAGAGCGCCGGTTCTACGCAAAGGGTGCGACGGACGATGTGCTGCCCTGGGAGTTCTTTGGCGAACTGGCGGCAAAGGACGGCGAGGTCCTCAAACGGATGATTCCGGTGAACGGAGGAAAGTGCAACATCCTCCTCTACGGCGCGCCGGGCACCGGCAAGACCTCGTTCGCCCGTTCGCTCGCGAAGGAGTTGGGGCGCACCGCCTTCGAAATCAAGCAGGGCGATGACGATGGCAAGAACATGAAGGCCGAAGCGCGCATGATGGGCATTCAGGTGTGCAACAACCAGGAAGACCCGAAAGAAAGCCTGATGGTTGTGGACGAGGCGGACGAGCTTCTTCGCGGCAGTTCGTGCGGGTTCAGCCTGTTCGGGTTCGACTTCGGCGGTGGCAAGTCTACCGAAAAGGGTGTGATGAACTCCATCCTCGACGAAATGCAGATTCCCACGGTATGGATATCCAACGCGCCGGCCGGGGCGATGGATGAGTCCGTGCGCCGCCGCTTCGACTANNGACTACTCCATCTGCTTCGAGCGCCTTAACGGTGCGCAGCGCGTTGCCATCTGGCGCAACCAAGTGGCGAAGCACAGTCTGGAGGCGCTTATTCCCGAAACTAAAGTCGAGGAGTACGCGACTAAGTATGAGACGAGCGCGGGCGGCATCTCCACCGTCCTCGCGAACGTCAAGCGCATGGCGCCGGAACCGGAAAACGTGGACGAACTCGTTGCGACGCTCATGAAGCCGCACTGCAAGCTCATGGGCGTTAAAAACGGCAACGGTTTCCTCCCGGCGAACGACTACTCCCTCGATGGCCTCAACATCAAGGGCAAGGTCAAGCTCGACCGGCTGGTACAGGCAGCGCGCAACTATCTCGATACGGACTTCGGCGCGGCAGACGCGGACAAGCCCCGCATGAACATCCTCCTCTTCGGGCCTCCCGGCACGGGTAAAACCGAGTTCGTGAAGTACCTCGGCAAGACGCTCGACCGCAAGGTGGTCGTCATAAAGGGGAGCGACATCCTCTCCAAGTGGGTCGGCGAGTCCGAGCAGAACATCGCCCGCGCTTTCCGCCGTGCGGAGGCAGAGCGCGCCATCCTCTTCTTTGACGAGGTCGACGGCCTTCTGCAGGACCGGTCCGGCGCGAGCCATAGCTGGGAAATCACGCAGGTGAACGAACTGCTCCAGCAGATGGAGAACTTCGACGGCGTAATGGTAGCCGCGACCAACTTCTCGAAAAACCTGGACGCCGCGGTGATGCGCCGCTTCACGTTCAAACTGGAGTTCGGATACCTTGATGACAACGGCAAGCGCCTCTTCTTCGAGCGTATGTTCAAGACATCGCTCACGGAAGACGAGCTAACGGAGCTGAAGGCACTCCGTAACCTTGCGCCCGGCGACTTCCGCACCGTCCGTCAGGAACAGTTTTATCTTGGGGACGAAGTCTCCAACGAAGACCGCATCGCGGCTCTTAAGGAAGAGTGCGACCTCAAGAAAGACGGCGACCACTCCTCGCTCATCGGCTTCTGACGGCATTGGGCACCATATTGATGCCTTGAAGATTCTTGTCAAAGCGGCGCGTTCTTTGGACGCGCCGCACTACCCCATCGTAAAGATGGATGCGGAACTAAGGAGGTAAATATGAACGGAGATACTTTCAAGATAGAAAACGGGACGGCACTTAAGGGATACCCTAGGGAGGAGCGAAGTCCGGAAGTTTTTAAGTGGCCGTCTACCGAGATACAGCGCGAAGAGCATAAGTTATTCACAGCAAACGCGCATTTTCTTTTAGAGAATCGGGAAAAGATATTTGCCGACAGCCGAATGTTCCTAGCCCCTGTCAATGTCATGAGCGGTGCGGCCTATGTTGGAGCGTTGGTGAAACCAATCGTCGGGACCTATCTCGAATGGTGGCTGCGGCGTGGGCAGGAAGAGCTTGCATACTTTATCAGCGGGAGCCCACTCTCTGGAGCGAATGTCAGCAAGGCCATCGCAAAAGACGGTTCGCTGGTGCCGCTGAAAGCCCCGTTTTCAAACCTTTTGAACGAGTTTAACCAGGCGCACAAGAGATATCTTGAGGAACGCAAACGTTTCGATGCCTACACCCTCTATGAGGTTATCCGTCGACTCAAGGGGTAAGAAGTTCGAGCGCTAATGAAGCCGCCGTGGGGATACCGTTCGACAATAGCATAGGAAAGCGGTAGTAGTACGTCGTTTCATGCGTCACTTTGGCGGGAGGAGCGGTTCGAGTGCTTCGACGAAGCGGTCGTGCAGGATACCGTTGGAGGCCAGCATGGAAAGGCGGTAGCCGCCATATTCGCGCAAGATTGTGCATCGGCCGCCGGCGCGTTCCACGATTAGCGAACCCGCCGCCATGTCCCAATGGTAGATGCCTGGCTCAAAATACCCTTCGAACGCGCCCGCCGCCACCATACACTGATCCAACGCTGCCGCACCGTTCACCCGCACCCGCTGGACAATCTTACCAAAGGTGTCAATGAACACCGGGGTGAAACAGCCCTTGGTGAAGCCGCCGGAACCGGTGGAAAACGCGGCCAGCGCGGGATCGGCAGTGTCGGAGACATGGATGGGGCGGCCGTTACAGCGGGAAATCCCATCGCAGGTGGCGGTGTAGAGCCGACCCAATTCCGGCGCAAAGACCGCCCCGGCGGCGGCTTTGCCCTGATAACGCACCGCAACGGAACAGCACCACCAGGGGGAGCCGTGAAAAAAGTTGATGGTGCCGTCTATCGGGTCAACCACCCACAGGTAATCATGCGGGGGCAAATCGCGGTCGCAGGTTTCCTCGCCCAAAATCGGATGATCGGGATAAGCGGACTGGATAACGCCCATCGCCGCTTCCTGCGCTTCCACGTCAAGCTTGTGTTTCACGTCCGCCTTGTCGGCGCGGTTAACGTCCGAACGCCGTTCCAGCTGAGACAGCACATGCTCGCCAGCCCGCCGGGCGGCCAACGCCGCCACAGCCAAAAGTTGCTCTGTAGGTATCATGAAAAAATCCTCGCAAATTTATAAGTTATGGTTTTTCGTCCACCGTCTCATCCCGCTGATAGATGGGAAGAAGCCGATAGGGCACGGTAAATGCTAAAATGACCATTGCGGTTTGGTAAAAACGGTCGTTCTCTCCGCGTTCCCAGTAACCGTCCGCATGCTGCTTGGGAATCCAGCTGTCGTACATCCAGCGGGAGAACTCCGCCCATTCGCGCCCGCCCAGCTGGAAAAGCCCTTGAGCGGTGTAATAGAGTCCGTAAAAACAGTACTGCTGTTCAGGCAGCGCCGGGTATTTCTCCATCAAGAAACGGGCCGCCTTGCCGATGGCGGGATTGCCGTGTTCGCCGCACAGCGAGAGGCAAAGGATGCCGGCTCCGGTAAGTGTAACCGCGTACTGGTTCTTATTCTGGTATCCGAAACACCCCTGGTTTTCATCCTGACGGCGGATGATGTAATCCACGGCCTTTTTGATTGCCGACGGAGGAACCTGCGCCCCGTTCAATCTTGCCGAGCGCAACGCCATCAGCGCCCAACCGCTGCAGGACAGATCACTGTCGCGCGAATCCGGCTGATAGCGCCAGCCGCCGGAATGGTCGGGATCCTTTGCCACCGCCTGAGCGTCAAGAATCAACTTCAACGCTTTGGGGAGCGTTTTGTCGATTACCTGCTGGATTTCGGGCTTAACCATCCCGGAAACCTCGGAAAGGAAGAGCGTGGAGATGCAGTGGGAGTACATCTTACCGTCGCGGGTTCCGAGGTAACCGTCCTCACGCTGAACTTCGGCAAGCTTGGTTATGATCCGTTCGATGTTTTTGCCGTATGGCTCGGAACCCGGCAAATGTCCGCGGGCGAGGAACGCCATGCCGCAGAGCGCCCAAATGCCGCTGGTTTCCTTGGCACCGCCGCGCCCAAAGGTTCCGTCCGCAGCCTGACCGCGGGCAATCCACGCCAGACCGCGGTCAACCGCCGCGTTTATCTCGTCGGGAGTGTAGGTCTTGGGCGGGTCTTGGGCAAGGCACGAAACAACGAAGGCCAACAGCGCGGCAATAAAAATTTTCATGCGCCATTATCCTCCCGCCGGCGGCTCCGGTTCTCAATCCACGTGCCGGGCGATGAAGTTTTCCCGGATGTAGTCCACCGCCTCATCGAGCGAGCCGAGGATCTTGGTGCAATGGCGCACCATCCAAGGCGAGCACTCCTTGAACGAAAACGGGGAAAACGCCACAATAAACTTGCCCAAATCGTGGGCGGCGTAAAAGACCTCCATCGAGGTGCCGATCGAAGGCTTGTTGTAGTTGACCAACAGAATATCGGCGTCGCGCACATCCTGAAGGTCGAACTCCACAATCTCATTGGCGCTGTCAACCTCGCGGTCCTTGAAATTACGGCGCATCGGGTCGAGCAGCACAAAATTCTCCGCCAGCCGCGCCTTGGCGCGTTCGCGCCAGGAAGCCGCCTCGTTGCCGGCCAGCGCGTCCATAATCGGCCCGCTGAGGTAGATTTTCTTTTTCATCTGGTTCATGGTCTGGAAACTTTCTGCCGGCTCACGGAACCGGGAAGAGCGCGGTCAACTCGGCCACCTGCCGGCGAACGGAGGCAATCAGCGCTTCGTTGTGGAGATCGGCGAGAATGTCGGCGATCCAGCCGCCGATTTTACGCATTTCCGCCACACCCATGCCGCGGGTGGTCACCGAAGCGGTGCCGATGCGGATGCCGGAGGTGA
>DBXY01000017.1:153727-172459 GCA_002309765.1 Verrucomicrobia bacterium UBA1200
ATCAGGTGGTTGTCGGTGCCGCCGGATACCAGATGGAAGCCGCGGGAGGTCAGGGTTTCGGCCAGGGCCTTGCAATTCTCTACGATACCGCGGGCGTAAGCCTTGAATTCCGGACGAAGCGCCTCGCCGAAACAGACCGCCTTGGCGGCGATGATGTTTTCGAGCGGGCCGCCCTGCATACCAGGGAAGATCGCCTTGTCCAACTGCTTGGCGTACTGTTCCCGGCAGAGCACCAGACCGCCGCGCGGACCGCGCAGGGTTTTGTGGGTGGTGGTGGTTACGAAATCGGCATACGGAACCGGGCTGGGGTGGGCTCCGCCCGCCACCAAACCGGCGATGTGGGCCATATCCACCATCAGGTACGCGCCCACCTTGTCCGCGATGGCTCGGAAACGGGCAAAGTCAATGGTACGGGGATAGGCGCTGGCCCCGGCGAGAATCAGTTTCGGCTTGCACTCATCGGCAAGCTTTTCGATGGCATCGTAATCCAGCATCTCGGTCTCCGGGGAGACCGTGTAAGGAACGATGTGGTAAAGTTTGCCTGAGAAGTTTACCGGTGAACCGTGGGAGAGGTGGCCACCCTGGTCGAGCGACATCGACAGGATGGTATCGCCGGGCTGGAGGACCGTTAAGTAAACCGCCATATTGGCCGACGAGCCGCAATGAGGCTGAACATTGGCGTGATCGGCCCCGAAGAGCTTTTTGGCGCGCTCAATCGCGAGCGTCTCCACGGCATCCACCGGAAGACAACCGCTGTACCAACGCTTTCCGGGATAACCTTCGGCGTACTTGTTGGTCAGGACGCTTCCGGACGCGGCGCGGACCGCGCGAGTCACGTTGTTCTCGGAGGCGATTAAATTAATCGTGGAATCTTCCTGGGCGATTTGATCGACGATCGCGGCGTGCACCTCCGGATCGACGGACGCCAACCAAGACGACTCGTCCAACCGTCCGCAGCGGTCGATTTTGTTTAAACGCCGAACATGGCGTTCGCCGCCGCTAAACGGGGTGGATATGAAAGCGTCAACTATGGCCGCCGCGGTTTCGGGCGTCATCGCGTTAGCAAGGCAAAGCACGTTGGCGTTGTTGTGGTCACGGGCCTTGACCGCCAATTCCGGAGAAGAACACAGCGCGGCGCGGATGCCGCCGAACCGGTTGGCGCAGATTGACATGCCGATACCGGTGGTGCAAACCAATATGCCGAAATCCGCCTGCCGGGTTACCACCGCCTCCGACAATTGCACCGCGATGTCGGGGTAATCCACCGGGTCCGCGCTAAAACTTCCGAAATCCTCTATTTCACCCCGGCTTCGCAACGAGGCCAGCAAGCTCTGCTTCAGCTCAAATCCGCCGTGGTCGCATCCGATAACAATCTTCATCTCAAGCTCCAATTCGATAAAGCTTCTCCTGAAAAGAAAAACGTTTTAATTCTAGCATAAGCGGCGGCGATAGACAAGAAGAATCGCAGTATTGACAAAATCACCCTGAATAATGTAATATATGCATACTTTTTTTGACCGAAAGGGTTTTTCATGTTTGTCCATATCACAGGTACTGGATCATACTTGCCCGAACGGGTGGTGACCAACGACGAGCTGTCGCAGCAGTTGGACACCACCGACGAGTGGATTTTCTCCCATACGGGCATTCACAGCCGCCATATCGGCGCACCGGAGGAGAATACCTCCGACATGGCGATAAAGGCGGCGCAGAATGCTTTGGAAAACGCCGGCGTCGCGGCAGAAGATTTGGGAAACGTAATCGTCGCCACCTCGTCCGGCGACTATCAGGCGTTTCCGTCCGTGGCCTGCCTGGTGCAAGACGCGATAGGGGCCAAGCATGCCGGGACTTTTGACCTTCAGGCGGCTTGCGCCGGATTCGTGACCGCGCTGCAGGTGGCGCGCGGGCTGTTGCAGCTGGACCCGCGCCCCATTCTGGTAATCGGGGCGGAAATGATGTCCCGCATCGTGGATTGGAAAGACCGCAACACCTGCATCCTGTTCGGCGACGGCGCCGGGGCGGCGGTGCTGCAGACCAGCGACCAGCCGGGCGGCTTGATGGAGACCACATTGCGCGGCGACGGTTCGGGTTCGCACCTTATCTCCCGTACCGGCGGAACCCGGCGGGTCGAGCCGACCCCCGAAGAAGAAGCCGCCGGCGTGCTGCCGGTACTCCGCATGAAGGGGCGGGCGGTGTACAATTTCGCGGTAAAAATTTTTGACGAAGTGCTGAACGACCTGTTGAAACGCTCCAAGCATGTTTTCAGTGATTTGGCGTGGGTGATTCCCCACCAGGCGAACTCCCGCATTGTGGAATCGGTCGCCCGCCGGATGAACGTTCCGCTGTCGAAATTCTTCATGAACATGGAGACCACCGGCAACACCTCAGCCGCCTCGATCCCCATCGCGCTGGACGAGCTAAACCGTTCCGGCAAGCTGAAACCGGGCGATCTGCTGGCGACGGTGGCGTTCGGCGCGGGCCTGACCTATGGCGGAATGCTGTTTAAATGGACGGGGGCACTGGGGCAGGTCTAACCGCTGGCCAAGGCAATTTAAGAGGAGAAAGGGTTCTAGGGAGCAGTTATGAGCGAGAAAAAACGAGTTCTGATTACCGGACTGGGAGTGATTTCCCCGGTGGGCAATACCGTCGATGAGATGTGGCAGAACATCCGCAACGGAGTGGGAGGCATCGGGCGCATCACCAAGTTTGACCCCGAGCGCGTTGACGCCAAAGTGGCGGGCGAGGTCAAGGATTTCGACGTCAAGCAATACGTGGATTTCAAAGAGTCGAAGCGCATGGCGCTCTTCACCCAATATGCGGTAGCCGCCGCCAAGCAGGCGTGGCAGGACGCGGGTTTTGACGCCGCACCCCCGGTCCCGGAGCGCGTTTCGGTGATGATCGGCAACGGAATCGGCGGGCGCGAGGTAGATCAGGACGGCTACAAGACGCTGTTCGACCGCGGCCCCTCCCGGCTCTCCCCGATGCTGATCCCCAAACTGATCGCCAATGAGGCGGCCGGCAACATCTCCATCATGCTGAACGCCAAAGGCACCGCGCACACGCTCGTAACCGCATGCGCGTCCGGCACCGACGCGCTCGGCCACGCGCTGGACATGATCCGCTGCGGCCGCGCCGACGTCATAATCGCCGGCGGCACTGAGGCGACCATCACCGAGTACTGTATCGGCGGATTCTGTTCCATGAAAGCCCTCTCCACCCGTTACAACGACTGCCCGGAAAAGGCCTGCCGTCCGTTTGACCTCAACCGTGACGGATTCATCATGGGCGAAGGCGCGGCGATCCTGATCCTCGAAAGCGAGGAACACGCCAAGGCCCGCGGCGCCAAGGTTTACGCCGAGTTCGCCGGTTACGGCGGTTCGGGCGACGCCTACCACCTGACCGCGCCGGAACCCACCGCGACCGGGGCGATCAGCGCCATACGTTATGCGCTGGATGATGCCGGGGTCACTCCGGAACAGGTGGACTATATGAACGCGCACGGGACCTCAACGCACCTCAACGACGCGATGGAGACCAAAGCCGCCAAGGGAGTGTTCGGCGACCACGTTTCTAAACTGCGCATCTCCTCCACCAAGAGCATGACCGGCCACATGCTGGGCGCGGCGGGCGCCATCGAGGCCCTGATTTGTTCCCTGGCGCTGCGCGACGGGTTCTACCCGCCGACCATCAATTACGAAACCCCGGATCCGGAGTGCGATTTGAACTATGTGCCGAATCACGGCGTGGCAGCGCCAATGAATGTGGCGATTTCTTCTTCTCTCGGTTTCGGCGGCCACAACGGTTGCCTGGTCTTTAAGAAAGTTTAAAAGGGGAGTGTTATGGCAATCGGGAATGCTTTTGAAAACACCAAGCGTTACGTCGAGGAAGGCGGGGCCTTCGAGGGCAGTCTGGAAGAGTTGCTTCCGCACCGTCCGCCATTCCTGTTCGTAAAAAAACTGGCTTACGTTTCCAAGGACAAGATCGTCGGCGAGATGGTGTTCGATGACGACACCTGGTTTTTCAAGGGGCATTTCCCCGGTTATCCGGTGGTGCCCGGGGTTATCCTGGTGGAAACGATGGCCCAGTGCGGCGGCGCCGGATTGGTGGCGGCCGGACAGGTCCGGGGCGGCATCTTCCTGCTCACCGGCGTGGACAACGCCCGGTTCCGCCGTCAGGTGCGCCCGAACGACGTGGTCCGCCTGGAGATTGAGAATGTCCGCATAACTTCCCGAATCGCCAAACAGCATGGACAGGCGTTTGTTGGCGACGAGTTGGCCGCCGAGGCGGATTTCATGTGCGTGATGGCCCCGGCCCCCAAAGCGGAATAATCAAGGCGATATATCGATGAGCGAGTTGATTGTGGCGCTGGACGTTTCCTCTGCCGCCGCCGTTGAACAGGCGGTGGATGCGCTGGGGGACGCGGTTTCGTTTTATAAGATCGGTTTGGAACTGTTCAGCGCCGAAGGTCCGGCCGTGGTACGCGCGGTAAAAAGCCGCGGCAAGCGGGTGTTTCTGGATTTGAAACTTCATGACATCCCCCGCACCGTGGAACGCGCCGTAAAATCTTGCGCCGCGCTGGGCGTGGACTTGATGACTATCCACGCCGCTGGCGGCAAGGCGATGATCCGCGCCGCCAAAGACGCCGCACTCGGTTGCGGCTCCCCCGCCCCAAAAATTCTGGCGGTTACCCTTTTGACCAGCCTCGACCAGTCGGATCTATCCGATCTGGGTGTGGCACGGACAGTTCCGGAACAGGTTCGCGCGCTTGGCGCCTTGGCCTGCGAAAACGGCGCGGACGGCATCGTCTGCTCCCCGATGGAGGTAGCCGCAATGCGCAAGCTGCTGGGTCCGGACGCGCTGTTGGTCACCCCCGGAGTGCGCCCGGCGGGCGCGGCAGTGGGCGACCAAAAACGGGTGGCGACACCCGGACAGGCGGTTCGCGACGGTTCGACACATCTGGTGGTTGGCCGACCGATTATGCAGGCCCCGGATCCCCGGGCCGCCGCGTTGGCGATTTTGGACGAGATGCGCAACAGCGGCGTTTAGGTCGCCGCATCCATGCGCGGGGACGGCGTGATGACAGCTTTCCGGTGCCCGTATTGCCAATCACGGTTTGACGGCGAGCCGCCGCCGCGCTGCCCCAAATGCGGCAGGATTATGCGCACCCCGGCGATGAAAACGCCGAATCCAAGGTTCGCCAAACGCCGGCAGATACAGCAGATCCGCAGCGAGTACGAGCAACGGGCGGCAGGGTTGACAGCGGTCCCGGTCAAAATGTGGCGGGGGCCGCGGTTGTATTTTGGGGTGATCGTGCTGCTGGCACTGCTGGGCGCGGCGCTGTTTAAGGCAGTCGACCGGTCGAGCATGAGCAAGGCAGTGCGCCGGACTCCGCAAATGGTGGCTGCCGATAACGTGGATGTGCTGGCGGTGGCGCTGGGGCGGTTCAAGTTCCACACCGGGGGGTTCCCGACCGCTGGTCAGGGCTTGAAGGTGCTGGTGCGCAGCCCGGAGACCGATCCGGCGCGGTTTGGCACCGCACCTGGGTGGAACGGACCGTACATCAGCCATTTGGTCAACGACCCGTGGGGCACCGGTTATGTGTATGAACCGCCGAGCGAGCCGAACGGTCTGCCGCGGGTGTTTTCCTGCGGGCCGGACAAGATGCCGGGCACGGAGGACGACGTGGTGGCTGCCGCCAGCATGTTTGATCCGGGCACGGCTTGGACCAACGGTTGGGTTTCGGAGGAAGAACGGATACCCGGGGTGAGAATTTTAAATGCTGTGCCGGCAGTTGGTGCCGGAGGAAAGGATTAACAGAATGTTTGATGGCGTGGCTCCTTTATTTCAGCTTTCGTCCGGACGTTGGCGCCGGGTAACTTTGATGAGTCTGTCGGCGGGACTCCTCGCCATGGCGGTTTATACCTTGCTGATCTGCCGTTGCGCCTATCCGGGCAGTTCGGCTTCCGGAATCGCCGCAGCGGCCGGTCTGGACGTGCCGATGGTTTTCACCCGCCCGCTGATGAGAACGGTCGGGGCGTGGTTCGCCGCCCTGCCGCTGCCGTTCGGACTGGCGATGCGTTTCAACCTGCTGGCGGTGTGCTGCGGCGGATTCCTGGTGGCGGCGTCATTCGCCACGGTATGGTTCCTGGTCACCAAGATGATGGCCCATCCCAGCACCCGCGAATATTCGCCGCGGGTGGCCCGTTTTGCGGCCTGGGGCACTGCGCTGTGCATGATGTTCTCGCTGCCGATCGTAGTCGCCTCCACCCGGTTCACCTTTGAAATCGTCGATGCCGCCGCGCTGGCGGTGTTGGTGCTACTGTTGGTGCGGTTCAGCTATCTGGACCACTGGTGGGAGATGTCGCTGTTCGGCATCATCCTTGGTTTCGGCGTGGCAGAATCGCCGCACTTCGTACTGGCTTTGCCGGTGTTGGGATTCCTGTACGCGGCGGTTGAGTGGAAAAACAACGAACGCCGGTTCGGAACCTCGATTTTTGTGAACACCCTGCTGGGCGTTCTTGCATACGCGGTTGATATCGCGCTGTCGGTGCGGCTCAATGCGAAATTCCGCGACGTGCCGTTCACGGACGCCGGATCGTCACAGGCGGTGTACGATTATCTCCGCGAGCAGTATTACGCATTTCTCGGCATTGTGCCCGAAGTGGGAAGCATTCTGATTTTCGCCACGGGCTGCGGTCTGTTTATCGCGGTATTCTTCCTGGCACGCTGGCTGCTCAGCAACCTTCGCGGAAAATCCGTCGTGATTATGCTGCTGCTCTGCTCCGGGGTGGCCGGGTTCTCGCTCTTCAACGCCCAGGGTACGGCGTGGGCAGTCACCGCTGCCGCCGGGAAGATCCCCATCCTCTCCGCCATCTTCTCCTGCCTCTCGACCGGCCTGGTGCTGGCCTGCTGGCGGATGTTCGCCACCGTGCCGCCCAGCGAAGGCGAAATCGTGGAGTCCGCCGACGGAACCGAGCAACCCCAAGCGCGCCAGGAATTTTCTGGGCGCGGGCTGGGGCTGGCCGGAGCTTGGACGATGGTGGTGATTATGCTTTTCGCGGCATTCTTCTGCTTCGGACACTTCTCGCTGCATGACGGAGAGTTCGCCGACTACGCCGCCAACCAAGTGCTGGACAACCTCGGCGAGCGCGAATGGATTCTCTCAGGCGATCTTCTGGACGGCAACCTGCTCATCAATGCCCACGAGCGCAAAAAAAGAATCGTGCTAATGCAAACCACCCGAAGCAAAGACGCCAACTACGATCTCTTCCTCCGCCGGGAAATGGAGGGGCGGCTCACCGAAGAGGTTTGGCTCCGCGCCTTGGCGATGCTGGAACACCATCCGCTGTTGTTCCTACAAGAGGTGTTCCTCTCGCTGCCGGATATCGAAAACCGCGCGGTGGCCATTTCGGCGGCGGACTTCTGGTACAGCAGCAAACTCCGCCCCCGGGTGGAACCGTTCTGCTTCGGCGGGGTGCGCCTTAAGACAGATGAGCCTTTCAAATCCGTCTCCATACCGCAGGAAAAGCTTGAAGCGTCATGGCAACCGCTCCTGAAAATGGTAAAGATTGACGATGGGGAAAAGTGGTCGTGCGATTTCTCCCGCAACTCCCGCAACGCGGTGATGCGGCTGCTCTCGATGCAGGTCAACAACCGCGGCACCGAGTTGGACGACATCGGGGATGTTGAAAAAGCGTTCGAATGCTACCGCCTCGCGCGTCGGTTAAATCCGGACAACGTGAGCGCGCTGCTAAATCTGGTGGATCTGGTGGTCCACCGCAAAGTCCACAAAGAGGCTGAACCGGAAATCAAGTCGGATTTCCTCGACGTGGTCAACGACAAATCCCGCCGTTACCCGCTGTGGGCGCTCTCCCGCTACTACGGCTATGTGCGCAACTACCGCGTCTTCCAAGGCCGTGGTTTGGCTTGGGCCGCCTCCAGCAACCCCGAAATGGCGCTGGACACGCTCCGCCACGCCGAGAACCTGCCGCAAAACAGTGACAAAAACTCGCAGCGCAACATCGCCGTCGCGCTGGCGACGATGTATGCCGTCGGCGGCGATTTCGACGCCAGTTTGAAAAAATACGAGGAGATGATCAAACGCAATCCTCGCGATGCCGCCGCCGTTTCCGGCGCGGCCCGGCTCTACTTCCAGGAAGGGCGTTTCAACGATGCCTATCAAGTGCTAAAGGCCAGCAAAGACGCCGGACTGTCGGAAAAGTTCACCCTCAACGAGTGGGCGGTTTACTACTACGGCATCGGCGAATACGACAAAGTGCGGATGCTGTTGGAAAACCTGGACGTGCAGAAAGCCTCACCGTCGATGCAGGCGCTGCTCGGCATGGTGATGCTGCGGCAAGACGAAATGCTGCAGGTTGAAAACGTGATTTTGCCGCGGATGCGCAAAACCCTCAACGGCACCGACATGTACTTCTACCACGTTTTGCAGGCGCAGCTTTACCTCAAGAAGGGCGGCCGCAACAACCTTGAACAGGCTCGCGCCAACCTGTTGCACGCTTTGAGCCAGCGCCCGGATGTGCTGGGGCCGTTGGAAATGGCGCTGCAGGCGGATATGAAATTGCGCGACGCGGCCTCCGCCGAGTTGCACGCCATCCAGTTGTTGCGCCGCAACCCCAAGGCGCAGTACGCCAACTACGTGATGGGGACGTTCCGACTAAACTCCATGAAATTCGCCGACGCCTGCCGTTACTTCAGCAGAATCGCCGAAGGCACCGACAGCTTCTACGAGGCGTACAACAACTACGCCGACGCGCTGGTTCGCCTCGGGGACTTGGTCAAGGCCGAGACAGCGGTCAACCGCGCCATCGAAATGAACCCGGAACGCGCCGAGGCGTATGTCACGCTGGCCGATATCTATGTGCGGAGCGGACGGCTGGCCGATGCCAAACGTACTTTTACCAAAGCCACCTCGATCGTGCCCAATGAACCGAGATTCGATTTCGTGGCGGCCCGCATCGCGTTCGCCGAAAAGGAAATGCAGACTTACGGCAACGCGATCGACAATTTGGAGTCGCTGGATTTAACCGAATTGGAAAAGTACGATTTAAAAGCTTTGCGGGCACTCGAATCCGGCGAAACTGTGCCGGAACCGGGGCAAGGCAGCTAACAGCCCGGCGAATTTAATCTGGGGGGATTCGATGGACAGCTCAATCGGCATTTGCGGAATGGGCGCGGTAACGCCTTACGGTAACGGTATTAACGCGCTTTGGGAAGGTGTGTTGTCGGCGAAATGCGCCATATCGGCGATGGATCTTTTCGACCTCGGCGGTCTGTCGTGTGTTCAGGCCGGCGTAATCCGCCACGAAGTTCCCGCGCCGCCCGGCATTTCCAATGCACCGCGCGCGCTGAGGTTTGCCGCCGCCGCCTGCCAAGAAGCGATTGAGGCGGGCCGCGNNACCGCCTCTCGCCATCCGACCTGGCGGAAACGGCGCTGGTGACCGCGTCGAATTTCGGCGATCTCGATGGCGCGGAACCGGCCCTGATCCCTCCCGGATGTCCTGGCCGCGACCCGTCAGCCGCGCTGGCGTACCCGGCCGCCGAACCGGCCCAGCGTTTGGCCGCCGCATTCGGTTTGGGGGGAGTGCTGTGCCCGCTTTCGCTTTCCTGCTCTTCCGGAGCTTCAGCGGTGGCGGCAGCCGCCGAACTGATCCGCAACGGAGCCGCCAGGCGGGTAGTGGTGGTCGGCTTTGACGCGATTTCCCGTTTCGCGTGGAGCGGGCTTTGTTCCCTCCGCACCATGACCAAGGAAAAAGTACGCCCGTTTGACCGCAACCGCAGCGGCACCGTATTTTCCGAAGGCGCGGCGGCGGTGGTTCTGGAAAACGGAGACTCCCTCTCCGCCCGGCAGATTGAACCGCTGGCATGGCTGGCCGGCTGGGCAACCGGCAACAACGGCCACCACCTTACCGCGCCCGCTCCGCGCGGGGCCGGATCGTTGCAGGTAATGCGCGATGCGCTGGCGATGTCGGGACTGGACGCCGCTTCGGTGACCCATATAAATGCCCACGGCACCGGCACCAAGGCGAACGACACCACCGAAACCCAGGCGATTTTCGATCTTTTCGGCGAACGGGGACGGGAAATTCCGGTAACCTCGGTCAAAGGTTCGCTCGGCCACACGCTGGGCGCGGCAGGCACGGTGGAGTTGGCGGTTGCCGTTTTGACATTGCGGGAAAAACTGATCCCGCCCACCGCGAATCACACCGACCCCGACCCGGAATGCCCGCTACGCGTGGTCACATCCCCCGAAGCGTTCGAAGGCCATTGCGTATTGTCCAACTCGGCAGGGTTCGGCGGTTGCAACGCCGCGCTGCTGATCACCGACGCGCCGACCGTGCCGATGGACGCGACGACCGGTTCGGTAATCACGGTTGACGGACACGCATCGGTTTCCGCCCTTGGGTTGGACACGGAAGAAATCCAAACGGCGGCGGAAGAGGGCGAGAGCGCCTGTTTCGAACTTTCCCGGTTTGAATTCGGCGACCCGCCGCCGGAAGTCGGCGAAGTCCCGGAATTTGCGGTTACTGATTTCGGCGTGGCTCCCAAACCATATCTCGACCCGGCCAGCCGTTATTTGCTCGGCGCGGTGGCGGCAGCCGCCGGTGATATTTTAAAGGACAATAATCTGGACAGCGGTCGTATCGGCATCTCCGTCGGTACGGCTTGGGGCTGCGCGGAGACGGCAGAACTGTTTTTTGCCGACTACATGCGCAAAGGCCCCCGGCTGGTCAAGCCCTTCCTCTTCCCCCACACCTATTCCAACACCGCAATCAGTCTGGCCGCGATGGAATGGTCGCTTAAAGGCCCGCACTTCAATCTGACCGCACCGGAAAGCGCCGGCGCGCTGGCTTTCGCGCAATCGGTTTGGGCGTTGCGCCGCCACGCGGCGGATATGATGGTGGCGGCTGCCACCGACGCTTTGAGCCCGATCAGGCTTGGGGTGGCATCGTCTGAACGCACCTGCGGCGAAGCAGCTGCCGCCGCATTGTTGCGCCGTGACGGCACCGGCGCTCAGTTGCTGGGCATCGGCGTGGCGCGCGATATGGCAACCGCCGCAAAAATGGCGGAAAAAGAGGCCGGCGTGTCCGGCAAGGATTTCCGCTG
Source organism: Verrucomicrobia bacterium UBA1200 (assembly GCA_002309765.1). Taxonomy (GTDB): domain Bacteria; phylum Verrucomicrobiota; class Kiritimatiellia; order RFP12; family UBA1067; genus UBA1200. The sequence continues at coordinate 164,852 of DBXY01000017.1, forward strand.
GTACGCCAATCCATTGGCCGCCGCCGGTTTGTCCGGCCGCGAATGCGTGGAGCTGGAGTCCATGTGCGGCGAAACCGCCGGCGCGGCGTTTTTGCTTCAGCTCGATCTAGCGTTGTCCCTTGAGGACCAAGGAGCGGTGGTGGCGGTAGCCGTGCAGGACAGTTGTGCGGCAGTGGCGGCGATTTTCCGCAAGTAAGCCGCGCCCATTGCCGGCGGCATCACGGGAGGGCTGGAACATGATAGCCAAAGTCCATTACGTTTGCAGAGGATTCCTAGGTTTGGGATTCGCCGCCGCATTGTTGGCGATCTTCATGGCGACAGATTCGGCGGCCGGAATCGCGGTGGCGACCAATAACGACAAGCAAACCACGCTGTCAAACGGCATCGCATCGGTGGTTTTTGACACAGAACGCGGTTCGTTCTCAATCCGCGACGCCAGCGGAAACATCCGTATCGCTAACGCCGGAGTGGGAGAAACCTCCACCGTGCGAGGGGCGCATTTCTCCGCCAAAACCGATGAGGTTAACGACGCGCTCGGCCACGGCGTGCGCATCACATTTACGGTGCGCGACGATTCGGTAGGCTCGCGATGGGGCTTCTACGATGCCGGATACCAGCATCCGCACAGCAAAGGAGGGTGGGAACCGGTTTACACCTACACCTTATACGACAATTCGCCCGCGCTCGTAACCGCTTTCGGCGTTGACACCCCGGTTTGGTATCGCCGCCGCCTGATTTCCGCCACTGTTATGCGCGGCGGGGAATGGCTGCCGGAGGATCGGGATAAAATCACCGACGCCAAAAACATCAACAGCGCGGCGGGCGCGGAACCGGCGCACCTGTGTTCCGGCATGACCCGTTGCAGCGCCAACGGGATTGTCTGGACGGGATTAGTGGACGGGAAACGCCGTTCTCTGGTTGCGGGCGGACTCCAATACGACGCATTCGGAAAATTTGCCGAGCTGATCGACGGAGCCCTCACCCTTTACGCTCAGGATGAAGTCGGCGCGCTTATCGAACCAGGCTCCAAAACGCGTTTTGACCGCGACACGTTTTATATCGATGCCGTTACCGACGACCCTTTCGTATCCGCCGAGACGTACGGCCGCGCCATGCGTAAAGTGAACGGCTGCGATCCAAACGTTTACGACTTCCCCTTGCTGTGCGGCTGGGCGGTCGGGGCGCTTAGCCATCTCGGCAACATCAACAACGCCCCCGCGCTAGTCAAAGAACTGGACATGGCGAACGAGAAAGGCTTTACGAAATACTCGAAAGTCGGAGTGCGCCTAGAGCCTGACTATTATTGTTACGGCGACAACGGCAACACCGAGCAAGGTTGGTACGACGATGCCCACTGGGCAAAATACGGGCATCTGCGGCCGCCTTACGAAACGTTCGCCAAGTGGTGCGCCGCGATCCGCGAGCGCAACGGCATTCCCTACACCTACTTTCAGGTCGGGATGCCCAGCAACGACTTCGCGAAAGAACATCCCGACTGGATGATCTTCAATTCGATCGACGGCATCGAGCGCAAGCACATGCACCACCGGCCATACGTAACTTATGATCTTACCGACAAGGGAATGTCAGAGCACATGCTCAACGTGTGGAAACGTTTGCGTCAAGATGGCATGCAGGGGATCAAATTTGACTACCCCGAAACCGGCTACAACACCCAAGGCGGCTTTGACGACATCCACGCAACGGCGGTGCAGGTCTATCGCCGCTATTTCGCCATTGCCCGCGAAGGTCTCGGCAAAGAAGCGTACCTCGACGAACGCAATCTCGGCGAGTGCGGACGGCCGTGCCTCGACGCCACCGCCGGAATTGTCGATACGCAACGCACGTGGAGCGACTCGAACAAATTTGATCCGCGTATGATTACCACCGACGGGCTTCGCTGGTTCAAAATGCGCACGGTTTTCAATTATTACCCGGATTCAAAAGCCATCCACGGTTTAAGCGACGGCGTGCGCCGCTCAATGCTCACCACGGTGTATCTCACCAGCGGGCGCATTGAACTCGCGACCAGTTTCCGACTGTTCACCCCAGAAATGACCCATGACCTCTCGCGCCTCTACCCCGAATACCGCGAACCCTTCGCGGCGCGTCCGTTGGACGCATTCAAATCAGGAACGGTCAATCCCACCGCCTATGATCTGGAGCTTACCACGGATTGGCACCAAGTGATGCTCTTTAACCCCACCAACAAGCGGGCGACCGTTAAAGTCGCGCTGTGCGGCGACCGGGCAAAGGACGGTGCCGTCGGGCTTGACCCTAACGCCAAATGGCGGGCGTACGCTTTTTGGGATGACGCGTATCTCGGGATTCTTGGCGTAAAGGACGAACTGTCGATTGAACTCAACCGGCTCGAATGCGAAATGTTCCGCCTTACCCGAGCCGAGGCGCGTCCTCAGGTAATTTCCACGACTCGCCATATTCTGCAAGGATGGATGGACATCGCGGACGAACGCTGGGACGCGGCGAAGCGCACACTTTCCGGCACCGCCAAACATATCGCGCCGGGAACGGAGGAAAGTGTGGTCATCGCCGCCGATCTGCCGGACGGTACGCTATTCCCATTGGACAAGGCATCCGTCTCCGAAGACGATTCCGCAGCCGGCATGAAGCTGACCGTTACTGAAACGAACGGCACGGTGCGGCTTACGTTCAGCACGCCCACCGCCCGGGAAATAAAGTGGAACGCGGTATTCGGCGAGTCGAAAACGCCAGCGGCGCCAATAACGTTGGCAACCCTGCCGCTGAAACGCCCCTTGCCGCCGGAACTGGAACCGCCGCGCCCATTGCCGCCGCTTCCGCCGCCGCCCAAAGTGCGCATCGAAACGCTTAAACCCGCCGAACAGAAAGCCGGATGGGGCGGAGGCATTCGCATGGGCAAAGGATACGACGGCGAAATCCGAATCGGCAAAAAAACCTATCCTGGCGGCATGGCAATCCATGGTCCCGGATATGCGGTTTTCGAACGGCAACCCGAATGGAAACGCGTGGTCGCCATTGTCGGCGTTGACGAAAGTCAGCGGGTGCAGGATCAGTCGAGCGTAGTATTCAAAATTGTCGGAATCCATCCCGGCGGCGAGTCGGAAATCGCTGTATCGCCATACATCCGTTTCGGCGGCACCGAAGTCTGGCATTTCGACGCCGCGATTCCCGATGGCGTGACAGCGGTCAAATTTGTGGTGACCGACGGCGACGATGGCGACAAATCCGACCATGGCGACTGGGCCGAGTGCGGATTCAACTGACGCTATGAGAGCTTAGCCCAGCTTGGGGGCAGATTCTTCGGAACCTCAATGTGGCCAAAACGCCGGGGTTCCGGCACGTTTTTGAGGGTCTTCACCCATGCCGCCATCTTCCCGATCCCCTCTTCCAGCTGGACATTGCGGATAAGGTCGCCAAAAACCCGCTTCACTTTGTCATGGCAGGAATAGGCGGTAACCACCTCGTTGCGGGCATCCAAATGCCGAATCGCCGAAGACTCAGCGCCCATCGCCCGGCACACGGTCGTCGCCAACTCGTTCACCGTCCACGGCTTGTCCGCCCCGATATTGTAAACCTGGTTCCAGGTTTCCGGACGCTCAATGCACTTAGCGATGACCGGTGCCACGTCGTCAATGTAACTGAAAGCGCGAACCTGCTCTCCGTCACCGAAAATCGTCAGCGGCTGGCCGGTAAGAATCTGACGCATGAAAATCCCAATAACATTGCGGTAGGGATCACCGATATTCTGGCGTTCGCCGTACACATTGTGCGGGCGGAAAATCACATAATCCAACCCGAACATCTCCTTGGTTTCGCGTAAATCCAACTCCACCGCGTATTTTGAGATTCCGTACGGATCTTCCGGCCGCGGTTCCAGTTCCTCCACCATCGGCGTCTGGTTGCGCCCGTACACAGCGATGGAAGAGGTGAACACGAAACACTTCACCGTACCCGAATTCACGGCGGCGTTTATCAAGTTAACGCTACCCACAAGATTGTTGCTGTAGTTGAAGTTCTTGATGAAGTGGCTCAACCCTTCGGCAGCGTAAGCCGCAAGATGGAACACGTAAGAAAACTTTTCCCGTTCGAATAGGGCATCCACCGTTGCCACGTCCTGCACGCTGCCGCGAACAAACTCGGCGCCATCGGGCACATTTTCCGGGAATCCGCCCGAAAGGTCGTCCAGCACCACCACGCGGTAACCCGCCTTCACAAGCCACTCCGCCACATGGGAACCGATAAACCCGGCCCCGCCGGTAACCAGCACACTCTGCATCGAAAAAACCTCCATCCACCGCTATGTCCGAAGTCCGACGGCTACACGTTGGAGCGGACCGTATCCCAAAACTCGCGCCAAGTGCGACGGCGCATCACCACCCGGAACAACTCCGTGTCGCTGACCTTCCGGGCGGACTGAACGGCCTTCCGCACCGTCACCGCCTCGCCGCGCAAACGCCGCAAATCGCGCAACGCCCACCGGTGGGCGCGGAAAGCGGTACCGTTGCCGCGCAACAATTGCAACGCCGCCTGCGCCATTGCGCACAGTTCAAACATCGGTGCCACCGTCAGCCGTCCGCGCCAGCCAAAGCACGTCCGGTAAGAAAACCGGATATTCCGGTAAAAACGCTTCAGCACATCCTCGCGGGCGTAAAACCGCTCCATGGTTGCGCCATGCGCGTGATCCACCGGGGGTGTCGGCACGTACCACACCTCCCAGCCGGCAAGCCAAGCCCGGTGGCAGAAATTGACCTCCTCGTAATAGGTGTGGAAAAAGCCGTGGAACAAACCGCAGGGGACGGATTCCACCACCCCGCGCCGGATCATAAACATCGCGCCGTAGGCGGCAAAACATTTGCGGGCCTCGCTCCCCACCGGATCGTCCGCCGGGGCCAGCCACCCCAGACAGGTGTTGTTGCCGAGGGGGGTCAGGAACGACCCGCAACCGTTAAGCCTGCCGTCCGCGCCCGGCTGCCCGTTCCGCACGATCACCGTGCCTTGCGCAACGCCAGCCTGCGGATGGGCGTCCATAAACTCAACCAACGCCGTAAACGGCTCCTCCCGAAACACGATGTCGGTGTTCACCAGCGCCACGAATTCCCGCGTACACAACGGGTAGCCGAAATTGTTCGCCCCGGCGAACCCGCCGTTTTCAGGCATCACGGCGAACTTCACGCCTTCGGCGGCGTACGACTCCGCCAGTTCGCGGGTCGGAACATCGCCCGCCGCGTCGTCAACAATCACGACCTCAGGGAGCGTTCCGCCGAATGCGGCCCGCAGCGAGTCCACGCACTGCTTTACCAACTCCGCATTCTTATATGCGGTAATTAACACGGATATTCGGTCAATCGTCTTCATCTTTCTTCGGTCCGCGCACACTCGCGGTACCTTCTCACAAGGCAAGAGTCAGTTTAACAAAATCCGGTTCTGAGTGCAACCGGGAATTACTTCCCTTTGTTTAGTTTCGTAAATAGCGCACAAAAATCACTCTGAACCTTACAATGTATTATTGCGCCATCTTATCGGAATGTGTTACACTACTATTAGTTTACAAGAAAGCATTGTCTGCATTATGATATTATGGAATTTCGTATTCCAACGATGTCTAATCGATCTAAAAACGTCGTGTCGTCACACCAATTGGCATGTTATAATGGCCACCGATTTGAAACTGGAGGATAACATGAAGATCATTTTTGCGGTTCTTGCGTTCGCGACGATTGGCGCGGCGGCGGAAGAGTGGACTTTTGAGGTGTCTGACAACGCCCCGCGCGTGGTGTCGTGCGCCGTGGGGCGCGACTGGGCGGCGCGCATGGAAACGAACGCGCTGGCGGCCATCGGGCAGGATGGCGCCACCAAGCCGGTTCCGTGGGTTCTCGACACAACGGGTGAACAACCCGAACTCGTGTTCCTTGCGGATGGACGCACCCGTTTCACACTCATTCCACGCACGGGAGGATCGATCTCCCGCTCGACCGAGACGGCCCCTTCCCTCGCCGTTGACACTGCGGCTGACGGTGAGATTACGGTGCGGAACGTATCGTTCACGCTAAGCCACTCCGCGAAAAAGGGCGGTTTGCCCGAACACGTCACCTTCCCGCTGAGCGGACAGCGCGATGACGACATCTTCTTCCTTGACCGTCTCGTGCGGCGTAATGCCGAAGGCCGCCTCGACCAGTACACGCTCCGCAACGCCCCCGCCACCGTGCGCATCGCCCTCAACACGCCCCTGCGCGCGGTTATCGAGACTTCGTCCGTTGTGCAGGGTGTGCGCATCTCCTACCGCTACGTCTATACGGCCGGCTCACCCATCATACGTGTCGAGACGCGGCACGAGCAGGACGGCGAAACCGACTGGTCCGAAGTCCACACCCTCCACGCCAGCTGGCCACAGGCACGTCCGCGCTACACGCGCTACCTTTCCAGCAACGGGAACACGCCCGTACCGATCCAAAAGCCCGGCGAGAAGAGCAAGGGATTCGGCGGAAGCTGGGTCGCCTACTCGGACGGCACGAACGCCATCGCCATGGCGGCGGAGCATGCCGGCGGCTGGGACGCCTCGAACGAGTTCGTGTACTACATCGTGGCCGCGCGCGGCGGGTGGAAGTCGCGCACACTTCCCCGCACCGTACGCATGTATCTCGGGCCATCGCTCGACCACACGGGATTCAACCGCCAGTTCGACGCCACCTCCGTCGTATCGTTGAAGCGCAACGGCCGCCCGTGGGTGCCGACCGAGCCGCTTGCGCCCCCGCCCGGCGCCATCGTGCTCGAAGGACGCGGCATCCGCCTCGCCTTCGACACGGCGGCGAACGGTTTCGGCTGTCTCGGGATCGAGAATCGGCTTGACGAACCCGCCGCGTTCGGACACGCCGAACCCGGCAAGGCCAACCTCTGGAAACTCACTCTCTGGCGCGACGGCTGTTCCACGAATACGTTCACGCTCGACAACCACACCCCCTGCGCCGACCGCACGGTGGAACATCTCCCCAACGCGCTTCGCTTCAGCTGGATGGGCCTCTCGCCCACAAATGAAAACGGCACGGTCGACGTCTTTGCCACCATCGCCATCACCTCGGACGGAGACGCGGCGGAGTGGCGTCTTGCCGTCACGAACCGCAGCAGGCGGTGGGGGCTCGCCAACACGGAATTCCCCGTCGTCGACCGCGTGGTACGTCCCGGCACGGCATCCGCCCTTTTGCCGATCGGCAACTGGGGCGCGCGTCTCATGCCGAACTACTCAAGCGGACAGCGGATGGGCTATCCGAGCGGCAGCGTACCCGTGCAGACTATCTCCTTCCTGCTCGGCGACACGGGTCTGCAGTTCACGGCACTCGACGGAGACGCACAGGAAAAGGCGTTTGACACGACGGGCCTCGACCTGCGCATCGACTACCGCTGTCCGGACGCGGGGCGTCCCGGCGCCGCCCACGCGCCCGACTTCGCGGTCGAGACAGCGGCCTTCACCGGCAGTTGGTGGCGCGCCGCCAAGCGGTACCGCGCCTGGGCCACGAAGCAGACATGGACCGCAAAAGGCCCGCTAGCTACGCGTACCGACTTCAATCGCCGCATCGTGGACGTCGGTTTCTGGATGAACGCCGGCAACACGCC
>DBXY01000017.1:172605-189216 GCA_002309765.1 Verrucomicrobia bacterium UBA1200
TACATCAACGCGCGCCTGTGGGATTCCGACATCCCCAGCTTCACCAACGCGCTCCCTGCCGCCTGCAAGAAGCCGGACGGCAAGACACACTATGTGGAGATCTACGGTTCCAAGCGCCGTCTCTCGCCCATGTGTCCCACCACCCCGCTCTGGCGNNCGCACGCGCGTGAACGACATCTGCACGGAGCTCATGGAACGCATCGGCGTCAACTCCATCTACCTCGACCAAGTGGCTGCGGCCCGCCCCGCCGCCTGTTACGACTCCGCGCACGGACACCCGCTCGGCGGCGGACGCTACTGGGTTGACGCCTACCGCGAACTGATGGCGCCCATCCGCGCGCGCGCCGCGCGCAACGGCAACGTGGTCTTAACCACCGAGTGCGACGCCGAACCGTACATCGACAGCTTCGNNGCCTTCCTCGCCTGGTTCGTGCGCACACCGTACGACGTGCCCCTGCTCCCCGCCGTCTATTCGGGCTATACCGTGTACTTCAGCAGCCCGCAGAGTTCGCAAGACACCCTCGACGCCTATTGCGCCCTGCAGGGACGCGACTTCATTTGGGGCTGCCAGCTCGGATGGAACTCCACCTGGCCGTTCAACGCCAGCCACAAGGAGCATCTCGCCTTCACGCTCCGCCTTTGCCGCGAGCGGCTCGCCCACAAGGACTTCTTTGTGTTCGGCGAACTGCTCGGCGACCTGTCCACGCCGCCAGGCACACCGATGGTCGAGGTCATGTGGAACCGCGAGCCCGCCTGCCGCTTCAAGATGCCGGCGGCGATGGGAACGGTGTGGCGCGCGCGAGACGGCCGCCGACTTGCCTTCCTCGTCAACATCTCCGGGACAGAACTTCGGCTCAAATGGCAACTGCCCGAAGGTGCAGACAACGAACGTCTACTGACACTCGCCCCGCGCTCCGTTATCTCCATCCCCCTTCCCTGAGCTAAATTTTCCATCGCTAATGGAAAAATGAATGCGTTTTTTCCATTATCGATGGAAAATTGTCATTGATTTACTATACTGAATATGCTACACTATGCGCATGAAACAAAGGTTTATAGGTTTTCCAAGCGGGAGTTTCTTCCTTTTCGGACCACGCGGTACCGGAAAAACGGTTTGGCTTACCAGCCAGTTTCCAGAAGCATTTGTCGTCAACCTTCTCGAAGCTGACGTGCGGCGGAGTCTGACCGCCAGACCGGAAAGACTCATCGATATCGTAGATGCCAATGCCGATCGAAAAACATTCGTCATCGACGAAATCCAGCGCGTTCCAGCCCTGCTCGACACGATTCACGATCTTATCGAGAAACGGCGAACCCTTCGTTTCATCCTAACGGGATCAAGTGCCCGCAAGCTGAAGCGCACACAGAACGCCGATCTCCTTGGCGGCCGCGCCGTAAAGTGCCTATGCCACCCGTTCCTCGCTTCCGAAATGGGGAACGATTTCACGCTCGCAGACGCATTACGCCTCGGTATGATTCCCCTCGTGCGCTACCCCATCGGACAAAACCCCGAAGCCGTATTGAACACCTATCTTGATCTCTATCTCCAGGAGGAGGTTGTCAACGAGGGAGTCATCCGCAAACTGGATGTGTTCTCGCGCTTTCTCGAAACCGTATCCTTTTCCCACGGCGCCGTACTTTCCGCAAGCGCGATCGCCCGCGAAGCCGGTGTCAAGCGCTCGACGGTGGACGCTTATTTCGAAATCCTTGAAGAAATGCTTGTCACAAGCCGGCTCCCCGTATTCTCCAAGCGGGCGAAGCGTGCTATCGTTTCCCATCAAAAATTCTACTTTTTCGATGCCGGCGTGTTTCGCGCCCTCCGCCCTAAGGGGCCGCTTGACCGCCCGGAGGAGATCGACGGCGTGGCCCTCGAAGGGCTCGTCCATCAGCATCTCCGCGCATGGCTCGACTACTCCGGCGAGCGCAACGCTCTCTTCTTCTGGCGCACCAGAGCTGGACTGGAAGTCGATTTCATCGTTTACACCCCATCGGAATTCGCCGCGATTGAGGTCAAGAACGCCGCCAAAATCAAGACAGAAGACCTTGCGGGACTCAAAGCCTTCCGCGATGACTACCCCGAATGCCGCACCTTGCTCCTCTATCGCGGACGGCAGCAAACGATGGTTGACGGTATCCTAGTCGCGCCGGTTGAACGTTTCCTTAAGGGACTTGTGCCGCACCAACCGCTGCCGGACTCCGCATGGCGTTAAACCATCGTGCAAATCACTTGGAGACCTTAACCGGCGAGGGTTGCTGGCGATTGGGTTTGATATGCTGGTCGTAGAGCAAGTTTATGATCTGGTAATAGCACTTTCGGATCCCGTTGACCTTGTCGGGCTTGGCGCTGGAGCAAAGGCAGACGAATCCCCAGCCCTCGTCCGGGCAAAAGTACATGCAGCTAAACAACCCATGCGCGCTTCCCGTATGGCCTTTAAGCGTCTTACCTTCGATGAAGCGGGTTTCGACGCGGGTGGTAAGGCAATACTGCGTGCCCGGATCGCCGGTAATGACTGGGGTCAAAAGTTTTCTGCATCCCGCCTCGGAGAGGACACGGTTACCGTTGGGGGCCACGCCGCCATCGCGGAGCGTCATCATCCATTTGGCCAGATTGGGCGCGGACATCTTCATGCCGCCGGTCGGCGACCAGTAGCAGCCGTCCTTGCCGATTTTATATGTTCCGTTCGCCACCTTCAACTCGTTGACGCGAACATATCCCCCGCCCGGGACCAGGCAATCGCTCTTTTTGCTGTAGGAGTAAAGCTGCGTTACGGCGGACTTGTCGAGCGAATCGAGGTTGAAGCCCGCGTTGTCCGCGCCGATTGGTTTCAGGATATGGTTCAGGACATACTCGTCGAACCGTTCACCCGAAACCTTCTCAATGACGAGCCCTATGATGTTGAGAGCGCGGTTGCAGTAATTGTACCCCTTTCCCGGAGGATAAGGCAACCAAGCTTTGTCGCGGATGGTTTCAAGGTCCGTTTTGGACTTGTCCACGTATGTCAGGTCGCGGTACATGTTCCCACCGCCGCCGTCCTTCATGCCGGAAGTGTGCGAGAGCAGCATCTTGACGGTGACGGGAACGTCGGGATAACGCGGGTTGCGGATGTCCATGCCGAGAATATTGTTGATGTCATCATCTAGCGACATCTTGCCGGCTTCCACCAATTGCATGACGGACACCCCCGAAAATGACTTGGAGATCGACGCGATACGGAAGATGTCGTTAATGTCAAGCGGTTCACGGGTGTCCTTGTCGCGATACCCAAAGGCTTTCTGATAGACGACCTTGTCGCCATTGACCATCACGACCGCCATACCAACCGTTTTGTTTTCGTCCATATAGCAGCGGATTTTGTCCTCGACCTGCGATGGGGTAAGCTCCGCATTGGCCGTGGCGACAATAAGCGCCGTCAACATCAATACCGTCGTTTTTGCCATAGTTTTCGCTTTGGCCATTTCCGTGGTCTCCGTGTTGCGCCCGAAAAGAAACGCGATTCTTTGCGGAAAGTATGTTTTAGAACCGCTTTCCGCAGAGTTTAGCGTCACTGTCTCAGTCGCGGGGGGGTACGCGCATATCAGCACTACTCTTGCCCGCCAGCGATTAGCCAGGGTAACTCCTGTTGCGCAACCTTGTGCTGACGATGCTTTCCTTTCTCAGGGCCGCATTATAGCAAAACCGGTTAGGGGAAGCAAGGGGGTTTCGGAGGTTCTCGTTCGTGCCGCGCTCCCACGAGTGGTAGGGCTTGGCGAAGTTTTTTTGCCAATATCCTTTTCTCGCCTGCGTTTATATTATAATTACGGAGACCAATCGGGTAGGTAGTTGGACGTTCTACTTGTTCATAAAACGAAAGTAGGTAATCAATGAATAAGGCAAAGTTGTTTTTGTGTGGAATCATGGTTGGCATTCGCGGCCTTGCCGACCCGTTCCCTGTCGCCGCACCGGCGTGTCCGGCGCAGATTCAAGTTGCGCAGAACGGCGCCGTGGAGCTGATCGTGAACGGCAACTTCGAAACCGATACCGACCTCGCCGAGAGCACCGACTACAGGTACTGGTCGCAGGGCGCGACGACGGCGGGATGGTCCGGCACCACGGACAACAGCGGCGGCATGGGCACCGGCATACAGAAGACGAACGGCAACCATCCCTGGTGCGATTCGATCTGCGAAGGCGACCACATCGTCTATATACAGCGACACGGCGCCCTGTGGCAGACGGTGACGCTGCCCGCAGACGGATTCTACCGTCTCTCGTTCAGCTGCGCGGCGCGTCCGGGCTACGGCAACCACGAAATGCAGGTCTTCCTGGACGAACGCGAGCTCACTGCGGTCACGACCACTTCGACGCGCTGGACGACCAAGAACGTCGTTTTCCGCGCCGCCGCCGGCACCTACACTTTGCGCTTCGCCGGCATCGACCGCGGCGTTGACCGCGCCTCGACGCTCGACTGCGTCTCGCTCAAGGCCGTGCACCAGCCCGCCTTCGGCAACCTCGTTGCCAATCCCGGATTCGAGCAGGGCACGACGGGCATCGACGGTTGGAAGTATTTCGAGACGGAGACTACGATCAACTACGGTCAGGCGGCGTTCGCTCACACGGACGTGTGGGTCTGCTCCGGCGACGCAGGCATCACGCAGGACGGCAATGCGACGTGGGCCGACAGGCCCCACGTGGGCAACTATGCGCTCTTCCTCCAGCGAACGGCGAGGGCGGAGCAGACGATCGTCCTGCCGCACGACGGTCTCTACCGCATTTCCTTCCACGCGACGGGACGCGGCGGCTACAGCGGCCATACGGTTAAGGCCGAGCTCGACGGCGTCTCCCTCGGCGAAATCTACACCGACGGCCGCGCATATTACCTCTGCGAGGCTGATTTCACGGCGACGGCGGGCGAACACGTCTTTGCGCTCGTGGGTATTCAGAATGGCGACCGTGACACGGCAAGCGCAGTTGACGAAGTCGTAGTGGCGCCCATCGAGGCGATAGAAAACGGCAATGCCCGCTTCGACACGCTTACGCACGCGATTGAATACGGCCCCGAGAACATCTCGACTTTGGCGATTGTCGCCGATTCCGACCAGGAGCAGTCGCTTGCGCTCGGCGACTTTGCCGGCACCGTGACGGTTCAAAACACCACGACGGCGACGACGCTGGCGTTCCCCGTAGTGACACCAGGCGCGGCGGTGTCAATGCAAAGCCCGGCCACGTTGAAGATCCAGCTGGGCGCGATCTCCGAGACGCAGCCCATCCTGAATGCGATCTCGCAGCTGCCGGCCGAAGGCACGATTCCGATCGTGGTATCCTTCTCGGCTGCCGCGGAAACGGGCTCCTACGTGCTCGCCACCTCTTCGCTCGCCGAGACACTGGCCGAGCGCCTCGATCCCACGGTTTTGGGCGGCGTGGGACGGCTCGAGACGGACGATGGACGGCTTATCTTCGTAGTGCAGGGCCTTGAATACATGCTCTGGCGTCCGGCGACTGCAGGGGACACGTGGAACTCGGTGGCGTGGCTTCTGAACGGCACCGGAGAGCTGACGACGTTCATGAACGGAATGCAGGCGATGTTCGACGGCGAAGACGCACAGAGCATGGTGTGGCTGGACGATGATGTGCAAGTGCGCGAGCTCACCATCACGGGCGGCAGCTATTCCTTCGCCGGCACGGGCATGATTTCCACGCCGAAGGTGACCAAGAGCGGCACCGGCAAGCTCACGATGACGGGTTCCGGCTTCAGCGACGTCACGGAGATCACGATCAACGCCGGCACCATGACGCTCGGCGCAGACACGGTGGCGTTCGCCGTGGGCGCTCCGGGAAGCTCGGTGAGGGTGAACGACGGCGCACGCTTCGACCTCAACTACAACGTGCCGGAAAACAACGGCGGTAACACGGCCGCAGGCGCCGCGCGCTCCGCAGTCACGCAGTATACCACCTTCACGATCGAAGGCGCGGGACCGGACGGCAAAGGCGCGCTCTACAACGGAACCGTAGGCTCCAACTGGGGCTTCCACCTTGGCAAGGTCGTGCTCGTAGGAGACGCGACGATAGGCTCGGTCGGACGCATCGATCTGCGTCCGCAGGATGACGGCGCGCGCGCGTCGCTCACGGGATCAGACGATATGACGCTCACGATCAAGACAACGGAACCCGCCCGCGAGATGGGCTTCAACATCATCAACGCCGACGTCGCCGTGGGGCGCATCGACGTGCCGGAGGGCGGCACGATCGTGTTCGAAAACGGTTCCTCCACGCAGGTACCCGGCGGCATCCACCTGCAGGGCGGCCGCCTCGGCTTCTGGAGTTCGGCGACACCGGGCATCTCGACCGACGTCTGCGTGGACAGCGACTCGACCACGTTCGGCAGCGGCACATCGTATCTGCGCTCGAACGTGACGGTTGCGCCGAACGTGTTCTGGTCGCACGAATCAGGCAGCCTCTTCCAGGAGACGGGCGCCTTGACGAACAACGGCGTCATCCAGGTTAGGGGCGGCATCCTCGATCTGAAGTCGGCGCCATACGTGGGCGCGGAGGGATCGACCATCGAGCTCTTGAACGGCGACCTGCGCGTGTTCCCGCGCGGCGTCGAGGGACAGGTGACAGTGAACCAGGCGGACGGCGTCTCGCACTTCAGCAACGACGCCGACTGGTCCGAGGCGGCGCTCACGTTCAACATGGCCAAGGGCACGGTGTACTGGGGTTCCGGCGAATCGACGCCGCCCGTGGTGGACTTCGAGAAAATCGTCTTCAACGTGGAGAGCGGGTCGGTAATCTTCGACACGATGGAACCCTACGTCCTCCCCGACGCATTCAAGGACACGGCGTTCACCTCGGCCTCGATCCGGGGCGTCGGCGAAGAGGACGTCTATACGATGGGCGCCTTCACGTGGAACATCGAGAATCTCTACCTCGGCAAGAACGACCGCTACGGCTACCTCGACCTCGAACCCGGCGCGGCGTTGACGGCGGGAAACCTCCGCATGGGCGCAGACAGCGCCTCGCCGAGAAGCACTCGCATCACGCTGAAGACGGAATCGTCCCTCACCGTCACCGACAACATGATGATCGGCGAATGGAGCGGTTCCACGACTTCGCAGAAGCACGAGGTGATCGTGGCTGGCGGCACCTTTACATCGCTCGTGCCGGTACAGGTGGGCTATGACTCTCCGTTCGCCTATCTCACGATAACGTCCGGCGAAGCGGATGTGGCAGGCCTCAATCCGCGCTCGCGGCTCGACGCTCTGCCCGGTTTTACGCAGGAGCTGCTCACGCACGAGGAGCTCGTTCGTCAGGAAGGCGGTCTACTCAAGGTCGGCGCCGGCGGCTTGAAGGACATGGGCACCACGGGGACGATGTTCGCCCACGTGGAGCACAACCTGCCCAACTACGTGTTCCAGTCGGGCGAACTGCGCGCGACGGACAACTGGACTACGGACTACGGCACGGCCGTCCTCTTCGGTACGCGCGCGACCGATTCCGGGGAGGAGCCGTTTAAGGTGAACGGCAACGGCCAGACGATTACGTTCCACACCGGTCTCTCCGGCGAGGCGAATGTGACGCTTGAGAGCGAGGGGGCGTTTGCCAGCGACCCCGACTGCCAAGGCATCCCCTCCGGCAAATGGACGGTTGAGACGAGCGCCGACCTGCGTGGCGCATCCGGCTTCGCGGGAGGCCTTGTGCTTGCGCCCGGCGCACACGCAAGCGTAGGCAACGCTACTACCAACCTGGTCGAGTTCGGCCTCTTCAACCTGCATACGAAGGACATCGCGACGAACGACTTCTGGAATTCGCGCTTCCCGATGCTCAACACCGGGATGGAGCTTCTGCACAACTGGCGGCTCAACGGCCAGCGCTCCTACCACACCTACGCCTACCAGGGAGAGTTCTCCGTGTCAGAGGGCGAGGCTGGCACTTGGTACTTCGCGGGCAACTTCGACGACGAAATCTATCTTGAGATCGACGGCAAGGAAGTGCTGTACGGAACGACCTGGACGGCGGTCACGAAGGGCGAGGCAAATCTTTCGGCGGGTTGGCACACGTTCAAGGCGTTCGGTTTCGACGGTGCGGGCGAAGCCGGGCCGCAGTACCGCCAGACGGAGTGGAATTCTACGGCGATGGGCCTCGGCTTCCGCCGCGGATCGGACGGCGGCAACACTGCGGCCAATTACACGCGCTTCGATCCCGAACACCTCACGATGCGTCCAAACTCCTACCTGCGCCTGCGCCGCGCGGCGGGAACCGACAATCTGGACGCGGAGTCCTGGGATGACCGCGTCACCTACGTTTCGCCGAACCGCCTCCAGCTGCAGAATGCGCTGCGCGTGACGAGGCAGGCGGTGACATGCTCCACCGGCTCGTTCTACGTGGAGGAGGAGAAGGCCGGCGAATGGACGTTCACGGGCCAGTGCGACGACCGCATAAGGCTGACCGTGGACGGCGGGCAGGTGCTGGAGACCACTGGCTGGACGGACGCGAGAACAGGCAGCGTCACGTTGACGCCTGGCTGGCATACCGTGGAGATCCGCACGATGGACGGTACGGGCGGCTGGGGCGGCATGCTCACCGACGCGACGGGCCAGACGTGCATGCTGAAGGTGCAGCTGCCGGGCATGGAAAGCGCCGACGAGGCGATCGCCTTCCAAAACCCGACGTTCCGCTTCGCGCCTACGGCTGATGGCTCGGACATACGGGCCGGTCTCGGTGGCGATTCCAAGGTGGGGGACACGGCCGTGCTCCATAATATGGGCATGGCGCCTTATCCGATCTACGGCGCCATTGGGGGTACGGGCACGCTCAGAGGCGCCTTCCGCTTCGTAGGCGAGGCCAGCCGCCTTTCGGTGGCAGGCAAGGGGGGAGAGTACCCAGCGCTCGACATAGTCGTCTTCGAGAATCCAGATCCTCAGACGCTTGCCGAGCTTGGCGGCGTGAAGGCGGTCTTCGAGACGCGGCCTATGAGCCCGAAGTACGTCCTGTGCGAGCAACCGCTCGGCCTTACGGACGAGCGCGCGGGTACACTTCCCGTGGAGGTGTTCGACGAGGCAGGAAATGACTATTCTGACAACTTCGCGCTGCACGTGCTGGGCGGGAAAGTGGTGCTGACGAACTCAAAATCGTTCGGCCTCCGTCTCATCATCCGCTGAACGCATCTGACTGCCTGATGAAATCATGAAAAGGTTCGGCAAAATTCTCTTAGCGGGCCTCCTCGGCATTGCCGGGAGGCTCTCGGCGGAGCTCATCTGGGAGACGGGTAGCTACGCGCCGCCGTCGTGGGCGCCGCTCGCCGGGGAGAACCTTCTTGCCGGGCGCAACGCCACGCTGGAAGGCGACTACTACGCCGAATCCGGCCGATGCGTGGACGGTGCATCGCTGCTCCTGCTTACCGACGGCGCCGTGCCGGGATCGGTTATCGACTGGTCGCAGGTCGTCGGGCTCGCGAACAACGCGGCCTTGAGCTGGACCTTCGACGAACCGAAGGCGCTGGAGAAGATCAGGATATCCTCAAGGTGGGTCGATTCCGGGCGCGACGGCATAAGCGTCTCGCGTGTGCAGGTGCAGTACAACGGCAACACGCGGTGGCGGAACATCAGCGCTCCTGCGCTTTCCTACTGCACCGGCAGCTCGAACGGGAACTGGGACGGCACCGGCGCCTCCTTTGCCACGCTCGCTAATGACGCGACGGGCTTTATCGCCCAAAACGTCACGGGCGTGCGAATCGTCTTCGGCACGCAGGACAACAACGGCGCGGGCTACGTGGAAATCGAGGCGGTTGGAACGCCCATGACGCCGGAACCCCTCGTTACGGCTGTCGTGTTTGGCGCGGAGCCGACGCGCGCGTCCGTGGGCGGCGCGCTCGAGCTCGCAGGGCTGGGGGCGGAATCGGCCGATGTCTATCTCACCTTCGGTCCGGATAGTGAACCCCTACCGGCACCTGTGAAGGTCGCTTCCGGCCTTGTGCGCGGCGAAGTGTACCGCTTCGTGGCGGAAAACCTTACGCCCGGCGGCGCATACGCCTATTCGGTATTCGCCTCGAACTCGCTGGGGAAGGCGTCAGCCGCCGTGGGGGGGCGTCTCGTCCTGCCGACGGAGGCGCCAATGGACGTTCGCGTGAACGAGGTCTGCGCGGCGGCCGACGTGGACTGGTTAGAAATCTACAATCCGAACGCACTCCCGGTGGATCTAGCGGACTGGCTTGTGAGCGACAACCCCGCGAAGAAACCGGAAAAATGGAAACGGCTCGCCCCCGGCGCGAGCGTACCGGCTCACGGCTACCTCGTAGTCTATGCTGATGGTGTCAACGCCTACACGAACGGCGCTGTGCATGTCGATGTGGGCTTTTCCTCTTCGGGCGAGTCGGTGGCGCTTGCGCGTGCCGACGGCACGCTCGTTTCCGCCTTCGACTATCCCGAGCAACTCGACGACTTCTCCTATGGATATGTCGAGACGGACAACGAGCCAGTGCTGCGGTACTTCCGCACGCCCACGCCTGGCGCACCGAACGGCGCAGAGGGGCTTGAAGGGCCAACAGCGCCGGTCGTCTTCAGCGAGACGCACGGTTACAAGACGGCTCCATTCGCGCTCTCGATGACCTGTCCCGACGATCCTGCGGCGGACATCCGCTTCACGCTCGACGGCACGGCCCCATCGGCCGCAAGCGCGCGTTACACCTCGCCAGTCACCATCCCATCGACGACGGTGGTGCGTGCCGTAGTGGTCAATCCCGCAGCCGTCCTTCAGCGTGAAAGCGTGGCCACGTACATCTTCCTAGACCATGTGCTCGCGCAGGCACCATCCACCGCCTCGCCGGGAGGCGGCTTCCCGGCAAGCGGCACCGTCAACAACCAAGCGATGCGCTACGGCATGCGTACGGATCTCGTCTCCGATCCCGCGGCGCGCGCGAAAATTCTGAACGGCTTTACGAATTCGATCGTGACACTCTCGATTTCAATCGACCCGGCGAATCTCTTCAACTCGTCCACGGGCATCTACGTGAACGTGTCCGGACGCGGCCAGGCCTGGGAGCGGCAAGGCATGGTGGAGCAGATCGACCCCGTCAACGGGGCGGCCAACGAATTCTCCGCGCCGATGGGCCTGCGCATCCGCGGCGCGGCAAGCCGCACCTCCAGCTATCCCAAGCATTCCTTCCGCATCTTCTTCCGTAGCGAATACGGCATGAAGCGCGTGGAGTTCCCGTTCTTCGGCGACGAGGGTGCATCGTCGTTCCGCCGCATGGACCTGCGTTGCTCGCAGAACTATGCGTGGGCCAACAACCCCACCGAGGCGTGGGGCTGGATGCGCGACGCGTTCGTCACGGAGACGTTCGAGCGTGACGCCCAACGCGACGTGGGCCAACCATACACGCGCAGCCGCTACTGCAATCTCTTCATTAACGGCATCTACTGGGGGCTTTACCAGACGCAGGAGCGCGCTGACGACCACTTCGCCGCCACCTACCTCGGCGGAGAGAACGAAGACTACGACACCTTCAATGTCAACGAACTCAACTCCGGCAGCGACGAGGCGCGCCAGGCGCTCTACAATATGATGACGGCGGGTTTTTCGTCAAACGACGCCTATCTTCGTGCGCTCGGACGCAACCCCGACGGCACGCGCAATCCCGACTATCCGGTTTACCTCGACGTGACGAACCTCATACTTCGCACACAGATCGGCCACTACAGCGCCGACGGCGATTCGCCGTGCTCAATCTGGAGCAGAAAACCGAACAATTACTTTGCCATCTACGACCACACGGAGGCCTCGACTGGCTTCAAGTGGTTCTGCCACGACGGCGAGCACGCCCTCGGCATGGGCGCCAAGTACGCGAGCAACGCCGGTCTCGTCGGCGACGAGACCTGCAACCCCGTGGAATGGGGCGTCTTCTCTGGAATCGGCAACTTCAACTCGAACTGGCTCAACCACGAGCTCATGAAGAACGCCGAATACCGCATTGTTTGGGCGGACCTCTTCCACCGCCACTTCTTCCCGGGCGGCGCGCTCTCCGCCACGAACAACGTGATGCGTTTCCGCGCGCGCATGGCGGAGATCGACGACGCAATCGTGAACGAGGCGGCGCGCTGGGGCCGTAACGGCCAGACCTACGCCACGTGGACGAACGCCTGCGAATACATCGTCAACAACTTCATCGACCGGCGCTTCCCGCTGCTGCTCGCCAACTACCGCGCCGAGGGATGGTATCCTTCGATAGACGCGCCCGAGCTCAGCCTCGTTCAAGGCGGCGCCATGGCCGAGCTAGTGTCCTCTGCGGGCGCGACGATCTACTACACGCTTGACGGCTCCGACCCGCGCCTGTTCGGCGGCGAGCCGAGCGCGGGCGCGCAAGTTTATTCAAGTCCGCTTGCCGTTGACGAGGCGGGCTTCGCCGTCGTGGCGCGCGCGCGTTCGGCCGAGGGGGAGTGGAGCGCGCTTTCGGAAATCGACGTGCCTGGATACGTTCCAGTGGAGCTGACGGCCGCGCTAGACGCGGGCACGCTCGCCGTCGCCTACGCGCATCTTCCGTGTGCGGCGCATCTCGTCGTCGCATGGGATTCGACCGACTGCGGCGAGGATCCTGCCGCATGGCCGTACCAGGCCGATCTCGGAGAGCTCGCCGCCGGGGCGGGCGCACTGCGCATCGGCGCGCCGGCGGACTTCGATCCTTCGTCTGCCGCCGTTTTGCGCGTCTTTCTTGCCGAGACGCATGTTTCAGCCGGTCGCGAGAAGCTCGCCTACGTGCGCGGCGACGGCACGCAGCGCGTGGCGCTCGGCTACGTACCCACGGCCGCGACTCGCTGCCGCGTGAAGTTCACGATGGACATGGGCTATGGCGGCGTGTTCGTGGGCACCGACAAGGGCAACGACGTGGACGACTGGCGCTTCTTCTCAAACAAGGACAAGGGCGGCGACACCTATCTCGACTTCCCATCCGGCCGGCGCGTCAACGGCAATGTCGTGGCGGACTCCACAACGCTCTACGACTACGAGTTCGGCAACTTCTATCTGAAGAACGCCGAGACGGACGAGATTCTGCTCTCGGGCGAAGCGTCGGCGTTTCCGTCCGGCTATGCGCCTGCGACGTATCTCTTTTCGCTTGCCTCTGCGGGCAGTCACAGCTACGGCACCGTCTATCTGCTCAGGTTCTACGAGGGCGACGTGTTTGCGCGCGACTACGAGCCCGCGCGCGACGAGAGCGGCGTTGTCTGCCTCTACGAGACGGTGGAAGGCCGCTACTACTATCCTTTGGGCGGCGCGCTTGCGGCCGGACCGGTGCTTGACGTTGTAGGCGGTTCGGTGCAGGTTGAGACAAGGGCAGTCTCCGCGCCGCTTGAGTGTGCGCCCGGCGCGTGGCCTGCGGGCGGCGCCACGCAGGTGTCATCGGATCTCGCGGATTTCCTGCGCGTAGCCGAGGTGATGAGCGTGCCGGTGCTTGGCGGCACGGACGGTGAGGAGTACATCGTCTTGACAAATCTCAACCAGACGGCTGGGCTCCACGTCGGCGGCGTGCAGGTGACGTGCACAAAGACGGGCGATGCCGTGGCGAAGTGCGACTTCACGCTGCCGGTCGGTCTCATTCTTGCCCCGGGCGCGTCCCTCTGCTGCACCAAGGCCGATTTCTGGCCGGAGGGCAAGATCACGGACGGCAATGTGGACGTGCGCCTCTTTGATTCCGAGGGGACGCTTTTGCAGCATCTTTATCTTTCGACGAAATGGAGTAGCAACACCTTCCGGATGTGCGACGGCAAGGGCGGCTCGTTCTGCGCGACTTCGTTCATGCCCGAAGTGCTTTTGGAGGCGGACTGGCGGCCATCGATTCCGGACATAGACGACAAGCCAACGCGCCAGGCCGTTGCGGAGGCGATTCTCTCCATGCCGCCGCTGCAGGCGTGGCTTGCCGGCATTTCAACGACTGAAGAGGGTGCCAGTGCCGTTGCCGCGTTCCGTGGCGATGCCACGACGCTTACCGCGTGCTATCTCGTTGCATCGCAGCCTGAGACCGATCCTGAGATCGAGCTTGCGTTCAGTAGCATCGCATTCGACGCGTCGGGAGAAATCGTGTTCGACGTCGAGCTGCGTCAGCACGGCGTAGTGCTTGATCGTGCGCTCAACGGGGTTTTGCGGCTGTTCCACTTCGCGGATCTTTCTGGCGAGCCAGTGGAGACGGTCAATCTCGGATCGGTCGTTCCGGTGCCGCCCGAGAAGAGGCGGCTTCGCCGTCCAGCCGAGGGCGAGCAACATTTCTTCCGCCTCGGCATTTCCGAGTGAGAACGAGATGAAGAAAATGAAAAAGGAGGAATTTCTTGCGAAATTCCTCCTTTTTTAACCGTTACAGCGACCGGACTACTTGGAGTAAACCTTCGTCTGGCGGTAATGGTTGTGCAGGAGCTCGTGGGCCTTCTCGCTGAGCGGGGCACCCAAGAACTCATTGTAGATCTTGGTGATCATCGGGTTGAGATGGCTCATGCGGAGCACCGAACGCTCGTCGTCAGTGTAGATGCCCTTGGTGCGCAACGCGCGGACTTCGTCCGTTGCGCCAGTGGGCTGACCGCCGCCGCCAATACAACCGCCGCGGCACGCCATCACTTCGATGAAGTCATAACGCGGCTTCACGCCGTTCTTGCGATCCTCGCGAACCGCGTCCAGCACCTGCTTGACGTTGCCCATCTGGTGAGCCACCGCGATTTTCACCGGAGTACCCTTGATGTCGATGGTGGCTTCCTTGACACCCTGCATACCGCGCACGTCCATGAAGTCGATCGACGGCGGCTGAGCGTCGCCGGTGATCAGGCAGTAAGCGGTACGGAGAGCGGCCTCCATAACACCGCCGGTGACGCCGAAGATCGTGCCCGCGCCCGTATAATCGCCCATCAGAGAATCGGCGGCTTCGGGGTCCAGCGAAACGAAGTCAATGCCGGCGCTCTTGATCATGCGGGCGAGCTCGCGGGTGGTGAGCACAACATCGGTGTCCTGATAGCCGGAGGAGGACATATTCTCGCTACGGCTGATCTCGTACTTCTTGGCGGTGCAAGGCATGATCGAAACCACGAAAATCTTCGAGGGGTCGATACCCTGCTTCTGCGCGTAGTAAGTCTTAGCCAGCGGCGAGAGCATCTGCTGCGGCGACTTGGCGGTGGAGAAGTTGTTGATGAAGTCAGGCGCATACTCCTCCATCCACTCCGTCCAAGCCGGGCAGCAGGAGGTGATGAGCGGGAGCTCGCCACCCTTGCCGGTGAAGCGCTTGATGAACTCCGAACCTTCCTCCATAATGGTGAGGTCGGCGGAGAAGTTGGTGTCGAAGACCGCCTTGAAACCGAGGCGGCGGAGCGCCGCGTAGGTCTCGCCGGTCATCAGCGTACCGGGTTCCTTGCCGAACGCCTCGCCGATCGCGACGCGCACCGCCGGAGCGATCTGCACCACGCAGTGCTTCTCCGGGTCACGCAGCGCGGCCCAGACCTTGGCGGTCTCGTCGTTCTCGTAAATCGCGCCCACCGGGCAGTGCGCGGAGCACTGGCCNNGGCCGCACTTGATGCAGGGCGACTCTTCCAGCGTGCAGTCGGCGGCGGGGGCCATGCGGGTCTTTTCGCCGCGGCCGATGAACTCCAACGCCCAAACGTTCTGCATCTGCTGGCAGACGATCGCGCAGCGGCCGCACTTGACGCACTTGTTCTGGTTCAGAACCAGCGACGGAGTGGACTTGTCCACCGGGATCGAGGGAATCTCGGCCGGGAACGGGATGTCGCGAATGCCGAAATCGCCGGCCAGCCGCTGGAGTTCGCAAGACCCGTTGCGCGGGCACTGCAAGCAATCGTTCGGGTGGTTGGCGAGGATAAGCTCCAGCACGGTGCGGCGGACCTTGACGATGTCCGCATCGTGGGTGGAGATCTTCATGCCGGGCGTCACTGCGGTACAGCAGGCGCGGAGCAGTTTCGGGGAGGGAACCCATTTGCCAGGCTCGGTGCGGCTCGGAACCAACTGGCGAACCACACAAATGCCGCAGGAAGCCCACGGGGTCAGATCCGGGTGGTAACAGAGCGTCGGAATCTTGACGTGCACCTTCTTGGCGGCGTTCAAGATCGAAGTACCCTCTTCAACCTCAACCGGAATTCCGTTAATCTCAAGCTGAATCATGTTAGCCATAATAAACTCATCCTTCCTTTCCGGTTAGCCGCGGGAAATCGCGCCAAACTTGCAGTTGTCGTAGCACTGGCCGCACTTGATGCACTTGGCAGTGTCGATCACGTGGGGTTGTTTAACGGTGCCGGTGATGGCTCCGACCGGGCACTTGCGGGCGCAAAGCGTGCACCCTTTGCACTTTTCCGGATCAATGGTGAAGTTCAGCAGCTTCTTGCACTTGCCGGCGCGGCACTTGTGGTCGTGGATGTGCTCCTTGTACTCGTCAAGGAAGTAACGCAGCGAAGACCTGACCGGGTTGGAAGCGGTTTGCCCCAGACCGCACAGGGAAGCGCGGGCCATGGCGTCGCTGATATCCAGCATCCGCTGAAGATCCTCTTCGGTACCCTCGCCGTTGCAGATCTTGTCGAGATAGTTCAACAGCTTGCGCCCGCCGATACGGCACGGAGCGCACTTGCCGCAACTCTCGTCCACCGTGAAGTCCAGGTAGA
>DBXY01000019.1:0-651 GCA_002309765.1 Verrucomicrobia bacterium UBA1200
GGCGGAGGAGGAGGCGTAGGCGGCGGCCATGATGCGGACGGCGTCCAGGCAGGCGGCAAGGTCCTCGGCGACCTCCTCGGCGGAAAGCTCGCCCCGGATGAGGGCGATGAGGCGGCGGATGCGGTCGGGCCTGGCGGCGGCGTCGGGCACGGGGGCGGCGGGCTCGTTCGGACCGCGCACCTTCATGCCGTCGGACTCGTAGACGCTGCGCTTCGAGCCGATGACCTCCAGGCCGCCGGGCACCCCGGTGAAGACCCAGCCCGCCTCCACGCGGCCGATGACGCCGGAGGCGAAGCGCATCTCGATGACGCCGTAGTCGTCGACTTTCGGGTAGACGCCGGAGAGGTTCGCGGTGGTGCACCAGACCTCGGCGACGGGGCCGCCGATGTGGCGCAAGAGGTGGACCGCGTGCGTGCCCATGTCGAGCAGCGCGCCGCCGCCGGAGAGCTCCGGCTCGGTGAACCACGCGAGGTCCGGGCTGTCGAACCAGCGCCCGTATGCGGCGTTGTGCGCGTTGCGGAAGTTCAGATGCGTCACGGTCCCGAGCTCGCCGTCGGCGATGAGCTTCATCACGCCGCGGTTGTGCGCGAAGAACGGCTGGAAGTACCCGCTCGTGAGCGGCGTCCCGTACCGCGCGACAAGGGTCCCGAT
>DBXY01000019.1:691-1172 GCA_002309765.1 Verrucomicrobia bacterium UBA1200
TTGCCGACGGGAAGGACGCGCCGCAGTAGCGGCAGGTGGCGCGTGTTCTCCGCGCACACCGCGAAGCCCTCGACCTCGGGGTCCGCGAGCACCTTGTCCAGATCCGGCTCGAAGGGGCAGCCGAACTCGGCCGCGTACTTGGCCCCGCGCTCGGCGTTCTCGTCCCAGATGACATGGGGGCGGCCGGCGGAGACGAGCTTGCAGATGTCCTTGCAGAACGACTTGCTGTGGATGTGGGCGACGGAAACGACGGCAATCTTGGGCATGGGGTTCTTCCTGAGGTTTCGGGGTTGGTCTTCGCAGCTGCCGCCCGCTCTCCGGCGGGCTAGGTGAGCTTGCGGAAGATGACGATGCCGATGACGGCGAACACGGCGTTGGGAAGCCAGGCTGCGAGAAGCACCGGGATGTGGCCGCCCTGGCCGAGGAAGTTGCAGAAGTGCGTCATGGCGTAGAAGGCGAAGAACGCGCCCAGCGCGGTGAA
>DBXY01000019.1:1200-76929 GCA_002309765.1 Verrucomicrobia bacterium UBA1200
CGCGAAGAGCGTGATGACGACGCACGCCCACGGCGAGGCGAAGCGGTAGCACACGTCGAAACGGCGCGAGGGCGACTCGACCCGCGACGCCTCCATCATCCGCTTCATGTCGCGGACCGAGTAGTTCTCCCAGCTGCGCGTGAAGAGCACCAGGTCCTGCGGCGTTTCCGTGAGGTCCGGCATGCGGATGGTCTGCGGCATCAAGCGCTCGCCGTCCGTCGCCGGCAACTCGCCGCCATCGATGTCGAAATGCGTCGTGATCGGCCGCTTGAACCACCACTCGCCGTCCAAGTACTCCGCGCCGTCGCGGCCCACGACCTTCCACTCCGGGTCGCCCGCCGCGTTTTCCTGCACGACGCTCACCTCGCCCGTGACCACCGACGCGCTGCGGAACGTCGCCGTGTCGATGCTCTGGAAGAACCACTGGCGGTGGTTGGCCGTGGAGACGAACTGGAAGCGCTCGCGCGGGTCGGACGCAATGCACTCGGTGTCGAATCCCTGCGCCTTCATGCGCGCCGCCCATGACGCCGCCTCAGGCACCACGTACTCGCTGTTGAGCCCCTGCAGAACCGCCACGACGAACGCCACGCCCATGAACGGCATCGAGAGGCGCGTGAAGCTGATGCCGCTCGCGCGCATCGCCGTGATTTCGCTGTTGCGCGAGAGCATCCACATTGAGTAGAGCGTCGCCAGCATCAGCGAGGCCGGCGCGAACCAGTGCGAATACGAGGCGATCAGGCTCCCGTAGTACTCCAGGATCCGCATCGCCGGGAACTTCGACTCCATGAACTTCGACACGTTGTCGAAGAGGTCGAACACGAGGAACATCGCGTCGAACGACAGAAGCAGCAGCACGAACGGGCGGAGGAATTCCCGGAGGAGGTAGCGGGTGACGATGCGCATGGCCCCGTTCGGCCGCTACCGGCCCAGGCGCCTCCGGAACGCCTTCGTGAGCGCCGGCACGATCTCCAGCGCATCGCCCACCAGCCCGTAGGCCGCATGCTGGAAGATCGGCGCAGCAGGGTCGCGGTTGATCGCGACCACGATGTCCGACGACGACATGCCGGCCAGATGCTGGATCTGCCCGCTGATGCCGCAGGCGAAGTAGATTTTCGGGCACACCGTCCGCCCGGTCTGGCCGACCTGGTGCGCATACGGAATCCATCCCGCGTCGACGGCCGCGCGCGACGCGCCGACCGCGCCACCCAGCACTTCGGCGAGCTCCCGCAGCAAGGCGAAGTTCTCCGCCTTCTGCATTCCGCGGCCGCCCGCGACGATGATGTCCGCGCCGGCCAGGTTGACGCCCCCGTCGCCGATGGACGCCTCGAACCCGAGGCGCTCCGTCCGCGCGCGGAGAACCGCCTCGACGACGCCCTCCTCCGCCCCGTCCAGCAGCGGAACCGTCTCAAAGACGCGTCCGGGCACGGCCGCGGCCTCCCGCATCACCTTCGGGCGCACCGTCGCCATCTGCGGGCGGTGGTCCGGCGTCTCGATGGTCGCCAGGATGTTTCCGCCGAAAGCCGGCCGCGTCTGGAGCAGATGCCGCGTCTCGGGGTCGATCGACAGGGCCGTGCAGTCCGCCGTCAGCCCCGTTCCCAGGCCCACCGCGATGCGCGAGGCCACCGAACGGCCGATGGCCGTCGCCCCGCAGAGCAGAATCTGAGGTTTCTCGCGCCTAACCGCGTCGGCGATGACTGCCGCGTAGCGCTCGTCCTGAAAGACGGCCAGTTCCGGGCGATCCGCCACGTACACGCGGTCCGCGCCGCGCTCGCCGAGCGCCAGCGCCATCGCCTCCGTTCCGGAGCCGAGAAGCACCGCCGCCAGCCGCACGCCCAGGGCATCCGCCAGCTTGCGACCCTCGCCAAGAAGCTCGTACGTCACGGTCGCCACGCGGCCGCCCGTCTGCTCGGCAAAGACCCAGACCTCGCCTTTCGAGGCGGGGGCGGCGGAGTCTACGGCCGGGGCGGAAGCCGCCTTCCCGAAGCCGCTGATCGCCTCGACTGGGCACGCGCCCGCGCACACGCCGCATCCCGTGCACTTGGCCGCGTCGCAGACGGCCGAGCCTCCCTCCAGGGAAAGCGCATCGGCGGGACAGACGCCTGTGCAGGCGCCGCATCCCATGCAGAGAGATCGGTTGATGACGGGAAGTGTGGCCATGGTGGAATCCCTTAAAAAGCTGGAGCGGGTGAAGGGAATCGACCCCTCGTAGCCAGCTTGGAAGGCTGGAGCTCTGCCATTGAGCTACACCCGCAAAAAAGTGCGACAAATCTATCAAAAATGCCGCCGGATGTCAACGCCAATGTTTGACATTTCGCGTTTATTTCCGGCGGGAATGCGTTACCGGCGGTTAGAAATGCGGTAATAGTCGAAATCGGCGCATCCGCCGGGTTCTTGGGTGGCGAACTCGAACAGCCCGAACCGGTAGCCGATGAATTGCGGTATGGTGTAAGGCATCGGCAGGGTGTCGCCAATCGCGTTCCATGTTTCGCCGTCCAGCGAGAAGCTGAACTCCATGGTGTCGTTGCGCCGGAAATCGTCCGCCGGACTGGTCACCCGAAGATCGCAATACGCCCGAAGCCACACGGTGGCGGAGTCGGCCGGGATTTTTACTTCCGGCGAATCGCGGTTGTTGCGGCGGCCCGACCACACTACCCAGAACTTGCCGTTTTCGCGGCGGATTCCGACATAGCCGTAATCACGTTGGAGCAATACCAATCCGGCGGTGTCGCCATCCTTCAAACCGGCGGCGTCCAATTTCACCTCGGCGCGGCATTCGGGCCCAAACACGCGCTGGGTCAGAATGTTGTGCGCCTCCGTGACTTGTTTCACCGTCCGGTCGGCGGCGATGCGCAGCCAGCCCTTCCGAGCCGACGCGGATACGTATTCCGGGTACGGCTTGTGGTTCCACTGCCAAACCAAAGGCATCTTGTCTAAACGTTTCCAATCGAATTCGTCGGAGGCGCAAATGGCGGGCAATTCTTTTTCGTGCCGCGCGTCCAGCGGGGCCAGATACTTGCCGTCCACCCCCAGCACCGGCCAGTCGTCTTCCCACCGCACCGGCACCGCGTACGGGATGCGTCCAACCCCGCCCCGGTCGCCGAACAGCAGTGCGTGCCATTCGCCGCCGCGTCCCTCAAAAATGGTGCCCTGCGCGATGCCTCGGCATTTGAACACCACTTTGGCGTCATCCCACGGACCTTCGATGTTTTTGGCCCGATGCACCACCACTTGACGGCAATCTCCTCTCGGCCAGCAAATATTCACCAGATAATACCAGCCGTTGCGGGCGAAGGCCTGACTGCCTTCGCCTAACCCGCCGCCTGCCGGGGCGGAGATTCCGCGTATGATATCGCGATCGAAACCGCCGGCTTTGCAATTCCTGAGATCGGGTTCCAGTTCGGTCAACCTGCAGTTTCCGGCCCCGCTGAACATAAACACCCGCCCCGATGCGTCATCGAAGAACAGCGAATGGTCGTGCAGCTTCCGCTCAAGTTTCCAAGATTCCCATTTCCCGGCGGGATCTTTCGCGCGGGCGATGTAGGTGCGCCGCCGGTCGAAGGTGGTGGCCCAGAAATATCCGTCGTGCCAACGCAGCGAACTGGCCCAGGTCCCGAAGCCGTATTCGTTGCGCCCGTTACGCAAATTCCATTCGTCGTTGTCGTCAAAGAGCGCTCCGTCCATACAGTAACTGACCAGTTCCCAGTTGACCAAATCTTTGGATTTCATTATCGGCATGGACGGTATCAGATGCATCGAGGTCGAAATCATCCAATAGGTGTCATCGTGGAAAAGCACCGCCACGTCCGGAACGTCGGCCCAGATTACCGGATTGGCGTCCGGCGTCCGGTCCTCAATCCACACCCGTGAACCGCCGTGACGGTTCAGCCGGTCGGCATTGGCGACTTTGACCGAGTGGTCCGGACCTTCCCAGGAGTAAACGATCGGGCCGCGTTGGAATGCGACTTTGCCCCGGCACGCCTCGACCTGGTCCACCGCCCGGATTTGCTGTTCCGGCATCGGCAGCTCAAAAGCAAAGCTTTTCGCACCGCTTTCGCCGCTGAATTCCGCTATTTGACGGTAACCGTGTTCCACCTCCGGCGTGGCATAGTAGAGTTCCGATTCGGTCCGGTCGGGGAAACGCACGACGATCTTGAAAGCGGCGGCGCGGTCGGGGGTGAATGTGAGTTTAACCATGCCGTTGTCGGGATAACCGGTTTCCATGCGGATTTTAACTTTGGCCCCGCCGACTTCTGCGGTGGCGTTTTCGATGTCCATGAAATGGTCAACCCACAACGTCTTGCCATCGGCGGATACCGAGAATAACGTGTCCTTAAGGGCGAACAGGGTGCGGGGGATATTGCCGACGCAACAGGGGCAGCCGTGCCACGGGTAGCGCATGTTGTCTTGGTCCAGCGGGTTTTGGTAATAGAAATTCTCGCCGTCCGCCGAAATCGAACCCAGCAGATTGTTGTAAAGCAGCCGTTCGCGCACATCTTCCGTTCGGGGCGACCCATGGAGCGCGTGCAGTTCCGTCGACCAGAAACTCATTCCGCAGCTGGCGCACGATTCGCAATAGCCGTTTTGGCGCAAGTCGTAATCCTTTCCGAACGCCTCGCTCTTCGGTTCGGCGCCCACTCCGCCGGTGATGTACTCCTTCCGGTCGATGGCGTTGGCGTAGATTTTGTCGGCCGCATTGGCTAGTTCGTCATCACCTAGCCGCGCCCCGATGCCGGTCATGGCGGAGTAGAAATAGCACGCCCGCACCGCGTGACCGGTGGCTTCCGTCATCTCCACGGCGGGTTTTTCGGTCTGGTTATACGGGTTCCGCTCGCCTCCGAGGTGTTGGTGGCGCACGAAGAACTGCGCGAGTTTTGCGTATTTAGTTCCTGAACCGCGACCGTCCCAAATGTCGCAGGCGTCTGCCAGCCGCAGGAACGCGTACTCAATGCCGGCGTGGCCATTGTACCAGGTCCGTTTGGGCTCGGGGCCGAAGATGTTATCCAGATGGTCGGCACACCGTTTCGCCGCATCGAAGAGACGACGGTCCTTCCCCTGCGTCATGCGCATGTGAGCCACACCCATCTCGATGAAGTACCCCATCACGTAGAACTCATGATCCCAAGGTTTGCTGAAGTGCTTTTGTCCGCGCAGGGCGTGGTAAGAGTGGATGTATCCTGACGGCTCCTGCGCGGCCAGAAAGATCGGAATCCACTCGTCCACTTTTGCCCGGAGCGCTTTTTGCGCTTCGCGCCACTGCGCGTCCTCGCCGGGGTCGATCTCCAGCGCCAAGCAGATCGCCTCCACAGTGTTGTAAGGATAGGCGTCTGACCACGGGCAGCCGGTGAATTTGACCGACGGCTGTTTCCCAGCGTTGATCTCGCCCGTCGCGACGAGGTTTAGCATTTCTTGCCCGCGCCCGCCCCGTTCCATCTCGCGGACGCAGTGCGGCAGCCATTTCACGGTCAACAGCCGGTAACGCTCCCGCCAGAACCCGTTCACCGTAACTCCGTCTTGTTCCGCCGGTTTAAGCACCCTGAGGTCCTTTGCCTCCAGCCGTCCGGCCAGCGGCAACACCGCCGCCGCCAAAAACAATGCCGCAAATTTCATCGTCATCCTCCCGTTTGTTTTGGTGCCCTACATTTTGATCCGGTAGACGGTAAAGCTGGAAGCCGGCAGTTGCACCCGCCATTCCTTGCCGCCCGGGAAAGCGACGGTCGAATTGCGAGTGGCGCATTTCTCCGGTTCGGCGATGGAGTTTACCCAATCGCGCTGCCCGGCGAGAGTCTGCACTTTGGCCTCGCCTGCCGTCAATTGCCGGTCGAACGAAAGGTTGACGGAACGCGGCGCCTCGGAGACATTCACCAGTTTCACCACCAGCTCGCCGGCTTTTTCGTCGTATCCGCAAGTCTGGAAGAACCGCTTGACCGGTTGCGCGGTAACCGTGGTGTCGGTGAGCTTCGTACCGTCAACCGTGACCGTGACCTTGCCGTCGCGCACTTCCAACGCGATGTCGTACCAGCGGTTCATTTCAAACGAACCATTCAGCCGTTTGGTGTTGCTGACTTTGTACCCGAACGGCTCAAATTCGTTTCCGGTGTTGCCCCAGCCGCCCAAATTCATCCGCAAGAAACGCGATCCGTTATGACCGTCCACCAGCACGCACGGCATGAAAGCCTCAAGCCCGCCGATTCGCTTGGCCTTGAATGACAAGGTGTAGTTGGACCAGTTGGCGTCGCCGAACCGGATTGCGGTGTCGCTCTTGTCGGTCACGGTCTGGCGCAGAACCCCGTCTCGGATTTCCCAATGTCCGTCGTTGCCCTTAGAGCATTTGGCGGGATCGGGCAGACCCTGGTACAGCACCTTGCCGTCGGCACCGGTGACCTTGATGTCCTTGAATTCCGCCGCTGTGTTCCAGGTTTGTAACGCCACGCGGCCTTTCAGTTCCGCCGGTTCTTCCGCAACGTTGCTTTCGCTCGGCACCAGCCGGGTGGGCAGGTTGTTGGCGTACATCTTCTGCACGTAGTAGCTGGGCGTACCGAAACTCTTGGCGTTGTCGAACCAGATCAGGTCGGTCTTCCACTGGGTGCCGCCGATTTTGCAGAACAGCGGCGCGTAGCTGGTCATCTCCACCACATCCGAATTGCGCTCGAACCCGCTGATCATCGCCGCCTCGCACAGCGCGGCGTACAGGTTGTTATCGCGGTTTGACACATGGCAGGCGTATTCGCCGGCGTAAACTTTAGGATGCGCCCCCGACCGGTCGTATTTGTCGTAGCGGCCGCTGGAGTTGAGCAGCCAGTCCGGGCCGACATAATAATGCTCGTCAATCACGTCCGCCACATCGGTGCCGAGCGTTTTCCAGGCCAGATCGAAAACCTGACCATCCGCGCCGGCGCCGGCCGAGGAGACCAAGCGGATTTCGGGATGTCGCTGGCGGACGATGGCCGCGATCGCTTGGTAGCGGTCAAGGAATTCGCGTCCCCAGTTTTCGTTTCCAATGCCCAGATATTTCATATTGAAGGGTTCGGGATGCCCCATCTTGGCGCGAAGCGCGCCCCATTTGGTCTTTTTGGGGTGGCCGTTGGCGAACTCGATGAGGTCACAGAAATTCTGCGCGAAGTATTCCATCGAATCCATCGGCGCGAGATCCCAAGGCTTCGCGAACTGGCAGGTTAGTCCGGCGTTCATCACGGGCAGCGGTTCCGCCCCGATGTCCTCGCACAGGCAGAAATATTCGAAGTAACCCAGACCCATGGACTGCCAGTATCCCCAGGTGTTCCAGATGCAGCTGCGGGATTCGAGCGAGCCGTCGCCAACCGAGAGTTTCCAATCATACCACAACGGCCAATCCTGCCCTTCGGTGAGGCAGCCGCCGGGGAAGCGCATGATGCCCGGTTTCAGATCCTTCAACAACTGCACCAAATCGGGGCGCAATCCGTTCTTTCGCCCGTTGAAGGTATCCTGCGGAAAGAGCGAGACCTGTTCCAGTTCCACCGTGCCGGGCTGATCCATCAAAATGCTGAAGGTGGCGTTGTCGACGGTTACTGCCGGCGCGAACACGGCAGTGAAGCGCCGCCAATCCGGGAGATCGAAGATCGCCCCTTCGCGTTTGCGCCCGATTTTCAGCGCGGAGTTTTTGACGGTATATTCGCAAATGACGCGCCCGTCGGATTCCAGCACCGCCCGCAGGTTGCCGCGGTATCCGTCCAATCCGCGCGCATAGAACGAAAGGTCGTATTTTTTACCCGCCTCGACATGGATGCCGTGGTATCCGCGGTTGCGGATCCCGACGCCTTCGCCGGCACTGAACGCCTCGATGCGCAAATGCGCGGCGGTGGCTTCGTGCACCGGTTTGCCGTATTGCCGGGTAATGCGCGCCATGCCGTCGCCGCGGGCGTCTCGCTCCCAACCCTCCAACCCTTTGGTCTGCCAATCGAACCCCCGGTTGGCCAGCAATTCGGGGTAGATGCCGCCGTCCGCGGCGTAGTTGATGTCCTCAAAGAAAATCCCGTACAGCGTTTTGGGGATCGCGTGTCCCGGTTGGAGGGTGTTGATCTTCACCGAGCATTCCGGAGTCTGCGCCCCTACCGCCAAGACTCCCGCCGCCACACACACCGCCGCACAATTCAACACCTTACTGCCGTTCATCGTTTGCTCCAATCTTGTGAATGGTTAACCAAAGCGCAATATCCCACAACAAAACACGCGCCTACCCGACAACGAAGAATAGTCTAGCAAATCCGTAGGGCAAATTCAAGCCGGAAAAACGGCAACCCCACACCGCCTTTTAATTTCCAAAGTGGAGTAGAGCACTTCTAAAACTGCGTAACTGAAATTGTGTTCACAGTCTGACCGATTGACAGTTTATCATTAATGGTTAACGACTAGCTGCTAACGACTCATCATTGCGCCCTTTGCGGCTAAAAAAGTTTACAAAGCCATGCAGGCACTTAACCGCCCGCGGGTAGCGCGGTTAAGAATGCGAAATTTAAAATTTCTGGCAATACCGCTTTACTTTTCCAATCATTTGGCTTATCATAGCCCTAGTTTTGGTTACGGTTGCGTTAATCCCGGTTATGAGGCCCGCGATTGTTCTGTTTTACGATAGGATGACACTTTCTTGTTGACATAAAGAAATAAAGAAAGAAACAAAGAGCTGAAAAAGGTTGATGAGGCGGTGAGCGTGATTTCCACGCCGCTTTTTAATTAATTTCCAGACAGAAGATTAAGAGATTGCGGTTGGCGATAGACACGTTTGACGGTTTGACAGTTTAACGGTTGGAGAAGCGGCCGGCGACAAGCGACAAGCTGCCGGGCCGCTAATCCCCAATGCTTCATTCTCACTCGTCACTTATTACGGTTTCTCCACTCTTCCTCCGTTTGTTGGAGTTTGAGGATTGCGGCGTAGGGGTCTTGGCAGGCGCAAACCGCGCGCACTACCGCATAATTACGCGCCCCGACCGCTAGCACGGCGGACAACGTTTCCGCGTTGATGCCGCCAATCGCCAACGCGGGGACATTCGCCGTCGCCAACATCTTACCCGCCAACTCCGGCCCGAGCGTGGGGTCGGGGATTTCCTTGGTCGGAGTCGCGTACACCGGACCGACGCCGATGTAATCGACGGGCTGCGTTTTTGACGCTTCCGCTTGGGCGAGATTATGCGTTGAAAGTCCCACAATCCGCAACGTTGGGTAGAGCCGCCGGACTTCAGTAGGGGCTAGATCGCCCTGTCCCACGTGTACCCCGTCCGCCCCGGCTTCCGCCGCAATGGACGGATCGTCGTTGACGATAAAACAGGTGTCAGTGCCGGCGGTGACGCGGCGCATTTCCACCGCTTCGCGCAAAATCGCTTCGCGCGGGGCGTGTTTCATCCGCAACTGGATGATTTTCACACCAGCCCGGACTGCGGCTTCCGCGCATTTCGCGTAGCCCACAACCGGGTTGGTGATTACCAGATACAGCCCGAAGTCGGTCATTTCGCCAGATCCTGCATGACGATCTGCGCGATCTTGCGGCCGCTCTTGAACATTCCGCCGAAAATCGGTCCCATGCGGAAACCGCCCTGGACGTTGTTGGCGGCCATACCAGAAGCGTAAAGCCCGGGATAGAGGCGTTTGGTGTTTTCCACCGTGGTGCGCTCGCCGTCTTCCATCCACATCGGCTTTTCGCCCAGAATACCGCCGGTCGGGGAGTCGATTTTCACGCCGGCCTTGTTGACCGCCTTGTTGATGATTTCGCTCGGATGTCCGGTGCCGTCGATCAGCGCCCGCGTGGTGACGACAATCGGGTCTACGTGCATTTCCAGCCGCGCCACCGGGTTCCAGTTGATCACCACGCCGCAGACCACGCCGTTGTGGATGGCGATGTCTTCGACCTTCACGGCGTTGAAAATCACCGCACCGGCTTTGCGGGCGCCAAAGATCAGACCGGATGCCATTTCGACCGAATCAACCGTATGGTAGGTGTCGTCCACCGGTACGGTGCGGATTCCGAACTCGTGCAGGATTTCCGCCGCGTCATTCTGTACCACCACCTCGTTCATCAACATTCCGCCGCCCCAGGTGCCGCCGCCGGGCGCGAGTTTGGATTCGTACATTGCCACTTTATAGCCGGCTTTGGCCAGATCGTGCGCCGCGACCAACCCGGACGGTCCGGCCCCGACAATCGCCACGTCCACCGAGAGATAATTCTCCAGTTTTTTGAAGTAACTCCGGACAATCGCGCCGGAGATGGTCTCTTCCATCATTTTCATTGCTGTTCCTTTCTTTGGTATAACCGTTAATCAATCCTGGGCCGTTTCGCGCATTGCCTCCGCAATCGCGTCGGCCAGCGCTTCCAAATCCTTTTTCTCCATGCGGGCGGATATCGCCACCCGCAGCCTTGCCTGCCCGCGCGCCACCGTAGGGTAGCGGATGGCCGGCACCAAAAATCCCCGCCGCTCCAAAGCCTGCGATACTGCCGAGGCGCGTTTTTCGTCTCCGACCATCACCGGGATGATTGCAGACCCTGATTGCACGGGCATTCCGCGTTCGGCCAGCAGTGCGGCGAACGCCGCCGCCTTGTTGCGCACGACCAACACCAATCCAGGTTTTTCTTCCAAAATCGTCAAGGCGCAATCCGCCGCCGCCGCGGTAGCGGGGCAGGGGGCGGTCGAGAAAATAAATGACCGCGACCGGTTTCGCAGATAGTCGCACACCATGCGGGAGGCGCACACGTAACCGCCCTCGCATCCCAAGGCTTTGGAAAGCGTTCCCATCAAAATGTCGGGATGGCCGCATCCAAAGTGTTCGCACAATCCGCGCCCGGTGTCGCCCATCACTCCGGTGGCGTGCGCTTCGTCAATCATCGAGATTACTCCGTTGGCGCGGCACAGTTCCAGAAATCGCGGCAGGTCCACCCAGTCGCCGTCCATCGAAAACACCGCGTCGGTGACCGCCAGACGGCGTCGGCGCGGGCCGGCTTGGGCGATTTTTGCAGACAAATCGTCAAGATCGTTGTGGCGGTAAATGAAAACTTCGGCGCGTGACAGGCGGCAGCCGTCAACAATGCTCGCATGGTTCAACTCGTCGCTGAAAATGGCATCGCCCTTGCCTGCCAATGCCGAGATGGCACCGACGTTGGCCATGTACCCGGTGGCCCAAACCACCGCGTCTTCAGTACCCTTAAACGCGGCCAAATGCCGCTCTAGTTGCAGATGCGGCGGCTTGGTGCCGGTTACCAGCCGCGATGCCCCAGATCCCGTTCCAAATTCCGCGATGGCGGCTACCGCCGCCGCTTTGAGCCTCGGGTCTTCTGACAGGCCCAAGTAGTCGTTGTCGGCAAAAGACTGGAGTTGCGGCGGGGACACCCGAACCGACCGCCACAGCCCGGCGCGTCGGATTTCGTCCAGTTCCCCGTCCAGTTCGGACAACGGGTCAACGGCGGCGGTTTCCGTTTTTGTCGGCGGGCTTGACGGCACCCCGGTCACCAGCACCCGCCGGCATTGCAAGAACTCCACCGTTTCCGAGACCCGTTCCTTGGAACCGCGGTAAAGGAAAATACGTCCGCCGGCGGGGTCGCCCCGCCGTTTCAGGCAAGTGATCCTGACGTAGCCGAGCGTCTTGGTCGCCACGTATCCGGTAACGTAGTCGGGATCGTCGGACATGCAGATCTCGCCGACAATACCCGGTGTGTTGACTACTTTGGTCGCCAACACCAGCGCTTCGGAGAAATGGTTCTTCGCGGTTGGGGCGGTGCGCTTGGAACTGTCGGCGGCGTCCATATAGGTTGCCCGCACCCCGCGTTCCCGGTCCGGCTCCAGCCGTTCGAGCGTATCCGCGTCCAGCAGCATCGCCCCGCGCATCGGGTAGGTTTGGCTGAACAGCCCGATGATTTCGTCCACCCGCCGGAAACCGCTTTCCGCCAACAGCTGTTTTACGATTCCCCAGCCGGCCTCCGGGGTTGCCGCCTCGCGGGTGGTGGCGGTCAACGCCGGAAGTTCCATCGGCTGATCGGCCGACTCGATTTTAACGTTAACAAAGTCCGGCTGTCCTTTGGAATGGGACATCGCCCGCGAGACCAGTTCTCCGGCGGTTGCGGCGACGCATTCCTCCGGCACAATCCGTTCGGCGCCGGAGATGTGGCGGTTCTGCTGCGAAGCCCGCATTTTGAGTGAAAACAGTCGCCGTTGGTTATTCATGGAAATCTCCATCGGCGGTTTGCGGGCCGGGCGCGCAGGAGGCCAGTTCACGGATCGCCGCCGTGATGCGGTCAACCGTTGAAGAATCGGAAACCAGTGGCGGCATGGTGTAGATGAAATTGCAAAACGGGCGCAGCCACACTCCGTGCCGGTCGATTACCCGTTCGATGTCGGTCCGGGCCGGCATGGTGGCGACCTCCACGATCCCCACCGCGCCCATCACGCGAACGTCGGTGACGTTGGGCAGGTGGCGGCACTCCACGAGTCCGGCGTTTAGCCGGCTTTCGATGGCGGCGACTTTTGCGGCGTAATCGGAAGTTTGGAACAGCCTTAGCGAAGCCACTCCCGCCGCGCAGGCAATGGGGTTGGCCATGTAGGTGGGACCGTGCATGAACGCGCCGGGATGCCCGGCGGAGATGGTTTCCGCCACTTTGGCGGACGCCACGGTCGCGGCGAGGGTGATATGTCCGCCGGTCAACGCTTTGCCGACCGTCATGATGTCCGGAACCGCCCCGGCGTGGTCACCTGCCCACAGCGGTCCGGTTCGATAGAAGCCGGCGGCGATTTCATCGAAGATCAGCAACAGACCGTGTTCGTCGCAAAACCGCCGCAGCTGGCGAAGGAATTCGGGCGGATAAAAGCGCATCGCGTTCGCCGCTTGGAAAATCGGTTCGCAAATTATGGCGGCGATTTCATCTCCGTGCTCTGCGTAAACGGAGCGGACCGACTCA
Source organism: Verrucomicrobia bacterium UBA1200 (assembly GCA_002309765.1). GTDB lineage: Bacteria > Verrucomicrobiota > Kiritimatiellia > RFP12 > UBA1067 > UBA1200. The sequence continues at coordinate 14,111 of DBXY01000019.1, forward strand.
AAATCAAACGGATCGGCAAAGTAGTGGCGCGGCATGATTTGACGGAACAGTGTGTGCATGCCGTCCGGATCGGAGAGCGCCATCGCGCAGCAGGTGTCGCCGTGGTAGCCGCCTTTTAACGCCAGCAGCTTGCCCTTGGCGGGAAAGCCCAGCGAGTGCTGGTACTGAACCGCCATCTTGGCGGCAACCTCCACCGAGATGGATCCGGAGTCGGCGAAGAACACCCGGTCCAGCCCTGGGGGCGTCAGCTTAATTAACGCTTGGGCCAACTCGACTGCCGGTTCGTGGGTAAAACCGCCAAACATCACGTGCGAAAGTTTTTCCGTCTGCCTACGGATCGCCCCCACGATTTCCGGGTGGTTGTGCCCGTGGGCCGCGCACCACCAGCTGGAGACCGCGTCAATGAGCGTCCTGCCGTCCATGAGCCGCAATTCCACGCCGTTGGCGGATTCCGCCATCCGCACGGGAGGCGGGTTTGCCAGCGAGGCGTAGGGATGCCAAATGTGGCGGCGGTCGAATTCAAGTTGTTCTTTCCACGTTGTCATGGCTTGAAAAATGACGAAAAATCCGGGTTGGCGTTGTCCGCCAGGTTGCTGATGACCGTCCAAACATCGCGGTAGCCCATTTGCCGGAGATGATGGCGCACCGTGGCCTCTGTGTCCGCAAAAATGACCGGGTCTGTGGCGGGAAAAGCGTTGTACACCACTCCCGTCAGTTCCATGTTTCTCGCGCGGGCCGCCTCCAGGGAGAGCAGGATGTGGTTGATTGAACCCAGACGACCGTTGGCCACCAGAATAATCGGCCACCCTTCCGATGCGGCAAAATCGATGGCCAACGTTTCATCGGTCAGCGGGACGCACAGACCACCGGCACCCTCGACCAGCACAATGTCGTGCGCTTGGGCGCACGCCCGTACCGAATCGGAGATTTTTCGCAAATCCACGGTCTTGCCCTCCAGCCTTGCCGCCAACAGCGGGGATGACGGGAAACTGAAGATTTGCGGCGCGGTCAATCCCGCGGAGTCTTCCGGGAATAGCCCGACCCCGGCGATCTGGCGGTGGCGGTCGAGGTCTTCCGAAAAGCCGTCACAACCGGTCTGCACCATTTTAACCGAGATCCAGTCGATGCCGCGTTGCTGCAGGTAGCGGCACATCATGCCGGTCGCGACGGTTTTGCCGACATCCGTGTCAATGCCGGAGACGAAATAAGTGCGCTTCATCTCAACCCCTGCAACGTGACGTATCCGGCATCTTTGGCAAGTTGTCGGTCGTCATCGTAATCCGACCCCGGCGTGGTCAGCAACGGGCCTTGGATGCCGGAAGTTATGCCGACGTAAATCGCCCGCGCCGCGTCGCGGTCTGAAAGCCGCCGCCGCCCGCCCGCGAAACGAAGCGGGGTTTTAGGGTTGACCAGCCGCAGCACCGCGATTGAATCGAGGATGCGCTCGGTGTTTAGAAACTGCGATTTGCCCAACGGGGTTCCCTCAATCGGGTCCAGCACGTTCACCGGGATCGAATCCGGGGCGATTGATTTGAGCGCAAACGCGAACTCCACCAACTGTTCGTTGCTTTCGCCCATTCCGATAATCCCGCCGCAGCAGATTTCCATTCCAAGTTCGCGGGCCGCCCGGATGGTCTCCAGTTTTTCCGCCATCGTGTGGGTGGTGCATAAATCACTGAAGTGGGAAGGCGCGGTCTCCAGATTGCAGTGAAGCCGTTCCAGCCCGGCGTCACGCAGCCGGCGGAGCGCGTCCGGCCCCACCAGACCCAGCGAGCCGCAGAGGTGGAGTTTCGTGTTGCGGCGCATCGCCTCCAGCGCGGAACAAAGCTCGTCCAGCTCAGCCGGCGACTGTCCCCGCCCGGAGGTCACCAGCCCAATCCGCCCCACGCCGTTCGCTTCGGCGGCTTTGGCGGCTTTAACGCATTCGTCCGTGCCGATCCAACCGTGGCAATCGCAATCGGTTTTCCAATGTGCGCTTTGGGCGCACCATTTGCAGTTTTCGCTGCACCGTCCGCAGCGGGCGTTGATAATCGCGCAGAAGTCGAAACGGGTCGGTTTAAAGTGTTCGGTAACCCGGTGCGCCGCCTCCCACAACGCCTCGTGGTTTCCCGATTTCAGGCAAGCCGTAATGGTTTCGGGCGAAACCTCGCCGCCGCTGATCACGCATTGCGCGATTTGATTGAAGATGGAATTATCCATCAACCAAGTCTCTCCTTTCGCCGGTATTACCCGGATCAAGTTTGTGGGTCTGTTCTCAGCCTTCGGACATTCGAAAGCACCCCATTTGAATTGACGCAAGCCTACCACATTTCCTCTGAAACCGCAAGCCCAAACTAGGCGGAATCGGGTGAGGGGCGCTGCCTTTTTCGTTCCCTCGCGCCGATCATGTAGGAAGTTGTGTGGATGGTCAGCATGGTGCAGAAAGCGGCAAAAATGATGCCGAACGCGCCCATTTGGTGGCCGGGGGCGCCGAAATGGAGTTGCAGGGAGAGCGCCAGCACCAGCGAGACCAGAAACGCCGCCTGTCCGGCCATTACCGCACTGGGGCGGCGGTAGAATGCCGCCAGACCCTCGGCGTGGCCGCGCAGCGACTGGATGCAGGGCAGGAAGGAGAACACCAGCAGGGCCTCGGTGGCGAGGTGGATGTCTTCCGGCAAGATGTTCTGAACCTTACCAAAGTACCAGTTGGATACGTACGGGATTTGGAACACGAACGGCATCGCGGCCAGCACGAAACCGCAACACAGCGAATACCAGAACATGGAGTGGTCATGCCGGTGCCGGGGCGGGAATCCCAACACCACGGACTGCATCCGCCAGGCGGCGTATCCCATCGGGTTGCCCAGCCCCGCCGCTACGTAGTGCATGGCCAGCATTTTGGCCGACTGCGGGGTGCGGGAGATGAACGCCGCAACCATGAAGTTGGCGATCGCCAACAGGAACCCCCCGATGGAGAGCGGCACCAGAAAACGCAGCTGGGTGCGGAAGTCCGCGGTTTGGGTCGATTCTGCGGGCAGTTTTCTGATTTCTTCGCGCGCCATCCATTTGCAAAGCCACATTTCCAGCAGCAGCGGCACGGTGATGGCCACCACGCCCCACATCGGGCCGGTCATGCCGAACCGGAGGAACAGCGGGGTAAAGGCTGCGGTTAGCGCGATCCGGGCGAAGGTGGCGAGGTTCGCCGCCCCGCTGCGCTTGGCGTTGTACAGCAAAGCCAGCGGCTCGTTGCGGAAGAAGAAACCCGCCTGCATGGTTAAACTGGTAAGCATGGTGTCGCGTGCGATCCGGTCCAGCGGTGCGGTCAACCCCAGCAACCCATGGAACACCAAATCGTTGCCGGGCGGAAAACAAAAGAGAAACTGGACCAGCAGCAATACGGTGGTTACGGTAAGGTTGAGCAGCCGGTATTGGCGCAATCCGGGCAAGTCGCGGCAGAAAATCATGCCGGTGGTGATCAAACCGCTGCCCCAGGAGTTGATGGTGAACATCACCGCGTGACCTTGCGCGAAGGCGGCATAACCGCTTACGCCGTCCACACCGTGGCTGACGATCGCCGCCACCAACGGGTACGTGAGGCTCTGGGATATCGCCTGCAGGAAAAGCGGTATGTAAAACTTGGTTGCCCGCCAGGGCGTAAAAATATCCGGATTACTGTCCATTCCGAGTCCGTCCACCAAAAACAAGCAGTAAGTGTAGCACTTGGGCGGACGGGATTACAATTACAAACGCAATAATTTTTACTTGCGGCCGTAATGTCCAATTAACGGGTGAAGATTAGCATCAGGGCGGGTAGGGCGCTGGCGTCGTAACTGTTCACCGGGAAGCCGGAAGGAAGCGGCCGGATGAAACGGGCATCCTGCAGGTCGCGTTCCCGGTCACGGTTGTTCCATCCAAGGCGGATGTTAGCGTCCAACCATTTGCGGAAGCCGGTCTGGCCGCAATCCAGCACCAGCAGTTCCATGTACTGGGCGAAAATCGCGGCATAGATTCCCTGTTCCACCCCGCGTTCAAACGGCAGCACTTTAATCCCGTCCAAGGTGCGTCGGCACATCCGGTCGCGGGTGTATTCGGCGGCGCGAACGGCGTCGGACAGATATGCGGCTTGTCCGGTCATTTTGTAGAGCAGACACGCCGCCCCGATGTAGGAGGCCTGGTTGTAAAGATGGTCGTGGAATTCCGGGCCGCCGCCGTGGATACCGTCCGCCACCCGCGCCCCGTCCGGTACCAGGGTGCGCCGTCCCCAATCGTACAACTCCAACGCCTTTTCCCGGTAGAACTTCCGCGACGGGCGGGCAGGATCATCGCCGGTACGGTCGGACGGAACCAGCCCGTGCAACAGACAGCACGCAATGACGGTGGGGAAGGTGATACAGGCGGAGCGGAAATCGCCGGCGCGGTTGGGGCGGGCGCGTTCGATGGGTTGCCACTGCCAGAACATCCCCCCGCCCAGCCCCTTGGCCGGGTCGGCGTAAGAGCCGGTGTCGCCGACGCGGGGGCTGCCGCGCCAGACGCGGATAAAACCCTTTTCCGAAAGTTCCAGAAACTCCGGCGTTGCGGGATCGACCGCCGCCGCCCTCGCCAACGCCACCACCCACCACATGATGTCGTCATACACGAACCAACCGTTGTCGGTGTTTGGGTTGTCGAAGTCGAAATTGACATAGTGCGCCTTTTCGCCCCGCCAGACCGCGCGCATCCGGGAAAGCGACTGCCGGGCGGCCTCCGAGTCAGGACCGGATTCGCTTCGGGCTCGGCGGCAGGCGTTAACCGCCATGTCGAAAAATACCGCTTGGCACCATATTGCGGCCGCGCCCTTAAACCGGGCGCGGGCTTCGGTTTGGTCGGAGCGTTCCCGGTAAATGTTGCGTGAAGGATCACACAGCTGGCGATGGAAAGCATGGTAGGCGGTCCAGGCGTCGGCAGGGGTCTGGGCATGGACCGGGACGGCGGAAAAGAGCGCCAGAGCGAAAAGAAGCGTTAAGCGCCTCATGGCGGAACGGTCAGAAGAGCTTGCGTTTGGCAAAAAATACGGTGACGACGATAGTAACCAAAATGGTTATGACCGCGATGGCGGAGAAAGCCCACGTATGATTGGCAAACGGCAGGGTTACGTTCATCCCGTAAATACTTGCCACCAAGGTCGGGACCATCAGCACGATCGTGATGGAAGTCAGCCGCTTCATCACGTTGTTGAGGTTGTTGGAGATGATGGAGGCGAAGGTATCGAGCGTTCCGGTCAAGATGTTGCTGTGCACGGTAGCCATTTCCAGCGCCTGCCGGTATTCGACCGCCACATCCTCCAGCACGTCGAGATCCTTGTCCGGGATATCAATATGGCGCGTATGCTCCAACCGCCCGATCAGGATGTCGTTAGCCTTGAGCGAGGTGGTAAAATACACCAAGCTCTTTTCGATGTTGAGCAGGCGCATCAAGGCTTCGTTGGAGACTGATTCGTGCAGGTCCTGTTCCACGATGTCGGTGCGCTGGTGGATGTCGCGCAGGTAACGCAGGTAAAGCGTGGCGGCATGGAGCAGGATTTTGAATACGAAGCGGAACTTGTCGTTCGGGGAACAGGCGCGGCGAATCTGGTCGAGGAACGTGCTGGTGACCGGGGTTTCGCGGCTGCAGATGGTCAACACGTGGTTCTGGGTGATGATGATGCCCAGCGGCAACGTGTAGAACGGCACGGGATTGTCTTTGTCGGGCTGGCTCTCGTGGAACGGGACGTGGACAATCAGCTGGGTGAAATCGTCCTCAACTTCGAGACGCTGCCGTTCGTCCTTATCCAAAGGGTCGGTAACATACTCGCGCGGCACGCCGGTGCATTCGCTGACGGCGTCGATTTCTTCGGTCGTAGGGTCTGAAAGGTTGATCCAGCAGGATCCGATGGGGGTTGGGACCTCTTTAAGCGCCCCGTCTTCCCAGTGATAGAACGAAAGCATTTCAACCCCTCCTTTCTGACCGCCGGGGCTGCGGCATCCTACGCCTTGTGGCGGTAGATGATGCGCCCCTTGGTCAAATCATACGGCGAAATTTCAAGTGTGACCTTGTCGCCCGCCGCAATTTTGATGAAAAACTTGCGCATTTTGCCGGAAATGTGCGCAAGCACCTCATGTCCGTTCTCCAAACGAACCGTGTACATCGTGGCCGGAAGCACCTTAACCACTACACCCTGCACTTCAATAGCATCGTCACTAGGCATAAAACTCCGTTCATTGAAAAAACAATCTCATAAAGCATACCACTCCGCCGCGATTATTGCAAGCGGGGAACGGAAATTTTCGTATTTTTCTAACTGCGGTAGTTTGCAGAAGTAATCGCATCCGATATGGTGCAGTAAGTTCCGCAACGGGCAATGGGTGTCGGCTGGCCGGCGGGAACAAGGGCGTACGCACGCCCGACCCGTAACCTTCCCATGGGAAGGTAGTGCGTTTACCTCCGCAATGGTGCGTTTACTTTCGCGTACTACGCAAGCAAAAAATACTTAAAAACGGAAATGTGCATTTTTAAGTATGATTCAATGGCAAATCACGCATGAATCGTTACTTAAAAAAAGCAATTGCCGATTTCGAGTAAGAATATAAAAGCGAGGGGACTTTTCCCGCGACAGATTGAATATGGTCACGACCGTGAAGATCACGAAAGCCACCGATGCTGAACTTGGCAACGACATGCCCCAATTTGAAGTTACAGACTTTGCCCAAGAGCTGCCGTAGCGCCCCTTTGGGAAAGCGACTCATAGTGCCTTTGGAAACTACGAGCGATGTGTGGGGTACAAAGCGGGCCGCGCTATTTTTCCAGCCGCACGCAGAGTATGGCGTTGGAAAAGACTACCGAATCGGCGTAGAATCCGACGCGCCACTCCAACCCGTCGATTTTGGTGAATTCCAAATCTTGTCCCAACGGGTCGCCGCGGCGGATTGCATAATGTCCGAAAATCCGCCGTTCCGGCTCTTTGGTGAGCGCTGCCACTTCCCGGCGCCGGTCCACGGCGAACCAGCAGTAACGGCGGGCCAGCTCGTGCGGCAGCCGGATGTAGTAGCGGGTCGGGACGGATAACGGCGCGTAAAGCTCGGCGTCACGGAAAACCTTGCCCTGGAAGGTGTAGCTGACGCTGGGCGATTTGGCGGCAACCAGCGGCGGCTGCCACCACACTGCCACGCCCAGCGCGAGCATCAGCAGCGCCAGCATGGCTTTGACCGAGTCCGCGCCCCATTTTTTCCAGCGGGAGATCGGGACTTCGGGAGCGTCGGGCAAACGCGGCGGCAAAACCGGCGCCGTTTCCGGCGGGTTTGTAGTTTCGCTTTCCGCAAGTTTGCCGTTTTCCTCTTCCATGCTGCTTTTCGCGCCCCGTTAACCGGCGGGCGGCGTTACCGGTGTCAATCTTCCAGCGGGGGCGACTTGGAAAGCACCTCGCAACCGGTTTTGGTGACCAGCACCACGTCTTCGTGGCGGATACCCAGTCTGCCCGGCAGGTAGATGCCGGGTTCCACGGTGATCAGCATCCCGGGTTTTAGCACCGTTTTGCATCCGGGCGAGAAACCGGGCGACTCGTGAATCTCCAGTCCCAGCGAGTGGCCCAGCGAGTGGCCGAACGCCTTGCCGTAACCGGCGCGGTCGATGTAGTTGCGGGCGATGGCGTCGATGTCGCCGCACACCATGCCGGGTTTAATGGCGCGGATGGCGGCGCGGTTGGCCTCATACACCACGCGATAGATGTTGCGGTACGCCGCGCTGGGCTTGCCGAGACAGAAACAGCGGGTCATGTCGGAGCAGTAGTGGTTAAGCCGCACCCCTTGGTCCACCAGCACCGGCTGTCCGGCCCGAAGCTCGGTGTTGTCCGGCTCGTGGTGGCACTCCGCGCCATTACGCCCCGCGCAGACTATGGTGTCGAACGCCTCTCCCTGTCCGAGCTGCCAGGCCATCATCCTGAAGAACGTAGCCAACACCCACTCCGTCATACCCGGTTTCGCATACGCGCGCAACGCTTGGTACACCTTGTCGTTGGCGGCGATTGCGCCGCGCATCACCCGTTGTTCGGCGGGGGATTTCACGGAGCGCATCTCCATCAGCTCGTTCGAAACGTTGATCAGCTCCACATCGGGCAGGGCCTCGCGGAGGGCGTTGAAACGGGTGGCGGTGATATTGCCTTCGTAACCGACCCGGCGCCACTTTTTGCCCATTTTGGCAAGGGCGTCGGCGTGGTTTTTGGCCGGCCACATCAGCTCGCACTTCAGTCCGGGGGCTTTGCGCTTCGCCATCACGATGTAGCGGAAATCGGTGTAAAAGGTCGGCTCTCCGTCCGCTGCGACCAGTATCGCGTTGTCGGAACTCAACCCCGTGAGATAGTAAAGGTTAACCTCGGTGCGGAGCAGCAGGGCGTCGAGTTTTAGCTTCCGTCGCAGCGCGGGCAATTTCTTGATGCGCCGCTCGAACTCGGTGAATGGCAAATCGAGCGCAGGCTGCGCGGGGGTGACGGGGGCGAATTTGTTCATGGCTGGCCTGTTAAATTACCGGCGAAAAAAAGGGGGACAGGCTATGCGCCCATCCCCACACAAAACGGCTGGAATGCAGCGGATTACCGCGGATTCTGCTGTCCGTCCGGGCCCAGATAGGACAACGCGTTCTGGTTGCCGATCGTGGTCTTGAACGACTGGTTCTGGTAAACCACGCGCACGGTCGCGTACTTGGCGGTGCCGTTGAAGGTGCCGCCGCCCTTGCGGATCATCACGAAGCCCTTGTTGGAGAACGGGGCTTTGTAGGTGCTGGAGAAGGTGATCTTATCACTCTTCGAACCGTCTTCGAGATCCTTGTAGAGGGAAGAGCAGTCGATGTTGCGCGTCACGAGGATCGGGATGATGTCTTCCATCTCGTCGCGGACGTTCGCGCCGATGACCCACATGCAGTTATTCGCCTGGAGCTGGCCGCTGCCGGACTTAGCCGGAACGCCCGCGCCCGCCAGCTTGGAATAATCGAAGCCGGCCACGTAGGGGCTGTGGTTTTCCGTACCGACGTTCTGACCGTCGTACAGCTCGTAGAAGTAATCGCAGCTGGAAGAGAAGGTCTTGGAGGCGATGTCGTCGTCGGAGGTGTCCGCGCCGGACTCCAACTGGGTCTTCGGCCAAACGTTGCCGAGACCAAGCGGTTCACGCTCGGTGTTGGCGCCGGTAATCGCCACATAGATGTCTCGCCCACGGGTACCGACCGCAGTCATGTTCGCCTTCATAACGGCATTGGAGATCGCCGGGAACAGTGCCGCGGACAAAATACCCAAAATGCCGATAACTACCAGCAACTCGACCAGCGTGAAGCCGGAATTTTTCTTCATAGCGTTCATTTTACAACTCCTTTAATTAGGCCGCCGCTGTTGCGTGGGCCACATCACAACAAAACAGCGCAATCTGACGCCTATGTCGATTGCAAGGCAGTATTGTGCCACGATATTGGCCAAAGGTCAAGTACCGAACGGCAAAAAAATAAAATTTCCCTAAAAAAAGTTTATCTGGTTCGATTTTTCCGCCGGATAAAGACTTAAATGCCGCCATATTTGCAAAAATAACGGATTCAGCATACCACAATTCAGTAGTCCGCATTTAGTTTTCAAGCGATATTTTCTGCGCATCGGACGGGCAGTAGCCGTGTGTTGCGCCTTGCACCCAAGTGATCCGCTTGGGGCAAACGAGGTTGTTGTAGAACGCTGCCACGCCGGAAGGAGGGCAGGTGTAGTCGCCCAACCCCGCCCACGTCACCGTTACGCGGCATGTCTTCGGAATCCGCCGCGCCATGTTCGCCGCGTCGTAGTAACCGAGCGCTGGCACCCACTGAATGTGCCAGTCGCCGTGCGCCCGCCCAGACGCTGGCCCGCCGATGTTGCAGTTCCAGGGGATGAACGGTCGGCACTCCGTCACATCGGGGTCGAGAGCGGCCGCCCAGACCGATTGCAACCCCCCTAGGCTTCCGCCCTCCACGACGAGCGTCTTGCCATCCCATTCCGGACGACTCTTCAAGTACTGGAGTCCGCGCATCAAGCGGTAGGTCATACCGCAGAAATACGACTGTTCGGGGTCGGAGTTTTGTGCCGGATCGAAAGCATAATCGTACCCGTTGGAGCCGCATTCCTTACGGAGGGTGGTGTAGTATGCGTCTTCGCGGTTGAACTCGAAGCCGTGCGCTGATAGTTCGAACATAATACAGTCGGTGCGGAGCGTTGAGGATTTCGGCGTTGTGCGGGCGTTTGGCAACCAGCTGGCGTTGTAGCCGTGGAAATGGACGCGGGCAGAATAATTACCGGACTTTGCAGGGATAGAAAGGAAACCCGTTGAAGGGCGCGGTCCCACGCAAGGGATCGATACTTCGTACAGCTTCACGTCGGATCGTCCGCTCGCAATTTCTTTGCATGTGACACCATCCATCGGCACCTGTGCGAGTGTCGCCTTGTGCCGCGCCCAAAACGCGTCGAAGTCGGCCGGTGCCGGATTGTCTGGGCGAATCTCGCTCACGGAAACACCCGCTCCTCCGTCGAACCGTGCCAGCTCTTTGCCGGACTTGTCAAACAGGCGCGCCACAAGTCGCACGAAACCTGGCCGATCAAGCGATGTCTTCACAACGACCGGCGCGTCGGCTTTCGCTTCGCCTTTTTCTTCCTTGCCGTCGTCCCCCGTTCGCTCCCAACGAACGGACACCCCGCCGTGCGGAATCAGCGTGAAGGTAATCGGTTCGTTCAGCCGATAGGCTATCGAGTCCTTGTCCGTTGTACCCGTTAGTTTCGGCTTGGACTGTACGGAAGTGCCGGAAGACGCGCCTCCCGCGTCTGGGAACATCGAGATACGGAGCTTGGTGCAACCGTAAGGCACAAGTTCAAGCGGTGTGCCGTCGGAGGCTTTCGTCTTCAGGCGCAGCGGGGAAGCAAGAGGCCAGTCCCATTTCGCAGGCATCGGTGTACGGATGATTCGAACCCCGGAAAGAACGCACGATGAATCGAACTGCCAATCCGTACGCGTACCGGGTACGGGTGTGTTGTCGTCCTGCTCTGGCAACCCGTACGCGAAGAGGAGCGGTCCGTATGAGAGCGAGCAGTACGGCTTGCCGCCGTCGTTGAAGTCGCGCATCGTCTCCACCCTCGGTGACATCGGGAAGCGAAGCGACACCTTGTCGCCCGTATTCCATTCGCGATCGACGACGGCAAATCCGTCATCCCCCACAGAAAACTCGCACACATCGCCGTTTATGGTGATGCTGGGGTTGACACACCACTCCGGTACGCGCAAACGTAAAGGGAATTTCAGCGGCTTTGCCGGAATAACCGACATCTCCAGCGTCTCGTTGAAGGGGTAGTCCGTATTCGTCTCAATCTTGACCGCCGTGTCGTCCAGCTCCGTTTCCAGCGAGTTTGGCGCGTAGAGCGTGGCGGCGAGTCCACCATTGGCGGGTTTCATCCACATCCACTGTACATATCCAGGAAGGATGCGCGAAAGTGCTGCTGTACAACAGAGCGGCCAATGTTTCTTTTGGTAAATACCGCCCTTGCCCGCAGGTCCCGCGTGGAAATTTCCGATCGCCTTCGTTCGGTTAGGAGCCTGGAAGTAGACGTGGCGCATAAAGTCGCGCGAGGTACACGCGGCACCCGCGTTGAAGAAGCTCCGTTCCACATGGTCGGCGAAGCGTCCTTCGCCCGTCACACCGGTGAGCGTGGCGTAGAGCAGAATGTCGCCCGCCACCGTACACGTCTCTGTCCCCCGGTTTGGCCCGGCCCAGCCGAACTGTTCGTCGGCCACGGTCACGCCGTGCGGCTGGCGACAGACGCGCTCTTGCAGGTCTAGCCAAGCGCGCACGTTCGCGAGGTACTTGCCGTCACCCGTCCAAAGCGATCCCTTGGCCCATGAGAGCATACTTTCGTAGCAGAGGACGCCGTGCTGGAGCCTCCACCCCCACGTCTTGCCGTCCTCGCGGTCATGCCGTTGACGCATCCGCAGGGTATCATAACTCACGGGCAACCCGTAGCGCATCGAGGGCCACTTTTCGGGATAGGGTTTCGTGGCGTAGAAATTGTCGATCGCCTTGGCGAGATTATCGTCACCGCTGTAGCGCCATGTGTCGCAGGCCGCTGCCGGTAATGTAATCGGGTTGCCGAAGAAATAAAATCGCGGATCATCGAGACACCATGTCAAAGCGCGAATCGCGCGTTCGTCACCCGTCGCCTCCCAATAGGCGAGAAACGCGCGTGATGTGCGTCCGCTTGAACCCACGATGAAACCGTGGTTGGCCTTCTCGATCTCAGCCATCTGCGCGGGATCGTTACGGTCCATCCAGTAGACGAACGCGATGGCATTCGGGTTCATGTGTTCGAGAAGCGGTTCGAGGCGTTGCTTCGCATACGCCTTCAGTTCCGAGTCATTGAGCGCCCACGCTAGGCGCACGAGTCCCTCGAACCAGTATGCGCCGCCTTCGGTACACCACGCGCCCTTGTTGGGGTCGCCCCAGTCGAGGTACTTACCGCGCGGGTGGAAGTCGTTGTTCCACGCGCGTGGAAACGCCTGATCAATCTCGTCCATACGGGATATGTAGCCGTTGCGGGCCGTGACACACCAGTCGCGCAGCCAACCCTGCGGATTCACCTCGCCGGGACGCAGCATTTCCATCTTCGCCGGCTTCTTGAACGCATGCGTGCGCATTGGTGCAGCCTGCGCCCCGCATAATGATGTCACTGAGACCGCCGCCACGAATACGGTTACGAAATGTACAAGATTTTTCATGTGCTCGTCTACCAAACAAATCTCATGGGTTGCCTCACATCGTGCGGTAAAGGAACACAGTTGAGGTGTGGCGTTCGGGAAGGGTGATTTCCAGTTCGCCGTTCACGATTGACTTCGCTCCGGTGTCCAGATTCTCCACCTCTACCGTCGCGCCTTTCGGCAACCCTTTGAGCGGAATGGCCGCACGGCTGGACGGCGATTCTGCACGACGAAACGCGAGGACCACACCCTCACCCTTTTCGGGGTCGTTGTACTGCCAGATCGCCCATGCGCTCGGATCAAGAACCGAGCTGCCGTGGTTGTAGAAGTCGCATGGGAAATACTTGCGGATGCGGCGGTACTCGTCGCAACACTTCTTCGACGCCGCCCAATCCACCTTTTCCTCCTTCTGGAAGATAGTGTTCCAGTAGGCGACACCGTGGCTGGCGGAATAGGCACTGCGCAATGAGTAGGTATCGCTCAGCTTCACGGTACAGCCGTTGTAGGGGACGAGTCGCGACAATCCGGCGTTGTGGGTCTGGAGTACGTCACCGTTGACGTTGAACCCGCACTGGTAGTCGCTGCGGAAGAACGGGATCGCTCGGCGCATGGTCTCGATGTCGATGCGCCGCCCGCCGCTTGCACAATTGTCAATCAGAAGTTTCGGGCAGCGGGCGAGCAGTTCGTCCCACATCTGGTAGAGTCCCGTAACATGGCGGATCTGCGTTACACCTTCGCGATTTTCCGTATCATGGTTCTTCATGACCGTGCCTGGGTCGAAGTTGAAGTCTTGCCGGTAACATGAGAAGTTGAGCCGCTCCGCGAAATCCACTAGTAAATCCCGCACATATGCCCGGCCTTTATCGTTGCCGTAGTAGAGGAGTGGTCCCAGCAACAGGTCTGGATGCTCCTTGGCGAAGTTGGATGACGAGACCACGCGCTCCGGCTCGAACCACAGCATAATCCCCATACCCGCATCCTTTGCCGCATCGCGCACATCCGTCAGGCCTTTCGGGTGGATGCGCGGGTTAGGTACCCAGTCGCCCGTCCAGCGGCCCCAGTCGCCTGTGTAAGCGTCGTCGCACTTTGTGCTGTTGCCATACCAACCTGCGTCAATCCAGAGGTCTTCATAGGTGAGTCCCTTAGCCTTCAGCGTATTAACGCGGTGGATCATCTCTTCGGAGGTGAGACCACCCCACAGTTCATAGGCGAGCAGCCCTTCGCGGACATTCGGACGTGACGCGACGTGCGAGAAATGTTTGCGCAGGAGGCGACGGAACTTGTTCGCGCCGTCCTCGCCCTTCGCATAGTTCATTAAGAGTACGCGGCTCGTGCGTAACTTTTCGCCTGGCTCTAGGTAGAACCGGGCAAGCGCCAATCCCGTCTCGACGCGCACACCCTCCGCACTGTCCGCGAACCGCGCGCGCCAGCCGCCAGTCCAGCCAATGGCGATAATCGCCCCCTGTCCGTCTTGTGTCACTTCGAAGAAGGGTGCCTGACGGTCAGACGGGCGCGCACAACCGTTACTCATCTCGATAACGTTATTCTTGCCGCGCATAGGGTGGAAATAACGCGTGATGGCCGCGAACTCGCGGGCAGTCACCGTGTCGCTCATCGCGTAATCGCCACTCGAAAAGCACCCGTTCATCGTCACCACAGCACGCTCGCCGGGCATGGCGATGTCGCCGCGAAACTTTGGCGGTTTAGGCGGCAGTAAGACGAGAACGTCGCCGTCGTGGATTTCGCTCAACACGGTACTTTTCTCGTTTGACGGGTTCTCAAACCAGAGCACCCACTCCGTCGCGTTGAATTGCGGGTAGGCAACGCTTTCTACCGTCACCTTTAGATGCGCATCCACCTGCATGGAATCGCTTCCCGTAACAACCTGTTCACCGTACTTGAACGAAAACCTTGGTTGCGGCACATCGGCCGCGTATGCGAAACCTGCGGTAATCGCTGCTAGTAGAAAACCGGATGCCCTTTTTATGCTCATCGTACCGTCTCCTTATTTGGGATCAAGATTCAACAACCCCACTTTGCTTGTAACTTATCCGTATTTTGGTCGCGACAAGCCCACCACTCCCGTTTGGCTCCCGGTCGTGATCCACCCTTTGCCGAGGTTTCCACCCTTGACAGGACTAGACAAACCAGGGGCCGTGTCAAGCGTGACCTTCCCTCGGCAGGGGCAACGAGCAAGTTAATTATCTGTTACCTATTCGTTGCCAGACGGGAGGGATGCGCTTGTCGCGCCCGCCTTACCGAATGAAAATAATGGTCGCTTCGGGAATATGCGGACTGAAGCCGGGGCCGAGAATCTGCAGCCCGCACCAGAATGCCGCCTCATCCGCCGACTCGCTGAAGAAAGTACCATTGATTGTGCCTTCCGCATCGGATATGGCATCAATCCGCGCATAGTCGCCGAATTCGGCAACGAACCACGTATTTCCGGAAACCGCCGTCTCGCCGCCGATCGAGAACACTCCGCGCACGATGGAATTGCTAGTGGCCGGCGGTGCGCTTGTGAGCGCGCGGCTGAAGAAGTAGAGTTCGTATTTGGTCTCGGGCAGGAGCCCGGCCATCGTGAAAGCGTTCTCATCGGTGCTGTTGGCGGAGATTACGCCGTCCGCGAACAGCTCGGCCGCATCGGTGTCCATTGCCATATTGTCGGCGGATACCGAAAACTCGCCGTTTTCCTTCCAGAGGGAAAGAGTCGCTCCCGTACGCGCACCGGAGGCTGCGTACAACTGCCTACTCTCCTGATTGACGGTACCGTCCTCCACGGAGAAACCGTTCCATTTACCATTCGAATACCACACACGGCCCGCACCTTTATACGTCATATCCGTGCCCTTGCGGTTTAGATCAATGCTGATGCACTCGGCAATCGAAGCGTCACCATCCGGTTCCAGCCAGGCGTAGAAGCCGGTTAAATCGTAATCGTATGCTCCGTTCGAGCCTACGGCAAATGTCACCGTTTCGCCTGTACGCAAAAAGAGCCGGTCCGCATGGAGCCTTCTCGCCTCTTGACCTGTACGGTTCTTCTCCAGTTTAAGCACTGCCGAATCCGCATTATATCCCTCCGCCACGATATGCGCGTCCACGCCGTTGTCATACGAAACAACCGAGTCAGTCTTATAACTCAGGTCGCTAAACCAAGCAGTCGCTGAATAGACGCCGTACTCAGGTGCGGTAAAGCGAAGTGCAGTTGCGCTGTTATCGCTCTTGGGATGGCAGATGAGCATATCGGCACCGGCATCGCAAACAGACCCAGACCCCATCTCACTAGCCGTCACCGTACGTTCAGCGATGTTGACGGTCATGTATGGCGAGGTGTTGGCGTTCACGCCCCAACCCTTTGTCGTATCGGTGAACTTTGACTGCAGCGTTTCGTAGGCCGTGAATGCACCTTTCCACCCGCCGACGCAGAGACCGGCCGCCCATGTGATGCCGTTATGCGAGAAAGGATTCGCCGGCGAATCAGATGACATATTCGCCTTCATTGCGGCGTTCGCGTCGTAGGTAGCGGAGAAGTCGCCCTTGCGAATAAACGCCCAGAGGGTTGCCGTCCAGTCCGAATCATTGTTCCCGTTGTTATCCACCACCACCGACAACGGAATTTGGGGCATAACCCTCACGTCTTTTAAGAAAATTGTGGCGCTGGAGGAATAGGGGGATCCCCTTTCGACCGTGACGTACGCCTTGTCCAACACTTCGCCGCCCTGCAACAGCCACACGTTTGCGCCTGAATTTTCTAGGTTGCTTTTTTTGTAGGCCAGGTCACGCATTGCAATCCCCACGTCAAAGATCCCGCCCACGTTCGGGCGGATTTCAAGAATCGCCAATCCCATTTTATTATTATAGGGTGGCACTAAATTCAGTTCACCCGGCAAGAAGGCCCACCCGTAGGCGGTAAGGGCCTTGCCGGTGCTGTTTGTCTCCGTGGACATCGCACCCGTGATGTTGGCAGTGACATAGGGAAGTCCGGAACCCGTTGCGATGCCTGCCATGACGCCGCCATTTCCCGTGCGGGTGTAATGCGTGTTGTTCATGAGCGTACGCGCCGCATTCGTAGATATGCCGGCGGCGTGAGATGCCGACCATACGCCGAACGAATCCGTATAGGGGTTTGAAGCTGTTTCGGAGTTAAAGTTCGCGAGGAAAGCGGATGAGGCATCGTACACCGCCTCCACCTCCTCCTCAATGCGGAAGTCAAGCCCAGTCGCATTCGAATTGAATGTGCCGTTTCCGTCAATCGACATCTCAATCGTATCCCCCGCCGCATACGTTGCGGTGGCGAGCGAGAAGTCATTCGTGGTCACGGCTGTCGCGGCGCTTTTCCACGCTTTGCGCTCACACCGCTCCGTTCCGTTGACGAACAGCGCCACCGCCGTCCAGCCAGTGTTCCGGTTCCACGCCTTTGCGGTGACGGTATACGTACCATCCCGCGGCACCGTGAAGCGCAAAGCGATGCACTGGTACCCGGCATCAGATGTGTTGCCGGGGTGACAAGAAAGTTCGCCCGGTTGAATCGCCGGATAGGCGGAGCCGCGCATGAAGGTCTTGGTGTCCGGCCACGGTGTTGGGTTAACACTGAAGCAAGGAGAAGCGTCGTTCTTCGCTGGGCCGCGTTCCCAGTGGACTTTCAAGCCCGACGAGTCAGCTTCGGTGTCCGTCCTGTATCGGACACCCGGCAATAGCATACGCTCACCGTTGTACGTCGCCGAGCGCATATAACTCCACACCCCGCCGTAAAGGTTCGTGTAAACATTCTTGTTCGCCGCGTTCAGCACGAGGTCGTGCGCCGCGTCGTGTACCACCGTCACGCCATGCGCGGCGTATGCCGCACACGCGATCAGTGCCCCTATTGTCCAAGCCGCAGATAACGTTTTCTTTTCGGTTATCATTTCGCATCTCCTTAAGAAGAAAACTATCAATGAAAAATATTGTCACATAATCCATGTAATATATCAATCTATGATTACGCAAAATCATATACTATAATTGCGCAGACTTAATTGAATATCCATGAGTTTTCTGTTGCAATTCAAACCCATTTCATCATATAATGGATAGTATGACAAAACTTTCTCCCATATTCAATGTCGTGGCGAGTCTTAATCTCGCCTACCAGACGCATGCACACCTTCTCGGTGGTATTCTTGCGTATGTCAAGACGCACACTAGCTGGACATTGAACCTCATCGTCGGCCGGCGCGACGAGCAAAAACGGTACGATCTGACCATGCTCAACGGAATCATTCTCCACAACGAGGTTCCGAAATGGCTGAACGGATTCGACCTCGGCAAGATCCCAACCGTTATAATCGATCCTATCGATACGCTGGAATTTCCCTGCTTTCGGGTCTACTGCAATAACGCACCGATTGCCGCGACCGCCGCGAAGCATCTTCTTTCGAAACAGTGCGCTACATACGCATTCGTGCATTCGGCAGGTCGGGCATGGTCTGACACGCGCGGTCGCATGTTTGCGGAGGCGGTCAAGACTGCTGGCGGACGTTTCCTTTGGCGAACGTCCGATCGGGCACGGCTTCCGGGTCTCATCGCTGCTGCGCCAAAGCCGCTGGGCGTGTTCGCTGCCACGGACATTCTTGCCCGCGCCACGCTCGATGCCTGCCGTGTGGTGGGATGTCGGGTTCCGGATGACGTGCTGATTCTCGGCGTGGACAACGATGTGCCGCTCTGCGAACTGTCAGCGCCCACGCTTTCCAGCATTCCCCAAAACTCGCGTGATGCAGGTTACCGTTTGGCCGGGCTGCTTGACCGCGCGATGCGCGGCAATACAACCCCAGCTGGGGAACCTGACATTCAATACACTGGCAATACGGTCGTCGAGCGGCTCTCCACGATGCGATCGTTTGCCTATGACCAGATTGTGCGCCGCTGTCAGGAATTGCTGGCAGCGGACTTCGCCTCACAAATTCGCGTTTCTGATCTCGCACAGCATTTCCGCGTCTCGCGGCGTACGCTCGAAACGCACTTTCGAGCCGTAACCGGCACGACGATCGCAGTGGAAGTGACGCGCCTTCGAATCGAGCGCGCCAAGCATCTTCTCAGAACCACCGACAATACCCTTGAGCAGATCGCGTCAGCCTGTGGCTTTTACAACGCCAGCCACCTCTCGGTCATGTTCTTCCGCCTCGTCGGCATTCGCCCGTCGGCATTTCGCCGTAGCTTTAGGCAGTAGTTGCGAAGCAGACTTATGCTCCACCGTCCAAGTTTACAAAGGATGGCGTTTCCCGCGTTGCGGTCAAAATAAAATTGCATCAAAAAAGCTTTTCTGGCTAGACTTTCGCACCGAACAAAGTCTAAAATATGGCTGTGTTTGAATTTAAGGGGGCGGTCATGCCCCGGAAAGGCGGAGTTTATGTTGAAAGAGTCGCTTGTGGCGGCCGGAGCGGCCATGTTGCTGATTGGCGGATGCGAAAAAGCGGGGCGGGAGACGGCCAATCCCGAGCAGACGCGGCAGGCCGCCGCCCCCACGGTCAAGTTGGTTACCCTTGATCCGGGGCATTTCCACGCGGCGCTGGTGCAAAAGCGGATGTATCCGGAAGTTTCGTCCCGGGTCCACATTTACGCCCCGGAGGGCGCGGACCTTCAAATGCACCTCAAGCGCATCGAGGGTTTCAATACCCGCGAGAAAAACCCCACCAAGTGGGAAAGCGAGATTTACACCGGGCCGGATTTCCTAGAGCGCATGCTGGCCGACAAGCCGGGGAACGTGGTGGTACTGGCCGGAAACAACTCCCGGAAGACGGAATACATTCTGAAAAGCGTACAGGCGGGGCTGAATGTGCTGGCGGATAAGCCGATGGCCATCAGCGCGAAGGATTACGAGTTGCTTAAGCAGGCGTTCGAGGTCGCCAAGGAGAAGGGCGTGCTCTTATACGATATCATGACCGAACGCTACGAGATCACCACCATGCTGCAACGGGAGCTTTCCCGCTTCCCGGAGGTTTATGGCGAGCAGGAGCTGGGCTCGCCCGACGACCCGGCGGTCACCAAGGAGAGCGTGCACCATTTCTGCAAGCTGGTGGACGGCAAGCCGTTGCAGCGCCCGGAATGGTATTACGACACCGACCAGCAGGGCGAGGCGATCGTGGATGTCACGACCCATCTGACCGACCTGGTGCAGTGGGAAGTTTTCCCGGATACGACTTTAGATATGAAAGACGTCCAGATGATCTCCGCCCGCGTGTGGCCGACCCCGATCACTTTTGAGCAGTATCAGCTCAACACCTCCGCCAAGGAGTGGCCGGAGTATCTCAAGAAAAAGCTGGATAAGGACGGCGTGCTGCAGTGCGCGGCCAACGGCGAGTTCACCTACCGGCTGAAGGATGTGTGCGCCAAGATTTCGGTGCTTTGGAATTTCCAGCCGCCCAAAGACGGCGGCGACACCCACTACTCGCTGATGCGCGGCACCCGTTCGTCGCTGATCATCGAGCAGGGCGAGGCCGAGGGCTACAAGCCGGTGCTGTACGTTGAGCCGCGTCGTGTGCCGGGCGTGAAAAAGGACGACATCGCGGCGGCGTTGACCAAGGCGATGCGTAAAATCAACGAAAAGTGGCCGGGCGTCTCCTTCACCCCGCACGAAACCGGTTTCCGTATCGACATCCCCCAGCCGTACTACAACGGCCACGAGTCCCATTTCGGGCAGGTGACCGAAAAGTATCTCAGCTTTCTCAAGAACGGCAACATGCCGGAGTGGGAAGTCCCGAATATGCTGGTTAAGTACGGTACGCTGATGCAGGCGCTGGAAATGGCCCATAAGGAGTAACGGTTTGCCATGCGGGCGGTCTGGGCTATCGCAAGGACCACGTTCATCGAGGCCATTCAGCAGCCGGTGGCGTTCCTGATGTATCTCTTTTCGGTGGCGCTCACGCTACTGGTGCCGGTGTTTCAGTTCCATCGTTTCAGCGAGGACGGGCGGTTGGCGCGCGACAGCGGCCTTTCCTGCATGCTGGTGTTCGGCATGGCTCTGGCGGTATGCACTGCCGGGCGGTCGGTGTCGAAGGAGATCGCCGACGGCACCGCCGCATCGGTGCTGGGTAAGCCGGTGCCGCGCCCGGTGTTTGTCTGCTCGAAATGGTTGGGGTGCGCTCTGGTCACCGCGATGTTCTGCCTTGGTCAGCTCGCCGCGCTGATGATTGCGGAGCGCGCCTCGGCGCACTATGTGCTGCGCGAGGATTTCAACGGCTACGCGACCGACCCGATTTCGCTGATTCTGGCGCTGGGCGGGTTGGCGCTGGCGTTGCTGGCCGGCGCGGCGCGGCATTTTTTCGGGCGGCATCGTTTCGGGGCCTCGGTGTTTTTCGGGGTGCTGTACTCCCAGGTGGCGGTGCTTCTGTTTTCCGGCTTTTACAATCGGCTGGGCCAGTTTTACCCCGTCCACGGCGAGGCCGCCTGCTGCGAACACCACGCCGCCGGAGAGGCGGCCCACGCGCTTTTTTACCATCCGGAACTTAACCTGCGGGTGATCCCCGCCGCGTTGTTGGTGTTTTTCGGTCTGTTGGTGTTTGCCGCGCTTGGTACCGCGCTCTCCACCCGGATGCGCACCGGCACGGTGCTGGCAGTTTGCGCCGGGGTGCTCTTCACCGGGTTGGCGGGCGACACGCTGTTCAACGGCTCGTCGTTGCTGTCGTTTCGCGGCGCGGTTTCGGGAGTGTTGCCGGACCTTCAGAATTTTTGGCTTTGCGACGCCATCGCGCACGGCGGCCGGATCTCCCCCGGTTATGTGTGGCTGGCGGGAGGTTATGCCCTGACCGTTTGCACGGTCTTTCTGTTGGCGGGATGCATGGCGTTCCAAAACCGCGACGTGGGGTGATTTTCCATGAGCAACAACGATATTTCCGATTTGTCCCAGTGCCCGATTGTGATCCGCGGGTTGAGAAAAACCTTTCTGGATTTCTGGAGAAGGCCGACTGTGGAGGCGGTTAAGGGACTGGACTTGACCGTCCGCCGCGGTGAAGTTTACGGTTTTCTCGGACCGAACGGTTCGGGCAAAAGCACCACCATTAAGATGATTCTCGGTCTGCTCCGTCCTACCGCCGGAACTATCCGCGTGCTGGGCGAGGCGCCGGACAGCGTAAAGGCGAAGCGGAAAATCGGCTACCTTCCCGAAATCTCGCACCTCCATCCGTTCCTCACCCCGCGGGAGACGCTGATGTATTACGCCGACCTGTTCGGGATGCCCAAGCGCGAGGCGAAGCGCCGGGTGGCGGAGTTAATCGACATGGTGGACTTGGCGGCAGCCGCCGACCGGGCGGTAGGCGGTTTCTCAAAAGGCATGGCCCGGCGGGTCGGGGTGGCGCAGGCGTTGATTAACGCGCCGGAACTGCTGATTCTGGATGAGCCGACCTCGGGGTTGGACCCGATCGGCACCCGCGAGGTGAAGGATTTGGTGCGGATGCTGGCGCAAGGCGGGGTGACGGTGCTGATGACTTCCCATCTGTTGGCGGACGTGGAAGATGTTTGCGACCGCGTGGCGATTGTGAGCCACGGTGTCCTGCAAGCCGAAGGCACTATCGGCGAATTGTTGCGCCAGCCGGACGTGGTACGTTTCGGGGTGGAGGGGCTGGACGACGAGTCCGCCGCCAAACTGCGCGAAATGATCGAGCGGCACGTCGGCCACCCCGTAACCCAGGATTACCCCGCCATTAGTCTGGAGGCGTTTTTCCTGCAAGTCGTGGCCAAGGAAGGCAAAACCCGCGAATTCAAGCTCGCCCCCTATTTGGAACGGTCTGATAAATAATTCCGTTTGTCTGTGCCGTTTTCAACAACTATGCCTGCGGTTTCCTTGGGGGAACGAGCCGCTTTGCTTTTTATGCCTTAATTATCCTTTGTGACTTCGTGAAACTAATCTGAAAGATCGAATAGGCGGGTGTCCGGCGCGGCGAGGACGCAGGTAAAACCGTCGGCGTCCTCGGCAACCACCTTGTCTTCAAGCAGATCTGTGACGCGCGCGTACTCGCGCGGCAGGGACACCTTGATCTCTCCGCCCTCCTTCGTGTGGACCGCGAGGAAACGTTCGTTCGCGTACACGACGCACGGCTTCGATACCCACACGTGCGCACCTGCCGCCACGATGATTTCGCGGAGCTTCGCGGACGTGTAGAGCTTGTAGTCGCGCGCATACACGCTCGTCCATCCACCTTCCATCTTCGTAGTGCTTACGCCGGGCGCCGCGTAAGGAACGCCGGCGTACTCCTTCACGCGCTTTACATCGAGCTTTTTGCCATCGGATATGCCGGGCGCGTAGCACCACACCACCGTTTTGCCGCCTGTCATCATCGTGCGCTCGATCAGCGATTTCTTCTCCGGCGTGATGTTTATCGCCGCCGGATAGACCACCACCTTCGTCTTCGAGATGTCGCGCGTCCTGAGGTCGGAGAGCGTACACACGTCGAACGGGATGCCCGTCTTTGAAAGTGCGTTACGGAAGTACTCTCCGAACGCGCGCTCCTTCGGGTCCTTCTCGTTGAGGTAGTAGATGCTCTCCGGATCGGATACTAGAAGGACCTCGTCGGCGGGATGCGGAAAGGCGGCGCCGTAGCGGCGCGTGATCTCGGCGAGTTTCGCGATGCGCCGACGGATGGCGGGATCGTCGTAGAATCCGTTTTCCCCGCCCCACATGTCGAACCAATAGTAGGAGCATCCGTTCGCCGTTGCGAATGCGGCCTCGCGCGTGTTGCCCGCAAGATCCTCCTCGAAGGTCTTCCAGGTGCCGGACTTCCAGAACTTCTGCGTGTGCGGACCGATGTCTATCTCGTGAAGGAGTCGCTTGCCGTAGAGCCTTGCGGTGGAGTGGACGATCTGGCTGCCGGAGCCGCCGCCCATTTGACGGTCGGAGTAGTTGGCCGGCGAGATGAAGAAGTCGATGTCGGGCGAGGCATAGACGCGCTCGTAGTCAAGATGCCCGAAGGAAGTTTGCTCTTTTGCGCTCATGTAGAAGTAGCCGTAGAAGATGCCGATCTCCTTCGTCTTCGGAATGGCTTTTCGCGCGGCGGAGGCGTAGGCGAGAATGGCATCGGAGATGACAGCGTTGTGGAAGCGCCAATAGTCTATCTTGTGCCGTTCGCTGTCGGGGTCGTAGACAAGATTCTCAAAAGAGGCATTTTTGAGCTTCGCAAGATCAGGCACGGTCGGCCCGTAGTCGAGCTTACGCGCCTTGCACCACCTGACCCAGGCGGCGTTCTTGACATTGCTTGTGCGCCCCTTGTCCCATTCGTACCATTCGCTAGTGCATCCGCCGGAGAGGATGTAGGCGCGGATACGCGAGCCCCACTTCTTTTCCGCGTACGCGATGAAGTCCAGCATCCACTCCTTCGTGATTTTGATCCATCCCTGATCGCTCGCGGCATGGGATATCTCGGTGAAGGAGTCTATCGAGAACCTGCGTATCGCCCAGTAGGGCGTGTTGAGGTCGATCATGCATACGAACTCGGCGTTTGGGCTCGCCTTGAGGAAGTCTTCGATCTGCGCGTCGAGCGCGGACCAGTCGTATTGCTTGATTCCCTTCCAGATGGGGGGATAGTCGCAGTATGGATTCCCGAAGGCGTTGATGGTGTTCGACGCGAAGAAGACGCGCAGCGGGATTCCCATCTCCGCAAAATCCTTTGTGCGCTCAAGTTGCGGACGAAAACTCCTGTAGCCAATGTATTGGGACCTGACGCCTTCGGTATGCTCAGTAGGTTCCCCGTTTACAGGCATGACGCACCACATTAAAGTCATGACCGCGATTTTGTAGAGTAGAGCGGAGCGCCACGAATGCCTCGGAGCGTCAGTCCCTTCGTCAAACCGTACGTGTGGGTTTACCGCAAACGGCTTTCCTTGCATGACTTTCTCCTTCACAGTTATTTGCCTTTCATTTGCATCTGCTCTGATACGCCTTTGACGGGCAATGGGACGAGTCCTCCCGCCGCCAATAGTAAGGATGATACTGCAAACACGGACTTGAAGTCAAGGGGTATTGGACCTATCCGCGAATCAACCCGCCGGATTAGAGAAAATCGGCTTGCCTTATTCATGCCCGATAAGGTAGAATTATCTTCCGTCATTGATTTTTAGCGGTTGTTTTCACAGATTAAGGAGAGGGTTGTAAAAATGTTTCAGATGAATCGTCGCAGTTTCGTCAAAGGAGCCGCGCTCGCGGTCTCGTCCTTCGCTGTTAACGGGTGTGTCGAGGACACTTATCCGTCAGTATCCCGTTCCGTGGCCCCGAAGTTTCGCGATGCCAAAGAAAAAATAAAAATCGGCGTGGTGGGCGTTGGCGGCAAGGGATGGTCGGACTGGACTCCAATGTTCGACAATGGCGAAGACATCGTGGCGTTGTGCGATGTCGACCGCAAACCGGTTGAACGGGCTTTGAAGTATATCTACGAACGTCGCGGTGCCGAATACGCGGCTAAGGTTAAGTGTTACAGCGACTACCGCTTGATGCTTGACGAGTGCGGCAAGCTTTGCGACGCCGTGACCGTTTCCACCCCGGACCACACCCACGGTCCCGCCGCCATCCGCGCCATGCGCCAAGGTTGCCATGTTTATGTCCAGAAGCCGCTGGTCCGCACGATTTGGGAGGCGCACTATTTCGAGAAAGTCGCCAAAGAGTGCGGTGTGGTCACCCAAATGGGCAACCAGGGCAGCGCGAATTCCGGGCTTCGCCGCAATGTTGAGGTTTTGCAGGCCGGGGTGCTTGGCAAGATGACCGAGGTGCACGTTTGGACCAACCGCCCGATCTGGCCGCAGGGCATTCTTCGTCCCGACGGGTCTGACCCGATTCCGGAGAATCTGGATTGGAACAGCTGGATCGGTACCGCCCCGATGCGCCCCTATAAGCAGGGGGTTTACCATACTTTCAAGTGGCGCGGGTTCTTCGATTTCGGCACCGGCGCGTTCGGCGATATGGCTTGCCACACCATGAATGTCCCGTTCCGCGGATTGAAGCTTGGCGCGGTCGAGAGCGTGGAGTGCGTGAAGATTGAGGGCAACGTGGTTGACGGACGGGTTAATGACGACACCTATCC
Organism: Verrucomicrobia bacterium UBA1200; assembly: GCA_002309765.1. Lineage (GTDB taxonomy): Bacteria > Verrucomicrobiota > Kiritimatiellia > RFP12 > UBA1067 > UBA1200. The sequence goes on from DBXY01000019.1 coordinate 39,882, forward strand.
CAGCAAGAGTATTGTGAAGCTGCACTACGCCGCTCGCGAAGGAATGCCGCCGGTGACGCTCTTCTGGTACGACGGCAACCTCAAGCCGAGCGCAGACATCATGCCGGCGGTGATCAACACGCTTGGTTCGGTGCCGAACACCGGATGCCTGATTATCGGCGACAAAGGCATGATGGTCAGCACTAATGACTACGGCGCCGAAGCCTACGTCGCCCTTAACGGCGAGGCGAAGATGAAATCGGTCGCCAAGCATCCGGCTTGCGCGGAAGACGTGATTAAGCCGTTCCTGCCTCGCGCCGCAAAGGGCCATTATCTCGAATTCGTCAACGCGGTCAAAGGTACCGACCGCTGCTTCTCCGACATCGATGTCTCCGTTCCGATGCTGGAGGGAATGTTGGTGGGTTGCATCGGGCAGTGCTTCCCCGGCGAGAAACTCGCCTGGAATTCCGCCCGTCAAACCTTTGGCAATCGTAAGGCCGATGCCTTGATTACCCCCTATATCCGCCAAGGCTGGGAGTATTAATCCCGCCTGACGCCGGTTCCGCAAAGATGGGAAAAAACCGCAATTACGCTGTCCGCACCCCGTTGTCGGTTCGCGGCGGCATCCGCGCCCAAGGATCGGCCAGTGCCAATCGCCGGGTGTGGTGGAGCCGCCGCTGGACGGAAATGATGGAGCGTTTCCATCTCGGGGCCCGCCTAGGCCGCGGACGCAGTTATGCGGTTTCGGGACAGGTGTCGGAACTTGAAATCGCGCCGGGGCTGGTTTCAGCCCTGGTTCAGGGCGCGTCCAGCGCCCCTTACCGGAGCGAGATCCGGTTGCGCCAGCTCGATGCCGCAGTCCGCGACCGGATCGCCGGTTTGCTGAAGAGCCGTCCGATATTGCTGGCGCGGCTGGCGGCGGATGAACTTCCTTACGAGGTGGAAGAAATTTTCATTCGCGAGAAGATGCCGCTTTTTCCCAACCGCAAGGATGATTTGCGGACTTCTTGCAGCTGTCCGGATTATGCTAATCCCTGCAAACACCTTGCCGCGGTGTGGTTACTGCTGGGGGAGGCGTTTGCCAAACGACCGTCGGTGTTGTTAGCCATCCGGGGGCTGGATCCCGAATCGTTGTTGGGAAAACCTTCCCATCCCGAACCCTCGCCGCCGCCGTCAGTCGCCCGCCATTATACCGGAATGCCGGGTTTTTCTGGTTCCGCCGCGCCGTCGGCGGTGCTGGACCGCCTGGGTCCGTTGCCGTTTTGGCGCGGCCACGAGCGGTTCATCAGCACCATGGAGAGTCTTTACGCCCGCGCCGCTTCGCGAGGCCGTTTGGCTTGGGCCGGCGAGGCGCTGGATCTTCGCCGGGAAGACGAGAAAGTGGTGATTAAGGGCGGCGAGTTGACCCTGCGGCATAAAAAACTGCGCCCCGAAAGCTGGTGATGCCGGGTTATTTTCCCTTTGCGGCGCGGAAAGTCCCGCGCAGGGCGTGGAATAGCGTACGGCGAACGGAAACCGGCCAGCCGGATTCCGCCCCGCGTCCGCGCCAGTCCGTAATGCGAAGCCCTTGCGCCCCGACCAGATAACCCAGCACCCGTTCGTACACATGCGCCAACGTGGCGGGTTCGCGGGCGACCACCGGGGCAAAATCTGTCAGCCGGACTTTTCCGCGCATTGGCGCGAATAGCCGCGCCCGGACGATGAACATTGTCCCGGCCACGAATTCCGCCGCACCCGGCTTCAGCCCGAAGCGTTCAATCTCCGCACGGGCTTGTGCCAACACCTCGGGGCGCTCCTCGGTATCGGTCTGCCCCACAATCAGCCGTCGGTCGGCGACCATTCCCGCCGTTGGGTCGCGCTCGAAAAGATTAATAACCGTCTCGACCCGTTGCCGGCTGGCGCAGAAATTTAGCAGCAGCTTGCGCCAGTGCCCGCCCGGCAGCGGACGGTAATTGATCCAGTCGTTCACCGTCCGTTTGGTGTGGAGCTTCACCAGAAAGTCGTAGTTGTCCAACTCCAGCCCGTTCAGCGTCTCGACGAACGGGCCCAAATCGTACCCGCGGTTTTCCACCACCCTGAAGTGCGTGGCGATCGGGGAGTCCGGCAACATCAAGCCGTCGGGCGAACCGCCCGGCGGCAGGGTAACGTAAAGATCAAGCGGGCAAACCGCCAAGTTTACGATCCGAGGCAACAGTGTTTCCCACTGCTCCCGATAGTAGAGGTGAAGGTGCGCGGCGATTCTCATCGCCCGGTTATGCGTTGGGGTCGGCTGCGACCTTCTCACCTTCGGGGATCACGCGATTGACCGCCCCGCGGGCAATTTCCACCGCAACCTTCGGCGCGATTTCCACCATGAATGTGTTTTCGCGGGCTTCGACCACCGTGCCGATGAACCCGCCGCCAAACATGATCCGCTGCCCCACGCGCAGTTCGGAAATCATCTTCAGGCGTTCCTTCTCTTTGCGTTGCTGCGGACGGATCAAAATGAAATAGAAAATGCCGAAGACCAGAATCATCGGAATCAGCAGGCCGAAACCCGATCCGGCGGCGGCTGGCTGTCCAGCCTGGGCTATCAACAACAGTGTGTTCATCCAATACTCCTTATCGCGCTAAAAAAACAACAACGGATAGCATACCGAAAAAAACGGCGGTTTTCAACCATTAAAAGCCGGGCGCAGCGTTCTGCGCACTTCGTCGAGCCATTCCGGGAAGGAATCGGCGGCAATGGCGTCGCGCATATTGCGCATAAAGGTCATGTAACAGTGCATATTGTGAATGGTCAGCAACCTCACTCCGGAAATCTCGCCTACATGGATCAGATGCCTAATGTAGGCCCGAGAAAAATTGCGGCAGCAGTAGCATGAGCAACCTTCCTCGACTGGCCGCAGGTCTTCTTTGTAGGAGCTGCCCTTGACCGGGTAGGATCCGCGCATGGTGTGCGCCGTGCCGTGCCGCGCCACGCGGGTAGGGATCACGCAGTCGAACATATCCACCCCCATCGCCACCGATTCCGCCATCTGGAACAGATCGCCCAGCCCCATCAGGTAGCGCGGTTTGTCGCGCGGCAGGCATCGGACCCCGTCAGACACTCCTTTTAGCAATACGTTCTCCGGTTCGCCGACGCTCACTCCGCCTACGGCGTAGCCGTCGAATCCCATGGCCGCCAGTTCCAACGCGCAATGCTCGCGCAACTCGGTGTACTCCCCGCCTTGCACAATCCCGAACCGCAATTGCCCCGGTGCCCGCGGCTGTTCCAAACTTTCCGCCTCCCAGCGTAGCGTGTTCGCCACCGAACGCCGCGCATACGCTTCGTCACAGGGCCACGGCATGCATTCGTCAAAACACATCGCGATGTCCGACCCCAGAATCCGTTGCACCTCCATCGATTCCTTGGGTCCGAGGAAGAATTTCGCGCCGTCAATATGGGACCGGAACTCCACGCCGCCGGGGCGTATTTTGCGCAGTTTGTTCAGGCTGAACACCTGAAAGCCGCCGCTGTCGGTCAAAATCGGTCCGTCCCAGCCCATAAACCGGTGCAGCCCGCCGCAGGCGGACATCACCTCCATGCCCGGGCGCAAAAGCAGGTGGTAGGTGTTGCCAAGAATGATCGACGCGCCCAATTCCCGCAGATCGCGCGGTTCAAGCGCTTTCACCGTGGCTTGGGTACCGACCGGCATAAACACCGGGGTCTCCACCGCTCCGTGCGCGGTCCAAAGCCGTCCCAACCGCGCGCCGGTGCGCCGGTCTTCTTTCAGCACCTCAAAAGTTCCCGGCGGCAGCCGCCGGTCGGAAATCGCTTCCATTGCCCGCCTTTCGCATTAAACCGTGACAGGAGTAAGCACGGGGCTATTTCTGGGTCTCCGCGCCGAGCGCGGTGGATTGCGGCACCACTGCAGTTTTTTCGTAACAGGCGAAGGAGCCGTCCACCAGCTCTTTCGGGGGCTTGCGCGAAAACAGGCTGACCAGCGGCACAATCACCAGACCGCCCAGCATGGCAAGCGCGCCGGTGTTGATGGGCGACTTGAGCAGGGCTGGCATGGCATCGCGGAAGAACACCCCCACAAGGGTGAAGGCCGGGGCGAGGATAAAACACGCCCAGCACGATGCGGCGGTGACCCGTTTCGAATAAAGCGCGTAAAGGAACGGAGCGAGAAACGCGCCGGCCATCGCGCCCCACGATACGCCCATCATTTGGGCGATGAACGCGATCGGGCTGGTGCTCTTGTACTGTACGAGCGCCAGCGCGGCGGAGATGGCGATGAACACCACGATCAGCGAACGGATGCACAAGACTTGCTTGCGGTCGCTCATTTGCTTTACTATGGTGCCATTGACAAAATCGATGGTGAACGTTGAGGCGGAGGTGATCACTAGCGAGGATAGGGTGCTCATCGAGGCCGACAACACCAGCACCACCGTGAGCGCGAGCAGCATCGGCGACAACCCCTCCAGCATCTTCGGAATAATCGCGTCGAATCCGCCGGCGGGATTTCCGTTCGGCCCCACGTTCAGCACATTAGTGAAGAGCCGCCCAAAACCGCCGAGGAAATAGCAGCCGCCCGCCACCACAAACGCGAAGAGGGTGGAGATTATGGTGCCCTTCTTTATTGATCCCTCGTCCTTGATGGCGTAGAATTTTTGGACCATCTGCGGCAGGCCCCAGGTACCGAGCGAGGTCAAGATTACCACAAACAGCAGGTTCAAAGGATCCGGACCAAAGAACGAAGTAAAGATGCCGGGCGTGGGTTCGCCGCCGGGTAGCATCGCCGGGCCGGTCATCCGGGACAAACCGTCGAGCGCGGCGATCAGTCCGCCTTTGGAGGCGAGCGTCGCCCAGACGATTGCCGAGATGCCAACCAGCATCACCAAACCTTGGATGAAGTCGTTAATTGCCGTCGCCATGTAACCGCCCGCAATGACGTAGATGGCTGTCAGCACCGACATCAGCACAATGCACCAGGCGTAGTCGATGGAGAACGCCATTCCGAACAAGCGTGACAGGCCGTTGTAGAGCGAGGCGGTGTAGGGGATGAGAAACACGAAGATGATCGCCGCCGCCGCCAGTTTCAACGCCGGACTGCCGAACCGTTTCGCGAAAAAGTCCGGCATGGTCGCGGAGTCGAGGTGCTGGGTCATGATACGGGTGCGCCGTCCCAGAATGTCCCACGCCATCAGCGAACCGATCAGCGCATTGCCGATGCCGGCCCAGGTGGCGGAAATCCCATAGCGCCAGCCGAACTGGCCGGCGTAGCCCACGAACACCACCGCCGAGAAGTAGGAGGTGCCGAACGCAAACGCGGTCAGCCACGGACCAACCGTCCGCCCGCCCAGCACAAAGCCGTTTACGTCGGCTGCTTTACGGCGGCACGCCCAACCGATTGCCAGCAGTACGGCAAAATACACCCCAAGCAGCAACGAATTTATCACAATCTGGTTCATCAATTTTCTCCTGTCGCGTTTAAACCGGCGACCGCCTCCCGGAATCGCTGGAAACAACAAAGTGTGGAAATATAATAAATTGCCGGACGGCATTCAAGCCAAGAATCGCCATCACATGAAAAATAGTGCTGTTCGCGAGCGGCAAACGAGAGGTGGTTCGCCGCGATAGACTTTAAATCGTCGCCGCCCGGTTTTAATCCTGTTTGGTAATCCATGCCAGCGGAAGTACCGACATCGCGAGGCACAGCCCGGCGGCGAATAAGGTTCCGCGCAGCACCATCGCCCACGGGATGTCCAGCGTTACCGGCAGCCCGGCGTTCAATGACCAGCGGGTTAGCGCGGTAAAGGACCATCCCACCAGCCCGCCGAAAAAGAGGCTCAACGCCAGCGAACAGAGGATGATCAGCGCTGCCTCGCCGAAGAAAAGCGCCGCCAACTGGCCTCGGGTCATGCCGATTGCCCGGAAAGTGCGGATTTCTTGTTTGGAGCTTTGCGCGGAGGCGATTAACAAAGCGATAATTCCTGTGGAGGTAACCACCAGCGACCAGAACGGGATCCGCGCCATCGTGCCGAGTATGTCGTTGCCGTGGGCGATGGTACCGTCGGCGATTTCATCGCGATGGTGGACTTTGATCGAGCAGCTGCCGTCGTCTTTGACCGCAGACCGGATGCGCGAATCCAGCCGCACGGAGGCTTGTAAGGGATGTAAAGCGCTTTCCTCGGCATCAAGGTTCAGCCACAGGAAGTTTACGCGGTCACGGTTGCCGGTGAACCGCCGCGCCGTTGTTTCCGAGGTGAAGCACATCCCCATCGTGCGGCCGCCGCCACCCCGCCGTTGCGCGGAACCGTCAAGTCGTCCGAACAGTGTGCGCACCTGCGCGCGGGAGGTTACCATGTGCCAGTTTAACTCCACCACGCCCGCGATTTTAAGCGGTTCACCGTCGGACAGTTGCAATTCATCGCCAAGATGCAATCCGGTCAGCCGCGATAGCATCGCGGGGATAATGCAGCCGTTGCCGTCGCGCAAGGCGGCTACCGCTTCGTCTCTGTTTCCCTCTGCCAAACGTAGCCGCATTAACGGATGTTCGCCTCCGAACGCGGCGTCGGGATCTACGCCGAACACCAGTATCAATCCCCCCCCGCGTTCCGTCCCCGCCAGCGGGAACTGCGAGCATTCGATGGGCAGTGCCCGGTGGTTGTCCACGCCTTTCACTGTGCTCACCGCTTCGGCTTGCGTCCGTGACAACCCCGACGGCAGGGCGGAGACAATCACGTCCGGCCATTCCGGGCTGGGAGTGTAGCATGACATCAGCGTTCCGCCCCAAATGCGGATGGCTATGAATCCGCCCAATCCCAGCGTGAGCGTTAGCAGGGTGCCCAAAGCCCGTCCGGGATCGCGGCTGACCCGGCGCGACAAAATTCTCCAATCCAGCCCCAGCAGTGCGCTGATTGGCTTAAGAAAAATCGCCTCAATCAGCCGCATCGCCGGATGGATGCATAGCAGAAACCCGGCGATGAAACACGGGATGCCGACTGCGATCATTAATATTTTCAACAGTTGGCAGTCCAGATTTAACCCGTTGGCGAACAGCGGCAACGGTAACAACAGTAACAGCCCGACCGCGGTTTTGAATGGCGAGACCGGACGGTTGCGGGTAATGTCTCCTCCCACCGCTTCAAGCGGGCGTACCCGGATGGATTGGACAGCGGGCGCTACCACCGCGAAGGTGCCCACCAGTAATGCCAACAGCGCGGTGAATACCGGAGTCTGCCACCCCGGCGCGATTAGGCGAGGCAACTCGCTGCCCGGCGGTTCAGTGAGCAGGAAGATCTGTAACGCGCCGCAACCCAACGCCAATCCAAGCATCCACCCCGCCAACAACAGCAGCGCGGTTTCGGCCAACAACAGCCGCAAGACGCCGCTGCGGGTCATTCCGGCGCAACGCAACTCGGCGATTCGTTTGCGGCGCAACGTTAGTCCGATGGTCAATACCGTGCCGAGCATGCAGGCGGCGGTAATCAGCGCCAACGATAATGACAGCGGCAGCGATTGCATCAACTGATTAACGGTGTCGTTGCGGAATTGCGCCGCCACCGCCGCGCAGGTACCAAGCCGGCAGTCATCCGCCTCCGGAATTTCGTCCAACAGCAAACCCAGTTCCGCCGGATTTTTCCCCGTCGCGGTTTTCACCAATAGCAGGTTGGGGGAGAGGTCGGCGGTCGGGTTAAGTCGTTCGAACTCCCGCATCGCGGCCTCTGTGGTGTAAAGAGTAGGGAACTCCATTACTTTGGAGCTGGAGTCGAAGAACCCCACCACGGTTAGCGTGAGCATTCCTTCGCGCAGCATCAGCGGGATAGGGGACCCCAGCTCCGGTTTCGGGACGCGCCGCCCGAACAGACTCAAACTCGCCGCCACTTCCAGCGTTCCGGGTTTGGGCAACCGCCCCTCCGTCACTCCTCCCGCAAAGGGGCTCCCGGATTCCGGTAAAACCGCCATCGCGCCCATCATCGGCGGGCCTTGCAGCACCCTTCCGCCCGGCCGCATATCCATGTTCACCGGATGCACGCTCAAAGCGCAGGTTCGTTCCACCAACGGGGAGAGGTCGATTTCGTCCAGCAGGTCGTCCGGTAGCGGACGGGATTCGCCGCTGCTTCGGCGGCCCATCGTCGCGCCCGCCGTGGCGCGGTCCAGCCCGGTACGCTTAACCGGGGTTTGCGGTTTTCCGCCGGACGGGGGCGGTCCGCCGAAACCGCGCATCGGAGCACCGGCGATCCATGCCGTCCACGGCGCGGCGGCGCGTTCCGCCGCCGCCAACCCCTGGGAGATCGCGGTGTAGGTTAGACCCAAATGCCAGGCGAGTAGCCCCACTGCCGCCGCGACGCCGATAACCGCCGTGATGAGCCTTGCCCGCTCGTGAAGAATACTGCGGAAAACCAGACGAAAAACCATAATCCACCCGCTACCTGCCCATCGCGGCTAAATAGTGTTTAGCGACCTGTTCCGCGCTATTGCCGGTGTCAAAAGCGTCCATGAACCGCCCGTCCCGCAACAGCCGCACCCGCTGGGCCGCCGCCGCTACCACCGGATCGTGGCTTACCATCAGGATGGTGTAACCCTTGTCGCGGTTGAGCTGGCGGAGCAGATCGCAAAATTCGCGGGCGGCCGGAGAATCGAGGTTGCCGGTCGGTTCGTCCGCCAACACCACGGCCGGGTTCCCTGCCAGTGCCCGGGCGATGGCCACGCGCTGACGCTCGCCGCCGCTGAGCTTGGCGGGCAGATGGCGGCGACGTTTTTCCAACCCCAGCGCCGTTATCAGCTCATCCACGCGGGCGCGGTGTTCCCGCTCGCTCTTGTCCAGCAACAGCGGCAACGCCACATTCTCTTCCGCGGTCAATGTCGGAATCAGATTGAAGTCTTGGAATATCAACCCGATCCGCCGCCGACGGAACAGGGTTAACTGCCGGTCGTTCATTGCGGTAACCGATTCGCCGCCAATGGTGATTTCCCCCCGGTCGGCGGTGAGCAGTCCGGCCAACAGGTGCAGCAGGGTGCTTTTGCCGGAGCCGCTTGGACCCATGACCGCCTCGAAAGCGCCGTCGGTCAGTTCAAAGGATAGGTCTTTTATTACCTCAACGTAACCGTCGCCCAGACGGAATGATTTGCACAACCCATGCGCCGACAGCGCCACTTTGCCCTCGTTGCCGTACATATTTCGCGTCTTTCGTCACGAAGCCCAGTCGATATTGTACTGGGCGGCGGCGGCGGTGTTGCCCTGCGGATCGATCACCCCGACGAACTCCACCGTGGTACCGGAGTTGCCGCTACCATTGTTCATCGAGAACACCAGCAGGTAGTTGCGGTAGTAGGTCTTGTCCAGTACCTCGCAACGGGGCGGGGTTTCGAACAGCGCGGTGGTGATGTCGGAGGAGCGTCCCATTCCGAACACCAGCAAACGCTTGCAGACGCCTTTGGAGAAATAGGTTTCCGGGGTGGAGGCGGACACGCCGCTGACCCCGTTGGTGTTACCGTAGCTTTGGCCCAGCAGACGATAGATGTCGCTGCAAGTCGCGGGATTCAACACCGCCACCGCCGAACCGTTGGTAAGCACCACGGGGTAGAAGGCGCTCAAATCGGCGCGATGCCCCGGTCCGCCGTTACGGGTGGTGAGCGCGGAATTGCTGTCGAGTGTGGCGATGGCGCGGGATTGCGCGGTGGAGAAATTGTGCCGCAGCACAATCTGGATGCCCATTTCTTTCAGCGAGGCGACCTCGCTGTCTTTCAGGTAGTACATCCCCAGTTTGCCTTGGAGCGTGTCCAAACCTTTGTTGTTTTCGTGCGCCTCCTCCAGCGGGGTCGCTGCACCGGTGGTAACGCCGGAAGCGTTGTAGGTGACTTCGGATTGCTTGATGCCGCAGTAGATACCGGGGGTTACGCCGCCGGAACCGTCATACCAGTTGCCGTTCGACCATTCGTAGGTACCCGCCGCGCCGGTAGTGTCACCGCCGCCGCGTTTGACATCGATCAACGACTCCAGATAGTTGAACATCCCGGTGCGCTTGTCGGTCATCGCGATCTTGGTGTCGATTGCCCGGTGGATGTTCGCGATGCTGCTCAGGTTGGTTTTGCGGGCTGCGGCTTTGCGCAGGTCGCCGAATTTGCCCACCGCCACCACGGCGATAATCGCCAATATGGCAACCACCAGCACCAGCTCGATCAGAGTGAAACCTTTACTGTTCTTCTTCACGGTAAAAAGCCTTTTTTCCTGTTTGTCACAGCCCCGCTATTTCAGCAGATAGCGCGCCTTTCGGATAGTGTTGCCCTCCGGATCCAGCACTCCGGCGAATTCCGCGGTGACCATCGTGGCCGAACCGCCGCCGCTGGATTTTAGGCGGAAAACCAAAATGTACTGCCGGTAGTACTCGTTGCCCAGCACTTCGCTGTACGGTGCCGTTTCCAGCCCGCCGCGGGACTTGCCGACCATCGAGCAGTTGCTGCCCAATCCGAAACACAGCAGCGGTCCGCCGGTGGCGGTAACCTGTTCTTTGGCTTCGGCGTCGGTGTAACCCTGTCCCCAGTTGGCGGTGGGCAGCAAATCCTGCCCGAAATCCTGGTAGATCACCCGGCCGAAATCGGTCTTGGGGTTGACCGCCGCGAACACCATCCCGTTGGTCACGGTACGCGCCATGCAGGCGGATAGCGCGGGGTCCAATCCGTCCGCCGCCTGCGGAATCGTTCCGTCGTCGCCCTTGCCATAGTGGGCAAAGGGGTAACCGCTGGCATAGGTGTTGTGGCGCATCACGTAGTCCAAACCGATTCGCCGGAACGCCTTGGCCTCGGCTTCGCTCACCTGGTACAGGCACAACACGCTGCGCAGGTCTTCGTGCAACCCCCGGTTGCGGTCTTCCACCGTGTCGCGGGTGAGCGAACCCAGATCAACCGGACCGCAATACATCCCGCCGACCGTCACGTCGGAACTGGCGGTGTTGAAGTCGAAACCTTGCTGTCCGGAGTTGTTCGCGGTGCCTTCGTCGATCAGACTGTCCAGCCGGTTCACGCCTTCTCCGTTGTTCACCGCCAGATAGGTCTCCACGGCCCTTCCGATCGCCTGCTGGTTAGCGATCGATACCTTGCGCGCCGAGTCCGCCTTAAGCGTGGAAAATTTCGAAACGGCCAGCGATGAAATGATGGTCAGGATGACGATCACCATCACCAGCTCGATCAGCGTGAAACCCGATTTACCCTTACAAAAAAACATAGCCGTGCCTTCTTTTAAAAAACGCCCCTATGGCGCACTCATTGTAATTGAACGCCTAAAACGTTGCCGCGGTTCAGAAAAAAGTTTTGCCGTCTGATATTGATCCGGTTCGCGGCCATCCCGCGCTTGACTTCCGTTGCGGGATGTTGTAACATCCGCGTTGTTTTTGGAGGACGCATGAAGCAAGGTTGGAGATGGTTTGGTGTGTCGGACGCGGTGCCACTGCGCGAAATCCGTCAGGCGGGCGTTACCGACGTGGTGACGGCGCTCTACTCGCGCCGTCCCGGCGAGGTGTGGCCAGTCCGGGAAATCCGGGCGGTACAAAAAATGGTTGCCGCCGCCGGGATGAGTTGGAGCGTGGTGGAGTCGGTACCGGTGCACGAGGACGTCAAAAAGCACACCGGCGAATGGCGACGTTACATCGCAAATTACCGGCGCACCCTGGAGAACCTTGCAAAATGCGGAATCCGAACGGTATGCGTGAATTTCATGCCGGCGCTGGACTGGACCCGCACCAACCTCAACTTTGCCCTTCCGGACGGCTCGGAGGTTGAGCTTTACGACGAAGCCGAGGTGGCGGCGTTCGATCTGTTTGTCCTGAAACGCCCCGGCGCCGAAAAATCCTATCGTACCTCCATCCGCAACCGCGCCCAAAAGCTTTGGTCTGCCGCCACACCCGCCCTCCGCCGCCGCATCGCCAAGTGTATTCTCTACGGATTGCCCGGCACCGTGGACGATCTGACTCCCGCGCAGCTGCTTGCTGTCCTCAGAACCTATGACGGCATTTCCGAGACGCAGCTCCGCGCCAATATGTACGCTTTCCTGAATGAAATCACCCCGACTCTTGAAGCGGGAAATATGCGGCTGGCGATACACCCGGACGACCCGCCGCATCCGGTTTTCGGTCTTCCCCGGATTTTCTCCACCGCCGCCGATATCCGTGAAATGTGCAGACAATGCCCCTCCCCGTTGGTGGGGCTGACGCTTTGCACCGGATCGCTGGGTGGCGACCCCAAGTGCGACGAGGTGGCGGTGTTCCGCGAGTTCCATGACCGGGTGCATTTCTGCCATTTCCGCAACATCGTCCATCTCGCTCCCGGCGTTTTTCGCGAAAGCGAAAGCCACCTGTTCGGCAAAGTGGACATCCCGGCGCTGATGTCCGAGCTGCTCCGGGAGGAGAAGCTGCGGGGCGAGGAGATTGTGGTGCGTCCCGACCACGGGCGGCTGATGCAGATCGACCGCCACCGCAAGTGTTTTCCCGGATACAGTTACGGCGGACGGCTGGTGGGACTGGCCGAGCTGCGCGGACTGGAGGCCGGTTTAAAAGCAAGGAGTAACCATGAAAGCAAAAGGCGTTGAAGGCAAAGTTTGTGTGATAACCGGAGCGGCTGGCGTGCTGTGTTCGTCGCTTACCGAAGATTTGCTCCGGCACGGGGCCAAGGTGGCGGTGCTGGATCTGCGGGGTGACGTGGCGCGCGAGTTCTGCGAAAAGCTTGCCAAAAAGGGTCTGCGCGAGACGCTTCCGGTGGAGGCGGACGTGCTGAACCGCGATTCGCTTGAGGCGGCTAAAAAGGCGGTGTTGAAAAAGTGGCGGCGCGTGGACGTGCTCATCAACGGCGCGGGCGGCAACCACCCCAAAGGCACTTGCTCGGCGGAACAGTTCACCGAAGGTTGCGACCTTGCGGACACTTTCTTCGGCCTCACAGCCGAGGGCTTCGAGTTCGTAAATAAGCTCAATCTCGTGGGTACGGTTCTTCCCTGCCAGGTGTTCTGTAAGGAAATGCTTAAGCGCGGCGGTGCGGTGCTGAACTTCTGCTCGATGGCCGCCTACCAACCCATGACCAAGGTGGCGGCATACGCCGCCGCCAAAGCAGGAATCATGAACTTCACCTATTGGCTGTCGACCCATCTTGCCCCGATGGGAATCCGCGTGAACGCCATCGCGCCGGGATTTTTCATCACCAACCAAAACCGCTTCCTGCTGTTGGAGAAGGATGGCAAAACCCTTACCGCTCGCGGGCGCAAGGTGATTGCCAAAACCCCGATGCGCAAGTTCGGCCAACCCTCCGACCTGCACGGCGCGGCACGGTTCCTGCTCTCGGACGAAGCCTCTTTCATCACCGGCGTGGTACTGCCGGTGGATGGCGGTTTCGTGAGTTATTCCGGCGTCTAGCCACAAAGCAATCAAGATGACAGGATTAACGGGATCGGCAATACCTATTGGTTACGATCCCGTTAATCCCATTGATGACATCCAATAATATAATCCGCAAATTTAAGGGGGACAAGGGATACAGCTTGGTTTGTTTAACGTTGTGGAAAATAGCAAGCGTGGTGTCCGTTTTCAAATCGGGTTTCTAAATTCTGCCGATCGCTGCACTTGTTTCCAAATTGGAGTCCTTAACTTCCGCAACGACAGTATGTCGCCGCTTATAGGTTGGTCTTTCTAATAGTGGCGCATTTTTCGCCGAATGGTGTCCTTGCTGTCGATATCAGTCATCGAATAAGTCGCGCAGCCAACCTGCCCTGCGACCCTCTGCGCGGCGGCGCATATCTATAAGCAGACCGTCGATCGAGTGGTTTGCGAAGCGAAGGTTGTCCACTTCGTAAATTTTCCCGATGAGTTGCGTCCCCGGAATTGCCGATACCGGGTCGCCCTTGCTACGAATGTTGAAAATGCGGGAAGCCTTTTCCGCGAGGACATCCTTGGGAATCGATAGCAGGGTTATGCTTGAGATGCCTGCAGCGTTGTATGTGGCGCAGATAAGCTGTTTTTGTTCCGAAAGTTTCATGGTCGCGTACGCGGCGATGCCTCCGCCGAGCGAGTGCCCTGTGATGGTCAGGTTTGAGTCCGGGAAGGCGCGCCGGACTTCCGACAGCACCTCTGCCCCGTAGAGATATTGCGCCGGCGTTCCTCCTCCGCTCTGATGGGCATCCACTATCCAATCCTGCATCCAATGCTCGTCTTCTCCGGGTGAGTTTGATCCCCGGAATGCGATGACAACCTCGCCTTTGTTTTCCGTGTGGGAAATGCGCGCGCCGAATCCGACGCCCCCGACATCTTCCACAAATCCGGTGTCCGGTTCGTAACGGTAGCGGTCCGCGGGAAGATTCAGGTCTGCGAATTCCTCCTCGGAAAACGGCCGATACCCGTCAGGGAGGGTGGGTTGGACGCGGTATGCCGCCGCCGCGTGTTCCCCGATGGTGATGAAGCGGTTGTGCTGGGCGGAGTCCAAGTCGTCCCCGAAGGATAACACCTGAGCCCCTGTCCACGCGACTGCCGATTTCGCGGTCCCCCTTGCGGCGGAGACGGTGTCCACAGACTTGCGGATAACGGCGTTGTCATCGCCGTATCCGGTTTCTAGCAAACGGCACCCGCCGGTTGCCGCCAGAGCTATTGCCATAAAAATTGTAAGATGTTTCATATCAGAAAATTACATCCTGTTTTGTTTAAACGGTTAGTCGTATTGGTTGATAGGATAATAACGGTTAGCCGTTTGGCGGCTTCCGTTCAGTTTCCTCGGGCGATCACGTATGCCCAGTTCGCCAGAGTTATGAGTACCACGATGCACCAGAAAATCGGACTTTTTGATGCCGTGGCGATTAGCGTACGCATTCGCTGTTTTCCAAACACGATTCTAAACAGCAGCAACAGCGGCAACGCTAGGCATGCTAACGCCATTACCAGAGGCTGCAACTCGAATGCGCCGCGAATCTCCCCATGAAGCAGTAATGCGAACGCGCGGGTTGCGCCGCAGGTTGGGCATGGGACGCCCAACCATCTTTTCATGGGGCAAATCGTCAGTCCGAAACAATGTGCCAACGCGACGCAACCGGCAACGATACCGCCCGCAAGGAAAACATACGCCGCATTCGCGGAGAAAATTCTGCGAAATGCGGCGCACGGTTTTGGTTTCATGCCATAAATCACGAAACCGGCGTTTCGATTTCCGGGGTTACGGGCGAGTCGGGCGAAGCGTAGTCCGCATAGGCTTCCTCATACGCCGCCGCAATCATGCAGAAGGTGAAGGGTATTGTCACAATCGCTCCGATGAGACAGATTAACGTGCCGATCGAGCCTATCAGAGAAGCCACAAATGCCGCAAGAACGATAGACCAGAAACGCCCGTCGGTCAGCAGTTTCAACGGGGTTAGGACCGCGTCCCCGACAGATGCGTCCTGGTCGGCAATCAACAACATTGCCCAGGAAGTGACCGCCGGAGCAACGGCATGTCCTACCACTAAACCGGCAATCGCCCCTATGACGGGAACAATCGCCAGAATAGTGCATATTATGAAAAGAATTATGGCAATCAATATGAAGGCTGCCAAAGAGGGCAAAAACTTTTTGAAGCCTTTGAACACGTCCCCGATCTCCAATGTCGCATTATTATTGCGCATGACGGTCAGGATCATCGCAAACAGTCCGCAAATCAGAGGCGGAAAGCAAATAAAGAAAGAAAAGCTACCGATTACGGTCGCCAGGAGGCTTGCCACCAGAATCGGCAGAAAGTTCTTTTTGTAGATATCAAATCCCCGGTTGAAGGTCGTACTAATTTGTACACCGCGCTTTAATTCCTTAACCATCTTTATCCTTTCCCGCCATTGTCAAATGGCGATTATCGCCAAGGGGTTTCCAAAACGGAAACGCCCCCTAATTACAATGCCATAAGATATCGCAATTGACTTTGCCAGTCAAGCGATTTTGTTCGAAGAAAAAGCGTTGCCGCCAGACTTTTGCATTTGACCGCTTTTCACTTGAAAATCCGTCCGTCCGATAGTAAAATAATCGCTAGTTTATTTCACGTCCCAGCGTTTTTGGGGGGCAGTTGATTTTGAGGTTTTTTTATGTCTGCTAGCATTAATCCGTTGGCGCAAGAGTTGAACGGGGTTTTGGCGGCCGATTCCAGTCCGTTGCTGGATTTTTTGTCTGACCGCGGCCGCCGTGCTTTTTTCCCTTCTAGAGGCATTTTGGGGCAAAGTGCCGCCGCCAAGGGAAAGTCGATTAACGCCACCATCGGTACCGCGTTGGAGGAGGACGGTTCGCCGCTCTGTTTGGAGTGCGTGGAGGACATGACCGTTCTGCCGCCGCAATCGTTTCTATACGCGCCCAGTTACGGGTTGCCCGACCTCCGTAAACAGTGGCGCGAAACGATGATCGGGAAAAACCCATCACTTGCCGGCCAGCCGTTCAGCCTGCCGGTGGTTACCCACGCCCTTACCCACGGGTTGTATGTGACCGGACAGCTGTTTGTAGCCACCGGAGACCGGATTATTCTGCCCGACCTTTACTGGGATAACTATGAGCTTTTGTTCAACGAGGCTTGCGGCGCGGAGTTCGACACTTTCCCGATGTTTGCCGGCGGCCGTTTCAATGTCGGCGCCCTTGCCGAAAAACTTTCCGCGCCGGGCGAAAAAAAGATTGTGCTGCTGAACTTCCCGAACAACCCCACCGGCTACACCGCCACCGAGGCGGATGCGGAGGGGATTGTCGCCGCGCTTCAGTCCGCCGCTGAAGCCGGCAAACGGGTGCTGGCGCTGCTGGACGACGCTTATTTCGGTTTGGTTTACGAGGATGGAGTGTGCCGAGAATCGCTTTTCACCCGTTTGGCCAACCTCCACCGGAATCTGCTGGCCGTGAAGCTCGACGGCGCCACTAAGGAAGATTACGTCTGGGGCCTTCGCGTCGGGTTCATTACCTTCGGTAGCCTCGGCGCGACACCGGAACAATTTAAGGCCCTTGAATCCAAAGCCGCCGGCATCGTGCGCGGCACGGTGTCCAGTTGCAGCAATATCGGGCAGCGGATACTGCTGGAGGCGTACCGGAATCCCGGTTACGCGGCGCAAAAACAGCAAAAGTTCGATATCCTCTGCCGCCGTTACCGCCATATCCGCGAGATTTTGGCGGCGCACCCCGAATACGCGGAGTCGTTCGAGGTCATGCCCTGCAACTCCGGCTACTTCCTTTGTGTCCGCCCCAACGGCGCCGTTCCCGAAGCGGTGCGGCTCACCCTGTTGGACAAATACCAGACCGGCGTGATTGTGTTGTCCGGTTTGATCCGGATCGCCTTTTCTTCGGTGCCGACCGACCGGTTGGCGCAGCTTTTCGCAAACATCGATTCCGCAATCCGCGATTTAAAGGCTTAACCCGTATGCGCAGACACACCCGGCAAATCCAGGTGGGATCCCTTAAAATCGGAGGCGACGCCCCGGTTAGCGTCCAGACCATGGCCAATGCCGATCCGCATGATGCCGCCGCGTTGCTCGGGCAGATTCGCGAGGCCGCGGATCTGGGGTGCGATCTGGTGCGGTTGACCGTGCCTGACCGCGAGGCGGCGGACACCTTTGCCGAGGTGCGCCGCCAGTCTCCCCTGCCGCTGGTGGCGGATATCCATTTCGACTACCGGCTGGCGTTGGCGGCGATTGCCGCCGGGGCGGACGGGTTGCGCATCAACCCCGGGAACATCGGCGGTCCGGATCGGGTGCGGGCGGTGGTGGCAGCCGCCCGCGAACGCCGGGTGCCGATTCGCATCGGGGTGAACGGCGGTTCGCTGGAGCGAGACCTTTTGGAAAAGTACGGTTCCGCCACCGCCGAGGCGCTGGTGGAGAGCGCGTTGCGTCATGTGGCGCTACTGGAGGCGGAAGATTACCGGGAGATAAAAATTTCGGTCAAGGCGTCAGACGTGCCGCGAACCATTGCCGCCTACCGGATGCTTTCCGTGAAAACCGACTATCCGCTGCATCTCGGCGTGACCGAGGCGGGTACGTTTATTCCTGGTACGGTGCGTTCATGCGTGGCGTTGGGGACCCTGCTGCTTGAAGGCATTGGCGACACCATCCGCGTTTCGCTTACCGACCGCCCTGCGCAGGAGGTGCGCGTGGGGGTGGAGCTGTTGCGCTGCCTAGGCCTGCGCGCTCCGGGCGCGTCGGTGACCTCCTGTCCGACCTGCGGGCGGACCCGCGTTGATGTGGTGGGCATGGCCAATGCCGTGGAAGCCCGGCTGGAGCGGTTCTACCGTATCCACCCCAATGCCCCGCGTCCGCACGTGGCGGTGATGGGTTGCGTGGTCAACGGCCCCGGTGAGGCGCGCAACGCGGACATCGCAGTGGCGGGCGGAGACGGATTCTTCGCGCTTTACCTGAACGGGGTGTTCCAGTGCCGGATTCCGGAAGCTGAGACTTTGGATGAAATCGAGCGCCAGGTTGAAAATTGGCGTAAACCTTAAACGGAGGCTAATACCATGTTGAACGTCACATTTCTCGGAGCGGCGCAAACCACCACCGGTTCCATGCATTTGGTTGAGGCCAATGGGTTGCGGATTCTGTTGGACTGCGGAATCTACCAGGGGCACCGAAAGGAGGCTTTCGAGCGCAACCGCAAAATGCCCGTTGATCCTAAGACCATCGATGCGGTGATTCTTTCCCACGCGCATATCGACCACAGTGGGAATCTGCCCACTCTTGCCCGGCACGGGTTCCGGGGCAAAATTTATTGTACCCCCGCCACTCGCGACTTGTGCGATGTCATGCTCCGCGACTCGGCTTTTCTGCAACAGCGGGATTTGGAGGTGGTGAACAAAAAACGTGCCAAGCAGGGCAAGAATTTGTTCGAGCCGCTGTATGAAATCCGCGATGTTGACGCCATCATGCGCCATTTTGAGCCAGAACCGCTAAAACGCGGGGTGGATCTTGGCAACGGCGTTACGATGCTCATGCACAATGCCGGGCACATTTTGGGGTCGGCGCAGATTCAGCTGGATGTCAAAAGCCGCGACACCGGCACCCACCGCCGTCTGTTGTTTAGCGGCGACCTCGGACAGCCGAACCAGCCGATCATCCGCGATTACGACCTGCCGCAGGGCGCGGACGCCATTATCATCGAGAGCACCTATGCCGACCGCTACCACCCTTCGGCGGAGGACGTGCAGGGGCGGATCAAGGCGTTCATCGAGGACATCATCCAGCTCAAGTCCAAATTGATCATCCCCGCCTTCAGCGTCGGCCGTACCCAGCAACTGCTTTATTTCCTGAACCGGTTGCAGGATGCCGGACGGTTGCCGCAGGTGCCGATTTACGTTGACAGCCCGCTTTCCACCAAAGCCACCCAAATTTACGCCAGCCACCGCGAGTGCTACGACCAGGATGCGTCAGAGATTTTGCGCCAGGGTATCGACCCCTTGAAATGCCCGGGATTGCAGTTCGTCGAGTCTCCTGAACAGTCGATGGCGCTTGATCGCGCCAAAGGCCCGATGGTGATTATCGCCGCTTCCGGGATGTGCGAAGGCGGCCGGGTATTGCATCATTTGCAGAGTACTATCGGCGATCCGCGCAATATCATCCTGTTCGTCGGTTTTCAGGCTGAAAGCACCTTGGGTCGGCGGATTGTGGAACACGCGGAAGAGGTTAAGATTTTGGGCGATACTTACCCGGTCGGGGCGCGCGTGCACACCATCAACGCCCTTTCCGCGCATGCAGACCGTGGGGCATTGTCCCGTTGGCTTGACGGGGTTAAGGAAAACGCCAAGCAATTGTTCGCGGTTCACGGCGAACCGGACAAGGTCGATGCGATGGTGCAGTTGGCCAAAGACCGCCGTCTACCCAAAGCAATCGACCCCGTACCGGGCCAGAAATTTGAAATCTGACCGGCGGATGCATTACAGCCATGTTTCATTTTCTAAAGAATACTCGTTAATTTTGTCAAGTTCTTTGGTTCTGCTAGCAACAAGTTTTTCGGCACCAAGCCGTACTTATAGGAGCTGCAATGTCAAATGATAATGATGGTATAACTAAGGTTCAGGTGAAAGCGAGTGGTGTGGTTTATGCTAAATCTGGTACGAACACCAGACTTCCTTACCCGCATCAGTTGGACGCGATGGAAAACCTAGACAAGATTGATGATAAATTCCCTTCATACAGTACTCTAGTTGTGTTGCCAACAGGTGGTGGTAAAACATATACTGCAACAATTTGGCTCTTGAAACGTGCCATCAACCGTGGCAAAAAGATATTGTGGATTGCCCATCGAAAGGAACTGCTTGATCAGGCAGCAGAGACATTCCAAGCGCACGCCTATGCGGATTATCTGACCAAGGTAGCCTCATTTCGTTACCGGATAGTTTCTGGCGACCGAGAACATGATCGTACTAGAACAATTTGTAAAACCGACAACGTGTTGTTTGCCAGCAAAGACAGTATAGGGAAGAACCTTGATGCTCTTAAGAAGTGGTTTGGTTCCGAAGAGGAATTGTATCTTGTGATAGACGAGGCGCATCACGCCACGGCGAAGACCTACAGGACAATAATTGATCTTGTAAAGAAACGTATTAAAAGATCCAAAATTATCGGACTTACTGCAACGCCATTTCGGACCGCAGAGAGCGAGCAAGGCTTGCTATCCAAAATTTTTACAGATGGCGTTTGTGATAATAAACCCGTTGCGGGACATTGTGGTATGGCTTACAAAATCGGGCTCAAAGAATTGATCGGGCAAGGTATCCTTTCCACGCCTGACTTTGAGAGTTGTAACACTAACGCAGAATTCGGCGTACTTGGAGGCGCAGAACTTGATCGAATTCAACGTTTTGATATATTACCGGAGAATATTGCCAAAGAACTATCTGACAACAAAGAACGAAATCGGTTGATAGTCGATACCTACACCAAAAATGTGAAGAAATACGGACAAACAATCGTTTTTGCCCTCAATGTCAATCATGCTATAGCGCTGTCTAGTCTTTTTTGCAAAGCCGGTGTTAAAGCAAAATTTGTTGTGTCCGATATACGCGATATGACCTCTGGGGTAAAAATCAGTAGCGAGGAGAATCAACGTAATTTAGATAGTTATCGCAACGGAAAAACGCAAGTATTGGTAAACGTTAACAAGTTAACCGAAGGTCTAGATTTACCGAAAACACAAACAGTGTTCTTGGCGCGTCCAACCGTTTCCACCATCCTTATGACCCAAATGATTGGCCGAGCACTGCGTGGTGAAAGAGCTGGTGGAACCTCGAAAGCACACATTGTTTCATTCATCGATAACTGGAAGAGCCGCATTGCATGGGTAAGCCCAGAAAGTCTAAACATCGACAACAACGAATTCTCAGAGGATAGATATGATCGACAAAAACGGATTTTGCGCCTAATATCAATTGCGAAAATTGAAGAATTCGCAGCAATGCTTGACAGCACAGTTGACACTTCCGCTTTGGAGCGAATCCCATTCGAGAAACGTTATCCGATTGGGATGTACAAATTTTCCTATCTTGATGTTGACGGTATGGAACGCGGTTGTTGCGTTTTGGTATATGACAGTACTGAAAAAGCATACAAACGATTTATGAAATCATTACCAGAACTTTTTAAAGAATTTCGCGTTTCAAGCGAATATTTGCCCGATGAAAAACTCAAGTTAATGGTACGGCAAGTGCGCGACACTTTCTTCATTGGCGAGATGATTCCCCCGTATGACGAACGCGATGTTGAGGATCTGTTAAAGTATTATGCCCAAAATGAAGCAACGCCGATTATGACTAAAATTGATTTGAAGATTGATATCAGTAGTATTGCAAAACATATAGTTGATGAGGATATGGGCCCCAAGAAGAAACACGAATACGTTAATTCGTTGTGGGAATCCAAAGATGGAAATTTGCGTGATTTCTTTGGGCGGAAGCAAGTATTCGAAAACCAGTTAGATATAGAAATCAAGCGGTTGATAGATCCGGCAGTTTTCAAATCCGAATCTAATGTGAAATATGATTATCGCGAATTGAAAGATATGACACTACATGAAATTGGAAAATATAATCCTAGACGTGAACAACAACTGCGCGACAAAGCCTTTAGTGCTGCACGTCTTGGCGACGGTACTTATGTCTGCGCAAAGTGTAGAAAGCAATTTAAAAGTCGGATCAATCTGCAAGTTGACCATATTATACCATTAAATAAAGGCGGACAATCGGTTCCTGAAAATTTGCAAGTCTTATGCCGTCGGTGTAACGGCAAAAAAGGCGACCGAATTCTCTAAGCTAATGTATTTCCTTAATAATACAATGCCCCGACCTAGTTTAGTTAGGTCGGGGCAGAGTTTGGAAATCTGACCGTTAGGCGAATTTCGCCTTGCCGTTTTCGGCGGTTACGCTCACCGTGTCGCCGGGCTGATAATCGCCGGCGATGATCCGGCGGGCAATCGGCGTTTCCAGCTCCCGCTGGATGGCGCGTTTCACCGGACGCGCGCCGTACACAGGGTCGAACCCCGCTTCGGCGATTGCGTCGATTCCGGCATCGTCTACCGTCAACTTCAGCTCCTGCTCCTCAAGGCGCTTGCGCAAATCCTCCAACTGGAGTTTTACGATCTCACGAATCTGCTCGCGGCCCAGCGGCTGGAACAGCACCGTTTCGTCAAGCCGGTTCAGAAATTCCGGGCGGAATTTGGTCTTCAGCAGGGCGGTTACCGCCTCGCGGGTCTCCGCCGGAATGCCGTTCGGACCGGATTGCCCGCCGGTGTCGGCCAGCAGTTCCGACCCCAGATTGGAGGTCATGATCACCGCCGCGTTGCGGAAGCTCACGGTACGCCCGTGCGAATCGGTCAACCGTCCGTCGTCCAGCACCTGCAACAGCAGGTTGAACACATCGGGGTGGGCCTTCTCGATTTCGTCCAGCAGTACCACGCAGTAAGGTTTGCGCCGTACCGCCTCGGTCAGCTGACCGCCTTCTTCGTAGCCCACGTATCCGGGAGGCGCTCCGACCAGCCTCGACACGGTGTGTTTCTCCATGTATTCGGACATATCGATACGCACAATGTTGTTTTCGTCGTCGAAAAGCGTCTCCGCCAGTGCCTTGGCCAGTTCTGTCTTGCCCACGCCGGTCGGGCCTAGGAAGAGGAACGCGCCCATCGGGCGGCGGCGGTTTTTGATACCGGCGCGCGACCGCAGAACCGCGTCCGCAACGGCGTCAACCGCCTCGTTTTGACCGATCACCCGGCGGTGCAGCTCGTCCGCCAGGCGGACGAACTTTTCCCGTTCGCCGGCCAGCAGTTTGGAAACCGGAATGCCCGCCCAGCGGGAAACCACTCCGGCAATGCCGTCGGATGTGACCTCCTCGTGAAGCATGGCTTCCCCGTCCGGTCCGGCTTTTTGCTGCAATTCCGCCAATTTCTTTTCCAGTCCGGGGATGATCCCGTACTTCAGCTCCGCCGAGCGGTTGAGGTTCGACTCGCGCTCGGCCCGCTCGTATTCGTTGCGGGCCGCCTCCAGCTGTTCGCGGATTTTGCCGCGTTCGCCGATGGCGAGTTTTTCCGCCTGCCACTTTGCGGTCATGGCGTCGGCGCTGGCCTTGAGTTCGGCCAACTCGCGCACCAATTCCTCCAACCGCTGCTTAGAGGCGTTGTCCTTCTCCTTGCGGAGCGCGGTTTCCTCAATCTGCAACCTGGTCACTTTGCGGCTGATTTCGTCCAATTCAGCCGGCATGGAATCCATTTCGGTGCGGATTGAGGCGCACGCCTCGTCCAGCAAATCAATCGCCTTGTCCGGCAGAAACCGGTCTTGGATGTAGCGGTCGGAAAGCACGGCGGCGGAAACCAGCGCGGCGTCCTGAATTCGGACGTGGTGGTAGTTCTCGAAACGTTCCTTGATGCCACGCAGGATGGAGATGGTGTCCTCCACGGACGGCGGATCAACCATGACCGGCTGGAACCGGCGTTCCAACGCAGCGTCTTTCTCCATGTAGCGGCGGTACTCGTCCAGCGTGGTGGCTCCGATGCAATGGAGTTCGCCGCGCGCCAGCATCGGCTTCAGCATATTGCCGGCATCGGACGATCCTTCGGTTTTGCCGGCCCCGACAATGGTGTGTATCTCATCGATAAACAGCAGGATTTTCCCTTCGGCGGCTCGGATTTCGTTCAACACCGCTTTCAGACGTTCCTCGAATTCTCCGCGGTATTTCGCGCCGGCCATTAGCGCGGTCATGTCCAGCGAAAACACTGTGCGGTCCCGCAACCCCTCGGGAACGTCGCCGCGGACAATACGCTGCGCCAATCCCTCCACGATGGCGGTTTTGCCCACCCCCGGCTCGCCGATCAGAACCGGATTGTTCTTGGTTTTACGGGATAGGATGCGCACCACGTCCCGGATTTCCGAATCGCGCCCGATAACCGGATCTAGCTTGCCGCGTTTGGCCAGCTCCACCAGATCCGTACCGTATTTCTTCAACGCCTCGTACTGACCTTCGGGATTGTCGGTGGTGATACGCTGGTTGCCGCGAATCTGCCGCAGCGCTTCCAGCAGTTTGTTGGTGTCCGCGCCGGATTCGGACAGCAACCGGCCGCAGACGGTTTTTTTGCCGCTGTCCACCATTGCCAGGAGCAGATGCTCGACCGACAGATATTCATCCTTCAACCGCGTTGCGAAATCCCCGGCCTTGACCAGCATCGAGTTGAATTCCTGCGTTACGTAAATCTTGCCGTCCTCGACGGCCCCGCTAATTCGGGGCAACCGGTCCAGTTCCGCCTCGACTTTCGCCATAAGCTGCGGAACGGAAATGCCGACGCGCTCAAGTAACGGACCGACGATGCCGTCACGGTCTCCCAGCATCGCCGCCAGCAAGTGTAAGGTTTCCAACTGCTGTTGCGAATTGCGGATGGCCAGTTCTCTGGCCCCCTGTAAAGCCGCTTGCGCCTTTTGCGTCCATTTGTTTAAGTCTAACATTCTAAAATCCCCTTTCTTCAACGTCTTTATAAAGCATTAGCTGTGCCAAACCGTATGGACAATATTATCAGCTCACACTATGACACTTATGTCGCATTTGTGACATTTTTGTCCCACTGTTTGGCTGCATGAAATTATTCTCGTCCCTCGTTACTCATCCTTTGTCATTGTTCCGCCACGTAATCTCATTTTCTTTTCCCACTGTACCACCCCCGCGCCGGTCCCAGACAAATCCCGCCGTCTAGACTTTTCCGCCACAAAGTCTCATTTTATGGTTTACAGCCGGTCGCGCTTCGACCCCGATGGGAGGATCTGCGGGTGCAACCCCGGCGTGAAGGGCGGGGCTGGATGAGACTACGTTGCGGAACAGAAGCGTGGGAGAGACGCGGCGAAGTGACGATATGAAACCACGTGGCGGAAAATATGCGAAGATCGGGCTTTCGACTAGATTCAACTTGCCTTTGGACACACGATTCTATACAATGCATTTTTTATTACTTGAGACTTCACAGGAGAATTTGCGATGGCATTTGGACGCGAAGAGGTTCTGGCATTCCACGGCGGCGGAAAAATTGGAGTCAACCTGACGAAACCGCTCAAAACGCAACAGGACTTGTGCTTGGCTTACACGCCGGGCGTCGCTCATGCAGTGAAGGAAATCGCCGCACACCCGAACACGGTTTTCGACTACACCGCCAAACGCAAACTCGTCGCGGTGGTTTCCGATGGAACCGCCATCCTTGGGTTGGGCGATTTGGGCGCAACCGCCAGCATACCGGTCATGGAGGGCAAGGCCGTCCTGTTCAAGGCTTTCGGCAACGTTGACGCCTGGCCGGTGCCGTTGGACCACTGCCGCGTTGGCGGGGGCAATACTGGCAAGACCGATCCTCAGCGGGTTATCGATGCAGTGATGGCGATCGCGCCGATGTACGGCGGGATTAATCTTGAGGACATCGCCGCCCCGGCCTGTTTTGAGATTGAGGACCGGTTGAGCGAAATGCTGGATATCCCGGTGTTCCACGACGACCAATGGGGTACCGCCGTAATCGCAGTTGCAGGGTTGATGAACTACGCCTTACTTTGCGGTCGCGAAATATCCAGTCTCAAAGTGGTTATGAACGGTGCCGGCGCGGCTGGCATCCGAATCGCCGATATGTGCAAAGCCGCCGGAGTCCGCGACCTTACGATGTGCGACCGCAAAGGCGTGATACACGCCGGACGTGACGACCTGAACGACCACAAGCGCCGTCACGCTGTTGCCGACACTGGCCTCCGTACCCTTGGAGAGGCTCTTCAGGGCGCGAACGTGTTTATCGGCGTATCCGCCGCCAACTGCCTGACCGGCGAAGACGTGCGCCGGATGTCTCCCTATCCCGCGATTTTCGCGATGGCCAATCCCGACCCGGAAATCGACCCCAAAGTCGTGGCCGAAGCGTTGGGTGACCAGCCATACGTAATGGTGACGGGACGATCCGACTACCCCAACCAGATTAACAATGTGCTTGGTTTCCCCTTCCTCTTCCGCGGCGCGCTCGATGCCCGAGCCCGCACCATCAACACCGCAATGAAGGTCGCGGCATCGCAGGCGCTCGCCGCATTGGCGCGCGAACCGGTGCCGGACGATGTCCAAGCCCTTTACCCGCACGAAAAACTTGAATTCGGTAACCAATACATTATTCCAAAACCCTTTGACCGTCGGCTCTATGTGGAGATATCCTATGCGGTTGCCAAAGCGGCAGTGGAATCCGGAGCGGCCGCCCCGGACACCGACTTAGCCGCATTGCGAGCCGCACTCGAAGCACGTCAAAACTAGCGGTGATTCGACATGCACTACGTTCGACTGGGGAAAACCGAACTCAAGGTAAACCGCAACGGTTTCGGGGCGTTGCCGATCCAGCGGATTCCGGAACGCGACGCGGTGAGGATTATGCACCGGGCGTTCGACAACGGTGTCAACTACTATGACACCGCAAGGTTCTACACCGACAGTGAACACAAGGTGGGGGTTGCCTTCGCAGGGCGGCGCGACCAGGTGATTATCAGTACCAAAACCGGAGCGACCGACGCAGCCGGTTTTTGGAAAGACCTGTCCACCTCATTGCGGGAACTGGATACCGACTATATCGACCTGTACCAGTTTCACAATCTAAAATTCGTACCCAAGCCGAATGACGGTACCGGACTATATGAAGCCATGCTTGATGCGCGCAAGGAGGGGAAAATCCGCCACATTGGAATAACCAACCACCGTTTGACGTTGGCGCTGGACGCGGTTAACTCGGGGCTGTACGAAACTCTGCAATTCCCGCTGAGTTACCTCTCCACCGACGACGAGTTGAAACTGGTTCCGCTTTGCGCCCAGCTGGATGTGGGAGTGATTGCCATGAAAGCTTTGGCGGGCGGACTTATCACCGATGCTGCCACTGCCTACGCTTTCCTGGCGCAATTCCCAAATGTGGAACCAATCTGGGGGATTCAGCGCGACCGCGAGTTGGAGGATTTCATCGCCTGCGGAGAGAGCGAACCCCGCCTTACCCCGGAGCGCGAAGCGCGGATCCGGCGCGACCGAGAGGAGCTTAAAGGGGAGTTCTGCCGCGGTTGCGGCTACTGCATGCCGTGCCCCGCCGGCATCGAAATCAACAATTGCGCCCGAATGACACTGATGCTCCGCCGGGCTCCACTAGAGGTGTATCTTACCGAAGACTTCCGCGACAAGATGGACAAAATCCCAGGATGCCTCAACTGCGGCCGATGCAAAAGCAAATGCCCGTACCATTTGGACATCCCTAATTTGCTGAAACGGAACCTGAGCGACTTCGACTCGTTCTGGGCTAAAAAAATGGCGGCAGAACCATGAGTAACCGGTTGCAACGCCTTGGTGAGGCTCCGGTCCCATCGCTACTCCGCGAACTCTCAATCCCCGCGATGGTAGGGATGCTGGTCAACGCCCTTTACAATGTCGTCGATCGGCTGTACATCGGGCAAGGTTGCGGCCGCGACGCAATCGCGGGCGTCGCCCTTTCATTTCCATTTATGGCGATTTTGGCGGCATTCGGCACCCTGATCGGCGTCGGGTCGGGTGCGCTGCTTTCCATCAAGTTAGGAGAAAAGCGCCACGCCGAAGCGGAGATGGTGGTGGGGCAGTGCATTGCCGTAAAGACAATCTTTTTTCTGACGCTGCCGTTAATCATCCTTTGTTTTCTCGACCGTTTCCTGCTCGCCTTCGGAGCCACTCCGGAAGCACTGCCCTATGCCCGGACTTACCTCAGGATCATTCTTTACGGGAACATCTTCTCGCACCTCAGTTTCGGCATGGCAAACCTGTTGCGCTCGGAAGGGCAGGCCAACCGTTCGATGCACTGCATGGTTATCGGGGCGATTTTGAACACCATCCTAGACCCGATATTTATCTTCGGTTTCAAGATGGGGGTGGCGGGAGCCGCCTGGGCAACCGATCTCGCGATGTTCTCCACGGCGGCAGTCGCCTTTTATTTCTACCTTTCAGGCAAAACCGCAGTGCGTCTCCGTTGGAAGCGGGTTAGGGTTTTCCCACGGGTTTTGATGCGGGTTTTTGCCATTGGATTGTCCCCGTTCCTATTGCAGTTAATGATGGGAGGTATCACCGTCGCCTACAACTGGATGTTCCACAAATGGGCCGAGAATACCGAAATCGCCACGCTCGAAATCGCCGCCATGGGTATCATCCATACCGTCCTAGCGCTCTTCTTCATGCCGCTGATGGGGTTAACCCAAGGCATGCAGCCGATTGTCGGCTACAATTATGGCGCAAAAATCTTCCCGCGGGTCCGCGAAGCGTATGCGCTTTGCGCCAAACTTGCCTCGCTGATTTGCTTTACACTTACAATTCTTATCATGGTCTTCGCCGGGCCAATTTCCCGCTGTTTTACCGATGACCCGGTCCTCCTGCAGACCACCACGCGGGACTTCAGGTTCTTTAGCTGCATGTTCGCAACCATCGGCATGCCGGTCGTTACCGTAGACTACTACCGTTCCATCGGTCGCGCCGGGATTGCCATCGTCCTGAGTATGATGCGGCAGGGGTTCATGCTTCTGCCCTTGATTCTCATATTCCCAATCTTTTGGGGCGTCACCGGCATTTGGTTGGCCGGACCGGTTTCGGACCTGCTAAGTTCAATCGTCACCGACATCGTGGGGTTCCGCGAACTGCGCAAGCTGGCGAAACCGCCTCTTGAGCAAACCGCGCCAATCTGCTAAACCGCCATCAAAGGGAGATGAAAGAAAAAGGTGGGGGCGGTACGGCGGCTCCTTGTTGGGCCCCAAATCGGGTAATTTTTCAGAACCCAAAAAACTTGCGACTTCCGCTTGCAACCCGAACCAGAAATTTTATATAATTAACGAATAGCGATTTTGTTTCTGTGACTTGAAGGAGTGTTGGCTGTGACTTCAAATGATGATTATGTCATGCAACTGTTGGTTGAACAGGGGTATTTGACACAAGAGGACGTGGATGCCGTCGCAAACTCAATCCGGCAGGAGGGGGAAACCTCTCTCGACGTGTTGATACAAATGGGTACGGTGTCGGAAGATGACGTGCTGGGGATGATTGCCGCGCAATTCGGCATGGAATACGTCCATGTTGACGCGGATGCGATCGACCCGGCGATAGTGGACATCATTCCCAACGAAACGGCGCGTAAATACGGCGTGGTCCCGGTTTTTGCGGAAGACGGTTCGGTGACCGTCGCCCTCAGCGACCCGCTCAACTATGACGTAGTGGACAGCCTGCGATACGCCCTGAAGATTAACGTCGATGCCGTGGTAGCTCCGCAAGTGGAGGTTAAAGCCGCGCTGGACAAGCTCTACCCGGAGTCGTTCGAGACCAAATTCGGGATGGACGATGACAGCATTGACGTCGAAACCAAATCCAAGGTCGAAGGCGGCGAAGACGCCGGGGATGATGACGCGCCGGTTATCCGGTTGGCGAGCATGATCATCACCGAAGCCGTCAAAATGCGCGCGTCGGATATTCATCTGGAGCCAATGGAGCGCAGCATGCGGGTGCGTTACCGTATCGACGGTTCCTTGCGCCAGATGGACAACCCGCCGAAACGGCTGCAGGCAGCCATCATCAGCCGTTTCAAAATCATGTCCGGCATGAAGATCTCCGAAAAGCGCGTTCCGCAGGACGGGCGTATTCAAGTCAAGGTGCAGGGAAGAGATCTCGACCTGCGTGTCTCGACGGTTCCGACCAACCACGGCGAATCGATCGTCATGCGTATTTTGGACAAAACCAACCTCTCGCTCGGTCTGCCGCAGTTGGGGTTCCTGTCCGACGACCAGAACAAATTCGAGCGCCTGATCGGGTTGCCGGACGGGGTGCTGCTGGTTACCGGCCCGACCGGTTCCGGCAAGACCACCACACTGTACGCCTGTTTGGGGCAGATCAACCTGCCGGACCGTAAGATCATCACCGTTGAAGACCCGGTGGAATACCAGATGTCGGGTATCAACCAGGTGCAGGTGAACAAGGATGTCGGCATGGACTTTTCCGCCGCGTTGCGTTCCATTCTGCGTCAAGCCCCGAACATCGTGATGATTGGAGAAATCCGTGACAGCGAAACCGCCGACATCGCAATGGAGGCGGCGCTTACCGGACACTTGGTGTTCAGCACCCTGCACACCAACGACGCGCCCAGCGCGGTGACCCGTTTGCTCGATATGGGCGTTAAGCCCTTCCTTGTAGCCTCCGCGCTACGTGCCGCGATGGCCCAGCGTCTGGTTCGCGCCATCTGCGAGAAATGCAAAGCCGAATACACTCCTACCGACCGCGACCTCAAGATGCTCGGATCGATGAGCAAGAATTCCACGCTCTCGACCATGTACAAGGGCAAGGGTTGCCCGGCCTGCGGTAACAGCGGTTACAAAGGACGTAAAGGCATTTTTGAGATTTTCATGGTGGACGACTCCATCCAGCGGTTGATCTTCGACCACTCGCCAGCCACCGTGCTGCGGGCGAGAGCGCGTGAGATGGGGATGCGTACATTGCGTGAGGACGGCATGCTTAAAGTAGCTTCAGGCATGACCACCCTTGAGGAAGTTTTGAGAGCTACGATGGGAGATGCTGATTAATGAGTGCTGAAATTACGCTGAAACAACTGATTGAAGTCGCCATCGAAGAGGGTGCTTCCGAAGTACAAGTTAACGCTAATCGGGTGCCGGAGCTGTTCATCCACGGGAACCCGGAGCCATTAGATATGGCGCCGCTGTCGGAGGAAGACACCCTGGAGCTGATGGGTGAAATCGCCAACGAAGCGCAGCTGGGCGAGTTAGAGGCAAAGGGCAGTTCCGACTTCGCATTTGTATTGGACGACGGAATCCGTTTCAAAGCCACGATTTACCGGAAACGCGGCCACTACGGACTCTCGGTCCGCGTCGCGATTACCATGAAGCACCTGATGGAAATCACCGTCGAGAAAGGCGCATCCGACCTTCACATCCGCGCCCATGCCGTGCCGCTGCTGCGTATCCACGGCAACCTCGCGCCGCAAAGCGACATGGCCATGCTCAGTCCCGAAGACGTGCGTGATCTGCTTCTGGAGGTAACCACCGAAGAGCAGATGAAAGAAATCAACACCAACGGCGGTGCCGACTTCGCATTGGCCTTGGAAGACGGTACCCGTTTCCGTGTCAGCGCGTTCAAAGAGCGCCGCAATTACGGTGTCGTGATGCGTGTGATTCCGACCACTCTACTGACGCTGGAACAACTCGGCTTGCCGGAACAGGTGCAAGAGTTGCTTTACAAGCCGCGCGGACTGATTCTGGTGACCGGCCCGACCGGTTCAGGTAAGTCCACCACCCTGGCCTCGATGTTGAACGTGATCAACCATCAGCGCAACTGCCACATCATCACCATCGAAGACCCGATCGAATTCTACCATTACTCAAAACAGTCCACTGTCACCCAGCGCGAAGTCGGTGACGACGTGCCGAGTTTCGCCGAAGCCATCCGCCGCGCCCTGCGTCAGGACCCGGACGTGATCCTCGTCGGCGAAATGCGCGACCTTGAGACCATCCACGCCGCCATCACCGCCGCAGAAACCGGACACTTGGTGTTCGGCACCCTGCACACCACCGGCGCGGCGGCCACTATCGACCGTATCGTTGACTCGTTCCCGACCGACCAGCAGGAACAAGTCCGTACCCAGCTGTCCGTAGGTCTGCAGGCGGTGATATCCCAGTTGCTGTTGCCTCGCGCCGACAAACCCGGCCGGGTGGCGGCTTTCGAAATCATGATCTCCACGCCGTCGGTGCGTTCCCGCATCCGCGACAACAAGACCTTCCAGATCAGTTCCGATATCCAGACCGGCGCGAAGTTTGGTATGGTCGCGCTCGATACCAGTCTGATGGACTTGTACATGCAAGGCAAAATCAGCTACGACGAACTCATCACCAAGTCACAGGATCCTGATACCGTGGTCCAGAAACTGCGCGAACAGCAGGGAAAGCGATAGACCGCCATGGCAGAAGAGCTTAACATTGAGGCCCCGCAGCAGGAAATCACCGCCGCGAACCTCGAAACCAACGTCAACACTTACGACCCGCTGATCGATCTAGTGGTCAGCAACGGGGTTTTAGACAAGGAAACCGCCGACGCTCTCCGCGTCGAGGCGGCCAACACCGGCCATACCACCCGGCAGGCACTGATCGACAACGGTTTTGTAACCGAAGAGCAGCTGCTGGAGATGATGGCGGTCTATCAGGGGTGCGAGGTAATCGACCTCGCCGAGTTCACTATCGACACCGACGCGATTCAAGCCATCCCCGGCAATGTTGCCAGAATGTACAACGTGTTGCCGTTGGACCAGAGCGCGACCTCGATTTCCCTCGCGGTCAGCACCCTGGTCGAACCGCAGGTCATGGACGAGCTGATGTTCGTGGTCAACCGCGAAATCGTCCTGTATATGGCCAAGGAAAGCGATATCCGCACCAGAATCGTTGAGTATTATGGCGATGGCGCAGGCGACATGGGGGAAATGCTTGAGGGTCTGGAAGCCGAACTGGCCAACGACACCTCCCTTGGCGACGACGAGGCCAACATTGAGTCGCAGGCGGCCTCCGCGCCGGTCGTAAGGTTTGTAAACCTGGTGCTCTACCAGGCGGTAACCGACCGGGCGTCCGACATTCATTTTGAACCGTTTGAGAAGGACTTCAAGATCCGTTACCGCGTGGACGGCGCACTTTACGAGATGTCGCCCCCGCCCCGGCGTCTGGCGTTGCCGATTATTTCCCGTATCAAGGTTATGTCCGGCCTGAACATCGCCGAACGCCGCATTCCGCAGGACGGGCGTATCGCGCTTACCGTCGCCGGACACTCGGTTGACTTGCGCGTATCCTGTCTGCCGACCGTGCATGGCGAAAGCGTGGTGCTTCGTGTGCTTGACCGTAGCGTGGTCTCCCTCGATTTGGAAAACGTCGGTCTGCCTGAAGACATTTACGAAGACCTTACCATCGACATCGAGAAGCCGAACGGAATCATCGTGGTGACCGGGCCGACTGGTTCCGGCAAGACCACCACACTGTATTCCTGCCTCCGCCGCATCAACACCATCGACTCCAAACTGCTGACCGCAGAGGAGCCGGTGGAATACGACATGGACGGCGTGGTGCAGGTGCAGATCAACGCCTCCGTCGGCAACACTTTCGGTCGAGTGCTGCGTGCCTTCCTGCGGCAAGACCCCGACGTCATGATGATCGGGGAAATCCGTGACTTGGAAACCGCTGAAATTGCGGTGCAGGCATCGCTTACCGGACACTTGGTGTTCAGCACCTTGCACACCAACGATGCGGCCGGCGCCGTCACCCGTTTGGTGGATATGAACGTGGCTCCTTACCTGATCGCGTCCACGCTCGAAGCAGTGTTGGGTCAGCGTCTGGTGCGAACCATCTGCCTCAACTGCAAGCAGGCTTACACCCCGGACGACGACACACTGTCCAAGCTCTCGCTGAAGCGGGACGCGGTTGGTGACCGCCCGTTCTACTACGGCCGCGGCTGCTCCACCTGCAACGCCACCGGTTACAAGGGGCGCAAAGGCGTGTTCGAGTATCTGCGCGTGACCGACCCGATCCGCGACCTGATCAACGAGCGCCGTCCGACCCTCTTCATTCGTGAGCGCGCCCGCGAATTGGGAATGCGTACGCTCCGCGAAGACGCGGTGCGCAACGTGCTTGACGGTTACACCACCGTTGACGAGGTGTTGCGCTACACCTAATTCCGTTTTTTCACTGCCGCCGCCCGCTGGGCGGCGGCGCTGGAGTCGCTGCCATGCTTTTGAGAATCACCCAGTTCGGCGAACCCGTGTTGCGTACAAAAGCAGTCGAAGTTGCCGAGGTTAACGACGACATCCGGAAACTCGCAGACGATATGTTGGAGACGATGTACGCCGCCAACGGTGTGGGACTGGCCGCCGAACAGGTCGGACGCACCGAGGCGATTTGCGTTATCGACATTCCGCAGGACGCCGAAAAAGAAGATTGCCGCGAATTCAACGCCGGCGTTAAAATGCCGCTGGTTTTGGTCAACCCGAAAATCACCGCCAGAGAAGGCACCCAACGCAACAACGAGGGTTGCCTGAGTTTTCCCGATATCGGGGCGCAAATCACCCGCGCCAACCAAGTAACGGTGGAGTATGTCGACCTTGACGGCGAGAAACAGAGCGTCACCGCCAAAGGTTTGCTCGCCCGGGCCATCCAACACGAAACCGATCATCTGCAGGGTGTTCTGCTGGTGGACAAAATGAGTTCACTCCAGAAAATGTCGGTCGCTGGTCAACTTAAACGACTGCAGCGCCAATCCGCCCTATCCTAGCCTGCCAACGGCTTTCAAAGCAACGGCAAGTCGATGCACATAACGCAGCCGCCGAATTTGCCGGTTTTGGGCGGAAGATAGACAAACACCGAACCGATTGTTGCGTCTTTCGCGCACCACACCGCGCTGCCGCTGGCGGAATAGACCGACTCTTTACCGTTTGCTCTCACCGTGAATCTGGCGGTTACCGCCACGTTGCCGGACGATTGGAACCTGACGGTGACCACGCCCGGATTGCCATCCGCGTCAACCGCATCTTGGGTGGAAACCGAGCCGTACATTTCTTTTGCAATGCCCTTCCATGGCTCAACCGTCCAGTTATTTTGGTAGGCCGTGAAG
This sequence comes from Verrucomicrobia bacterium UBA1200, assembly GCA_002309765.1. Classification (GTDB taxonomy): domain Bacteria; phylum Verrucomicrobiota; class Kiritimatiellia; order RFP12; family UBA1067; genus UBA1200. Next base: position 74,945 of record DBXY01000019.1, read on the forward strand.
ATTCCGTCTCCCACCGTAGCGATTCCGCCCACCGGCCCCGAGCTGATAACCACCGTTTCCGAAAAAGCGAGATTACCGCTTTTGAAAACTGCCGGTGCCGAGTAAACCCCGGCATCCGTGCCACCGGCGGTAAACGATACGGCGCTTAGCGTCCACGTCTTTCCGCCGGACAACCATTTGCCGCTTATTCTGCCGTTCTTAGCCACCGTAAGCGTTGCCTGACCATCATCGCCACCCCCGTTGAAAGTCCCTACCGCCCAATTCGGAAGCTCTTCAACCGACATGGAAATGGTCGAAACCAATTGACGTCCAGCATCGGTGACAGTCAAATACACCGTGTAAAAACCAGACTTTGTCGGTACTCCGGTAATCGTCCCCGTCTTGGCGTCATACTTCAATCCGGTTGGCAGTCCGCGTACCGACATCAACGCCGACGGATTATTAAGTTCCAGCGTGGGCAGCAGTGCGGCATCCTCCACCCCAACGGACAATCCGTAAACCCCGTCCGTATCCGGCGGCACCGCAAAACACTCGTTCGCGGCGGTGAGATTCGGTACCGCGATCTTAAAGGTGGCCGAAGCTTCGGCTTTCGACCGGTTATTGGCAACCGCTTTCACTGTGTATAAGCCGGGCTTGAGCTTACCTTCATCTGGTACATAAAGGCGGCTGTAACCCGCACTTGACTCGGTGGCGATTCCGGCCGGCAATCTCTTCAGAGTTATTTTTCCCGGTAACGAGAGGGATTCGACAAAAAACGCCAGCGACAGATTTTCAATGTCGGTGTCTCCGCTGTCAGGATTGGTTTCGCCAGTCCGCACATCCCAAACATACCCATCCAAAGCATCGCCATTCTCGCGTAATAAAATGGGGGAAGAGTCTTCCTCTATGGTAACAAATTCTGCCGCGAGATCCACATCGTTGGTCGGCATCCGGAAACTAAACGATGGTTGCCTCCGATCGACATCAAACGCGATTGAATCGCCTTCCCAGCCGGCAAACACATAACCCTTCGCGGCCGTGGCCCGCAAATATACCTTTTTATTGGCGGCATAACCGCCCGCCCCGGTCACAATGCCTGCCGACGCATTGGAGTCCGACGAACCGACCGTAACGGCGACCTGCGGGAAAGGCCCGATTTCGAAAGTGGCAGTCGCGGTGTGCTTAACCTTATCCACCGTCTTGATGAAATAAACCGTGTAGTAGCCGGGTTTGGTTGGCGCACCGTAAACGGAACCGGCCGGCACGGCGACGGTTTTTGTCTTGGCATTTAAGATATTCTTTGCAGTCCACTTCATTCCGGACGGAAGTCCGGTCACCGTACATTCCGCAGCCTCCGGAATGGTGTTGGTATAATTCACGCCGGGAATGAACGGCCCGTAAAGGTCTTGAACCGGGATCAACTCGTCCACCAGATTCGGCACTTTGATGGTGATAGTCTCCGTTACGGCCTTTTTAACCGTGGCGTTGGTCATTGAAACCGTAATAGTGTACATGCCGGGTTTCGAGGGCCGTCCGGAAATCGTCAAAGTCGCGGCATTGAATCTCATGCCGGACGGCAACCCCTTGACCGAAACTTTAGGTAACGTCAGCGAGTTAACGTCAAGCGCGATTTCAGTACCGTCATCAACCACATACATAGCCTCAACATTTCCGAGTGAAATTGAGGTATCCGTGTCCGTCGCGATGAACCTCGCGTATAGCGTGAGATTGTACTTTGGCATTGTGAACGAGTAGGATCCATTACGGTAATCGGTTAACGACAAATCGGCAGGAGTGGCCAGCGTCGAGTCAAGGTACCATCCGGCGAACGCGTAACCGGCAGATGCCGAAGCTTTTACCCCTACGCTGCTGCCAACGCGGAAATCGCCGCCTCCACTCACCGAGCATTTGGCATCGCCGCCGGACTGGACAACCCGGACCGTTTGCATTTTTTCCGGCATAATGTTGTATGCCAACGAGAAAATCGCGTTGAAGTAAAAATCCTT
>DBXY01000042.1 GCA_002309765.1 Verrucomicrobia bacterium UBA1200
GGCCGGCGCATTGCGCCGGCCCCTTTTTTTGTTTTAACGATTATTTTTCAGCAATGGTTTTTAACGCCAATTTGCTGATGGACTGACCGTCAATCTCAATATCCGTTAACACGATTTTCCCGTTATAAACGCGGTAAACCGCGATGCGTTTCGCGTCTTTTCTTCGCAAGAGATTTTCGGCCTCCGGTGCCAATTTCTCATTCATGAAAAATTGGTTCGGAAGCTTCACGTCGGCGATTTTGGGTGATGCTTCTTGTCTTGCCTCGAATGCTTCATAGGCTTCGTCTTTTCGGCGGTCACTCCATGACAAGCTGTGGGAGATTCTAACCGGGATGTTGTTTAACCACAATCCGCCATCGTTATCGGCCATTTTTTTCACCATGGTGATCTTTGCCAGTTCGTTGGTGTTTTCCCCCGGAACTACCTTAACTGCCAATGGGTGCGTGCGCCACCACCCGATATCTGCCGCAAAATTATTGGTGCAAATTTGATCGCATTTCGCGACAACGGTAATCATTACGTACCTACCCCGGAATGGATCAGACGGATCGTAACCGGTGCATTCAAATCTGCACACCGTTCCTTTGGTGACGACTTTTTCCCATGCCATGATTATTGAACCGATTACGGCTAACTGAACGATCAAAGCGATCCCAACGGTGATTGCGAAGTGTTTACGGTTCATCATGCCACCTCCTTTGCCGTCTTTTCCGTGAGTCTGCGCTTATATCTAGCAAACCCGATGTTGACCGCCGCCAACACCAATCCGCATAAAATCAGAATAATGCCTTTCACGGTGAAACTCCATTCGCTGGAGAAGAATTTGACCAAAATGAAGTAGCAGAACAGAGCCACGCCGATGTTTATGTCCGACAGTTTCAGGTGGCGCAAACCGTAAACCAGCACATAGCCGGCATAGCCCAATTGCAACAGGTAAGCCAGCATATCGCCCACGCTATTGTACAATGCGGCAACCGCCATGTAAGCTATAGGCAGTGCAGCGGCAATGTAAAGACCGGTTAACTCACGTGTCGTTACCAAATTGAGTTTTATGCATGAACGGATAGCCCAGACCAATGTGCCTAATAAACCGATAATGATGACGGCCGCCATACCCCATTCCTGACCGGTAAGCGCGAGATAATTTGCGGTTAGAAAATTGTCAGTAATATGATCGATCGCTTCAGGTATCGGTACCATAATGTTTCCCCATGCGAAACAAAGTATTCCCAATCCGGTTAACACCGGTGAACGGTAACGTCTTCCGAGTGCCAGATACAACGCAAAAATCAGCATGAGCGGAATGGCAAAAATGGCTTCATTAACCCGTCCTTTATCAGTGATAATTGCAAAAGTCATGCAAATGCCTACCGAACAGGTTATGGATAACACCGCCAGCAAATTTTCCCGCAACAGCCGGTTGGGTTTGCTCCGGAAGAATTTTATCGCCGCCGGGATTGCCAATGCGGTCAATGCAAAGTAAAGCAACGCTTCAATTAAAGCAGTGTTGCCGCTTTCCACCGACCGACTGAAATCGTTGATTCTTACGCACATCCGCACTAGGGGGAGAATCGGCCATAATGCCAACACGGTGACGGATTGGGTTAGATAAACCACTGGCAGTGTGAGTAGGGCACACCCCAAAATGAATGCCGGGAGGTCGTGACTTATCTGGTAGGTTTGCGCGACCAGCGCGAAAGCAGCTATGGTGGTGATGAACCACAAAATACCGAGCGGTTCCCAAAAGGCGGTAGAACGGTTCTGCCTGAAGGCGGCAACCAAGGCGGCAATCCCGCAGAGTGTCAAAGGTGCCAAAGCGATAGCGGCCCGCATCGGACGGTTGAACTCATTCCAGTTGGCGGCAAAGAGGGCGATAATGCCCAGCCCAATCAACAACGCGCTGAAAGCGCCGGCCAGAATCTTCCCCCAATGCCGCGGCTTGGTGGCGGCTGCGTATCGTGCCAACAAGGCGTCGGCCTGCGTTGCGGTGATCAACCCTTCGGCCTGCCAGCTGGAGATTTGGGTGTTAAGCCACTCGATCTTACTCATGGGGTTACTTCCTTTCCGCTTTGGAATGCATTATCGCGTGATTAGCGGTTATTCGAAGATTTCGATCTCTCCGAATTGCGCGGCGTCAGGATAGGCGGGGTTGGCGTTTTTCTTGAAGATGACCCGGATGGTGTCAGTGGTAACCGGATCGAACGAAAGGTCCAACAGCGCGGATTGGTTGTTGTCATCGGCCTTTATGGTACGGTATTCGCCATTAACTTTTGCCTGAAGCTCGTAACTCGTGGGATAACCATTATGGTCTGCCGGACGCAGTATCACATGGCGGATTGCCTTAGGGGCGGGCAGTTTAATCTCCGCCCAATGCGGCATCGGGGTGAGCGCGGAGTGCCAGCGGGTCTGTTCCATTTGGCTCAAGTCGCAATCATTGCCATCGTTCAGGAACTTTACGCACCCCGCCTTTTGTTCACTGTCGGCCGACGCTTTGGCGCCTTTGCTGGCGAGCGCGAGGTTTTTGTCATTGGTAAGGCGGACTTCGAAGGAGATTGGTGTCAGTCCCTGCCGATGCTCTTCATCGGAAACTTCGTCGGTCATACGGTTTTCAAACCATACCAAACCGCCCTGTTTGCCGGTGGTCACCAAATCGATGTCGCCGTCGCCGTCAACATCGACCAATTCAACGTTCAATCCAAGATTCACGCCGTCATCGAAAGAGATGATGTGCTTGCGGAATTCGGGATTAGCTCCGGGTATGAAGTCGTAATAGTAGATGCCGACTTTTCCGTAAGGGTCGGGATCGCCGCCGTTATGCGCCAGAAAACGCTTCCCGGTCACCAGTTCAGGAAGGCCGTCCCCATCGATGTCTCCCCAGCCAAGGTAATGAGCCTGCGACCAGGTGTCGTCGATTAAATGCTGCTTGAACTGGATTTCCCCGTCGGCATCGCGATCGTTCAATTGTTCGTACCAGAATATCCCATGCCGGTGGGCGGAGCTGACAATGATGTCGTTCTTTCCGTCGCGGTTGACGTCAAATACGATTAGGTTAGAGGCGTGGCCGTATTTGCCAGTCTCAAAACCGAGTCGCAGAGGATGGCGTTGCCAGTTGTTCTCGGACTTTTTTTCGTACCACGCGATTGGGGTGAGCAGATCGTTTTTGCCGTCGCCGTTGATGTCGCCGCAACCGCGCCCGCAGTCGCATTTTTCTACGTTGACCGAATCACGCGCAAATGGTACTTTATCGGTCTTGTTCTGCCGCTGGTAAACGCAGGTCACATTAGGGGTGTCAGGTACGAAATCGGTTGCTTTCCCGTCTCCATCGAGGTCGACCAAAATGCCGGTTTCGATGTTTCCGGTTTTTTCGATGAGATTTTTGACCCACACCGAAGTGTCAGGGAGCCGGTTTTTTAACCACCAGGTTTCTTGGTTGAACCAACATCCGGAGATAATGTCGGTGTTTCCGTCATGATCCACGTCCAAGGGCAGATTCATGAAATCTTTCGCGTAGCCTTTGCCGTCTGCCCCAATAAACATATCGGTCTCGGAAATCTTTATCGGCTTGAAGTCGGGGGCGAGGTAAAGGTATGGAAGCGAAACGATATCCATTAGGCCGTCCTTGTTGAAATCGGCAACACCGCACGCTTCTGTTTTGTAGGCTGAAATCCGGTGCGGCACAAAGGTAATCGGCGAGACGGTGGCGCCCGCCGCGCGCGGATCGGGAGTGTTGTCGGGAATGCGGATCGCGATTCTACGCAATGCGCGCGATGCCTCAGACCGGTATTCCGGTTGATCAAGGAAGGGCTTGATTTTTTCCTTAGCCTCGGCGGTAGCTACCGCCCCGCAGGCATTTAGCCACAGGTTGCGCTCTTCAGGATAACGGATTCGCGGTTCGGAATCCCACAGCATTTTAGCGTACCGTTCCGGATGCTGTTTCCGCTCAAACAACTTCAGGGCGGAACGCAATGCAAGCGATTTCATCTTGTCCGACGGATAATCGCGAGATAAGCCAAAAAGTGTATCCATGGCCGTTGGATCTTCACTTTTGCACAATACTCGGATCGCAACGTCTGCGGTTTCGTTGTTTAAGCTGGTTGCAAGTTTGATCAGTTTGTCCCGGCTATCCGCGTTTTCGTCCGCCACGCCCAAGCCGCGGATTAACAGTTGCTGCGCTTCAGGAATCATGTTTTCCGCTTGATCCAGCGCCTTAATGAGCAGAGGCGGGATTTCTTGGTGAAAATTCCCGGCGAGCTTTAGAACGGTTTTTTCAGCCGCCTGGACGTATTGCGCGTCTTTTGAACCCGCAACGGCGGCGATGATGTCGTGAAGCTCTTTTTGTCCGGCTTGTCTTGACAGTGCGGTGAATGCCGGGGTGTACAGTTGCGGATCATTGCTACGGATGAAAGGCAAGAGTTTCCCGGCTAATCCCTGCGGATTGCGGATGGTGACGATGTCGATGATTGACTGGAAAGTTTTAGTATTCCCGGAGTTTCGGTGCAAAGCGTCCATCAGAATCCGGTCAGCTTCGGGACATTCCATGGTAATCAAGGCTTTGCGGGCCACATCGGAAAGCTCCGGCGATTCTTCGGAGTTGAGCATCCGGATCAGGGTGGCGACATCGCGCTCTTCGCCAAATACGCCCAAACCATCGACGGCGATTTGCCGCAAGTGCGGGAAGTGGGTGTCCTTCAACACCCGTAACATGATTCTGCGGCCGCCGGGAACTTGGTGATGAATTATGGCGCGCAGTAAAATTTCAATTGAATCTGCCGGCAAAATTTCCAACCAATCGGCAAATGATTTGCGGATGGTTTTTGGCGGCAAGCCGCAAATACGGTCGGCGGCGGTTCCGCGCCAGTTCTCTCGCGGGCTGGCCATACCTTCGATGACCCAACGGTCAAGATTCCGATGGTCGGTTGATATTAAACCGCAAAGTGCGGCAAGACGGATGTTGTCTGGTACGTCAGTAGCGAGGTACAGGTCGGTGAACAGTGTGATGGCCTCCTCAACCGCATTCGCCTCCGCCCGTCTGGCGGCAATCAGGTAATCGGTGGCGGCGCGGGCGTTGTCAGGACGCTCGAGCCGGCGTATGGTGTCGGCGTTGGCAAAAAAGGCTAGGTACCGGGCGGCTGCCGCTTTAACCGATTGATTGGTGGAATTATTGGCTTGGTCCACCGCATACCCAACACAGTTGCCCAAACCATGCCGTCCCATAAAGTCTAATATCGCAATCTGTTGGTTCGGGGTAAGCTTGCCGCCTTTCAGCGCGGACTCCAACGCTGCGTTTGCCGTCGGAGTTCCGAAAGAGGAGAGCAAGAAGAATGCGTTGTCAAAGGTGTTTTCCGCGTTTAGTTGTTCCGCTAACAGCGGAACGGATGCGTCGGTACCTTGTGCCAGCAGCGTCTGCCGCGCTTGGTCACGGTTTTCCCAGGTGGAGTTTGGGTCAGCCAAAGTTTTGCAAAGCGCGGATTCGTTAATTTCTGCGAATGCTCCGCAACAGCAACAGAACGAGAGCAGAAGAATTTGTCGGATGTTCATGATTATTTTCCTGGATTTATGCCAGCGTCCAAGGTGCGCGGGCGGAGCGATGGGTAAGTCGGGTTGCTTCGGCGTCGTTAGGGAAGGTCAACGTTGCCGGGTCGAACTCCAATGCCCGGTTAAGGTGGTAGGCGATTGACGCGGCGTGGCAACATACGTGCGAGAAGTGCAGCGAATCCGGCGGCGCGGACGGTCGACGGCGGTTTCGGACACAGTTTATGAATTCGGCGGGGTGGGCGACCGGTCTGGTCCAGCGCTCGGTCAGAATCTTGCGCCCCTGCAGCAATGCGGGATCGGAAACCTTGATCTGTCCGGAGTCGTCGGTTTCAACCCATCCTTCGTCACCTTCCAGACGAATGGCGCAGGAATCGCTGAATCCGCCGTTGCGCATAACCAGCTTAACGCCATCCGGGTAAGACGCTTCGACACGGGTGGCGTTTATCGGAACGTATCGGGTGGGGGCGGTCAACTCGCGCCCCAGCGCCAACTGGCATAAATCAACCGTATGGCTTCCCCATTCTGAAAGGTCGCCGTGGAAATCGTACTGGCTATGCCAGCCGCCTTTTACGTAATTCATGTTGAAGGGGCGGAACGGGGCGGCGCCAAGCCACATATCCCAGTTTACCTCGTTCGTGTCGAGCCGTTCTTCCGGAAGAAATTTGTTGGTGGCGGAGACACCCATTCCTGCCATCCCGGCGTGCACGGTGTGGATTTTTCCGAGCCGGCCGGAGGTGGCGAGTTCGCGGGCGGTGATGAAATTTCCCACCGTGCGGCGCTGTACTCCGCCCTGATAGATTCGGCCGAAACGCTTGGCCGCCGCGTTTACCGCCTCGCCTTCCTCCATCGACAGGGAAATCGGCTTTTCGCAGTAAACGTCCTTTCCGGCCGCCATCGCGTAAATTGCCAAACGGGCGTGCCAACGGTCGCCGGTGGCAATGTAAAGGGCGTCAATGTCCGGACGGGCCAACAGTTCGCGGAAATCTTCGTAGGCGGTGCAGTCGGTGTTGCCGTTGAAAGCGTCCACCGCTGCTTTTGCTTGTTCCCGCCGACTTTTCACGCAGTCGCATACCGCGAGGAATCGTACAAACGGTTGGTTGAGGAACACCGGCAGCATTTGATTTCCGCGCCCGCCATAACCGATAATTCCCATGGTAACCGTGCGTGACGGTGGCGTGTAGCGTTGCGCGAACGTGCGCGACGATGAAATAGCGGCGAACGCCGTTACCGCTTGCGAGATAAAGCCTCGGCGGTTGATTTGTCGGTGCATAAAACTCTCCCAATTAAATACGGGAAAAATATTATCAAAAAATGCATCGGCAATAAAGCCAAATTTTAGTGATAGGCACAACTTAGGGCGAAGAGAGCGGAAATGAAGAATTAAGAATGAAAAATGAAGAATGGCTTTCCGACCATCCAACTAAAAAAATGGCGGAGAGGGTGGGATTCGAACCCACGGTACCCGTAAGGATACGCCTGATTTCGAGTCAGGTACGTTCAACCAGGCTCCGCCACCTCTCCGCAAAAAACGGCGCATAAATTACCATTTTTGAGTGGTAAAGTCAAGCGGCGGATTAAAAAAAATGAATCCTCCGCGATTTTTGCTTAGATTATCTGCCCTTTGACATTGATAATGTCGCAAAGCTGGCGCAGCGCGATTTCCAATTGATCGTTAACCACCTGGTACATGTATTCGCCGGAGTGGGACATCTCCTCTTGCGCGTTGAGCAGGCGTTTTTCGATAACCTCCGGGGCGTCTGTGCCCCGTGTTTCCAGCCGCCGCCGCAATTCCTCCATTGAAGGCGGGGAGATAAATATGTCAACAAAGCCGGAACGCAGGGGATCGCTTTGGGGGAGCCCGGCGATATGTTTGCGCACCTGCGCCGCCCCTTTAACATCGATGTCCAGCAACATGCTTTGCCGTTCGTTAAGCACGTCGTAAATCGGCTGTTTCAACGTGCCGTAGTAATTGTCGTGGACAAGCGCGTATTCAAGGAATTTTTCCTCCTTGATGAAACGTTCAAACGTTTCGTTGGGCAGAAAATGGTAATCAATGCCGTCCTCCTCTCCGAACCGGGGATAGCGGGTGGTGCAGGAAACGGAGTAGCAAAATTCAGGGTAGGTCTGAAGCAGCAAATCGCAGAGCGTGGTTTTACCGGCTCCAGACGGCGCGGATATCACAACAAAAAGCGGTTTCATTCTGTGTCTCGCAAAAAAGGTTGTCCGTTGACCAGCAACGGGGTAAAAAACACAATGATTTTATCACGTCGGCTGACGGATTTCAATCGCGAAATCCGGATTCAGCGTTTCGCGGCCGTTTTGGGATCGCGTTTAAGCTGTTTAACCTCTTCGTGACTTAGTTCGCGCCAGTCCCCCGGTTCCATGTTGCGGATTTTCAACGGCCCGATCCGCACCCGGGTGAGTTTCAGTACGGTAAACCCGGCGATGGCGCACATTTTCCGGATTTGGCGGTTACGCCCCTCGGACAATGTGAAAGCCAGTTTGTGAACGTTGTCGCGCCCGACTTTCAACACGTCAACCTGCACCGGACGGATCAGATAACCGTCGATTTCCATGCGCGAACGCAGGATTGCGATTTTATCGTCCGTCATGTATCCTGCAACGCGGGCGACGTAGGTTTTGGTGTGGCCGAAACGCGGGTGGGTCATGCGCTGGATCAGCTCCCCGTCGTTGGACATCAGGAGCAGACCCTCGGTTTCCTTGTCCAGCCGTCCGACCGGCACCAGCCGCTCGTTATACTCTTGGCGCATCAGATCGCAAACCGTTTCGCCTTGGCTGTTGTCGGCCCCGCAGATAAGCCCGGCCGGCTTGTAGAGCAGCACGGTGTGCAACTCTTCGATTGCGGCGTCGATTTTCCGTCCGTTCACCTTTACGGTGTCTTTTCCTGGGGTGACCTTGGTTCCCGGTTCGGTAACCACCTGGCCGTTAACCGATACCTGTCCGGCCTCGATCATTTCCGCGGCGTGGCGTCGGGAAGCCACCCCGCGGTGGGAAAGGTAATTCTGCAACCTTTCGCCGGGTTGAGTAGTGTTATCGCTCATTTTAAAGCAGTCCGCCGCTAATCTGTTGGAGTTCCGTTAACGTAAGCTTCGCGAGCCTTGGCGAATGCCTCGGTCGCGGCGTAGCCGCAACTCTTAAATTCGGGGCAAAAACCGCGATAGACGCATTCCGGAACACATACGCTGTACAGTTCCGGCTCGGTTTTCTTCACCTCGTCCAGCACCAGCCGCCAGGCGGCGGTCGTTTCTGGCGAAGCTTGGTGGCAAAGCCGTTTGCGGGAAATGAAGATCATGGCCTGGGCGTTGGCGAAGCACTCGTGTTCCACCACCGAGTTTTGCGGCAGCGATTCGCGGTTGACCCCGGTACGGTCGGTGCGCTGAGTGCTGACGAAATGCTCGATGCCGAACTTATGGCGAACGAAGTGTACGCTCACCCAATATTTCAGGTTCGACCATTTCCATTTGAACACCATCTGCCGGATGGGCGAGTGTTCCGCCAGCAGGATGCGGCGTTTCCACGCGCTTCCGGGTTCTTTGGTGCCTTCCGGCATACGGATGGTGGTTCGGGCCGCGTCGGCAACGTCGCGCCATTTGAAACAAGGTCTGAAGAATTTCACAAACAAGCTGTTGTTATCGTCCATGGTACCCCCGCACTTTAATGCAGTTTTGGTCACACATAATCAAACACGCGAAAATTATACATAGGATAAAGGCGGTTTTTCAAGCACAAATCAACCAATTTCAATGTTCGTGACACAAAAAAGAGTGTATATACAAAAAAAGCCCCCAAAACGGGGCATTTTTTATGGTGCCGCCGCCGACGGAGTAGCGGCTGCGGGCTACCCCCTCGGACGGGAGCTCCGGGCTTCCCTCGCCGCTTCCCTCGCGGCCTTCCTCTCGGCCTTCCGGGCTGCCCGCGCCGCTGGCGGAGCCCCACGCGGCCGCGAAGCCGGGCTCGGCCACGGCGGCGGAGGGCACGGCGGCGACGGCGCTGACGCGCTCGCCGCGCGGGTCGACGGATATGAGGGTGAGG
>DBXY01000031.1:0-29033 GCA_002309765.1 Verrucomicrobia bacterium UBA1200
ATTGCACTGGAAACTCGCGCGCGCGAGTTATTATTCTAAATCCTCTGGAGAAAAACCTTCACACTCCCGCCCCATCTTTCATGCAGAGGTAACATTCAAATTCAATCTCGCCTTCACACGGCACGAACTCTCCATCAATGATGGCATTGGCTGTAGCCTTTGAATTGGGGTGCCTGCGCTGATATTCCCTGATTGCTGTCTCAGCTTCTTTAATCTTGAACGAATACATTGTAGTTCCTTTCGTTGTCTTTTTTTACCTCGCCGGGCTGTGACGGCCGCCGCGAGTTGGGTTTTTGATACAGGTGTTCAGGACCATCGTGCGGATGTCCTTGAATGTCCGCCCGCAGAACTTGCAGATGAAATCGCCGGAAACGTCGCCGTCGAATTTCGCCATTGCCTTTGTCTCCGTTTAGGTTATCCTTTATTCGGAGCGCTCATTAGCAATTCTCGTGCCAAGCAGAAAACACGGCGAAGGCTCCCACCTCCGCCGTATGCCCTGCTCAATTTCTTACCTGCCGGTCAAATTGGGATCACAACACCTCCGCATACCCAAGCACGCCAGCCATCACATGATCACCATCAATCTCCACGCAAATCGTCGCCCTGCCCGTGCGCACATCGCAAGCCAAGACCTGAACATCCTTGTTGGGGTAATTCTCCCTGATCCAATCCTCAACCAGCCGATGCGCCTTCAACCCCGGAAACGCCGCCGCATGAACCAAACGAACACCGCAGACGACTCTATGGCGCGGATCATCTGATCAAATCAGCCCAGCGGCTCTTCTTACAAAGTTCTATGCCCACGTTACTCTCCGCCTAATTCATTTCTTCTATCCGACACGCCTCTTCATTGAGCTTGACATTAAGCCAGTCACGATCTTCTACAGGCAAATCATCCATTCGAATTAACAGGTCGGTAAACTCTTTATCCTCAAAAAGGAGGCGTGATGCATACTCAAACGACTTCTCACGATCCCGCGGACATTCCGCACCTTTCATGTAAGCCATTGCCAAATCTATACAAGCCGCCAGATCATCATGCCTTGCACGTTCCTCAAGTTCTCTGACTCGTTTGGAAATCTTCCCCGTATGCTTGAACAGAGCTTGCTCAATTTTAGACCTTAGCCATTCACGCGTTTCTTCGTTTTCAACAGGGTCTTCGTTCGGCTCTGGTGTTTCCGGAATGTGCGATAATGCTTTCTCTAAATAAACGGTACCATTCCCAATATTTTCTCCTCCAGTCAGCAACAGATATAATCCAAAGTATAATTGGCTCCAGAAATAACCTTCTTCTGCCGCCTGACGATAGAACGATACCGCCTTTGTCCGTTCAACTTCGCTCCCAACAGGTCTTATCTCGTCAAGTAATAATAGAGCCTCTTCAATATCCCAATAACATCTTGCCAAAGCATAAGTACATTCCGGTTTAGGACGGACTGCCAAAACTTTCTGCATCCACGGCAACATCTTACCGTCTATCGGGCAGTTATGCACCGGTTCAAGTTGCAGAAATTCAAAATCATCAACTTCACCACCCCTCTTAAGATGATCCAATGCGCAACGTAACGCCGCATCAAAATCCTCGCCACCAGGAGCAAAACCCTCGTAATAGTCATCGGCTAGCATGCGCGAAGCATCCATGTGTCCAGATTCAGCCGCCTTACACAACATATCCCATTCAAGTTCTTTGCAACCTGGATCTTCACTTTCCTCCGCAAACTCCCCAACATCATGGAAACATTGCATGAAAATATCTTTATCCTTGGCAACTTCTGCAATGCCCACCTCCTCTCGAAGAAGGGCAATCGCCTGCGTATCTTCATGAAATTTCTCCCAATGCAGTTCAGCACATCGCGCATTAAGTGCGGCATGGCATTTATCAAACTCAGCGTGTAATTCTTCCATGGCTATCTCACTTCAAAAAGCATTTGCATTTAAGAAAATCCGATTCAATCTTATTCATGAATGATACAAATTCCATGTAGTTTTCAACCCCAATACAAATAGGGATACCGATTTTAGCAACGGTTCCACCGAATCCAGCCACCGTCTTTTCTTTATAACTGATATCACTATTAGGCGCATTCATGGGGAATGGATGAACAAATCCGCCAAGTCGAGCCTTAAGGATGTACATATAAGAAATAATTTGGTGTTGATCCGATGTTCCAATTCTTTCATCAAGTTTTTTATATTTTGCATCCAAGACTATAGCCGAGTCCCTCTCTCGGTAAAAATCTGGATACCACAACCACTTCCGATTTCCAGAAAGTGCATACAAAGCTTTCCGCCCACTTCGATTGTCTGAATGGACTATTCCTAGTGGCATGATTTTTGACAGATATTCTTCCCAAAGCCACGCTCCATCAAAAATTATTCCATGAATAGTATCGCTCCCGTTACCAAAGGTCAATTTGTCATGCCGAAGGATTGCAAGGCAAAGTTTCTGCAGGCCCTTGTACTGTAAAAAAAGGGGATGAGAAACAGGCCGCAAGTTTTCCTTAATAACTTTTGATCTATGGGCGACATCTCCCAACCCTATCTGTTGCTTAATCTGCTTAACCGCCTCACAAAACACTTTATCGGTCGAATTAAACAATGGCTTATACCTACGATCCTTTTCTAGCACATCAATCGTCAATCGAACGAGCCGATTGACAGGGTTGTTGATTGTTTTCTCCGCAAATGAATAAGCAATCTTCCCTTGGAACGGAATGTTCTGTCGTATATGGCGCGATATATCAAGCGCACCCCTCACATGGCAATCATTTCCTTCCATTCGCCGGCTAACACGATAAACACCTTGTCGCCATGCCTCCGCTAAACTTCGAGGGAAAAGGTATGGCAAAAAATCCCAGACGGAATCATTCTGCCGACCAAAGTCAAAATCAACTATATGCGCCCCCGACACACGCGCAAGCATGTAATGCAGAAAATAATCGTTCCCATTAGGATAGAACCTTGATGCAATAGACAGTGAACAGCCCTTATAACTAACAAAACCCATTAGATTGCCAGTTGCGATCTTCTCTTCATCCAACTCATCTTTGACAGAAAAGATCGTCGCATTTTCAATACCTTTTACGTACCCAAACTCAAGTGGGAAAATCAAAAGCTTAGGATTCTCGCATCGGAGTTGGGACAAAGTCCTCCCTGCAATTTTCTCGCGGAAGGGTTCCCATTGATCCTTGTCCTTTTCAGGATCAAACTCCTGAAACACTTTAGAGAGGCCACAGCCCCCACAATTATCTTCAATCCGTCCATACATACATTAACTATCACACTTGTATTTGCGAACGAGACAATGGTTCTTCATTTTTGTATGTATTCTCGAATATCGCCATTCGGTTTCGTATGTCTTCGGTTTCTTGTCCGCGCAAATATTCTTTGAGAAGTGGTTCAAGGTGATACTTCCACAGTGCATCAAAATCCCCACTGGTACCATCTGCCGAAACCTTCAACTGTGTGAAATATGCGCCACCAATGCAATAGGCATCTCCCAATCCTGACCCTTCTTTCCTTATTTCGGCATTTAGGTTATCCATTCTATTTCTGACTTTATCCATCAACTCGTCATTCGTAAACTTACTGCGCAATATGGGCTCCTGGGTTTCTTCTGGCTTTATATCCCGCCAGGTAAAACGGCGCCGAATTGCAAAATCCATACTTTCAACACCACGGTCAATATCATTCATCGTACCAATAACATATACATTCTCTGGCACATAAAATCGTTTAAAATTATCTCCAGGCGGTATGAGGGTTCCATACTGTGTATCAATGCGACCCTTATCTCCTCGGTAACCTGGGTCTATAGCAAAAAACAACTCTCCAAAGATTTTGGCAATATCACCCCTATTGATCTCATCAATAATGAATACATATTTTTGATCACTATTTTCTTGATTACGTTTAAGCTTATATTTGTTTGCCAAGTGCTCAAGAACACCTTGATAATACCCACCCCAGAATCCATACGGATTATTAGAAAGAAAAGTAGCAACTTTTTCCTTCGTGAGACTACCCTGTACTTCTGAACCTTCTCCTGTCATAAGAGATAAATTACCGTTTGAATTCGCAAACACCCTAAACGTCTTCCCTGTGGGGGTCTTCAGAACGAGAGGGGCCTCTTGACTATTAGTCTTTGCTACATCACCAATAAACTCCTCCCAGACTTCTTCGTAATTACTACTGACACCCAACGCCGCTCTACGACAAAAATCTTTAAAGATTCCATCTTTTAACTCAAAACCGACTTGCCCATTTTCAGACGTAACCGGTCTAAGCCCCTCAACAAAATCAGTATAATCCATCGAAGGATGGAACTGACAGAATCCTATATGTGGATGCAGCTTCGTCTCATTCCCTTTTCCCATAGGATTAGGGTCCCCAGTTATAGCACTCGCAATTTGCCATGCAAGGAAGGTTTTACCTGTACCTGGTGCTCCAGTAAGAACAATCTGTTTAGTTTGCTCAAGAAGCTCAGAAAGTTTATTCACCATAACATCTCCTTTATGCTTGTTAAACAATTCAATGGCTTTATCACATGCCTCGGGATCATTCGCAAGGCTGTAAAATCGCTTATAATCACATGTCGAGAATATTTCGCATTCCTCAAGCAAGAAAAGACACGACAATTTAACAGCCCATGCTTCATCATACTCTTCAAGATCATCACCTTGAGGATTTCCGACCCGTACCTTGCTCATTGGAGCAACGGTAGAACCTACTTGACCTATCGCAAGAATTTGTTTCGTTCCGGGTTCTGATAAGACAACCAAATCTCCAGGATGAATACGTGATGGGTTCGTAGGTATGTCAGAATTCCAGAAGGCAATACGAGACTTAATCATAAGATCAAAAGTGGAAACTGAGCCCCATTTTGTACCTATTCTCCAAACACTCATTATCAGTCCTCCTTCTTATCGCCTGCTTTTCTGCAGACATTGTGTTTAAGTAGCATCTTCTATCTTCACGCAAATGTTCCCTTTTTGTAGGCGTTGATCTCTTCCTTACAATTCTGAGAAACGCATTCAAAGAACCGTTCGAAATCCAACTCAGGATGTCCCAAACAGAGCAACGCCATCTGTACCTCATCACTAGACGCCCAGACTTCACAGGAAGTACTGGCTGCAATCGCTCTGACGGCACTAAACACCAAGGCATCAACTTGAATATTTACCGTGTCCTCGACAAAAGAGTTGCCAACCGACCCAGTTGCTTCAAGAATCTCCCTCTTCAATGCCTTACAAAACTGCTTGGCCTGAATCCTTGTGGTAAGTTTCTCGTCTAATTCGTTCATGTATTGTGCCATGTTTTCCTCCTTTACCTCGCCGGGGTGTGGCGGCCGCCGCGAGTTGGGTTTTTGATACAGGTGTTCAGGACCATCGTGCGGATGTCCTTGAATGTCCGCCCGCAGAACTTGCAGGTGAAATCGCCAGAAACGTCTTCAGGTTTATATGTTCATCATTCATCATGGATTCACTTACTCCCAAGATATGCGATAACGCTCTTTCTCCATTCCTCATACATGGCAACCATCCGCCTGTGTGCGGCTTCTATAAATGACATCGCCATCGTTTCCTCAAAGGTCATTTTGTCGCTCTTCAACTCCAAGAAAATTTCGTCAAAGAAGAGTTCACGTTTGCGCACCGGATCAAGGTAGTAAACCCAATCCTCGTGGTTTCCCTTACTTCGGTTCATGGTAAAAGGAATGGCAGCGTAGTTCCCGTTCGACCATATCCATGCGTTGCAAACCTTCTGATAGGCACCCATTGTAACCCCCTGTCGGCTCACCCAACTTTTGGGTATGATGTGATCAATATCCCACGGTCTATTGTGGCCAGTGAGAAACTTCGTCTCCGCAGGATCGTATCTGAACTCTTCGTTGAAATACCTGCGCGTGGCAAAGATTACCAGCTCTCTTTGCGACCAGATTCTGTCAAATAACGCGTACCAAGGCTCGGCTTCGAAAGACTCCCAATCACAGACGGTATTATTCTCCTTGAGGAACTTCCTCGGCGAAAGGAAGTTTTCTTCGCTCGGCTCGATCGGATACATCAAGGCTCTGCTTTCGCATAGGCCCGCCACCAGTCGTTTCAAGGATGCCAAGTCACCGTAATCAACAACATCCTTGATTTCATCCACGATCTTCTTCTGCTGCTCGACGGAGAACCAATGCAGCCATGTTGCAATGCCGGCAACATTCCCGAAGTCCCCGATCCGCCCCTTGTATGCCATGTAAAGGAGTAAAAGATAAACATCAGGTGAGTTGAGAATAATTGACGTACGAATAACGGCTGGTAAGCCATCGGTGGGATCCCCTTCCCGCTTGTACACGCGCAATGCCGCCTCGACCGTCTCAATAATCTCGCGCAATCTACGGCCACCATTATTGTACAACTCGTCAACAATACTGCATGTTGCCAAGTTTTCCTCGTCACCCTTGACACTCAAAAGGCGAATGCGTTGCACAGAAGGCGTATCAACAAATCCTCTCTTTCCACTCACCAATGTCAATGCAAGACGGAAAGCGAAGATGGCTAGGTTTGACGCAGGCATGATCGTTCCGGCGATTTCGTCATTTGCATTCTTGATTCTTCCCCAATATGCCTTGATAGCTGAATAACGGAGATCATAGGGTGAAATCGGCGTACCCAGTGTGTTGATACGAGTGAACAACTGTTCGAGGCTGTTTGTACCATCATCTGCAAGGCTCGCGTCATCAATGACATCTTGATCTGCAAGTGTTTCAGGCTGCAAGACATTGGCCACGATTCGATAGCCCTTCATCCGCTTCAGTGCACAGAAAAGTTCCCGGGCTGTTCGCCCGACGAGTTCAAAGTCCTTGCTTTCAACGCCAACCGTTTCGTGTTCTTTACACCAGGACACAATTTCGACAGTGAAAGAGGCATCACTCTCTGCTTTCTCGAAAAGTTCCATCACCGTTGCAAAAGGGACAGGACATCTGGCCTTAATTGGCCATGCTTGGGTCATCTTAACGTCTTGGATGCGAGTTTCTTCACTACCAGTGAAACGTTTCAGTGCCTCACGGTACGCTCTCCATCCCAAAACGGAACAGCTGTCATTGTTCGCAAATCCCCACGGATGCGCGCTTGTTACGGTCTTGATCCAGAACCGGCGAGTACTGTTCATGTTCGGCGAAGGCATGAATTCAACCCATAACACCGATCGAATTGGATTGCCATCCTCATCCTTATCCGCCCAAGGGGTAAAAGCTGCTTTAATCGCATTATACCGCTGCTGCCCATCAAGTAGAAAGTATTGCGCTACACGGTCGCTCGTATTCGTCAGCTGTCGTTTGTTGTCGGCAACGGGTGTTAACGCAAATGCGCCAATTGGGAACCCCCTCAAAATTGAATCCCAAAGAAGTTCCACCTGATGCGGTGCCCAGACAAGCCCACGCTGCAAAGCTGGAAGATCGACGATTTTCTCACGTTCCCAGTTAACTATTTCTTTAAGAGAGTATTGCATTTCATTCCCCTTCCGCTCTCATCTCGCCGGGCTGTGGCGGCCGCCGCGAGTTGGGTTTTTGATACAGGTGTTTATGATCATCGTGCGGATGTCCTTGAATGTCCGACCGCAGAACTTGCTGGTGAAATCGCCGGAAACGTCGCCGTCGAACGGCTCGTGGCTGCGGTGTGGCATCTTGGTTTACTCACCCCGCCAGCAAATTTCCAGTGCAACACCCGCCTGCATAGTCAATGCTGACAGTGCTTTCTTGTGAACGTAGGGCGCGTGCAAGTTTCCAGTGCAACACCCTGCTGGAATTTGTCCTCTCGCCGGAATACTCGACGCCTTCCGCATTGCACAACTCGTTCATCAGAATGGCAAGCGTCGTCAATCTTTGCTGACCATCCACGACATAGAAGAACTCGCTTGAATTCGTTCGAGCCCATCGCTCGCCAGCCGGTATCTGGCTTGCATCTTCAATGCGCTCTACATAAATCGTGCCGGTGTAATGCCGTCGATACGTCCCGTCGGCATTCCGATTCAGATCCGACAGGTCCTGCCAAAGATCGTTTAGCTGATCCTCGCCCCAGGCATATCCGCGCTGGTAGTCAGGCACCCTAAAGAACCTGTTTGAAAACAACTGCCGCAATGTGATGGGTTCGTTCATGATTGTTCACCTTCGTTGTGTCGAGCGTCAAGTTTCTCGTTCATGGCAACACCCCTTCATACATCCGCTTGTCCCTTTGACGATGCCACGTTGCAATCTCGCACCTGGCTTTGCAGAAGCGCGTTGAGCGCGGCGATGGCCCTTGGTTTGGCGGTGGTGCGACGGCACGGCGCTGAGAGGCCGATTCGGGCAAGCGCCTCGCGCCTTGCGGCCCGGCCTTTCCTCCATTCGTCCCAGGACATGCGAATGGGGGGTTTCCCGTCAGTTGCCATTTGCCACCTCCCGTTTAAGCGTCAACATTTCTTTCAGCACATCAAAGGATGGAAGCGCCGCAAGCCGTTCCGCCTCTTTCCAGTCGAATGCGGCGTCGGCAAGCGCGGCGGCCATCATCTTTTTTGCCGTGACTGTCGCCTCCTCCGAGTATGGGTAGCAGGCAACCAGAATCCTTTCCACAAGTGCCAGTTCCGGGGGAATGATACGCACGATGCCGTATGGGGTCTGCAGTTCCCGACATGGCAGGACCGTTTCGCTCTCAAGGAATCCCAGCATATCGACAAAGAGCCCGCAAATCTCCCAGCTTCGCACTACGCCCTTCCCGCCAAGCTCGGCAATAACCTCCTGCATCACTCGCAAGGGAATCGCCTTCGGCGATGTCCGGCAAAGATCGATGTCGCCGGACATATACCCTCCATCGGTGTAAAACTCCACGGCGCTGCCCCCCACGACAACAAGTGGGAAGCCACGGTTTTGGAAGAGCGAAGTCAACAACCCGGCCAACTTGAGCGCCCGCTCAAGAAGATCGGTCGTGTTGTTGATGTCGTCAAGAGCTCTTTTCAAATCTGCATCCATGAGGCTGCACATAGTATGGTCCATTGATGTAGTCCATCTTCTGCGTTCATTTATTCACAACAGAAAAATTAAACCATATTTCGCTCTTATCGTCAAGGTGATTGCTCATTAATTTATATGGATTCTCCTTTAATATCCTCGCGTAGTAATCATAATCAATTTTATGATCATATAAATCGAAGCAATGCTTATCGCTGCAAGCAGAACAAAAGCAATAGTTTTGCACACGTATCTGACAAAGCGATTTTCGCTTGTCATTCCGGCTCCGAGAGCCGATACTATCGCGGCAAGAATCGCAACGATAATCCCAGCCCCGGCAAGAGCCTGTTGGCGTTCCCTTTTTTCCCGTGCTAGTCGAGCCTTCTTTTGCGCTTCCGTTTCCATTAATACCTCCTTTACTGGCGATCACAGCCTTTCTCGTGTTTGCAAGCGGAATGTGCCAATCATCAAGTCGGAAACAAGTTCCACAGCGTTTCTTTCCGTGGCAATATACCTTTGCAATTTCCATGCCAACAATAAAAAACCGGAAAACATGCGGTTTTCCGGCCTTATGCCATTCAGAATTTTATCACCAGTTCAAAATATTACCGATTGGGCAACTGAATCACGCGCTACAGTTCGCAGTTTGCGGGGGGAAATGTATGCATATTGCGGCTCGCCGAGGACGGCTCGCCCTACCATGCCGAGGACGGGGAGTTCATTTCAAGATAAGCTTCCTTCGTCGCATCATATCTCCCCGGCGGCGAACACATCATAGTTTTCACGTGTAACATATAATGACAAAGTATTGAAAGCGTCTATTCGTAGACACGGATCCAGTCGATGTACATCTTGACCGGGAGGGTGGAAAGCTCTACTTCGCCGACCCACTTGCCGCCCAGCTGCATGTCCAATAAAAAATAGAAAGGTTTGCAGAAGGGCCACTGGTCGGGATCGCCGCAATCGGTCTTCGGGTAACGGAAGGTCTCTTTGCCGTTGACGCTCCAGATCAGCTCCTTTTCCGTCACTTCCATACCGTAGATGTTCCATTCTCCCTTGTTGATCGCCGCCTTTACGCCCCCGTGCGGCGGGTCTTTCGTATGCTTCTTATGGTAAGTCCAGCCGGAATGGACGGTTTGATAAACGAAAGGATCGCCGTTCAGTCGCTCGACAATGTCGATTTCGCCGGCCCACGGCCAATTACGGCCTTGCTCGTCCGGTTTGTCGCCCAGCATCCACAGCGCCGGCCACGCGCCTTTCTGGTGATCCTCGAACTTGACGCGGATCTCGACCTTGCCAACCCCCATCAGCCCCTTGTGCTGGCTCTGCACGCCGCCGGTAAGATACGGACGAGAATCGGTGTCTTTGTCCTTGTTCAGAACGCCCCACAACACAAGCGAACCGTCCTTCACCTCAACCAGATCCGCACGGGTGGACATGTGCCGGTTCCAATCGCTCGTGCCCTGCTTGCAGCGGTTCCACCGGTTCGTATCCAACTCGGTACCGTTGAACTCGTCACTCCAGACGAGCTTCCGCGCGTCCGCCGCACCCGCCGAAAACGCCAAAAACAAAGCCATCGCGGCCATCAACCATTCGAGTTGCCGTTTTTTCATGTGTTTACCCTTTCATTTGGCACCATCCGTTTTCAAAGACAAGAATATCAAAACACAATATGTAACCGAAGTCAATACGATTCCATGGTTTGAGAAGGGCATTTTCACTATTTACATCAATCAGCAATAATATGTAGTTGCAAATCGTCCGTAAATAAATTAAAGTAATGAGCAATCGGACTGTTCAGATTAGACCATCGCAAGGTGAAAGCAGTCTTTTGACTATACCGCGATGGTAGGTCATAAAAAACGGGAAACGGGGGTAAATGATGCAAAAACGTAGGGATTTTCTTAAGAATGGCACGGCCACTGTGGCCGGCGCGGTGATGGCAACCGTCGCCAATCCGGGCGAAACTTTTGCAGCGGACGAAGCAAACCTGCCGCTCGTGGTGGCGGTCCACGGTACCGACATTCCGAAAATGATCGAGGCCGGCATCGCGAAATTCGGCGGCTGGGACGCCTTTTTCAAAGAGGGCAAGAAAGTCGCCCTGAAGCCAAACGTGGCATGGAAGTCCACACCCGAACAGGGCGGCAACACGCATCCGGAAATCGTAAAAGCCTTTGTGCTGGCCGCCGAGGCGCGCAAAGTCGCCAAAATCTCCATCCCAGAGAATACCTGCCACCCGGCGCAGGAAGCTTTCCCCGCCAGCGGCATTCCCGAGGCCATAAAGGGAACCAAAGCCCGGCTGTACCGCCCAAGCCGCGAAGATTACAAGCGGGTCGAAATTCCCAAAGGGGTAAAGATGCATGACGCCGAAGTGCCGAAGGATTTGCTGGAGGCGGACTGCCTGATCAACATCCCGGTCGCGAAACACCATGGCGGAGCTACGCTCTCCATCTCGATGAAGAACTGGATGGGGTCGGTCAAGGACCGCGGTTTCTGGCACCGGAACGACCTCAACGAGTGCATCGTGGATTTCAACTCTTTCCTTAAGCCCCAGCTGGTGGTGGTTGACGCCACCCGGATTATGCTGGACAAAGGTCCGCAAGGCCCCGGACCGCTCGCCCACCCGAACGAGATCATTTTCTCGAAGGATACGGTGGCGGCTGACGCCTATGCCGCCACGCTGTTCCCCGACCGCAAGCCCGAGGACATCAAATACATCCGGCTCGGAGACGAGCGGAAGGTCGGCAGCATGAAGTACCGGCTGGAGCGTATCGAGGTGTAAGCGGAAAGGGAAACGGACGTCATGAAATGGCTTCGCAATAATATTATTCGATTGGTTTTACTGGCGTTCTTTTCCCTTCTGGCCTTGGGATACGGTTTTAATGCCGTGTTCTTCGGCCACCAAGTGCAAACACATTTCCCGGATCTCCTGCCGAGGCTCAGCCCGTTGCTGAACCTCGGCGGGGCGATCGCCACCCGCAGATTTTTGGGCTGGGCCATGCTGCTGGGAATACCGCTGCTGATCCTGCCCTTTTTCAAAGGACGCTTCTTTTGCTGGAAGATTTGCCCGATGGGTTTTCTGGCGGAAACCGCCAGCCGGATCAACCCCAACAAAACCCTGATCTGGAAGATCCCATACATTAACCGTTGGTTGACGCTGGTTTTGGTGGTCACCGCAATCTGCGGATACCCGTTAATCATCTGGCTGGATCCGTTGTGCATTTTTAACGGATTTTTCGTAACCTGGCGACAACCGCTCACTTGGGTGACCGCCACCACCGGCATCGGTTTCGTTACCATCCTGCTGTTGAGCGTAGCCGTGCCGAACATTTGGTGCCACCGGCTTTGCCCGCTGGGCGGACTGGAAGAGGCGCTGACCATTTTTGCCCAACGGATTAAGCAACGGGCGTCAAAAACAGAAAAGCCCGAAGCGGTGGTGTCGCGGCGCACGGTTCTGGCGGCACTCCCCGCCGGTTTGGCCGGCATCGCCGGAAGCCTTTGCGGTGCCGCAAACGCGGGTACTGTGATCCGCCCGCCGAGCGCGGATCAGGTCCGGTTCAACGCGGTGTGCGCCAGATGCGGGAACTGCATGCGGGCTTGCCCTTACGGGCTTTTGGTACCCGATCTCGGCGAATCGGGGATTGACGGATTGTTCACGCCGGTCATGCATTTCCGGTCGAAAAACCCCGACCAAGAGGATTTCTGTTTCCATGACTGCACCAAATGCAGCGAAGTCTGCCCCACAGGGGCGTTAAAGCCGCTTACTGTGGAGCAGAAGCACGCAACGCCAATCGGTGTCGCGGAGATTAACCGTAATCTGTGCATCGCCTGGGCAAAGGGAGAGTATTGCGCGGTGTGCGACGAATACTGTCCCTATAAGGCGGTGCAGCTGGAGAAGAACGGCGAAGTCAACTGCCCGATTGTCAACACCGATTTGTGCCGGGGTTGCGGCGCCTGCGAGAGCCAATGCCCGGCCCAGCCGATCGCCATCCGGGTGCAACCGCTGAAAAAGCCACCCGTCTGAATCCACTTTTCAACCACCACTCAATCAGAAAGAGGGTTATAACGATGAAAAAAATGAGCTTCCTTGCTATTTCCGCCGCGGCGCTTTTTTCCGTTGCCGCCATGGCCGAGACTTCGGCGAATCTGCTGTTGCACGGCGAGTGCGACCATTCCAACATGCAATACCGTCCGGGAGAAGAGATGGCTTTCACCCTGAAGCTCCAAGGCGACAGCCCGGTTGAAGCCGGCAAGTATTCGGTGGTCTGGACCCGGAAGGGTGACGACGGCAAACAGGAGGAGGGCAAATTCGAGGTTAAACCCAACGAACCGATGGTGGTAAAGACTTCGCTGGACTGCCCGGGTTTTGTTTACATCTACGCGGAGCTTAAAGACTCCGAAATGAAAACCGTCAAGTCCACCCACAAAAACAGTAACGGCGGCAAAGTGTGTTTCCACGGCGGCGCGGGCGTAGAGATCGAGAAGCTTGAAACGGTTCCCGAGCCGAAAGACTTTGACGAGTTTTGGGCAAAACAGAAACAGCTTCTGGCGAAAGTGCCGATTAAGGCGGAGCGCAAAGAAATCCCCTGCAAGAACAACCAAGTGCGAATTTACGAAGTGAAAATCGACTGCGCCGGTCCGCGCCCGGTTACCGGGTATCTAACGATCCCTACCGCCGCCGACAGCGGAAAGAAATTCCCGGCCAGGGCGGAATTCCACGGCTACAGCGATAATAGAATCCATCGCGCCCCGGGCGGCGGCCCCAACAACGTGGTGGTGCTGAATATCAACGCGCATGGTTACGAGCTGGGACGCGATGACCAGTTCTACAAGGATTTCTATGCGTCAATCAGAAAGAACGGGCACAGTTACGCGCTTAACGAGAGTCCCGACACTCCGGCGGACGAACTGTATTTCAACGGTATGGTGCTGCGTGTAATGCGAGCGCTCCAGTATTTGAAATCATTGCCGGAATGGGACGGGCAGCACCTCATCGCCAGCGGCGGCAGCCAAGGCGGGCTGCAAACGATGTGGGCGGCAGGGTGCGGCGAGGGCGTGACCGAAGCCAACCCCACTGTTACTTGGGGATGCGACATCGGCGGACAGAAGGTGCCCAACCGCATCCACATCGGCTGGGGCATCAAGTTCACCAATCCCGGATTGCTTTACTACGATGCGGTTAATTTCGCGAAACGTATCCCGTCGACTTGCCGGGTGAACATCACCCGCGCCGGAATGGGCGACTACACCTGCCCGCCCAGCGGGGTGGCAATGAGTTACAACGCTATGAAATGCCCCAAACGTATCCACTGGGTCCAAGGTTCAACCCACGGTTACGTACCCCCCGCCCCGCAGCAAGTTTTAGACATCTCCGCCAACGGTTTCTAATCGCTCCGAATTTGACGGTTCATGCTTTTGCAAAATGAGTACAGAAAACCAGCGGACAGAGATTGCGCATCTCATTCCGATTGACGATCCGGCAAAACCGGTGCCTTGGGAGAAATTTTTCAACCCTAATCAACCGCTCGAACTTGAGATCGGTTGCGGCAACGGACGTTTCTTGGCCGCCCGCGCCCAAAGAAACCCGAACGTCGGATATTTGGGAATTGAGCGGCTTTTGGGAAGGGTTCGCAAACTGGATCGCAAAGCGACTAGGTTGCGGCTGGACAATTTGCGGATTTTGAGACTGGAGGCGCTTTATTCGCTCCATTACCTAATCCCCTACCATCGGCTGAGAACCGTGTACGTGTTTTTCCCCGACCCTTGGCCGAAACGGCACCACCATCTGCACCGGCTTTTTTCGCCGCTGTTTCTGAACGCGCTTTGGGCGAAACTGGAAATCGGCGGAGCCATCCAAATCGCCACGGACCATCTGCAATACTTCGAGGAGATCAAATCCCGCTTTGCGGAGGATCCGCGGTTTGCCCCGATTCCGGCAATGACCCGCGACGAAGAAGAGCAGTCCGATTTCGAACAACGGTTCCTATCAATGGGATTGCCAATCGGGAGTTGCGCATACCAGTCGCTGCCCGGAGATGACATCAAACTCGAGCCGATAAAAATTCCCCCGGAGATGGAACCCCGCGACATTCCGCGGCCAGACCGATGGCAACCGCCGGATGACGATGACTAACGCGACAGGCGCTTACGCTCCTCAAGATAGGCGCGGACAAACACGTCCACCTGGTCGTCGGTCTTTATCAACCGGTAATCGGCTTTCATCTCCGCGCAAGCCTTGCGGTATTTGTCGATAAACTCGCCGATAATGTCCTTATATTCCTTGGCCATGCTGCGCGGGTCGGCCACCAAACGCTCGCCGGTCTCAAGATCCTCGAATTCCGCGCCCCGCTTCAAATCCAGAGTCAGTTCGGCCGGATCCATCACGTGAAAAACAATAACATCGTGCAGGTTTTTGCGGAAATGCGCGATCGCCTTGATCAGCTCATCCTGGTTGTCCAAAAGGTCGGAAATGATAACCACCATCGCCCGGCGGTTGATGCTTTCGGCGATCTGGTGCATCACATCGGCGCCGTTGGTTCCTTTGGACGGTTTGAAGCCTTGCAAGATTTTAAGCGAGTTGTTAAGCTCGTTAAAGGAATTCTTACACGGCAACGCGGCGTCCATTTTTTCGCCGTAGATGTACATTCCGATTGAGTCGCGGGCTTTAAGCACCACATAACCGATGGCGGCGGCCAAAGTGCAGGCGTAAGAGTACTTGGTGGGACGGGTGGGATCCGACGAATAATTCATCGATCCGCTACGGTCAACCAACAGATAAACGCGCAGGTTGGTTTCATCCTGATAGCGTCGAATGTAGTATTTGTCCGTACGCCCCAGCACCTTCCAGTCGATGCGCTTGAGATCGTCACCCGGCATATAAGAACGATGGTCCGCAAACTCGGTGCTGGCACCTTTCTGCGCACTACGGTGCCGCCCCGCCAAAGTCCCCTCCACCACATAGCGGGAATTAAGCGTCAGACGGTCAAGTTTTGCCATCTGCGCCGTATTCAAGAAAGCGGAAATTCCCTCTTTATCTGCCATTGGCAACCTAACTTTGGCTAACGTTTCTTCAACCGGGTCTCAACGTCGATCAGTTTCTGCGAGGCTTCGCGGTTCCGTTTATCGGAGCGGTCCGGAATCATTTCACAAAGAATCCGCAATTCGTTTTGCGCAGTACTCCAATCGGAAAGATTAATCGCGCGGTCGGCGCGGAAACGCTGATCTTTATAGCGCCGCTCCAATTCGTTTTCCGCCGTCTCGTACCCATCGAGCAATTCATTGTAAAAGTCCGGTTTGGGGTTCACCGTGTCCAGATAGAAAATCGCCTCACGATAAGCGTTCTGTGACTCGAACAGGTTTCCGTAACGCACATCCCGTTCGGCGAATTTCTTCTTGGCAACGTCCAACCCCTCTTTCGCCAGGGCGGTCAATTTTTCGGTGGAGAACTGGATTGCCCAAATGCCGAGTTCGTTTTTGCTGAAAGTTTCAAGCTTTTCGCGCAATTTTTTAAAAGCGTCTGGCTCGGTGCGGTTGGTAACTTTGCAAGTCCGCGCCTTTTTGCCCAAGGCGATAATCATCGTCTGCTCCTGAAGCTCGTTCTCCTTGGCGGCAAAGCCGGAGTAAGATTCGTCAAGCGAGAAAAATCCGCTGGTCTCGATCTCGCGGGTGATCTCAAGAAACACCGCCTTATCCAACTGCTTTTCCTTGCTGACATGACGGTCCTTGTTGACGTTTTTCCCGTTCTCATTGGTTTCGGCGCCGCCGACATCGTCAATTTTTACCGAAAGCTTGCCGTCAGGGGTGAGACGCAGCTCATAACGGAAGATTGACTGGGCGTCAGCCTCTACCCGCTCGTAATCCAAAAGCAACGCGTGGTCTTCGGGCAACGCCCCGACTGGCGCAACCCGCGGCTTGCGCTTATTACCCAGATCGCCGATCAGCATCACTCCGCACACCAGCACCAAAATCGCGCCCAAGGCCCAAATTATCGGGCGGAGCATCGACTTCTTGGCGGTCTCGGGATCTTCGCCGTCAGCGACTTTGCCGAACCCCAGATCAATAACCACTTCGCCGTTTTCCGCCGCGGCTTCCGGGGCGACAACGGCTTCAGTCCCGGGAGCTTCGTCCGGGACGCACACCTCCAGCGTGTTGTCGCCCGCCGTCACCATGTCGCCCAATGTCAGACGCGATTCTTCAACCGGTTTGCCGTTGACAAACGTTTGATTGGCACTGGCCAGATCGGTAACCCAAAGTTCCCCGTTGCGAATGTCAAAACAGCAATGGCTGCGCGAAAGCAGCGGATCGGGAATGTCGATTTCACACTGGCTGGAGCGCCCGAGTTTCATTCCGTCCGGAGAGACCGGGTAAACCGACCCCGCCTTCATGCCTTTGACGATTTTAAGTTCAAACTTGCTCATAGTCAACTCCGGCTAAACTTTAAAAGAGGTTCTCCACCGCCTGGCGGGCGATCGGGCCGAGCAGAATGATGAACACCGCCGGCATGATGAACAGCAGCAGCGGCCCCAGCATTTTAACCGGCGCCTCATTGGCCAACTTCTCCGCGCGGTCAAAGCGACGCGACCGGATCTGGTCAGACTGGATACGCAAAATCGCGCCGATGCTCACGCCCAGTTCGTCCGCCTGAATCAGCGCGTTGGCAACAGAACGCAACTCCGGCAAATCCACCCGTTGCGCCATGTTGCGCAGGGCTACGCGGCGAGGCGTACCCACTTGAACCTCGCGGGTCATCCGAATCAGCTCCTCATTCAACGGATCGAGCTTGCGGCGCTCGCAGTTACGCTGCATGGCGCTCATAAAATCCATGCCCGCCTCCACGGAAAGAGTCAGCAGGTCGAGCACGAACGGCAGCGCGCGCTGAATGGCGCGGTGACGCGCCTTGAGCACCCGGCGCAACCAAAGTAACGGATAATAATAGAAAAAGATGATTCCGAACACGGCAAGCAACGAAAAATCCCGGCTCAACTCCGAATCGGGATAGAACGCGATCAAAATACGCAACAGCGCCATCCAGAAAACACCGCAAACCACCGGCATCAAAAACTTGATGGCTAAAAACTCCCGTCCGTCCAGCAAACCCTCATAGCCGGCGGCTATCAGTTTCCGGTCGGCGGCATTGCGCGACTTCTCCAGCGCCGGACGCTTTACAAAAGCATCCATGTTGGAAACGAACGGCAACAACAACCGGAACAGCACCGGCAACTTACGCTCCTGCCGTCGTCCGTCGGCGAGCGTCACATAAGTGATCTGCCGGGCGATGTTCAAGGTGTACCAACAAAAACCGGCCGCGCAAAACGCCCAAGCCGCCATCGCAAAAATTTTCATCGGTTCAGTTAACACAAACTACCCCCACATCATTCATTAGCTGAACTGTCCCCGCCCAGCTCGCCGCCGCAGGCGGTTTCAAGAAGCAACCGCTGTCTAGCGCGAGCGTAATCAAGCTTGAGACATTGCAAACGATAAGAAAGCAACTCCTGCCGGGACTTAATCACATCCGCCTGGATTGGGCCGTTGGCGTCCTGCTCAAACTCGGCGATGCGCCGTTCCATGCGTTCGCAAAAATCGCCGTTCTCGGACTGCACCCGGCGGCATTCGTAATCAGCGGCCCGGTAATCCTCCAACGCGCCCTCGACCTCGATACGGATTTTCGAGTAAACCGAATTGTAGCGGGTGCGTGCGGCCTCGCTGGCAAGCTTCGCCGCCTTGACCGTGTCTCCCATCCAAGCGAACACCGGCAGGNNCAATTCCCAAACGAACCTGCCACTCGTTTTCCCGGTCGGAATTGTGCTGAGTCCAACCGGAGACGTATGCCGAATCCCTTTCATGCGAATGCGATTCAGAATTCTTATAGGTTCCCTCAATAAAATTGAACCACGGGATGCCCGCCGCCTTCGCCAACTCCACCGCGCTGTCCGCCGCCGAACAGTTTTGGGCAGCCACCATAAGATCGGGACGGCGTCGAATCGCCGCGTCGACAAGATCGGACACGATCAGCGAGTCGGGCGACAACTCCCGACGGGTCTCCGTCCGGATCTTAAGCGACTCGGTCGGAATTCCGGTATAAGCAGAAATCTCACGGCGCAAAACACGCTGTTCGGACTTGTAGGTCTCTTCCTTTGCCGTATAACTGCGAAGCTGGGCTTCGGCCTTGATGGCGTCCAGCGGCGACTTAGCGACCTTGGCCGCAACCAACCGCTCCTGAAGTTCGCAAAGCTGTTTTTGCAAAGCGACCTGGGCGCGGACCAACTCCAATTCACGGCCAGCATGTTCATAATCCAGGCAAAGGGAGCGAACCTCGCAAGCCAACGCATAGGCAGCCTCGCTCGCCGACGCCTCCAGCATGCCCACCTCGGCATCGCCTTGCCGACGGATCCAGCGATTTACAAACGGATTGGAGATGTTCATGCGCAAAGTAATGGTGTCGGAATGCCCTACGCCATTCTTCGTCTCACGGGAAACATAATCATACGAGTGTCCTAAATCATCCTCCCAGCCGTGACCGATACGCAACTGCGGATCACGCCACGAAAGGTCGGCCGCGATCGAACGGCGTTTAGCAGCGGCACGGAGCAGGAGAATTTTGGACTCGTCGCAACGCAGCGCGGCCAATTGCGCCAACTCATCCCAACTGAACCCCTCTGGCGGAACGGTCGGCACAGATTCATCCGACATGGAGACAGTCGATTCAGCGTTGGTTACGGCAACAGGCGAATCGTCCGGGGACGAATCATCCGACGACGGCGCAACCGGTTCACTCGCAAATCGGGTCAGGCAACCTGCCAAAAAGACCGGGAAGAATGACAAAACAGCCCAACGGCGCATAGCGTCAGCTTCCTCCCTCGTTCTTGGCGCTCTTGACGCCAAAACCGCAAATCCGTTTGACCCCTTCCCAGCAACTCTCGCTCTCAATGGCGGTTAGAAGAACCGTCTCACCGGGCACCAGTTCCATGCTGGCGTTTTCGATGCGCATTCGAATCTTACGGCCGCGCACCGGCACCCGCGGGGCGGGGTTCATCGGATCAAACACATCCATCACTTCCGGAGCGATGGTCTCAACTTTA
Source organism: Verrucomicrobia bacterium UBA1200 (assembly GCA_002309765.1). Classification (GTDB taxonomy): domain Bacteria; phylum Verrucomicrobiota; class Kiritimatiellia; order RFP12; family UBA1067; genus UBA1200. The sequence goes on from DBXY01000031.1 coordinate 20,047, forward strand.
ACCAAAATCTGCGCGGTATCCCCTATCCGGCCGGCCCGCACCGCACGGAACACATCACCGACATGTACCTGGTCCAACCGGTCCAAAGGCAACATTCCGGTGACAAAAAGCGAATCGATATCGGAGGTGATGCGCACCACCGGATCACCGGCGGGGACAACATCGCCGACCCGGCGGAACACTTGGGAAACCACGCCCGCCGACAACGCCTTAAGCACCATCGGGTCGCCTTTTTTAACCTCGGCCTGATACAACTCCGCGTCTTTGGCGGCCTTGGCCTCCGCCTGTTTGGCGAGCTGTTGCTCGCGGTTCGCGGCTTCCAACTGCTCATGCACCTCGTTAAGGTCGGCGTTGGTTTGGTCAAGCCGTTTTTGCAGCGATTCGATCAATGGGGTGTACTGGGTAACAGTCCGTTCCAACGCCTCGGCTTTGGGACGCAACGAGGAAAGCTCCAACTCGCTGACCAGACCTTTTTTGACCATCGGGGAAAGCCGCTCGATCTCCGCCTTCAGCCCATCAAGCTCGGCCCGGTCGCGCACCTGGTTCATCTTCTGCTCTTCCAACGCCACCGACGCCTCGCAAGAAAGCTGGCGGTATTTGCGCTCGGAATCCTTCAACCCCTGTATGTAGGCGGTACGGGTCTGCTCAAAGCGCACCGCGCTCTGTTCATAATCGTTAAGCTTGGCGCGGTTAAGCACATCCGCCAACGCCCGGTCGGCCGCGTCAAAACGCACCAGAACATCACCCGGTTTGACCCGTTGGCCCGGAACCACGTCAATAGCGACGATACGCGCGGTTTCGACCGGGCCCACCGTTTCCGCTTCCGCCTCCACCAAACCGCGGAACTGGAGAAGCTCTTCGCGCTGCATCTGGTGCCACAGCACAAATGGCACCAACGCCACGATAAGGCAAGCGAAAAGAAACCTCCCGAACGCCTTGACGCGCATTCGAAACGACTTTGACAATCTTTTTCTATTGAATTTTTGGTCCATACGGAAAAGCTCCTAAAGTTCAACCGTATTGCGCTGCAATATCAGCAGCGGGTCGACAAAAAGCCCGGATTTTTTCAGGTCCTTAACAATGTCCCGCTGGTATGACGGGTCGAGCAACCGGATCTGATACGAAAACTCCGCCATCTCGCCCTGAACCGCGTCCCGGACCCCCAACACGTAAAATGACGCGCAATATTGGGTAAGGATGCTTTGCAGTTTCGCCTCGGCCTCTTTGTCGCCCGTTTTCATCCCGAAGCGCAGCAACCCCTCGTAGTCGCGCCGCGAGGCAAACGGCAACCAATGCAACAAAAGCGCGGCAATGTTGATTAGCACGGTGCCGGTAACCGCCACCAGCGGCATGCGGCAGCCGCAGGCGATACCAACGCCAAGGCAGGAAAAGAGGAACATGGAGTCGCGCGGGTCACGCAGCGGGGTACGGAAACGGATGATTGCCAAAGTCCCCAAAATACCCATACCGCGCGCCAGGTTATTGCCGACCGCCATAATCAGCATGCAGGTGACCATGCTGCCAAGCACCATGGAATGGATGTATGAACGCGAATAGGTGAAACCCCGGAAGGTGTACTGGTAAACAATCGCGAAAATCATCGAGAGCAAAAAACTCAGCACCATCGCGCCGGCCACGAATAACGGCGTAATCGTTTGCGCATCGCCAAAAAACATTGAAAGATATTCGTTAGCGTTCATAACTGTCTCCAAATCCTAAATCCATACTAGCGAGGAGGCTGCCGCCGCATTGGTCTCCGGATAACGGGTGAAAAAGCCCTCACTCCAAATCGCGGTTGAATATTTGCAATTCCCGCTGCGCCGCAAATTGAACCGCTGAACCAGATCCAACACCCACACCGGCATATAAGAAAGCGTCTTAACCTCCATCACCACTCCGGAATAAGGCAACCCCTGACCTTGCGCAATCTGTGAATCCATGCTCCGCCAAATCCCGCTGCGCCCGAAATCATCCCAAGACGACGTAACCTGATACTCCAGTTTGCGATCGAAGGTCAACCGGGCGTAACCGTCCACAGTACCGACATACGACTCCCGGATGTACCGCACCAGCGCCATCGGCTTTGCCCCCATCTCCCAAGTGACGCGCTTGAAGTTCAGAAAATCGATCTCCTGCTGCTCGTTCTTGAAACAGTTCGGCACCCGTTCCCCGAAAATCAACGATTCATTCCACTCGCTGAACGGCACCGCCGCGCGGGTCTTGACAATAGTGCCGGCAAACTTCGCCTTGATTTCGGCGAACACCGGACTGCTGCCGATCTCGCCGTAGGTACGGACCCGCAGCTTGAACCGCTCGTCACGTTCATCGTCCTTCATGTAGTGAAGCGCGTATTTGTCGTTGTCCAGCTGAAGCGTGGTTATCTGGTATTCCGGCGGAAATCCCTTGGTGTTGGGGTCAGGTTTGAAAAAGGGCTGAATGAAGTCACGAATCTCCGCCACCATCCCGCGAGGGATGATGTACTTCGATTCGTACCTCGAAACGATATCCTGTTTAGCCTTTGTCTTAGCCACTAACCCGTCTCCAACAACAACTCGCCAACGTCTAATAGATGGATATTTTACCATATCCCGATGGTAAAACAAGCATAAACCGGAACAGATTTGCAAAAACCGCACCGGAACAAAAAGACGCAGCCCTTTTGAGGGAAAACGAATGAAACCGCGTAAAAATTGCCGCGGCGGCCAAAAAAATCGTCGCTAGCGGAAATCAACGGCGGCAAGGCCGCAACTCCGGCTTGCATTCGCAACGGATTTATGGTATTTTTCCCCCGTTTTTAGGTTGAACCAGTTATGATATCGGAGCCGATAATGAAACGAAGCCGTGTCAAAGAGTTGCTCACCGCAACAGAGCTTAACGTCGAAACCGTGGTCGCCGGTTGGGTCCGGACCCGCCGCGATTCCAAAGGCGGATTCTCTTTTCTGGAGCTGAACGACGGATCCTGCCTGAAAAACCTCCAAGTAATCGCCCCGGCGACGCTTCCCAACTACGTCTCGGAGGTGTCCGCCCTCCATCCGGGCGCGTCGGTCCGGGTGAAAGGTCTGCTTAAGCCGTCCGAGGGCAAAGGCCAGGCCGTGGAAGTGACGGCTTCCGAAATCAAGGTTCTGGGGTTTTCCGATCCGCTTTCCTACCCGCTCGGCAAACAGCGGATCGGCTTTGAACGCTTACGCGAGCTTCCCCACCTGCGCGCCCGCACCAACGCTTTCGGCGCCACCGCCCGCGTGCGTAACGCCCTTGCCCAGGCCGTGCACCGTTTCTTCTCCGACCGGGGTTTCCTTTACGTCCACACCCCGCTTATCACCGCCAGCGACTGCGAAGGTGCCGGTGCGATGTTCCAAGTCACCACGCTGGACCCGGACAATCCGCCCCGCGATGCCGCCGGAAAGGTGGATTACTCTAAAGATTTCTTCGGCCAGCGCACCGCGCTCACGGTAAGCGGCCAGCTGGAGGGCGAAACCTACGCCTGCGCCTTGGGCGACATCTACACCTTCGGACCCACATTCCGCGCTGAAAATTCCAATACCCGCCGCCACCTCTCCGAGTTTTGGATGATTGAGCCGGAAATGGCGTTCGCCGATCTCAACGACGACCAGCAGCTGGCGGAGGATTTCCTGCGGCATCTCTTCACTTCGGTGCTTGAGCAATGCGGCGACGATCTGGATTTCTTCAACCTCCGCGTACTGCCAGGAGTACGTGACCGGTTGGAAAAGATGGCGGCTGCCACCTTCGCCCGCGTCTCCTACACCGACGCCATCGACTTGCTCGCGAAATCAGGACACCAGTTCGAGTACCGCCCGGAATGGGGTATCGACATGCAGTCCGAGCACGAGAGGTTCCTCACCGAGGAGATTTTCCACGGCCCGGTGATTGTTACCGACTATCCGGAGGCGATCAAAGCGTTTTATATGCGCCGCAACGAGGATGGCAAGACCGTCGCCGCAATGGATGTGCTGTTGCCGGAAGTCGGGGAAATCATTGGCGGCAGCCAGCGCGAGGAGCGTCTGGACGTGCTGGAAAACGTAATGCGCGAGAAAGGGTTGAACCCCGACGATTACGCCCCGTATCTGGACCTGCGCCGTTACGGTACCGTGCAGCACGCCGGATTCGGTCTGGGATTCGACCGTCTCGTCCAAATTTGCACCGGAATGCACAATATCCGTGATGTCATCCCTTACCCGCGCGCTCCCGGCGCGATCCGGTGATTCAATCGACAGGCAATTGCTCATCCATACGCCCCTCGTCCGCCAAATTGACATTTTTGGCGTTCGGGTTCAATTGCGTATTGCGCTCAATTCGGCACTGTGGTAGAATTTCCGCCGTTATGTGAACGTAACTTTAAGGAGCAATATGTTTAGCAAAAAGAAGCTTTTTTGGCTTGCCGCCGCATGGTGCGCACAAACCGTCTTTGCGAACCCGACGGCGGTTACCCCCATTCACCACACGCGCGATCTGATAATCGCCGAAGCGGTTTTGGAACCCGGTGGCGAACAAAACGATGTGACTGCGATCCAAAAGGCGATTGACGCGGTATTCAAATCCGGCGGCGGCACGGTTTTTCTTAAGGCCGGAGCCTACCGGATCGAGTCGCCGGTGACGGTTCGGCAAGGCGTTACTTTACGCGGCGATTACAATCCCGAAGCTTTAGACAAATCCACTCTGCTGCAAATCACCCACCACAATCAAGATCCGGAAGCCGCCACATTCTATGTCGAGCGCGGCGGCGGGTTGTGCGGTTTGGCGTTTTTCTATCCCGACCAAAAACTTGACCGCCCCGTCCCCTACCCCTGGACAATCCGCACCGCCACCATGCCCGCCAACGACAATCAAACCGTGGCCGACTGTACGTTGGTCAACAGCTGGCGCGGCATCTGCATCGGCCCGGAATCGAACGAACTGCACACTTTCCGCAATCTGCGAATCTGCGCTTTGAAAACCGGGTTCGCGGTGGACAGCACCACCGACATCGGGCGCGTGAACAACGTTACGGTATCGCCCAAAGTATGGTCGGATAGCCGCCTTCCCAACGCGCCCAAAATTCAGGATTTGACCCAATACATGATGGCTAACGACACCATCGGCGCGGATTACGGGCGCAGCGACTGGGAATTCATCCATGCATTAAATATCAGCGGCTTCCGCACCGGCCTCCGTTTCCGGGCGGGAAAACAAGGCACCTCAAACGCGGTGATGGCTAACTGCAAAATCACCGGATGCGGTACCGCTTTGTTTGTGGACAACCTAAACCAGGTCGGTTTGGCGGTGTACGATAGCACGCTATCCGGCAACAACGCCGGACACTCCACCGTTAGATTTTCAAACAAATTCGATTCCATCGTCCAGTTCAACCGCTGCACGTTTGACGGTAGCCAACTGTCCCTCCCTGGCCGCGGAATCGCGAGTTTACAGTATTGCGCCAGTTCCATCCCGATATCGGCAGAAGGGAACGGGCAACTGCTGATGCAACACAGTTCCGCCCCGCTCGTTAAAATCGGGCGCGATGTCCAGCGCGTCCGGATTCTGGGTTATGACGCGAAAAAAATGAAGATTGAAAATCTCGCCCAAAATTGCGATGCGATGTTCTCGGAAAAGCTTCCCGCCTTCTCCGCCGTTCCGGATCCGCCCATCCGCCATTCCGCCACCACCGTATTTGCCCGGCCCAAATCGGACACGCTGCTCAACGTGCGTGATTTCGGGGCCTCGCCTAATTTGGATGATAACGGACCGGCTTTCCAGAAGGCTCTGGACGCCGCCGGGAAATCCGCAAACGGGGCAACGCTGTACGTCCCCGGCGGCTACTATCATTTCCAGAGCAACCTGACCGTTCCCAGCGGGGTGGAGCTGCGCGGTTGCTCCGGCGTACCCCACCATACCGTATCCGGCGGCTCGGTGCTGCTCGTCCATCATGGTGCTAACGACGAAAACGGCACCCCGTTCCTGCAGCTGGAACAAAGTTCCGGGTTGCGCGGCTTGTGCTTCTGGTATCCGGAGCAGACCGCCAACGATCCCGTCCCCTACCCCTGGACCGTCCGCGCCCTCGGACCGCGGTGCTGGCTGGTGGATGTGAACATCGCCAACTCTTGGCAGGCCGCCGACTTCGGCACGTTCACCAACGACGACCATCGCATCTCCTATCTCTCCGGCGCAATGTTCCGCCGCGGCCTTCTGGTGGGCAACAGCCGCGACGGCGTGGTGGAAGATGTGATGTTCAACCCCCATTACGCATTGCGCATTCCGCAGGACCTGCCCCGCCGGATGAACCGCAATATCCGCGGCGATACCGCTGCGAGAGTCATTGATTTCCAACGTCAGCACTTGGAGGGCATCGCATTCCGCAACTGCCAGAACGAAAAAGTGTTCGGTACGTTTCTCTACGCCGCCCACGATGGTTTGTCATATTACGGCGACACCTCGGTGGAACACCTTATCCACGGTACGGACACCGGCAGCCGTTGTGTTGTGCTGGAGACCACCCAAAAGTCAAAGGTAAGGCTGGCATTGGGCCAGCTGGTGCCGTTGGGGAAATGGGCGGAGGGGGCGATTGTCCTTTCGCCGAAAGACCAAGGCGACAGCGTTTTTTATGCCTCGCAGTTTTGGGTAAACTTCCCCACCGCCATACAGCGCGGGTCAGGGAAATTGCGGTTGGAGCAATTCAACTCCCTGTCCGGTCCGGTATTGACAGACAACGGACTGACCGAACTGCAGAACGGCTCGTTCGAACTGCCGCTAAAGATGCACTTGGCGGTAAACGGACAGGGGCGCATGACTCAGGCGGGATGCAGTTTCGAATCCGGCAACCTGGTCATGGACGGCGCGAACGAACAGATGACCAGTTTCGGGGCATCCTGTTCCTTGCGCGACCCGTTCAGCAGCGAGGCAAAACTGCGGGTTTGGGATTTTGAAAACCAAGAAAAATCCGATTTCCCGGTGGCCAAATACGGCGGCATAATGCGAATCGATAATTGGAAATGTTTTACCGATACCGACAACGGTCAACGCGTGCTCCGGCTCGAAGCCACCCCGAAAAGTCCACGCGAACACGCTTTCATTTATTGCGAGCTCGATCGGCAAACAATGGTGCTGACCCGCAATTCCCGGCTGACCTACCGAATGAAGCCGCTTAACGAAGCCAGCCGCAACTGCGGACTTGATTTGGCGTTCGAAGACGGTACCGTGTTGCGGGAGCAGAGACTCGGCGCACACCCCGTACAAAAGCGCGGCAAGGTCAATGAATGGACCACCATCTCAATACCGCTCGGACAACTGGCGGGTAAGAAGGTCATCTCGCTGATGCTGGCCTTCGACGCCAACCCCTGCTCCGGAGAACCGGCGGCGGTGCTGGTGGACGACATCACACTCGGTTGCGACGACACCGCCGGTTCCGCGAACCTGGTCCCGCAAACCACGGTGAGCGGGAAGTCGGTCAAGGTGAAATTCCCGAATGATTATTCCGGCGACATCCACTTCACCACCAACGGACGCAAACCTGCTTTGTCCGATCCCAAGGTAAATGGCGGAGAGGCGGTCTTGTCCGCACCGTTCCCGCTGGAATTCCGCTACTCCCCCGAAGACGGCAAGGGCGGGATTTCCAAGTACGATTTTGGAATACTGATTAACCCATAACTAAAAAAGGAGTAACACATGAAAACGCTGGCAACTATGTCCGCATTACTGATCGGAGCCATGTTGGCATCCGCGCAAACCGCTGAAGAGCTTACCACCCAAGAGGTCTTCAACGGCAAAAACGGGGCGAAACTGCTTTACCGGCAATACGTACCAAAAGACCTTGCCCCAGACGCAAAGATTCCGTTGGTACTGTTCCTGCACGGCGCCGGTGAACGCGGCGACGACAACACCGCGCAATTGAAGCACGGCGTTGGGGCGATTATCAAGTACAGCCAGGAAAAACAAATGCCGATCGCAATGCTGGTTCCGCAGTGCCCGAACAACCAAATGTGGGTGAACAAGCCTTGGGGTGCCACCTCGCACCATATGGACAAAAGTCCGACCGGCAACCTCGCGATGGTCCTAAGCCTGCTGAAGGAAAAAATCACCTCGTTGCCGATTGATCCCAACCGCGTTTATGTTACCGGAATCTCCATGGGCGGATATGGCACATGGGAAATTATCCAACGCGAACCTACGCTCTTTGCGGCGGCCATTCCGATTTGCGGCGGCGGCGACACCCGCGAAGCCTGGCGGATCCGGGACTTGCCGATTTGGGTGTTCCACGGCGATGCCGATATGGCGGTGCCGGTTGAACGCTCGCGGGCCATGGTCACCGCGCTTTGGGGTTGCGGCGGACACGTTTATTACCGCGAATATCCCAACATGAACCACGATGTCTGGACCCGCACCTACAACGACCGCGAAGTCCTTGACTGGTTATTCAAGCAAAAGCGCCGGTAAGACGGGACAATACCATGCTGGAAAGCCTAACCATAGTGGCACGTCAGGTGGGTGTGCTGTTCGCGCTCATGGCGGTCGGGTTCATCGCCAACCGCCTAAAGGTGCTGAAACAGGAAGCGGTAAAACCCATAGTTGACATTGAACTGCTGGTGGTAACCCCTTGCGTGCTGCTGCAGGCTTTCCAGCGCGATTACGATTCCCACATGCTGGCCGGGCTTATGGAGGCTTTGGCGGTAGCCGTGGGATTGCATCTGCTGTGCATCCTTTTCGCGACTTTGTTGGTACATACCGCTGACAAACGCCAAGAGCGAGTACTGCGGTTCGCGGTGGTTTTCTCAAACGCCGGTTTTATGGGCATTCCGCTGCAATCGGCACTGCTCGGCAAAGACGGCGTGTTCTACGGCGCGGCGATTATCGCCGTGTTCAACCTCTTTGTCTGGAGTTACGGGCTGGTACTCATGTGCGGCAGCGTCAAAGAGATCAACCCCAGAATGTTGTTCATCAACCCCGGCACCATCGGTTTGGCCATAGGGCTGCCGTTGTTTGTTTTCTCGCTGCGGCTG
>DBXY01000031.1:29072-69504 GCA_002309765.1 Verrucomicrobia bacterium UBA1200
GATGCTGGTGATCGGCTATTACCTCGGAAACGCGAAACTCGCGGCGGCGCTGCGTTGCCCTACCGCCCACCTCGCGATGGCGCTGCGGCTGGTAGTGGTGCCGCTGCTGACCATCGGGGCTTTTATGCTATGGCGCGGGATTGACCCGATTATGGCCCTCGCCGCAGTGATTGCCGCCGCCGCTCCGGTCGCGGCAATGTGCACCATGTTTTCCGCGAAATTCAACCAAGACACCCATCTTTCGGTCGCGACAGTTTCATTGACCACCCTGTTGTCCATTCTAACCATGCCGTTAACCGTCGGGCTTGCCCGCGCTTTGTTAATGCGGCGATAACCCTTTCTTTTCCCTACCATTAAACGGAGATCCCCATGAACTTCAAAACCTCGCTTGGCATTGACATCGGCGGCACCAAATGCGCGCTCTCCGCCGGGGAGTGTACCGCGGACAGCGTAAAGATTTTCCACCGGGAGGAATTCCCAACCGCCGGACTAACGTGGCGGCAAACGCTCGAAGAGTTCGCCTCGCGGATTGAAAAACTCAACCGGCGGTTTGACAACATCGGAATCAGTTGCGGCGGACCGCTGGATTCCCGGCGCGGCGTCATCATGAGTCCTCCTAACCTGCCGGGGTGGGATAACGTTCCGGCAGTCGAGTTCTTTTCCAACCGTTTCAACGTGCCGGTTCATCTCCAGAACGATGCCAATGCCTGCGCGTACGCGGAATGGAAATTCGGAGCCGGGCGCGGGTGCCGCAATATGGTTTTCATGACCTTCGGCACCGGTCTCGGGGCGGGAATAATCATTGATGGCAAACTCTACGCGGGAACGAATGACAACGCCGGGGAGATCGGCCACATCCGGTTGGCACCGGACGGTCCGGTCGGATACAATAAGGCCGGCAGCGCCGAGGGCTTCTGCTCCGGCGCGGGCATGGCGAAACTGGCCAATATCCGGGCCAAGGAGCGGGGGATCGCGCTGCCGGACGATTTCAGCGCCAAGGAACTTTTCAAACGGGTCGATGACGGGGACGAATTCTGCCTGGGCGTGTTCCGCGAATCCGCGACGCATCTTGCAACCATCCTCGCCTACACCATCGACATCCTGAACCCGGAAGTGATCGTTCTGGGCGGCGTTTTCATGCGCCAGTCCGAACGTTTCATGCGTGAGGTTTCACCGATTCTTGAACGCGAGGCGTTGCCGCTGGCGCGTCAGGTTTGCCGGATTGTCCCGGCCGGACTCTCGGAAAACATCGGCGACTACGCCGCGCTCGCCGTGGCCAATATGTAACGGGAGGTGACCGTCGAAATGAACAAGCGAATGATTACGATCCCGCTGGCGACCGCGCTGTGCGCCGCCGCGTATGCATCGATTGAGCCGTTGTCGTTGGACGGCGAATGGCAACTTGACTACTGGCCGCAACCGGAACACGGGGCAATCCGGACGCTGGACATCCCCGCCCATGAGACCACCGCCGCAACCGTGCCGGGGAATTGCGAACTCGATTTGGCGCGGGTCGGGATTCTGCCCGATCCGGAAATCGGGCTGAACGCCTTGAAGTTCCGGAAATACGAGGGCTATCAATGGCTCTACACGCGCACCTTTTCCTGTGCGGCGGTAACCGAAACCGCCGAACTGGTTTTCGACGGCATTGACACGTTGGCGGACGTGTTTATCAACGGTGAAAAGATCGGCGAAGCGGAGAACATGTTCATTCCGCACCGTTTTAACGTGACGGGCAAACTGAAAGACGGCGAAAACACCGTGCAGGTGCTTTTGCGCAGCGTGTTCATTGATTCGCGCGACAAGACGCTGGGCGAACTCGGTTACACCATGCAGGGCGGAGCCGAGGGCGAACCCTACCGCAAGGCCGGGCACATGGGCGGATGGGACATCTTTCCGCGGCTTTTTGTCTCCGGGTTATGGCGGGGCGTGCGGCTTGAAGTGCGGCGGCATGAAGCCGACATCGACCAGACCAGCTGGATTGTCAAATCCGTCGACCGCGCGGCGCGGAGGGCGGAGATATCCGGATCCTGCCGCATCCGGATGCCATTCTCGCAAATCGGGTCGGCCAAAGTCTCGATACGTTTGGCGAGGAACGGGAAAACCATTTCCGAACAATCTTTCCCGGCCCGCCATTTCCACCAATCCTTCGCAATGTCGGTGCAAGATGTTGAATTCTGGTGGCCGCGCGGATATGGCGATCCGGTTTTGTATAACGCCTCCATCGAATTGACCGATTCCGACAACCGCCTTTTGGCAAGGAAAGAAGAGCGGATCGGGCTGCGCACCGTCGAACTGGTGCGGGATGACGTGTACAGCGCCGAACGCCCGGGGCAGTTCCTTTTCAAAGTCAACGGGGAACCGATTTATATCCGAGGCTCAAACTGGGTCCCGCTCGACGCGTTGCATGGCCGCGACGCGGCGCTGCTGCATTCCACGCTGGAATTGTTCAAAGACCTGAACTGCAACATGGTGCGCGTCTGGGGCGGCGGTGTGTATGAACCGGACGCATTCTTTGACTGGTGCGACGAAAACGGGGTGTTGGTGTGGCAGGACTTCATGACCGGATGTTCGATGTTCCCGTTCAATCCCGATTACCAGCGGCAAACCCGCGAAGAGGCGGTTTCCGTGGTTCTGCGGCTCCGCAACCATCCGTCGCTTGCGCTGTGGAGTGGCAACAACGAGAACGACTGCGCAACGCGCTGGCGGCTGGGCCAATCAAAAACCGTCAACTGGAATCCCGGGGATGACGTCACCAGCCGCGTTACGCTGCCGCTGGTAATCAAGGAATTCGATGTCTCCCGGCCCTATCTGCCCAGTTCCCCCTACTTCTCGCCCGATGTTGTCGCGGGCAAAGCAAAACCGAGCGAAGACCACCTGTGGGGGGCGCGGGCCTATTACAAGGTCGGCTACTACACTAACTCCCCGTGCTGGTTCGCGAGCGAAATGGGCTATCACGGATGCCCGAACCGCGCGTCGCTAGAGAAAATGATGAGTAAAGGGAACGCCTATCCCTGGACCGAAGTCACCGGTAACGACCCATGGAAAGATTTCCACTGGAATGAAGAGTGGCAGTTCAAAGCCTCCGACCCCTGGATGGACGGTTTCGGGTCGCGGCGGAACTCGCTCATGACCAACCAGATAAAAATCATGTTCAAAGAAGTGCCGACCGATTTCGATGAATTCATCCTCGCCTCGCAAACCGTTCAAGCCGAAGCGATGAAGACCTTTGTCGAACTCTTCCGCGCCGACAAATTCAAAAAGAAAAACGGGTTGATCTGGTGGAACGTGCGCGACGGATGGCCGCAGATATCCGACGCGGTGGTTGATTACTACGGCGGAAAGAAACTCGCTTACCACGTGATCCGCAACTCGCAGTTCAACCAACTCGTGTGCATCACCGATGACGGACGCCTCAGCGCGGTAAACGACACCCTGCAACCCGTGAAAGGCAAAGTCACCGTATCCGACCTCGCCACCGGAAAAGTGCTGGTCGAAAAAGATTACGATGTGCCGGTCAACGCGGCGGCGGTGATTGACCGCGTATCTTGGACCGGACAAGGAGTGCTCTCTATCAAATACGAACAAGGCGGGGAAAAACACTCCAATTGGTTCCTGTACGGCGAGCCGCCGTTCGACTTCCACACCATCGCCGCGTTGCTGACGGAGGCGCGAAAATGAGCCACCCGGATTCGGTGTCTACCCCAAAGGACATCCTCGCCCAACTTTCCGGCCGATATCCGCAACTGGAGGTCTGCGAAACCGCCATACACGCGGCATTTGACATCCTTTACGCCTGCTATCGCAACGGCGGGAAAGCCCTTGTGTGCGGGAACGGCGGCAGCGCCGCGGATGCCGAACACATCGTGGGCGAGCTGATGAAGTCGTTCATGCGGCGGCGGCCGCTGAACCGGGAGTTGGCGGCGCGACTGCCGGATGAACTGGCGTCCAAACTGGAGGGCGCGTTGCCGGCGGTGTCGCTGGTCTCGATGAGCGGGATCATCACCGCCTTCGCGAATGACGTGGCATGGGAAACCGCCTTCGCGCAGCAAGTGGTCGGTCTGGGGCGGAGCGGCGACACGCTGGTCGCGCTCTCCACCAGCGGAAACAGCGTCAACTGCGTCAACGCCGCCCTTGCGGCAAGGGCGATGGGCATCCGGGTGGTGTCCTTTACCGGGCAGCATGGCGGACGGCTTTCCGAACTCGCGGATGCGGCGATCAAGGTGCCGGAAACCGAGACGTTTAAAGTCCAGGAGCTTCATCTGCCGGTCTACCACGCGGTCTGCGCGGCGCTGGAGGCGGCACTGTTCTAGCCCAACCGCCAAATCCTAGACCGAAGTCACGACGCGGTGGCGATGGAGAATAGCGCCATGAAAAACGCGGTATAAACAAACCCCACGATTCCGCCCACTAGGACGATCAGCACCGGCTCGATGATGATGCCGAACCGTTTGATCGCATTCTTGAGCAGCATTTCATGGAAATCGGCAATCTCCGCAAGCGTGCTGCCCAAGGTTCCGGTCGATTCGCCGACTGCGGTCATCTTTGCAAGCATCGGCATAAATTCGGGTGCGGATGACAACGCCCCGGCAAGGCTTTCGCCGCCTATCACCGCAGTCTTGGCATCTTGCAGCCTTTTCACCAACCGACTATTCCGCACCAGCAAAATAACCGTATCCAACCCATCCAGTAGCGACACCCCGCTCTCCAGCAGGATCGACAATCCGCGCGCCATAACCGCGGTGCGCGACAAACGCAAAATTTTCCCGATAACCGGCAGATATAGTGCGGCACGATCGGTCTGTTCTCGACCATACGGGAAACGCCGGATTAAAAACAATGACAACGGTATCGCCGCCAATACAACGCAAATTCGCACAATGTTAACGCGCATATAATTGGAAAAATCCAACAACCACCGGGTGATTGCCGGCAATGTCTGATTGGCTTGCGACAGGAAGGTTTCAATCTGTGGTATCACCTTGACTACCATAAGGGCAACCACCCCAATGGTCATCACCACCACCAATGTGGGATAGATCAACGCGTTAACCAACATCATCCGCATCTCCCGCGTCTGTTCCAAATGTTCCGCCGCCCGTCGTAACGTCATTTCCAATTCGCCGGTCTGTTCCCCCACCTTAACCAACGCCAAGGTGTAGGCATCGAAACAAGCGTAACCGCGCATCGCATCATGCATCGAAAGCCCGGACTCAATCTGTTCCGCAATCCGATTCCACACTCTGGCGCAACCGCGGCTGCCCGACTGTTCGGCGGCAGTACGCAAAGCCACCAACAGCGACAACCCGCTTTTAATCATCGATGACAACTGGCGCAAACCGAATTCGATATTCAACGCCCTTGGCTTCCCAAATATTCGCCAATCTGGCATCCGCCATCCGCCCCCGACGGATCTGTCCGGCTCAAGCGACAGCACCGCCGCGCCATCCGCATGCAGTTGTCGCAACGCGGCAGCGCGATCAGCCGCGTCAATCTTTTGCGACAGCCGTCTGCCGTCCGGAGTCTTAATTGTCGCTCGAAAAACCATAGCCACGACCTCTAGATTTCACGACAGACATCGGCGGCGGCTACCGTACCGTCGGCGATTTTACAGAGCGCGTCATGATAAAGGTTTTGGTAACCTTGGCTCTCCAAATATTCCAGCAGCTCGTGTTCTTCGACATTCCGGGCAATCATCGAGGCGGCGGTTGCGTCGGGTGCAAAAAGCTCGAACAGCGCCACGCGGCCCAGATACCCGCGCCCCGCGCATGACAAACACCCTTCCGGGACGAAAGCCGTGCTGCCGACTGCATCTGGACAACAAAGCAGACGCGACTCCAGTTCGGTGAGCGAGGCGGGACGGCGGCATTCCGGACACAACCTACGAACCAGGCGTTGGGCGATGCTCATCCGCAGCGTGGCGGCGATAAGGTGTGGGGCCAACCCCATGTCGGACAACCTAGTAACCGCGCCAACCGCAGTGTTGGTGTGCAGGGTGGATAAAACCAGATGGCCGGTTAGCGAGGCTTTTACCGCCACATCCATCGACTCGGTGTCACGAATCTCCCCGATCATAATCACGTCCGGATCATGCCTTAACAGCGAACGCAGCACTTTGGTGAAAGTCACTTTGTCGGCAGAGTCGATCTCCGCTTGGGAAACGCCGTCGATCTCATATTCAATCGGGTCTTCCACCGTCAGGATATTCAACCCGCCCTGTGCCAAAAGGCGACGGATCGAGGCGTACAGCGTAGTGGATTTTCCCGATCCGGTAGGTCCGGTGAGCAGAAACAACCCGTGCGGGGAAGCGAGCATCTGTTCTACGCTTTCAAGATGTTCCGCCCGCATCCCCAACCGTTCCAAAGTCAACTGGTCGCGGTCCGACCCCAGCAAACGCAAGGTTATGCTCTCGCCGTAACGGGTGGGAAGGGTCGCGGAACGCACATCCACCGCCGTAGCCGGATCATCGGGAAGCGGGCCCAACGAAAAACCGCCGTCCTGCGGGGCGCGGCGTTCGGCGATATCCATGCCGGAAAGCACCTTGATACGGCTGACCAAAGGCGCGTGCTGTTCCAATGGAAAGGCGCGGTAATCCTCCAACACCCCGTCCACCCGAAAACGGATCTGAACCGCATCGCGTCTCGGATCGATGTGAATGTCCGAAGCGCGGCGCAATCGGGCGGCGCGGAAAATTTCGTCCGCCAGCGCCACCGCGTCCTCAGCGGCGCCGGTTCTGGATGATGCGGTTTCAGCGCCGTAAACCCGCACAAGAGCGCGACGCAGTTCGTTGGCGTCAACCGGATGAAACTCCATGGCCGACGCGCCGGTCTGGCGGCGCAACAGTTGGCGCGTCGCTTCGTCCGGCGGATATAGGCAAGCCAAATGCAACACCCCGCCGAATTCCGCCATTGGAATCAGCTGACGCCGGAACGCAACCGCACGGGGAATCCGACCGGCCAATGCCGGATCAATCCTCACCCTTGAAAAATCAAACAAATTCTCCGCCATCACCGTATCTGCCGTTAAACCAACCCTGACCGCTTTCGCGCCAGCCATTCGGCACACAGTAAAACCCCAAGCAGCAACAGCAGCAACGGATGACACCACAGCAAAATTTCGTGATGTTCCCGCAACAGCCCGCTTGGCTCGCCAAAGGCCTCCGCCAAATCCGGCACCTGATCCGGACGCAACCGTTTGCCGCCGGTCCCCGACGCCAACACATCCAATATTCCGGCATCAGGGCGGGTCCGTCCCAACTCAATGGAACGTTTGGTGGCGGAGACCAGCAGTTCCGCCGCCGCGTCACCAAGCCGACCCGATTCTCCACGCACCGTCAGGCGACATGATCCCGACACCACGGAAGGAATCTGAACCGTACCGTCATAAAAGCCGTCGGCACCATCCCGCGGCAACAACCCGGCACGGGATATTTCCGCGTCTTCGCCGTTAGTTAGCACGGCCTCCAATCTGGATCGCTCCGCACCGGGAAAGCCTTTATCATTTAAACGCACTGTAACGCGCACCGGTTCACCTGAAGCATAAACCAATTTGTCCGTCCCGATGCGCAAATGTTCGTCACCCGCACGCAAACGTTCCCCTACCCCCCAACGCAAAACCTGTCCCCAAAAACGGTGGTGACGGACATCGCCGATCCGGTAGCGCAACCGCCAAGTCTGGTCGAATCCCAAGCCCAACACCTTGCCGCGTCCCGCATTCTTGGCCACTATCAACGCGTGGCGGTTCCGGTAACTCATAATCCGACTGATATGCTCGGTGGCGTCCCGAACATCGGTCAACGCGGGTTCGGCGCCTTCCCCCAATTCCACCGCCATTGCCAGCACCTCGGTGCCAGGTTTCGCCACCACCGGCAAATGCCAGTCGAAAGGCTCCAACAACCGCCAAAACTCTTCGTTTTCCGATACACTGCCGGACTGAGACATCACCGGATGCTCCTGTCCGGCGGGTGTCAAAACCAGACGGAATTTGTCATCGGCGGTCGGCCAATAACCGTCGGGCCGGGACACAACCGTAAACGGGCAGAGTTCGGCAAACGGCGATTCCGGCGGAAATGCGAACGGCATCGCATGCGAACCGGCAATGGCCACCAATAGCGCTCCGCGCTCTTCCACGCAAGCGCGAATCTGGCGTTGCACCGCGTCGGACAGCACATCCGGTCCCAAGTCGCCCAAGATTATCACGTCGAACGCCCGCCAATCCGCATCGTTAACCGGCCAGCCGCCGGATTCGGAATCGCCGAACGCCCGAACAGCCGAAGCAGGGGGCAACGATTTCTCCGCCGCGCCGGCCAACTGGTCGGGATTGGTTAGCCAAAACTGCAGGTTTACCGATTTATCGCGGCCGAAGAACAGATTGCGCAAATACCGAAACTCCCATCTGGGCGAACGGTCAACCAGCAACACATTAATCCGGTCATCGCTTACCGCCACCTCCACCGGCCATTGGTTGTTCTCCCGGAAGAGCTCACCTTCCACCGGTTCTACCTCCACCGTATAGCGTTCAACCCCGCGTTCGTCAGGTTCGTGGGAAAGCCGCACCTCCCCAGTCCAGTCGTCATCCGGCACATTGAGCACACGGGAATCGACCTCCCCCCCGCCGCGCAGCAACCGAACCTTAACCGATTGCCCAAGCATCCCGCAAACATGCACCGCAGAGACCAACCTCACCCGGTCGCCGAGAAAAATCGATTCCGGGGCCCGAACATCGGCGATGGAAAGGTCTTTCGGCAACTTCGTTCCGCCCATCATCACGCTGCAAACCAGCACCCCTTGCGCGGCTAAACGGCGCATTACCGGCAAAACCGAACTTTCCGAATTGTGGAGACCGTCGGATAGCAGCAGCACTCCGGCCAATTGCTCGGAAGGGATCTCCTGAATTACCCCCTCCAACGCGCCCGTAATATCGGTGGACACCGTTACCGCGGATCCGATCGAAGCAAAATCGCCCATACCCGCCGAAACCAGATTTTTGGCAAAATTATAACGGGCCACGTCATAACGTTCACTCAAGGTGGCAAGAATTCCCGGTGCGCCGTCA
This sequence comes from Verrucomicrobia bacterium UBA1200, assembly GCA_002309765.1. GTDB lineage: Bacteria > Verrucomicrobiota > Kiritimatiellia > RFP12 > UBA1067 > UBA1200. The sequence goes on from DBXY01000031.1 coordinate 38,127, forward strand.
TCGCCGGTCAACAGCATTTCCGCCAATGCGACACGGGAAGTTTCGCATAACTTAAGGGTCGCTTGCCGATCGGCGTCAGGCAGGCTTTCCCATACGGCACCGGCTTTCTCCGGGTCGGACGCCAAACTCGCCAGACGGGCCGAATCGCCGCGTCCGGTCCGACGGCGATGCCATACGACCAAATCCGTTGCCTGCCATTGCCGGTCAACGAACCGCATCGAATCGGAAACATCGGTAAGCACCGCCACGCGGCGCGAAATTTTCCGGTTGGTGAGAAAAACCACCACTGGCTGCATCAGCATCAGCGCCACCAATACAATCAGCGCCGAGCGGATTGCAAACATAATTTTCCCGGTGCCGCCGCAATGTCCGTATTCCTCAGAAGTGGCGGGCGNNCCACCGCCATTATTCCGCCGCCAATCATCAGCGACGGCACCCAAAGCGGCCAACCGCAAGCGAACGACAACCACCTCGCCAGCAATTGCAAACCGCTCCACGCGGCGGCAACCGCCAACGCCAATTTTGAAAACAGCACGCATATCTTGGGAATTCTCGACATCCGGTCCGCTGCGCGGGCGATCAGCCAGCCGCAGACCGCCAGCGCTACGAACAGCGCCGCGATTCCCCAAACCGGCCACTCGTCCGGCAACAAATCAGGACGCGCGTTTTCCATAATACCGGATAACGTCAGGTGTTGGCGGCGTGGGGACAAGAGGCGCAATTGTGGGCGCAATTACTGCAGGAAACATCCTCGCCCGTCCAGCAGTAGGTGCAAATCTTGTCACGCGGCAGACCGATCGCCTCCACCAGATCGTCCAACCGCTGGAAAGCCAGCGAGGACAACCCCAGTTGCGCCCGGATATACTCCACCATCGCCTTATACTGCGGGGAATCGGGATCGCGGTATTTTGCAACCACCTCATCCGAGGGGTTCTCACCTTCCTGTACCCGGATGTAACGGCGGGTGATCAAATCATAAATCGATTTGGAACGCGAGAAATTAAGGAATTTGCAACCATAAAGCAACGGCGGGCAGCTGATGCGCATGTGCGCCTCTTTGGCACCGTCGGCGAACAAACGTTTGGCCTGATGCCCGAGCTGGGTGCCGCGCACAATCGAGTCGTCGCACATAACCAAACGTTTGTCCTTGATCAATCCCGGAATCGGGATCAGCTTCATCGATGCCACGCGGTCGCGTTGGCGCTGGTCGCTCGGCATAAAACTGCGTGCCCAAGTCGGAGTGTATTTCACGAACGGGCGGATGTACTTCAATCCCGACTCGTGAGCGTAACCCAAAGCGTGCGAGGTTCCGCTGTCCGGCACCCCTGACACTCCATCGGCGTCAATCGGATTGCGCCGGGCCAGCAAACATCCGGAACGGTAACGGGCCAACTCGACATTACGCCCCTCGTAGGAAGATGCCGGATAACCGTAATAAACCCAAAGAAACGAGCAGATCGCCATCTTGTCGCCGGGCGGTACCAAAGTCTGTACCCTGTCCACGGAAATCTCCACCACTTCGCCGGGACCGAGATCGCGTACGTAATCGTATCCCAGATTCGTCAACGCGCACGACTCCTGCACCACAATCATCGAATCCGCCTTGCGACCGATAATCACCGGAGTGCGCCCATACTTGTCGCGGGCAGCGTAAAATTTCCCGTCCGAAGTAACCAGCAAAATAGAACAGCTGCCCTCGATCTTGTCCTGCACCGCCTGAATGCCGGCTGTGAACGAATCTTCCGACGCGATCATCGCCGAAACCAATTCGGTAGGACCGACCATCCCGGAAGTGGTGGAGAACTGGAGCTGTAATTTTCGCGTTTCAAACAATTCCGTCATCAATTGCTCGATGTTGGCGATCATGCCGACCGTAACGATGGCGAACATTCCAAGATGGCTAGTCATGACCAACGGCTGAGGGTCGGTGTCGGAAATCACCCCTACCCCGACCCGACCCGTCATACGCGTTACATCGCGCTCAAATTTGCTCCGGAACGGCGCGTTTTGAATGTTGTGAATCGAGCGTTCAAAGGTGCCGTTGTCCAGCACCGCGATACCGCCACGGTGCGTACCCAAATGAGAATGGTAATCCGTACCGAAGAACAAATCCATCATGCAGTCATTTTTTGAGACCACTCCGCAAAATCCGCCCATAACCACTCCTAACCGTTTTTTACTTAAAGTCTTGTAACCAGCACCTCGACAGAACCGGATGCCGGCCGCAGTGAAAACTCCGCAGCCGCCGCAGGAACCAGCGCACTTCGTCCCGCACCCAAACCGACAGTCTCACCGCCTGACGACAATTCCACCGAACCGGAAACCACAAAAAACGCCGTAAACGACGAACCGTCTTGTTTAACCGTCAACGGCTCGTTCAATTCCAGCTTGCGCAGCGTGAAATAATCGCAGGCAACCACCGGGAACCAACGGTTGCGACCTTCGAGAGTGCCCGACTCCGGGGTAATCATCTGCGGCGGCGGCAACGACCAGTCAATGGTTTTGAAAGACTCTTCAACGTGCAATTGGCGAGGTTTCCCGTCTGTTCCGACACGGTTCCAATCGAACACGCGATAGGTGGTGTTGGAACTCTGCTGCACCTCGTAGATAAGACAGCCGGCACCAATCGCGTGCATCATTCCACCGGGAATAAACAACGCCTGTCCCGGCTCAACCGGAAGTTCAACCAACTGGCGGTCCACCGTACCGTCGGCGAGCGCCCCGCGCAACTTTTCTGGTGTCACGCCGCGTTTCAAACCGGCGTAAAGTTTCGCTTCCGGGGTACGGTCCAACACCACCCACATCTCGGTTTTCGGCTCACCGCCGGTGGCAGCGGCGTTGGCGTTGTTGGGATGCACTTGAACACTTAAAGCCTGACGGGCATCAATGATTTTAAAAAGCAGCGGGAACGAACCCGGATTAGGGGCTTTCGTCCCGGTCAACGCCGCGCCGTACTCTTTCGCCAAATCGTCCAACCGCCGTCCGGAGAAGGGGCCGCCGTCAACCACTCCCACCCCGGCCGGATGCGCGGAAATCTCCCACGATTCGGCGCACACCTCAGGGGTACCGGAGCGATGGTATTTTTCCGGAATACGGCAGCCGCCCCAAAGATTATCCTTGTAAACCGGTACAAACGTCAACGGAACGCGCAAATCCTCGCTCATCAAAAGTGACCTCGTTTAAAGTTTGCGGATTTTCTGGCCTTCCTTGGAATCGCGGACTTCCCAGCCTTTGGCGGCCAATTCGTCGCGAAGCCGGTCGGACTCCGCCCACTGTTTGTTTTTGCGGGCTTCCGCACGGGCCTCCACCAATGCGGCAATCTCGGCGGGAAGTTCGTCGCCGGGCTGTTTGCGTCCGAAACGCACCAAGCCCAACACACCGTCCATCGCGTCAAACACCGCCAGCGCGGCGGCGGCATCACCGGCGCCAAATCCTGGAGCGAGCATTGCCTTGTTGGCATCGCGCACCAAGGCGAAAAGTGCCGCGAACGCTTCCGGGAGATTGAGATCGTCATTCACCGCGTCGGTGAAAGTTTGAAGCGCCTGTGCCGCCCAATCCGGCGTGGCGGCAGCCNNTGCCGCCGCACCGGCCGCCCGTTCGGTCAACGCGTCCACACACTCGTCAATCCGTGCCAGCGAAACCCGCGCCGCCGCCAAAGCGTCAAAGGTGAAATTGAGCGGCTGACGGTAATGGGCGTTAATCAGCACATAACGGATCTCGCGACCGGTGTAACCCTTTTCAAGCAGATCCCGCAAGGTGAAGAAGTTGCCGAGCGANNCAGCACCCAGCGGATCTCGCGCCCGGTCCACCCCTTGGCGACGAGGTCGCGCAGCGTGAAGAAGTTGCCGAGCGACTTCGACATCTTTTCGCCGTTCACTCGCAAGTGCGCGCAATGCATCCAGGTTTTTACAAAGAGTTTGCCGGTCGCGCCCTCGGCCTGCGCGATTTCGTTTTCATGATGCGGGAAAAGGTTGTCGATGCCGCCGGTATGCAGGTCGAAGGTTTCACCCAGATACTTCATGGACATCGCGGAGCACTCCAGATGCCAACCGGGACGACCGCGTCCCCACGGCGAATCCCACACCACATCGCCGTCATTCTCGTCCCAACCCTTCCAGAGGGCGAAATCGCCGTAACTCTCCTTCTCGTACTCATCCTGCGCCACCCGTGCCCCGGCGCGAAGGTTTTCGCGGTCAAGATGCGCAAGCCGGCCGTAACCGGGCAGTTTGGCGACGCTGAAATAAATCGAACCGTCGTCCGACTGGTACGCCAAACCCCGATCGAAAAGGCGTTTGATCAAATCGATCATTTCCGGGATATGGTCGGTGGCCGCCGGATAGACCTCCGCCGGCTGGACGTTGAGGGTCTTGAGATCGGCGAAGAACGCCGCGATATAGGGCGCGGTGTATTCCTTGAGTGGTTTGCCGGACTGGCGGCTACCGCGGATGGTTTTGTCATCCACGTCGGTCAGGTTCATCACCTGCTTTACACCGTAACCGTTGAACTGAATCACCCGGCGCAACACGTCCTCGAACGTGTAGGCCCGGAAATTTCCGATGTGCGCGAAATTGTAAACCGTCGGCCCGCAGGTATACATGCGGATCGTGTTGTTCTCCATTGGAACCAGAGGTTCCTTGCAACGTGATTCACTGTTGTAAACTACCAATGCCATTTCGCTATCCTTTCAAAATTACCGTTCCACCAGCGCCACGGCCTGCACCGCAATGCCCTCGCGGTTACCCACCGCGTCCATGCCCTCGTTGGTTTTTGCCTTGACCGAAACGCAACCGACATCAATCCCCATCGCTGCGGCGAGCCGTTCCCGCATCGTATCGATGTAGGGGCGAAGCTTCGGGGCCTCCGCCAACACCGTGGAATCGATGTTGACGATTCTCCATCCCGCCTCGCGCAACCGCTCTACTGTCGCGGCAAGCAACACCATGCTGTCGGCGTCTTTCCATTGCGGGTCGCGATCGGGGAAATGCTGCCCGATGTCCCCGTCCGCCACCGCGCCCAACAGCGCGTCAATTATAGCGTGCGCCAAAGCGTCGGCGTCGGAGTGTCCAAGCAACCCCTTGGAGTGCGGGATTTCAACGCCGCCCAACACCAAACGGCGACCTTCTGACAATCGGTGCGAATCAAAACCTGTTCCAACTCGTATCATGGCGCAAAATTATACCGCTAATCGGGGCAAAAGCCAAGCGCAAAACAGCTGTTTTGTGAACATGGGCAGAGGGCCAACACCTTGACAATCGCGGATTTGGCTTTACTATCAATCGGTAACTGTGATAGCATTTTTAATCGACAGCGGGAATGGCACAACCTCCCGTTTTTTCTCAACTGCAAATTATTATTGGAGTAATTGCATTATGCGCAAATTCTATTTGTTGTCGGCACTGGTTCTGCTCTTTGGATGCCAACAAGGCGAAGGCCGTTCCGGCAAATCCGATCTGCACCGCAATTGGCATTATGTGGTTGCGGTTGACTCGTCAACCGCCAGCGACCCCGCCTGGACAAAGGTGGTGGACACACTGGTCGCCAAATACAAAGCCAAAACGTTAACCTACGCTGACGTCTCGAAGATTAACGATCTGCTGCCGGAACTAAAGTCGATATCGCCCCGTTACGTATGCTTTGTCAGCAAACCCGAAATGGCAGGACGCGAGTTGATTGTCGAAGCGGCACAGCTGCTTCGACATATCGACGACGACCCTTACGGCGATGCTATTTGGGGCGTGGTAACCGGATATGACGCTAATGACGCGCTCCGAATGGTATCCAATGCCGCCCCCAAAACTGTCAAAAGCATTGCGTCAAGCATGGGCAACCCCAATATGCTCGACAGTTGGGAGTCCGGATTTGCCTCAGACGAGGGTAACCGCCACCAGTTGTGGTCGAAAAAAATCAACGGGACGGTTCAGTTCGAAAAAACGCTTGAGCCTGACTCGGTGGAGGCACTCGCAAAATGTTTCAATGAAATCCCAGTGGATTATTTTGTCACCAGCGGCCACGCCACCGAACACGACTGGCAGGTAATCTACAACCAGCGCGCCGGTTCGCTTTTGCACCGGGACGGCAAACTGTTTTTCCGCAGCTCCCAAAATGCGGACTACCCAATCAGTTGCGACAATCCCAAAGTTTACATAGCCGCCGGTAACTGCCTGATCGGTCACATTGACCGTCCAGACTGCATGGCCACCAGCTGGATGCACACCGGCGGTGTGGCGCAGATGATCGGTTACACCGTTCCCACCTTTTACGGCTACTGCGGCTGGGGCGCGAAATCGCTGTTCGAGTCCGGACGACATTCCGCATCTGAGGCGTTTTTCATCAGTACCCAGATGCTGCTGTGGGAACTCGGGAAACGTAACGCCAAACTGCTCGATATCGCCATTAACCCCAAAGAGGATTTAAACGTCAGAAAATTCATTCAGAAGCATGGCGAAATCATTAAATCAAATGATGAGTTGGGGTTGGTTTGGGACCGCGACACGGTGGCGTTTTACGGCGATCCCGCGTGGCGGGTCACCTACCCCGAAGAAAAGCTCGACATCGCGGCCAGCGTCAACGGGAAGACCATAATCGTAAACTTTAAACGCGATATGCAATTCCAAAAATCGATTGACGTTAAAGCCGCCCGCTCAATCTCGGTACTGTTTGACGACCCGCCGCCGCCGAACGCGAAGCTCTACAATGCCGACGGAGCGGAAATTCCTGAGGCGGTGGTTACAGAACTGTTTGCCATCATTCCGCTTGAAGGGACGTATAAAACGGGCGACAAGTTGCTCTTCACCCTGAAATAACCGGACCTATTTTATTCGGTTCGCGGTGCGACATCGAAATAGAAGCAGTCGGCGTTGATATGGCCCCAACCGCCCTTTTGCCGATCCACTATGACAATGCGGGCGGTGCGGCCTTTGAATTCGCCAACCGCCCAACTTGCCCATTCCAACCGCTCACGGTTCTTACCGGTGGCGGTTCGAACCACATTCCCGTCCACCACCAGATTCACGCAGGTTTTTTCCGCGAAGTTTCCGCCGCCGACCAGGAAATTAATGTGCGGCAATTCGATTTTAAACTCCCGCGAAGTTAGCGTACCCGTGGTGTCGTCACCATTTAGATAACTGTTGACCAGATATTTGCCGCTGTATCCGTCAACCGGATTCTGACGGGGCAGTGTTCCGCGCGCCGGAGCGCTGCCAAAAGCGTCACCCTCCACGATCCACTCGGCATACGTCCCGTCGTCAAAATCCTCAAACAGTTTGGCAGTCGGCGGCAACTTAACTTTTTTGGGCGACGGGTAGCCGATATCCACCCGCACCATCCGTTTTAACGCTTCCTCATCAACGCTATGGTTGCATTTCCCGCCGGGCCGCATATACCAACACGCCAATGGCGCGAAATCGAGTTTAATGTCTTTGCTCCAATGCCACATTTCCATGTGGAATTTAATCGATTCGGAAAACGGTATCGCATCCAACACCCGATGCCGCAAATTGACAACATTGCGGCGAATCCTTCCGTCCAATGATTTACTTCCGTTTCCGATGCCGATGGGTTGGGCGATAAACGGATGGTCGAACGACTGGTAGCGTCCCCAAGCGTAACCGAAATAATCCTCGCTTCCGGTTCCGATAAATGACGGGACAGATTCGCCGTCAATAAAAACCTTTTCATCGCCTTCGCCCCACCAGTCGGTCACCGGTTGCCAAAGTGATATCGCGGTACCCACCAACAACCCCTGACCTTCCAACTCCACGAAATCAAAATCATACGGTTCCTTTTGTTCGCCGCGACGGGACGGAACATCCGCATATTCATGCCAGCACGCGCCGAAATGCATACTGCGATTGACGTCCCAAGCGTAATTGCCCAACTCCACCGACGATCCGGTAACCGAAATCGCCCGATCGGAATAATTGTGCAACGTTAACACGCATTCGCGTTCAAACGGCATCACCCAGCGGCTCTCCAATTTATTCGATCCGGTGCAGGCGGTGAACCAGCTTGAATACGGTTCGTAAGTGTAGCCGCTGCCAAAGAACTCGCCTACCGGCGCCCAAACCGTGCGCTCCCCGTCAAACTCGATTTCCAAAACCGTGGTCCGCAACAACATGGGAGCATACTCGCTGTTCAAGTTCATGATCATGCGGCGGATTGCCCCGCCGCCAGACCGAGTGACCTTACGGGTAGCCACACCGCCGGGCGGAATAACGCCATCCAACGATAACGCCTCGTTAATTGCTTTGTCATAACCGTTCATCCGCCATGACAACTTGTGGTTGGCTTCGGCGATTGCCGGAGCATACTGTTTAAGCACCGCCGGGGAGAACGACTCAACCTCGGTTTCAGACGGGTAGGAACGGGTTTCTATGTTGTAGTAAAAAGCGCCGTCCTTTGCTTCGGACGTACGCACGTAAACTACCTTGCAGCTTTTGGCATACGGTATCGGCAAATACAAATCATGGCCGCGCCGATTGTATGCGGTGCTTTTTGCCACCGAGTCGGACAATGGCGCGCCGCAAATCTTGCCGCCGCTGACTACCTCAAGACAGTTACCCTCGACCACCAAATTGCCGTCGATAAAAATGCGGATGATCCCCTTCTCCGCGTTACCCGCCACGGTAATCCAGAATCTGGTAATCGCCCCGGGCCCGGCGGCGTCCAGCATCAACCCGACTTCATTCTCGCCCTCCGCCGACACGCTCAAGAAATGGCTGTGGTCGTCGTTAGCGAACCATCCCGGCTGGTCGGGGGTGATGCTTTTTCGGTCGTAGCTCGACCACAATCTTGCGGTGCGCCCAGGTTGAGGCAGATAGGTGTTGGTGTCCGGGTCAAGCATTTCCGACAAAAGCGACCGCATCGTCACCCGATCTCCAGCGATTGCCGTCAAAACCGACATCCACAACGCCATAACGAAACCAAAACGAAGCATGGCAAACCTCAACTGCTGGTTAAACATCCGGCGAAACACGGTTACCCTTTGAAGCGTTCGGCAGTACTCCATAAACCGAGGGCGGGATTGCTGACAAAAAAGATCTCCTCGCCGTCCGGCATCGTTACCCAACCGTCGCGCAACTTCTCCGGATTGTAACGGGCCATCGTTGCGGCACAATCGGCGTATCTGAAACCGGCAGCCTCGATCTCCGCTTTAGAAAGGCCGCCAGCCGCATAGGTAATGTTGAAACGCCCCTCCGAAGAACCGTGAATCAAATGGGCTGCCGCGCCAAGATTGTCTTGAAGGTCGGCGTTGTTCTTAACCGCCTCCAACACCCGGCTCGTCCCAAAATAACCGTATTTGCGAATCAGCCGGTCGATTACCGGATCCTCGCCGAACTCCTTAACGCCCGGTGCCATTATCAACAACTCGCCGCCGTCCGCCATCGCCATCCTAGTCCGGTAAATCGCTTTGTTGCCGAGCCAGGTACTCTTGAACTCCGCCGGATCAAGATACACCACGCATTTTTTAATCGGGCGGTCCAGCATTTCAAAATTAACCTGCAAAGCCAATTCCGCGGCCCGGTTAAAAACTTCAACCGTATCGCCAACAAAGAGACCGCGCACCGCATTCCCGCCGGATTGTTCATCTCGCCCAACCACGGTCTGCACATACACCAGTTGCGGCAAGAGGTGACCGAAATGATCGGACCCGTAATTGAAAAGTTTGCGGACCGGAGTGTCCGCACGACCCATTATCCGCTCCATCCCGTAAACCGCGCCGACAAAATGACTACGGTTAATCGCCACCGCCCCGCCGGTACCCACGAAGAGGTTCTTGTTGTAGTTGGCCATGCCGATAACTTCATGCGGCACCACCTGCCCGACCGACAGGATCAAATCGAAACCGCCCTCGACCAGCATCCGATTCACCTGCACCGGCCATTCGAAATCAAGCTTGCCCTCGGTGATTTCCCTCACGTACTCCGGCGGCACCGTACCCAAGGTCACTACGTCAGTCCGCCAATTGTGCACCTTGAAAAGCGATTTCGGAATATTCCCGAACATTTCCGTCAACTGGCCGTCGGTCATCGGAGAGTGCGTCCCCAACGCCGGCAACACCGCCGCCAACGACTCGCCGTAATACTCGTAAAAACATTGGGTGAGAAACCCCGCCTGGGAGTGGAAACGGGTGAAATCCGGCGGCAACACCAACACCCGTTTACGCGGGCCGAGTTTGTCCAATGCGGCAAACAGAGCCGTTTTCAGCTCATCGCGTCCCAGCTTGGAAGAAACACCGCCAATGTCCAGATAAATCATTAGTTTACATCCTCATGGGGGGACCGTTGCGCCGACGGTTTCCGCCCGGCGGCGTAGGCATGAAGGGATTCTTGGGGTTACCGTCGCTGCCGGCCTTAGCTGAAGCGCTTTGGGTTCCTACCACCAATTTCTTCCCGACCAGATCGTCGGCGCCTTCAACCGCATACTGGGTTCCGTCAGAGAGCCCGATCTTCACGCCGACCGGAGTTGGCGATTCCTGACCGTTATCAACCCAAACCTTGGGCCCCTTGATTTCAGTCTCCATATTTTGCGGCGTGTAGCGCAACGCCGCCGCGGGAATAATCACCGCATTGTCATTGCGCCCGACCTCTATCGCGATATTGGCGGTCATTCCCGGAAACAGCATCATGCCGGGATTTTCCGCCTCGATGATTACCGGGTAGGTAACCACGTTGCTTTCCGTGGTGGAGGCCAGACGTATCTGCACCACCCTGCCCTCAAAAGTCTTCCGGTACGCATCCACGGTGAACCGCACCAACTGGTTGGATTTGACCATGCCGACATCGGCCTCGGGAACGCTGGCCTTGACCTGAATGCGCCGCAGATCAACTGCGATGGTGAAAAGCTGTTGCGCCGACATTGACGAAACCACGGTTTGCCCCTCGTCAACCGCCCGGTCGATTACCACGCCGTCCACCGGCGATTTGATGGTGCAGTATTCGAGATTGGTCTTAGCCTCCAAAACCGAGGATTTGCTTTGCTCCACCGTAGCTTCCGCGACTTTCAACTGGGCCTGAAGCGACCCCACCTCCGCCTCGGCGTCGTCCAATGCCGACTGCGCGACCATTTTGCGCTTCGCCAACTCGCACTGACGGGCCAAAGTTTTTTGTGCCAACGCCAATTTGACCTTAATGTTCTCAACATTCGCCTCGTTCGATTTCAGCTGGGCGCATGCCTTATTGTATGCGGCCTCGTAAACGGCGGGGTCGATCAAAGCGATCACCTGGTCGTTGGTTACATTAGAGTTAAAATCGGCGAAAAGGCTTAAAATCGGTCCGTTGACTTGGGTTCCGACCGCGACCTCTTTAATCGGCTCCACGGTACCGGTGGCGGTAACCTCCTGCACCAACGGGCCGCGGGTAACATCCACGGTACGAAAAAGCACCGTCGGCCCCTTTTGCAGTCCGCGCTGCTGATAATACCACCAACCGCCCCCGCCCAGTGCGGCAACCAAAAACAGAAACACCAGAAACTTTTTCATTTTTTATTCCTTCAATTGCGCGCTGGTCACAATTCCAATTAGGTAATCAATCTTAGCCTGCGCGTCAAGCTCATCATAATACGCGGTAACGACTTTGGCGTGCGCCTGGGTCACCGAAGTTTGGGCATCGGTACGCTCCACCGATGATGCCGTGCCGACCCGGTACTGCTCCTCGACAATCGCAAGGTTCTCTTTCGCCTGGTCGTAAACCATTTTCGCGATAGCGGAGCTTTCCCGAGCACTGTCGCGTTGCGCCACCGCCTTAACTAAATCGGAATACAGATTTTGTTCGGCCGCCGCCACTCTCGACCGGGCATTGCGCAAATCCGTGACCGTTTGGTCGATTTGCGCCAGATTGCGTTTACCGTCAAACAAATTTTCCGCTGCCCGCAACGCGCCGGAAAAATTCCAAACCAACGGGAAACCGCGCCCGGACAAATCAAACGAAAAACCGAAGTTCAAATCCGGGAACAGTTCGGCAATCATCTCGTCCACCGCAGAAAGTGCCGAACGTTCGCGGGCCTTCAGTACCGCCAACGACGGTGAATTCTCGCGGGCGATGACCATCAGCATATCGGCATCATGCTCCACCAGCGGACGCGGCAGTTCCGATTCCGTTAAACCGTAGAGCGGAGATTCGGCCAGACCCAGCGACAAATTGAGGTCGCCCTGCGCGGTCTTGACATTATTGCTGGCGGTGATTACGTCCAAACAGGCGTTTCCCCAATCCACTTTGGCTTTGGTTACGTCGTACTGCATCCTGGTGCCGACCTCCAGCATGCTTTCCGCCTCTTCCAAATGCACCCGGTACTGGTGGGCGTTTTCCAGCGCGACGGCCAACAGCTGCTGCCGGCGCAAGCGTTCAAAGAATGCGGTCCGCAGCGCATATACCACCTCAATCTGGGTCGCCCGCAACTGTTCCTCGGCGGCGATAATCTGTTCTACGCACTGGCGATCTCTCGCGTCCAGTTTCCCGAAATCGTACACCAGCAAATCCAACCCCAGACTTCCGCTCCAGGATCCGGAGGTGGTGCCGCTGTAGGGATGGACAGCGGCGTTGTTTGCCGTGGATCTGGTGTAACCGCCGCTCGCCGAGATTTGCGGCAACCGCGACGAGCGGGTCATATTCAACTGCAGTCTGGCCGACTCCAAATCCTGCCGGGCCTGGCAGATCGACGGGTGGTATTCCAGCGCGATCTGCTCCAGTTCGGTCAGCGAATAATCGCGGCCAGATATCAGTCCAGCCGTTTCGGGCGTAACCGTGAACTCGCCGGGAACCTTAATGTCCTCGTTTTGAACGGACCTCGCCCGCTCCACCGTTTCGCAACCGTACCAGCAGGTGGTTAAGGCCACCGCCAAGGTGGCCACACGATTAAAATTCACACGAATCTCCTTACGGTTGTCCGCCGCCATCACTTTTATTCAATCCCCCACAGATCGTCCAGCCTGGCGTAAGAGGACCAAATCTGCTCCGGATTCAGCGACTCGGCATAAGAGGTGAACGATGTCTCAATGTCAAAATCATCGCCGTAGAAGGAATACTCTTCGCCGCACTGGTAACTGCACACGCAGGGGCGCACCCCGTTGCATCCGCAGGCGCAACCGCACGGGATCTCAACCGCCGGAGCGGCGGTTTCCGTTACCACGGTCTCCGGAGCGGGAGCCGCATACGTGACGGGCTGAACCGTCGACGATGACGTGCTAACCGGAGTATACGCCGTCACCACCGGCTGCTCATACACCACAGTCGTGGTCGGATAGTAATATGCCGCGCGGTAAACCGGCCAAGGATTGTAGGTGTAGGAGAATCCGCCATACCAGCCCAACCGCCAACCGTCATAATAAAACCGTGAATAGTGCCAACCGCTATTCCACCAGTAGTCGCGGTAATAGTAAGGATAGTAATCCCAGCTGCTGTAGTAATAACGGGGGTAACGGTAACCGTAATGCCAATTCGGGCCATACCAACCATACCAGCTATTCCAGCCCCACAACGCCCCGATGGCGAACCCCAACCCATCATACCAGTAAGGACGGTAATGGTGGTGCGGAGGACGACCCCAGTGCGGGGAACGATCCCAATGCGGCGAAGGATGCCAACTGGGGGCGGGAGAGGGGCGAAAACCGCTGCCGCGAGATGGCGGGCAATCCCTAATTCCGCCAATGCTGCGGCCGAAATCACGATGCCGGCCCAAGGTGCCGCCGCCGGGAATCGAATGCATACCGCCGCCAAGCAAACTGCCGCGCCCGCCGGACATCGGGGAATGTCCAAACGCGCCGGAACCGGGAACCCTTTGCACTCCGCCCAGGTTTATCCCGCCCGAAGAATAGCTCGGATTATGGTGCATCACACCGCCGCCGAAAGCGGATCCGCCCGCATTGCGGACACTATGCAATCCGCTGTTAACCGGCGCGCTGTGCGGACCATTTACGCCGCCGGGAGGGGTGCGCTGGACACTGGTCGGGGCGCTACGGTCAGGGAACGTCCGCTGCGCCGGGGACGCGTTCGGGACCGAACGAGGGCCACCGCTGAATCCGCCACCGCTAGGAACACTACGCTGAATGTTAGCACCTCCGGGAGCGGTACGCTGGATATTGGCGCCGCCGGGAGCGGTACGCGGGGCACTGACCGGATCACTGCGTCCGGGATATGTCCGTTGCACCGGCGACTGGCTTGGCACCGAACGGGGACCGCCGCTGAATCCGCCGCCGCTGGGAACACTACGCTGGACGCTGGCACCGCCAGGCGCACTCCGCTGAATATTGACACCGCCGGGAGCGGTACGCGGGGCGCTGGCCGGGACACTGGCCGGAGCGCTACGACCGGGATACGTCCGCTGCACCGGCGACGGGCTTGGGGCCGAACGAGGCCCGCCGCTGAATCCGCCGCCGCTGGGAACACTACGCTGAATACTGCCGCCGGGCATCGAACGGGACCCGCCGGAAAATCCGCCACCACTGGGAGCGGAACGCTGCCCGCCGGAAAATCCGCCAGGGTTGGGCATGGCGCGCTGGCCACCGGAAAAACCGCCGCCGCCGGGTGTCCCGGAACGCATTGAACCGGACGGACCGCCGCCGGACGGGCCATTGCCGCCATGGCTGCCGCCATGACTTCCGCCTCTGGCAAAGCAGGGCATTGCCAATGTCAAAAGCGACAAGGCCAAATATGCAGTAAGTTTCCGTTTCATTCCGCACCTCCTACTCTACACACAACTGTTTTATGAGTTGGTTATTTTAAGCTATCGGCAGCAATAAATCAAGACCCATGTTGAAAAATTGCGCCGTCCGTCAATTGGTGTTAACGCACGTAACGGGAAATTATTGCCAAAATTTAAACATTTGATTAAAACATTTGCTGAAGCCCGCTCGCCGGACTGGGTCGCATACTCATAATCGATCACCGTCAGAATAGCTTTTGGCATTGTGTTTTTAAAGCGAATATGCTAATATTAATTCTTCACCTTTTGGGAAAAGGTGCATTCAAGGAGAAATAATGTGATGAGCGAGACGAATGGCGGCGTGGCCGAAAACCTGCCCAGACCGGAAATTGACGCGGACGAATGCAAAAGTTGCGGACGCTGTGTGGCGGCCTGCCCACGGCATTGCCTGAAAATCGAAGCCCGGCTTAATCGGCGCGGAGTATCCCCGGCGGCCTACATTGGCGAAGGGTGCATAGGCTGCGCGATTTGTTTTTACAACTGTCCGGAACCGTACGCGATTAAGGTTTTGAAAAAATAGGGAGTTGGCCATGACGAAATTTGTTAAAGGCAATGAAGCGGTGGTAATCGGCGCCTTGTACGCCGGTTGCGACATGTATTTCGGTTATCCGATCACCCCGGCCAGCGAAATCGCCCATGCGGCGGCGAAATGGTTCCCCTCGATTGGCCGCGAGTTTTTGCAGGCGGAATGCGAAACCGCATCGATCAATATGCTTTACGGCGCGGCCGCCGCGGGGAAATTGACCATGACCGCCACCTCGGGTCCCGGTTTCTCGCTGATGCAGGAGGGCGTGTCGTACATGGCGGGCGCCAACCTGCCCGGCGTTATCGTGAATGTGATGCGCGCCGGTCCCGGTTTGGGCAACGTTTACCCGGAGCAGGGCGACTACAACCAGGCGGTTAAAGGCGGCGGCCACGGCAACTACCAATGCATCGTGCTGGCGCCGGCGAGTGTCCAGGAGATGTGCGACCTCACCATGCGGGCGTTCACCCTCTCTTTCAAATACCTTACCCCGGCCATCGTGCTGGCGGACGGTTTGCAGGGACAGATGATGGAAACCCTCGTGCTTCCGGAAAAGGAACTTGAGCGTCCCGACACCGCAAGTTGGGCGGTACACGGCGATGCCGCCACCCGAAAGAATCTGATTACCTCGATTTTCCTTGACGCCCCGGCGCAAGAGAACCACAACCTCAACCTTCAGGAAAAATACCGCCACATGGGCGAGGACGTGGACAGCGACACCTACCTCTGCGATGACGCCGAACTGGTGCTGGTGGCTTACGGCATTTGCAGCCGAATCGCCCGGACCGCGGCGGAAACGCTCCGCGCCCAGGGAATTAAGGCGGGCGTTTTCCGCCCCATCACTCTTCACCCCTTCCCGCAAGACGCACTGGCTAAAACCGTCGAAGGCCGCAAGGCGATGGTGGTGGAGCTGAGCGCCGGGCAATTCCGCGATGACGTAATGCTCCATCTGGCCAAAGCCGGACGGTTTCAGGAGGTTTCGCTCTGCAACCGCATGGGCGGAATGGTGGTGTCGGTGGACGAAGTGGTGGCCGCCGCAAAAATCGTCATGGCGTAACGGAGGATTTTACAATGACGGAAAAGAAAACTTTGGGAATGTACGACTCCTTCATCCGCAGCGGCAAAGAGACCCGCGCCACCCATTACTGCGCGGGATGCGGACACGGGATTATCCACAAGCTGGTCACCGAAGCAATGGTTGAATTGGGCATTCAGGACCGCACCGTGATCATCAACCCGATCGGCTGTTCAGTGTTCGGCTATTACTACTGGGACTGCGGAAACGTCGGCGCCGCCCACGGCCGGGCGGCGGCGGTGGCTACCGCCATCAACCGCGCCCACAAAAACGCTTGCGTGATTTCCTATCAAGGCGACGGCGATCTCGCGGCGATCGGTTTCAACCACACTTTCCAAGCGGCCAACCGCGGCGAACACATCGCGGTGATTTTCGTCAACAACGCGATCTACGGCATGACCGGCGGCCAGATGGCGCCTACCACGCTGGAAGGCATGAAAACCAAAACCTCCCCCTTCGGGCGCGACCCGCTCACCTGCGGTTACCCGATGCACGTTTGCGAGGTGCTGAACCAGCTTAAGGCTCCGGTGTACATCGCGCGGGTTTCGGTTGCCGACACCAAACGGATCATGCAGGCCCGGCAATCCATCCGCAAAGCGTTGGAAATTCAGCGCGACGCCAAAGGCTACGCTTTCGTCGAGGTGATCTCCCCCTGCCCGACCAATCTTGGCCTCGACCCGATCAAGACAGCGCAATTCTGCATTGACCAGATGGAAAAAGAATATCCGGTGGGCGTTATCCGCGATCTCACCGCCACCGCCGAACCGCGCAAGCCCGACGCCGCCACCCCAACCTGCAGGGAGTATTTTGAAAACGACGAATCGCAGGCACCGGCAGCCGAGGTGGATCCTTCCGCCAAGGAACTGCGCCTGAAATTCGCCGGTTTCGGCGGCCAGGGAATTCTCTCGCTCGGTATTTGCGTGGCGGAAGCCGCCCGCATGGAAAAACGTTTCACCACCTGGTACCCCAGTTACGGTCCCGAACAGCGCGGCGGATCCGCCTCCTGCTCGGTGGTTATCTCCGGCACCCCGGTGGGGTCGCCGGCGGTTGACCATCCCGATGTGCTGGTTTGCATGAACCAGCCTTCCTACGAACGGTTCTTAAGTGAAGTGAACCCCGGCGGCACGGTAATCGTTGATTCGACCGTACCGCTCAATCTTCCCGTTCCCGACGGCGTCAAGGTGGTCCAAATGCCGGCCATCGATCTGTCAATCAAACTCGGCGTGCCAAAGGCGGCCAACACCATGATGCTCGCCGCGCTGATGAAGCTCAACGTCACCGGGTTAAAGAACGAAAACCTGCTCAACGCGCTCTACGCCAGCTTCAAGAAAAAACCAGCGCTGGTGGAGAAGAACAAAGAGCTGGTCAAAGAAGCCGAGCAATGGATTGAGGACAACTTGAAGTAAACGATAAGGCGCAATATGAAAAGACTTTTTGTAAACGGTCGGGAAATCACCCCAGAAGTTATTCAGTTTGAGCTGGAACGTTTGATACGTTTCTATGCCGAACACGGCATGCCGCAGGATCAAATCCGCCAGCAACTGCCGCAACTGACCCAGCAGGCCAGGCAACAGGCCATCGGCTCCAGGCTCCTGATGGACGAAGCCAACCTGTTGGACATTCCGGTTACGGACGGCGAGGTTGACGACCAGCTTGAAAAAATCAAGCAGCAGTTGGGCGGCGACGAAAAGCTGAACCGCGCCCTGGCCGAGCGCAAGACCTCGCTGCACGATTTCCGCGAACAGCTTCGGCGCGGGCGCCGGGTGGACAAACTGGTGGAAAAAATCACCGCCGGGGCGGAAGACCCGTCCGAAGCCGATTTGCTCGCCCATTTCAACGCCCACAAATCCGAATATTCCAAATCGGAACGGGTGTTGGCTCAGCACATCCTGATTTCACCCGACGGCGACACCGAAACCTCCAAGCAGGAAGCCCGTGACAAAATCCGCGCCATCCGCAAACGCATTGTTGAAGAGGGGAAAAACTTTTCCGACGAGGCGGCGGCCCACTCAATGTGCCCGAGCGGCAAACAAGGCGGCTCGCTCGGCTGGTTCAGCCGAGGCATGATGGTGCCGGAGTTCGACAAGGCGGTCTTTGAGATGCGGGACGGCGAGGTCAGCGACATCATCGAAACCCAGTTCGGTTTCCACATTATTTACAAGACCGCGCACGAAGATGCCGGGGAGCCGGATTTCGACGAAGTGCGCGAGCAGGTCCGCGATTTCCTGCGGCACAACCGCCGCGGCGAGCTGATGGCGGCGCACGTCAACGAATTGAGAGAAAAAGCCACCATCGAAGAACGCGACTAACCCATAAAGGATACCCGGCATGGACAAAAACACCATAGATGTCAATTATGTTGCGGAACTGGCGCGGCTGAAGCTTACCGATGAAGAATCGCAGCTCTTCCAAAGCCAGCTCGGCACCATTGTGCAGTACGTGGAAAAAATCCGCGAACTGAATGTTGAGGGTGTGGAGCCGACCCTGCACGGGCAGGATCTCTGCAACGCCTTCCGTAAAGATGTTGTGGTGCCGTCGATGGATCGCGAGGATGCGCTAAACAACGCCCCCGCCCGACACGACACCGAATTCATGTTGCCGAAAATCGTGGAAGACGCCTAAACGCTTCCCTGTTGTAAACATACCGATAACCCCAACCGGAGGTCCGCAATGCGCTTTAACATCGCCGCCGCCGCCTTTTTGTCTGCTGTTTCCGCCTTTTCAGAACCGGTCTTGACCGAAGCCGGACGCGAAATCCCGCTTGTTCAGGATGTGGACGTGTTGGTTATCGGCGGAACAACCGCCGCCGTGGCTGCAGCCCGTCAGGCAGCAGCCGCCGGAGCGAAGGTCTTCCTTGCCGCGCCGCGCCCTTACCTCGGCGAGGATATGGCGGGCAAACTGCGTTTACGGTTGGAGGAGGAAGATGACAGCTCGTGCGAAATCTTCCGCCGCATTTTCACTCCGGAAAACAATCTCGGCGGATCTTTGCCATTCACCTACACTGCCGACCAGACGGCGCAAAAAGCCCACCCGGACCCAAATTTCAAAAAACTCAACGACGGGCGGTTTGACGACAACACCCGTGACAGCGTCCAATACAGCGGTGATGTCACCATTACCGTTGATCTGGGCGCGGTTATCGAATCGCAGGAAGTAACCGCCGTCATCTACAAACGCGATGTGAAAGACGGATTCGGCACCGCCTCCATTGCCCTCTCCGGCAGCGTTGACGGCACAAACTGGAGCGCGCCCGACACGGTATGGGAAAGTTCTCCGGCGGAATTTTATGAAGGGGCCAAAATGTCTTGGCCGATCACAAAGCCTTACCGTTACTTCCGCTTAAAATGTGTTAAAGACGAACATTATCCACGGCAACTGATTGGCGAGATCATGGTGCATCCCAAAAACGCCCAGTCCGGTCGGGCGCTGGCCGATCGCACTACCCCGCTCCGGGTCAAAAAAACCTTGGACCGGGTGCTGCTGGACAATTCGATCCCGTTTTTCACGGGTACCTTGGTCTGCGGCATCTTGACCGACGAACGCGGTCTGCCCGCCGGCGCGGTGATGGCCAACCGCAACGGACGCCAGGCCATTAAGGCAAAGGTGATTATCGATGCCACCGAGCGGGGACAACCGACCCGGATGGCCGGCGCGTCGTCCGCGCCTTTCCCCGCCGGCAACTACGTGTTCCGGCGAACCGTCATTTCCGGCGAATCTCCGCACGCCGAACATGTAAAGGTTTCGGAACAACTCGGCATTTATCCGGTGCGCGTCCAAGGCAACCGGGAAACCGGGAAGATCGACGCCCGCATGTTCTTGTGCGACATCGAATTGCCAATGAAAGACGGCTCCGCCCGTTCGTTCGCGGAAGTGGAACAGAAGGTGCGCGACCTTACCTTCACCCCTACCCAAACCGAGGCCGCCGACACGGTGTCATTCTTGCCGCCCGACCATTTCTACGGCAAAACCCGTTCCGCGGAAAAATGGTCCGGCGCAGAGCGTTTTGATATAAACGCCATGCGCCCCAAAGACGCCGAATGGATCTTTGTGTTGAGCGCCTTGGCGGATGCCCCCCGCGAAATCGCGGAAATTCTATCCCGTCCCGGAAACTTGATGCGGATTGGCGAGCGGGTCGGCAAAGCCGCCGCCGAATTGGCAAAAACACGTCCCAATGTCCAAAAAGTAACCTTGTCCGGCAAACCGACGGAAAACACCGCCGTTAAGGTCGGCGAACACACCAAGCCATTGCCGCAGTATCTGGTAAACACCTCCGGAACGGTCAGCGCCGCGCCGCGGGATTTGCCGGTGTTGGCCGAGTGCGACGTATTGGTGGCCGGGGCCGGAACCGGCGGCGGACCGGCGGGTATCGCCGCAGCCCGTTTCGGAGCAAAGACCATTGTTTGCGAATACCTTTATCAAATGGGCGGAGTCCAGACGGACGGTCTGATCGGCTCATACTATTGGGGCAACCGCGTTGGATTCACCTCGGAAATCGATGACGGGGTTAAAGCCACCGGAGCGGTGTTGTCGCAATGCAAGTCGGAGTGGTATCGGAAAGAAAACCGCAAATCCGGCGCTGAAACCTGGTACGGCACGCTGGCGAACGGCGTGATTGTCGAGAACGGACGCCTGACCGGCGTGGTGGTGCTTACTCCGGACGGTCAACGCGGGGTTATCCGGTGCAAAGTGGCGATCGATTGCACCGGCAACGCGGAACTCCCCGCCTTGGCCGGCGAGGAGACGGAATTCATCACCGATGCCGAATTGGCGGTGCAAGGGGTGGGCATGACCCCGCGCAACATGGGGGCCAGTTACACCAACACGGATATCGGATTCTGCGACGACACCGATTCTGCCGATCTGTTTTTCTTCGCTTTGCGCTCCCGGCTCAGCATGGGAAACAATATTTGGGATCAGGCGCAGGTGGTCAACAGCCGCGAACGCCGCCGCATGGTCGGAGCGTTTTACATGTCGCCGCTCGACGTCGTGAACGAGCGCACTTACCCCGATGTCGTGGTGCAAACCTTCAGCAACTTCGATTCGCACGGCGAAACCGTGCACGAACAATTCTTCATCGAAGATCCCGGCCACCACGGCATGAAAGTCAACCTCCCCTACCGCTGCTTCCTGCCCAAAAAGCTTGACGGCTTGCTGGTCACCGGCTTGGGAATCAGCGCCCACCGTGACGCAATGCCGATATTAAGAATGCAGCCGGACGTGCAGAACCAAGGTTATGCCGCCGGGGTGGCTGCCGCCATGTCGGTCAAGGACGGCGTTGCGGTCCGTAACGTTGACATTCGCAAACTCCAGCGCCATCTGGTTGAGAAGAAGATTCTGCCGGAAGAGGTTATGAAATGGAAGGATTCTTATCCCCTGCCCGATCAGAAATTCAAGGACGCGGTTGCCTCATTGCCGGATAAGTATCAGGGGTTGCAAGTGCTGCTGGTTGACTCCGCCCGCAGCATACCGTTGCTCCGCAAGGCGTTCCGCGATGCCGAAAACAATTCTGACGCGAAATTCGTTTACGCCCATGTGCTGGCATTGTTGGGCGACCGCGAAGGCGAGTCGCTGCTGATTGACAAGGTCAAATCCGACAGTTGGGACAAGGGGTGGAATTATCGCGGCATGGGGCAATACAACCGCAGCGTCAGCTGGCTCGACAGTTACATCATCTGCCTCGGGCGGTGCAAATCGGACAAGGCGCTTCCAGCCATCATCGAGAAGGCGGCGCAGCTTTCACCCCAGCACGAATACTCGCATTTCCGCGCCATCGGTTTGGCGTTGGAGGCAATCGGCAAACCGGACGGGGCGCAAGTGTTGGGCGAGTTGCTTAAGAATCCGGAAATCGGCGGACACGCCATCGCCATGGGCAAAGACATCCCGGTTTTCAAAGATTACAGCAACAAAAACGGCGATTGGGAACGCACTTTATGTTTGCGGGAACTTGCCCTAGCCCGCGCACTGTACAGGATTGGAGATTACGAAGGCATCGGCAAACGCATCATGACCGCCTATGCCCGCGATCCGCGCGGCGCGTATGCCACCCACGCCAAACTGGTCTTGGGCGAAAAATAAAATTCCGCGCAAAAAGAAACAGCCGTTTCAAAAACGGCGGTTTCAATCTTTTAAGCGGAGATTATTATGCGCTTTTTCGACAGAGAACGAGAACTGGAGTGAAGAAATGAAGAATGAGGGATCCGTGATTAGGGGTTAGGGATTAGGAGTTAGCGGCCGGCAACTTGTCGCTGGCCGCTTGTCTAACCGTCAAACCAGTCAACGGTCCAACTCTCAAACTAACCTTTAGCTAGCGGAAATACGGGTCTTTTTGCTTAATCTCTTCTGGCGTAAGCCCCTGCATCTCGTGTGGGAAGACAATCCAACTGTCGTCAACGTCGCGCACAAAATAATCCGGCTTAAGGTTGGTGGTGTTTTTAGAGGGTTTCCAGTAAGTGCAGGCCAGACGGTATTCAATACCCAAATCCGTCAGTTTGACGTGCATTGCCAGAGCGGTTTTTCCGGTGTCGAAAACATCATCCACCACCAGCACCCGATCTTGCCGACCCAATGCCGCAAAGACCGCCTCCTCCCCCTCAAACACCACATTCCCTGCGTTTTCCCCGATCCCGGTATAGGAATAGCATTTGAGCGGCATGTGCCGCAGTTTGACGTCGTGGTAGGCTAAATACTCGTGGATTGCCACCCCCACCGGAGCACCGCCGCGCCACAACGCCAAAATGCAGGTTGGATGCCATTGGTCATCATCCAGCACCAGCTTGGCCAAACGCCAAATGTCGCGCAAATAATCGTTAGCCGACAGAAAAAGCTTCGCCATAGCCGATTAATCTTTTACAGACTGAAAGACGGAATCTTCAGCGTCTCGCCGCCTTTGACCGCCGAGAGATGGGCGTAAATTCCGGAAACCGTGGTGTTGAGCGCGGTAATCACGTCAACTTCCGGTTTCTTGCCCAACAAGATGGCACGGATGAAATCGTCCATCAGATAACCGTGGCTGCCGCCGTGGTCTCCGGCCGGCACACCAGGCGGAAGATTCGGCTTCTTGCGCTGCACGCCCTTGACCAGTTCGTTCGGCCCGGCGTAGCGATCCTTGGTGTAGAACGCTTTCTGCCCCCAGCAACGCCCGATCTCGCCGCCGTCGGACGGGATGTCCCAGCAAACCGCCATGCGCGCCATACCGCCTTCCTCGGTTCTGAACAACGCGATCTCGGTGCCGAACGGATTGTTGTCGTAACGGTTCGAGCGGAGATAGCGCACCTGGGTACTGGGTTTGCCCATGCAGGTGACTTCGGTGAAACGCTTGTGGGTGACGCAAGTGTAGAACCCGTTGGAATGCGTGGGATAATACTGCGGGGGGAGTCCGTTGCGCCAACCGTTGTACGATCCGACTCCGCCAGTGGATGGCCCGTAGTGCCAATATTCGCCCTCGGTGTAAACCAATTCTCCAAACGCGCCGGCCTCATACAACTTGCGCATCTCGAAACACTGCGGACGAAACGCGGTGGTCTCGTTCATCTGGTAAACCTTGCCGGAACGCTTTACCGCCTCCAGCAGTTTGGGGATGAACTCCAACTGCTCCCGACCCAAAATCGCCGGTACCGCGCTCGCCACGTGCAAACCGTGGTCCAGCGCCATAATCGCCAGTTCGACATGGCTCGGGGCGTCGGTGGCGATATACACCGCGTCAAGTTCCTTCTCCTTCGCGATCATCTCCTGGCACGAAGGATAGGTGCGTTTGGCCTTGACCCGAGACTGGAGCAACTTGCAACGTTCGGGGTCCAGATCCGTGCAGGCGACCACCTCAACATTCGGATGGTTCTGGAAACCGAACGCCGACCCGAACGCGCACACACCCTCGCCGGCAATCCCGACCCGGACCTTGCGGTCGGAAAACGGCGTCCAAGCCTCGTCCGCCAATGCTCCGGGATCTTTTTCGTCAAACCCCTGGATTTTCTTCTCCTGCGCGAGCCCTGAAGCCGCTAAAAGCGCCGCACCCGCACCGATAAACTCCCGACGTCCAATACCACTCATTGCAACCTCCTTTTGTTTCCCAATGAATTTCAGGTGGTTGCCGCGGCATAAACCGTTGCCAACGACTCCCACTGCGAAACCGACAATTCCTCCGGTCGGATTTTCGGGTCCAACCCGCACTTTTTCAAACGCTCCGACAACTCTGCGTCGGAACAGGCCAACGCCCCGGCCGCCTTGCGCAACAATGCTCCCAACTGTTTGCGCCGATGCATGAAGGAGAGTTTGGTCAGCTCAAAATACCGCTTGCGCTCTTCCGCCGCCAGCCCGCACGGATGGCGGTCGAGCCGGACCACCGTGGAATCTACCTCCGGGCGCGGCCAGAAACATGTCGGCGGAACCTGGCAAATGGCGGAAATGTCGTAATCCAACTGCAACCACACCCCGGCCTGTCCCCGGTGGGGACTGCCCTCCGGCGCGGCGAAACGCTCGGCAACCTCACTCTGCACCAGCAGCACAAACCGTTCCGGTGCACCGGCGCGAAACGCCAAATCCAGCAGAATACGGGTACCCACCGAATACGGCAGGTTGGAAACGCAAGCGCAAAATCCCGGCTGCAGCAACTCGTCCCAATCCACCCGCAGCGCATCGGCGGCAACCACCAGCAAACCGGACGGATTTCCCAAAGCTTCGGACAACCGCCCCGCCAACCGGGTATCTTTCTCCACCGCCAAAACCTCCGCGCCGGCGGCCAGCAACGCCTCGGTAAGCACCCCCAGCCCGGGACCGATTTCCAGCACCCGTTGACCGGCGACATCCCCCGCCGCCGCGACTATCGCGTCCAGCGAGTTGCGGTCCACCAGAAAATTCTGGCCCAGCACTTTGTTGGGATGGAACCCGTTGGCGATGCACCAGTCTTTAACCTGGGATGGCGAGGTAAGGTTCACGGTGTCACTTCGAGCTGGGAAGTTCAAAAAACTTGATGTACGCCTCGGAACGCAACCGGTCGATCCACTCCCGGTAATACTTCTCGGCCAGCTTGGCGCGCAGACGGCTTTCCACATACGGCGCGGCCTCTTCAAAGGTGAGAATCCGCGAGTCCTGATCGTCGTCCTTGCGGATAATGTATCCGTAACCGTCGAGCTTCAACATCTCGGAAACCTCGCCGGGCTTCAACTTGTGGACCACTTCGGCGATCTCGCGGCGGAACACATCGTCGGGATTAACCTTTCCCCACGAGCCGCCGTCCTTGGCCTTCGCGTCGCGGGAGTACTTCTTGGCCAAATCGGCAAATTTCTCGCCGGATTCCAACGCCATCTGGATTTTGCCGGCGCGCATCTCCACCGAATCTTCCTTCTCCGCCGGCGGATCGAGAATGATCATGCTCACCGCCACGGCGGTTTCGGTCTGGTAACGGGTACGGTTGGCGTCATACTCCGCGCGAATCTCCGCCGGAGTCGGAGAGATTTTCCGATCCACATTCTGGTAACGCATCGCCGAGACCAACAGATCTTCCTCGATTGTGGCGCGCCACTCTTCGTAAGTGATCTTCATCTCCGCCAAAAGGGCGTGGAGCTTACTCTGGTCGTTGTTGAAACGCTTGGTCACAATTTCGCGGATACGCGCCTCTACCGCCCAAGGCTGGAGCTGCATCTTGCCATTGCGGGCTGCGACCAAAATCAGCTTGCGGTCGATCAGCGCGTTCAGGGTGGCGGTGTAAAGCTCGCGCAACCGGGCTTCGGTAATGTTCCGCCCCGCCGCCATCGGCGACCGGCGGACCTCGTCCATTACATCGCTCACGGTGATCATCTCGGAATTCACATACGCCGCCACCCCGTCCAGCAGCATCGCGGGACCATGGGTCTTTTCGCCCCCGTCCGCAGCGACCGCAGCCAGGGCCAGCACTGAACACAAAACCATCGGCACTAATCGTTTCGTCATAATCAACCTCCAAAATCAATCGGCGGAAACCACCCGCCCGTTGAAAGCCTCCAAAGTGTGTTTAAGCACCGGCTCGTTGTAAAGCTCCGCCACGCCGTTCGACCGGTTAACTTCCTGTTCGCCGCCTGACGTTGCCGCATCCGATTGCGGCGCCGGAGCAACGGCGGCCGGCTTTTCCGTTACCGGCGCAACCGCCGGCACGGGAGAAGGTAGCGGCACCGCCGCCTTCGAAGCGGGCTGGCCGGCAGAAAGGGTTCCGCGCAGTTCGGTGACGCGCCGCAAAACCTCGTCCAGCGAAACCGCGGTGGCCACCCTCGCGCAACGGATGAGCGTCATCTCTATCAGGGTGCGCACGGAAAGGGCGAACCGCAACCGCTCTTCCAATTCGGAAAGCTGCTCGGCGATCTTCAAAACCCGGTTTGAATCCGTTAGTTTGGCCAATTCCGTAAAGGAACGCAATTGCTCTTCGGTAGCGTCACCGCCGGCCTTCTCGTCGCCAAGATACATGTAAACCAGCAGGTTGCGGAAGTAATCCATCAGCTCCACGGTCAACCGGCGCATATCCTTGCCCGCGCTGTCAAACCGGTCCACCATGCGTAAAATCGCTGCCATGTCACCCTTAAGCACCGCCGCCGCCAAATCGTCCATCGCGTGACGTGACACCAGTCCGAAAACCGCCAGCGCGTCTTCCTCGGTCAGCTTGTTGCCCTTGAAGGAAATCAACTGGTCGAGTGACGACAGCGCATCGCGCATTCCGCCCTCCGCTCCGCGGGCAATGGCGAAAATCGCGTCGTCCTCGATATCGATCCCCTCGGCGTCGCAAATGCGGCGAAGGCGTTTGACGATCATCGGAGTGGCGATCCGCCGCAAATCGAACCGCTGGCAGCGCGAAACGATGGTCGGCAGTACTTTGTCGCCCTCGGTAGTGGCGAAGATGAATTTCACATACGGCGGCGGCTCTTCCAAAGTCTTTAGCAAAGCGTTGAACGCCGCCTGCGATAGCATGTGTACTTCGTCGATGATGTAGATTTTGAACTTGCAAGTGGTGGGAGCGAACTGAATCTGGTCAAGGATACCGTGGACATCGTCCACCTTGTTGTTGGACGCGCCGTCGATCTCAATCACATCCAAGGAATGGCCGTCGGTAATCGCGCGGCAAACCTCGCACTCCCCGCACGGCTCGACACCGTTGCGGTTGGTGCAGTTCAACGATTTGGCGAAGATGCGCGAAAGCGTGGTTTTCCCGATGCCCCGCGGCCCGACAAAAAGATAAGCGTGGGCAACGCGGTCGGACGCGATCGCGTTGCGCAGCGTGGTGGTCACATGAGTCTGCCCCACCACGTCGTCAAAGGTTTTCGGCCGCCATTTTCTTGCCAACACTTCGTATGCCATAACAATCACCGCCTTGCGCTTTGGTTCACAGCCAACCCGCATTACGCATCAACATCGCCGCAATCCCGATCAGGAAGAAAAAAAGCACCCAACGAATAGCTTTCTTTTCCCGGTCGGCGATTGGCAGCCGCGAAACCAAATCCTCATTATCATCCTCGTCGTCCAGCATCGCGCAACGCTCCGGATCACTTGCCGTTGAGCAGACTGAAGAAACGGTCCTGATACGCCTCAAACACGCCCTTCTCCTGCAGCATCCGTCCCAGCGGTTTGACCAGACTCCGGTCTTTGCCAGCCGCCTCGAAAGCGATCTCGATTTCATTGCGCAGCTCGACCGGAACGCCGTCCTGGAGGTCGAACATCCGACGGTCGTTCAACTCCCGAATGTTGGCCTCGGCCGACTGACGGATCACCGTCCAGAACAGCTTGACCAGACAGACATCCCACGGGTCGTCCACGCCCTGCACAACCGCAGAGAAGGGGTCGGCTTTGACCGACTCGTCGTTGCAGATACGCTCAACCACCGCCTCCACGGAATCCGTCACCACCTGTTCGCTGAACGCCTCCTGCTTGAGGGTATAGCCGTAACGCAGAATGCGGATATGGTCTTCGTTCTCCTTCAGCCACTGCAGATACCGCTGGGCCTCCGGGCCGAAACCCTCCAACGTGAGGTTGTCGTAGTTCGAGGGCAAAATAATCTGCGGCCGCAACGCCTGCATCCGTCCTTCTCGGATCCTGACCTTGCCTACTCCGTCCATCAACTCGCTTACCAGCCGGTAGTTGATGATGGTGTTGCCGAAGGTTTCCAAATGGCGCTGCGGCGGACGCACAATCCGGGTGTTCTCCACCGCGTACCAGCAATCAAATTTCGTTCGCTTCTTGTTCATTGACTACCAAAAACGGGCCGTCACTTCACCAAACGGGCGCCCGCCGACGGTCTGATCAAACTCACTTCGCACTCTTTGCCGCACCGGGCGCGGTATGCGTTGGCAATCGCCGCCGCCGCGGTTTCCGCGTCACGCGGTCCAACCAGCACCACTACCGATCCGCCAAAGCCGCCGCCGGAAAGCCGCGCCCCCAGCACGCCGGGAATCTTCTTTGCGATGTCCACCACCAAATCCAGCTCCTCGCAGGAGTTTTTGAACAGCACCCGCGAGCTTTCGTGGGAATCGAACATCAGGCGGCCGAATCCCGCCAGATCCCCCTCCTCCAGCCAGCGCGCGCCCAGCAGCACCCGCTCGTCCTCGCCGATCGGATGCGCGGCGCAATTGGCAACCGCCTCGTCCAGCCCGTCTTTGTACAACGCCCATTCGG
The DNA here is from genome assembly GCA_002309765.1 of Verrucomicrobia bacterium UBA1200. Lineage (GTDB taxonomy): Bacteria > Verrucomicrobiota > Kiritimatiellia > RFP12 > UBA1067 > UBA1200. Next base: position 67,049 of record DBXY01000031.1, read on the forward strand.
TCATGGCGACATCCCGCAGCGCGGTTACCGGATGGGAAGTGATGCGCTTGGCGAAATGGGCGGCAGCTGCCTCGCAGTTGGCGCGCAAGCGATCGTAACCGCCATCGACCAAACGGTGTTTAACCTTGGTGTTGCACATCAGGAAGCAGGCGTCGCGCCCCATGTCCACGTTCTCGAATTCGATGCTGCGGAAATCGGTCTTAACCAGCATTCCGGGCTTTCCGGCCAGACTGGAAATCTGGTCCAAAAGACCGCATTTGCAACCGGCGTAGTTGTGTTCCGCTTTCTGCCCGATCTTCGCCATCGTCACCTGGTCGGTCACGATTCCGTACAGCTTCGCGAGCGCCAAACCGGTGCACATCTCCAGCGCCGCCGAACTGGATAGCCCGGCCCCAAGGGGAATGTTGCCCAGAAACATCCCGCAGAAACCGGAATCCGCCGGCTTTAGCTCCTGCAACCCGGCAAAGGTTCCCTTCACGTAATTCTGCCAAGTGTCGGTCTGGGACGGCTCAACCTTGTCGATCGTGAAATTGACCTCGCGCATCAGGTCCCCGGCCACCAGACGGCACTCCGGCCCCGGTTGCTTGCAGGCCGCGAAAAAGGTGCCGCAGTCAATCGCCGCGGAAAAAACATAGCCTTCGTTGTAGTCGGTGTGGTTGCCCAGCACCTCGATCCGCCCCGGCGCGTAAGCGACCACTTCGGGGTCGCGGCCGAACGCGGCCTTGAATTTTTCCATCAAATCATCATAAACCGCCTGGTTTTCCATCATCTTCTCCTTGCGCTGTTTAAAAAATCCCGCGTAGCGGCACAACCCGTCCGGTTAGGCGCGGATAACGCCCAACACCTCGTCGCGCTTTGCCGCCATCAATTCTTCCGTGTTCGCTTCCAAGTTCAGGCGCACCAGCGGCTCGGTGTTGGAGCAGCGGACGTTGAACCACCAATCCGGATATTCCACACTCACCCCGTCCAGCTCAAACACGTGGCCGTCCGCGTACCGGTCTTTCAGCTCGGCCAAAATCGCCTTGGGGTCGCGCTCGACCCGAGAATTGATCTCGCCGCTCGGGAAGTATTTCCGCAACGGGGCGATCAGCTTGGAGAGCGGACGATCGGAATTACTGACAATGTTCGCCAGAGCGATAATCGCCAACGACGAACTTTCCGCCGTGTAGTTGTCCTTGAAATAGTAGTGCCCGCTCAGCTCGCCCGCGAACAGGGCGTTGTTTTCGCGCATCTGCTGTTTGATGAACGAGTGGCCCACCCTGGACATCATCGGCACGCCGCCGGCGGCCTCGATTACCTCTTTCACCACTTTGCTGCTGCGCAAATCGTAGAAAATCACCCCGCCGGGATGGTTGGCCAGCACGTCTTGCGCCACCAGCGCGGTAATCAAATCCATCGAAATAATGTCGCCTTTTTCGTCAACGAATCCGGCCCGGTCGGCATCGCCGTCGTACGCCACGCCAAAGGCGTAACCGCCCTGCCGCACCAACGCCTGCAGATCGCGCAGGGTCTCGGTGTGCAACGGATTCGCCTCGTGATTCGGGAACGTGCCGTCGAACTCGCCGTAAAGCCCGTCCCACTCCAACACGCCTTCCATCGTCTTGGCCTCGCAAATGCCCATGCCGTTGGCAAAATCAACCGCGATTTTAATCGGACGGCCCAAATGCGCGAACGGACGGATGTGCGCCGCGTACTCCGGCAGGATGTCATAACGGCTCAACTTGCCGGGCGCGCCATCGTAAGGCGCGAAGTCGCCGTCGTCCACAATCCTCTCAATGTCGGCCAACCCGGTCGCCCCGCTGATCGGCACCGCGTTGGCGCGGCACAGCTTGAAGCCGTTCCATTCGGCGGTGTTGTGGGAGGCGGTGATCATCACACTGGCGTCGGTACCCAAACTGCCGTTGGCGAAATACGACATCGGGGTGGAGGCAAGCCCCAGATCGATCACGTCCGCCCCCTGCTCCATCATGCCTTTGGCCAGCGCCGCGAACAGCGGCTCGGAATGCGGACGGATGTCCCGCCCCACCGCCACGCTTTTGCACCCGACGAAGGTTACAAACGCCCGGCCGATCCGGTAGGCGGTCTCTTCCGTCAAATCTTTACCGTAAACGCCGCGAATGTCGTACGCCTTGAAAATTCCAGCCATAGCTGCTCCAATCTCTCCTAAAAATCCGTAAAATCACATGGGACGGCCGCAAAAAGCCTATACCCCGATTGCTTTTTAGATTATAACACAACCCCCACCCCAAAAGAAAAGCTAAAAGCGAACAAACGGGGGAAAAAATCGGTGGAGATTATACGGTGATCGAGCAACACGGAAACCCTCATCCCCATTTCTCCGAGACTCCGAAACTCCACGGAGCGAAAGCAATCCCGCATTGCCACTGTTGCTTACGCTGCTGGGAGTCTTGGAGTTTGGGAGTTCTTCCGTTCTCCGAGACTCCGAAACTCCACGG
>DBXY01000031.1:69561-69887 GCA_002309765.1 Verrucomicrobia bacterium UBA1200
GAAACTCCACGGAGCGAAAGCAATCCTGCATCGCCACTGTTGCTGTCGCTGCTGGGAGTCCTGGAGTTTTGGAGTTTCATAGGGGATTAGTTCCTTTTCCTGCCGACGCACACTCACAGTCCGATGACGTGGATTGTCTTGCCATCCACAACCTCATCGCGGGCGTAGATTTTCTCGTTCCACGGTTTATCCCTGTCCTCGTCGAACACAGCCAGCCAACCCTCGGGGAGACCGAGATGGTCGAGATAGCCCGCGAGCTGCGCGGGCGATCCGGCCGGCGAGAAATTGCGGCGCATCTTTAGTTCCACGGCATAGCGGAACTTCCC
>DBXY01000034.1:0-134104 GCA_002309765.1 Verrucomicrobia bacterium UBA1200
CGGCCGGTGTTGTCGTAGCCGCACCATCCGTACCCACAGTCGATCTCGCAGACGCGGTTGCGGGCGTCCCACCCCAGCGCCATACCGTTGATTTCGGCGAGGTTGCCGTCGGCGTCGTAGGACAGGCTTTCCTGAACGCCGCCCGGGGCAACCGACGCGTAACGGTTCATCCCGTCGGCGGAGTACGAAGTCTGCAGGCCGCCCCGCGAGGTTTGCGAGAAGTTCCCGGCGGTGTCGTAACCGTAGCCGCCGGTGACCCCGGACACGGTCGCCGAGGTTAATTGCGAGCGGGCGTCGTAGCCGAAGGAGTCGCCGTTGCGGGCGACGACCCGGCCCAGCAGGTCGTGCGAGTAGGCGTAAGCGGACACGACCGTTCCGTTCACGCGGTTGGTCACGCCGGTCACCAGCCACCGGCGCAACGGGTCGCGCGACACCTCCCGAACCACGGTGACACCGTTGGAGCAAGTCACGGAGTATCCAGCGGTAAGCCCGTCGGGGGCGTAAGCGTAAACAACGGTAAACGCGGCGTTGCTGACCGAGGCCAAACGGTTCTCGGAGTCGTATGAATACCCCGCTGCGCAACCGCCGGCGTCAAGGGACTCCAGCCGCCCGGAGGCACCGAAGGATCGGGCGAGGGTAAAAACATCCCCGTCGATCTCCACCGTCTCGTTGGTGGCGAGCCCGCGGGCATCGCGCTGGATTTCGCGGGTGATTCCGCCGTAATAGCAGTCCTCCGAGCTGACCGAGCCGAAGCCGTCATAATCCCACTCCCGCTCGCACCAGCAGTATTCGTCCGATTCTGCGACCAGCCGCCCGGCGGCGTCATAGCTTCGCGTCAGGGGCAGGCCCCGCCGATTTCGGGTCTCCCCCAGGCGGTTGCCGGGAAGATAGGCGGCGGTTGAGTACGACCCGTCGGAACGGGTCCGCCGGGTAACGCGGCCGGCGGGGTCAAGCTCCAGCAGCGTCCAGTCCCACGTCGCGCCGCCGTCGCGGGTGGTGGCGTAGCCGGTGCGCCGCCCGAACGCGTCGTAGCGGTTGGTGACGGGGATGCCCGCGCCGCCGGAGTAGAGCAGCAGCCCGGCGGGGTCGTAGAGGTTGGTAGAGGCGTTGCCCAGGGCGTCAACCGTCCGCGTGACGTTGCCCAGCAAGTCATACGCGGCGGAGTTGGTTGCCGCGAGACTCTCGGAATAGGCGACGACCGAGGTCACGGCGTTGCCAGAAACGTCGCGGACGAACGACTCGACCGCGTTTGTGGCGCCCGACGGCAGCGTCCGGACCCGCCGCGCGACGCCGCCGAAGCCGTCGCAAAGCGTTTCGGACCCGCCGCCCAGGGACGACGACGAGACTTCGCGCCCGAACGCCTCGACCCGGATATCCGGCGTTGCGGCGCCGGCTGTGGTCTCAAAACTCGACCGGCAGGCAGCGGGATCCCAGAACCCGCGCGACACGGTCACCGCGCCGGAGGCGGCGGTGTCGCGCCGCTCCGACACGCAGCCGCCGGTAAATCCGGCCAGCCTGGTCTCGGCCACGCCGTTGGTGCGGACGCTCCCCGACGGGGCGGAGGCGAGAGAAACCTCCCGACGCCAAAGCCCGCCGTCCGCGAGGAACAGGCAGTTGGTGGATATCATGGTCGTCCCGGCGGCCGGGACGTGCCTGAACGCGACCGACCCGTCCGAGGCATACCCGTAACGGGTCTCCGCGCCGAAACCGTCGAACGACTTGACAAGGCGCGAGGTGCCGAAGGCGTAAACGTTGGACACGGTGCCGTCCGGGGTGGTCACGGACACGACGCGCCCCAGCGCGTCGGTAACCGTCACCGAGTTGGTCACAACGGTGACCCCGTCAGGATCGTTGGCCTGCGCCCACTCGGTGTCAATCCTGACCCCGGCCGCCAGGCGGCCGGTTTCGCTGAACGTGTAGGCGGCGTGGCCGTCCCACGATTTCGCCGTCTGCGCCCGCCCGCCGTGGTAGCCGACCCGGACTTCCGCGACCCCGTTGCGCAAGGTGCGGGTCCCGGAACCGTACGGGTAGAACAGGTTTTCCGTCTCCGTGACCAGCCCGTTGGGTGCGGTCTCGATACGCGCCGCACCCCGGTACCCCGCCATAGTAACCCGCGGCCGGTCCGCGCACAGCGGGTCGGCGTCCGGAACGGAAAACGCCCCCGGAACGGCGCACGACACGCGCTCGACGGTGCAGGTCTCGCGCCCGAACGCGTCGAAGAAGCGCTGCGTGACCGGGAACCCCGCGCCCTCGGTGAGGTTGGTGAGCGACGGCGACTCCTCAGCGTAGTAAAGCATGTCGCGCCCGGTCTCGGCCGAGCGCAGCGTGACCGCGCCGTCAAACCCGCGGGACCAAAGCAGGCGGCAGCAGCTGTAGGCGTTGGTTGAGACGCGCCCGAAGGCGTCGGTCTCGCTGCGGAGCCGTCCCTTGGGGTCGTACGTCCGCGAGACGCGGCCGAACGCCGCGCCGCCGGCCTCGTTCCACGACCACAGCTCGCGGCCGAAGGCGGCGTCGGACACCTTAACCCGCGTGACTGACGGGGCGGCGGTGTCCGCGCCGGGCAGGAACGGCGTCTCGGAAAACATCAGGTGGGGCCCTTCCGGGTCGGCGGCGAACGCTCCGGTTACGGGGTCGTAGCCGCCCCTTGCCACGCTCCGCGCCGTCACAAGGCCGTCGGCCGCGGTTTCGGACAGGGCAAGGCCGCGCAGCTCCGCCGGCACCGCCTCCTCGTCGGGGTGGTAAGACGAGGAAGTAACAACGGTCTCGCCGCTCCCGTCAAGCGCGAATACCCGGCGGGTGGCGGTGACCACCGGCACCCCGGCGGCGTCCGTTGCCCGGACGTAGGCGTTGGACACGACCGAGACGAGCGACAGGACCCCGTTCTCCAGAACGTAAACCTCCTCGGAGCGGGGCAGCCGCGCGTCGTTGGCGTGGCCGCTGTCCCCCGGCCCGGTCCCGTAAGAGTAAACCGTGATCTTGCAGTTTTGGACGGCTTCCGGGCGCTGCACCACCTCCCCCAGCGTGGACAGGCTCTCGCCGCGCAGGGCGGGCGGGAAATCGTCCGCGAGGTGCGGCGATATCTCCAGCGAGACGCGCCCGGAACCGTCGTACCCGAAGTACGACCACGGGCCGCGGTTCCCCAGCGAATACCGGGGCAGCGCGTTGAGGCGGCTGTCCTCCGCGTCGTCCACCCAGCCCCACTCCATGTCCACCGGCCCGTCGATGTCGGTCCCGGTGCGGCGCACCTCGCGCAGGGACGACGCGCCGACGAGCGCGAACTCGCGGGTGAGGGAGTAAACCACCTCCCCGCCCGCCAGCGCGGTCTCGGTCTCGCGCGACTTCACGCCCGGCGCGAGATAGCCGCACTCGCGGCGCACGGTGAGCCCGGTCAGGTGGTCGGTCCGCTCCCAGACCTCGGCGCCGCCGGCGGAGGAGAAGGCGTAGGTCTCGTCGGACACCGCGTTGCCGAGCCGGGTCAGGCGCGTGAAGCGGACTGACGAGGCGTCGCCGCCGGGGTTGCGTATCTGCCAGGCGTGGTCAAGCTCCCCGCCCTCGTACACGGATACCGAGGCTCCGCTGTCGGCGGGGCCGAGCGTCACGACCCGCCCCGCGCCGCCGTCAAAGGTGACCACGCCGGCCGCGTTGGTGGATACCGCCACGCCTGGCGCCGCGGTGGCCAGAAATGACGCCGGGGACACCGCCGCCGGGCCGTCGGCGAAAAACCAGAGGAAACCGCAGTGGGTGTTGCGGGAAGGCTCGCCCAGCGGCACGCGGAAGCGCACCGACCCGCTGGAAGTCCCCTCGGTGTCGGAGCAGCCGCACCCGTCCTCCCGCCCCGGCGACTGCTCGGACGGGATCTCGTAGCCTTCCGGCTCCGCTTCCGCCCCGCCCCGGCACTCCACGCAGATGTCGTCGACGTAAAGGCAGAACCCGCCGCCCCCGCCCTCGATCCGGGTGCGCCCGGCCACCGCCGGAGCGTAGTCGGCCGCCGCTGCGGCGCCGCCGGGCGCGGGCTCAGATATTCCCGAATAGCGCGCCGTCCGGCGCAGCTCCGGGGTGTCGAACGGGTACGCCCCGCCGTAGGGGTCGGGGCGCGGCGTGGGGCCGCGCCGGTCGGCGTCCAGCCGGTAAAAGAGAAGCTGGTCGCAGCGGTTTGAGCCGGCGGCCGGGAAGTCGGCCAGCGCCGGCAGCGGCGACGAGACGGTGCAGAGGCTTCCGGTCGCCGAGAACCCCAGCGAGGGGAAATCGGCCAGCGCGGCGGCGCTGAACGGAGCGGAGCCGTAGATTTCCTCCTCGGCCGCTGTCGGCGGCCCGTGGCGCGGCCAGTCCCCGAACGAGCGGGTGAAGCTGTACGCGTACCGGCCGCCGGAGCGCCTGGCGGCGGCCAGCGAGTTCCCGGCAGCGTCCTCGGGGAACGAAACGGCGGGGTCAGCGGCCGGCTCCATCTCCGGCACCCATTTTATGAGGTAGAGCGGGCCGCCAAGGTCGGCGGCGGCCGCGCCGCCCGCGAAACCGACGGTGACGGTGATTGAGTCAAAAGTCTCGTCGCGCCCCAGCGGGACGCGGAAAGAGTCGGCGCACGACCCCGGCAGCACGTTGGTCGCCGCGCCGCCGGACGGTCCCCACGCGATCTCAAGGCCTGACGAGTGCCAGCCGCCGGGGCGGTCCGGGCGGGAGGCGACAAAAAACTGCTCCCACGGCCCGGTCCGGCGCACGGGGAAGGTGCGCGAGAGAAGGTTGGTCACCCCGGCCGGGCGGTTGGCGACGGAAAAGCCGTGGGGGACTATCTCGTACGCCTCGCGGTTCCAGGTCGCGAACGCCGGCGCGCGGAAATTTGCCGCGTTGGTCGGGTTAAGCGACATCAGGAATGCCGCGACTACCGTGCAGCCGTTGCTGGCGGCGCAGCGGCCGTCATCCAGATTCCCGCCCCAGAACGCCGCCCAGGCATCCGGAACGCCGTCGCCGTCCGGGTCGGCCGGCGGCAGAGGCGCCACCGGGTCGGGGTCAACGGCGTCGGCAAGCCCGTCGCCGTCGGTGTCCGCCAGCAGCGGCGAGGTGGTTGTCTCCAGAACGTCGGGCAGCCCGTCCCCGTCGGTGTCGACCGACAGGGCAAGCGCGGCGTCGCCGGGGTCGAGCGCGTTAAGGCCGTTGAACCATTCGAAACCGTCGCCCAGCCCGTCCCCGTCGGTGTCGGCAAGGGACTCCGAGGTCATGGAGACCAGGCGCTCCAGGGCGTCCGGAAGGCCGTCGCCGTCGGAGTCGGCACGAGTCCCGGCGGCGAAAAACGAGGCGGAGGAACTGTGCGGCAGGTCGCCCAGCCCGACGAAAAAGGTGGCCCGGTTCGTGTTTGCGGGCACGGCCACGCTGCCGAGGAGCGACCAGACCCGGTTGGACATCTGCGGGGTGGCGTAAACGTCGACCCAGCCCTGGGTGGCGGAGAAGCCGTCCGGCCAGCCGATGGTCATCTCCAGACCGGTGTCCGAGCGCGTTATCCCGCAAAACGTCAGCGCGTCAAAGCTGCCAGGCGCGGCGTTAGTCGATCCCCCGGAATTGGCGGGCGGGCTGGCCTGCCCCGGGCCGGAGTTGGTCTGGTAAACCTTGTTGGTGGCGTAGTCGCACAGCACGACCGCCATCAGCACGGCTATGGCTGTAGTCGCAAGATTACTTTTTTTTGAAAATGCCTTCATGCAACACCCATTCAACCACACAATTCAAAAACTTGCCTATAACTTACCGTTCAGCCACAAGATTTCGGACTTCAGACATCAGACTTCCAAACTCCGCTTCTCAACCCTCAACGCTCAACCCTCAACAGCCTCCCCGCCTCACGTTATCCTCATTTACATTCCCGTGCGAAGCGCGGGCGTCGGGCTAACCACAATCGTAAAACGATACAAGTCCAGAACACAATTAATAATAACATTAATTTCTGGAAGGTGCAAGAGTTCTGTTTAAAAAACCGTTATGTTATTCAAAATGTACACAGACACTAAGCTAACGCGGTTATTCAAAACTCAAAACCCCGCCCTGTTGGAGATCGGCCCGTTTAACAAACGGTCTTTTCAGAACCTCGCCGTTGAACTTTACCACAGGGAACAGTTCTTTGCCGTACTTCGCTCCCGGCGCGGTGATTACCAGTTGCTTGCCGGCCGGGGTGTTAACGATCACACGATCAAACAACGGCGCCCCTAACGCATACTCGCCAGAACCGGGGCAGACCGGATACATCCCCATCGCGCTCCACACATACCAGGCCGAGGTTTGGCCGTTGTCTTCGTCGCCGCAGTAACCGTCCGGCGTGGGGCGGTAAAGCTTTTCCATCGCCCATCGTACCCGGTGCTGGGTCTTTTCCAACGCGTCAGCCCAATCGTAAAGGTAAATCATGTGCTGGATCGGCTGGTTGCCGTGCGCGTACTGCCCCATGTCCATCACCAGCATCTCGCGGAATTCGTGCGACACCCCGTTGCCGTTGTGCGACGGCGGCAATTCGAATATCTCGTCCAACCGACGGACAAACTCCTTTTTGCCGCCCATCGCCTCCACCAGCCCGGCCACGTCGTGGAACACGCACCAGGTGTAGTGCAGGGCGCAACCCTCGCGAAAATCCCCCTCCCACTTGAACGGGTCGAAATCCTTGGCGAAACTGCCGTCGGAGTTCCTGCCGACCGTGATTTTGCGCTGGGGGTCGAAGACGTTTCTCCAGTTTTGGGAACGCCGCTCGTAAAGCTCGACCTCCTCTTTGGGACGGCCGATCGACTTCGCCAACTGGGCGATGCACCAGTCGTCGTATGCGTACTCCAAAGTGCGGGCGACCGAATCGCCGATTTTGACATCCCGCGGGATGTACCCCTTTTCGTTGTAAAACTCCACCCCCTTGCGCCCCACCGCCGAGATTTTGGGATGGGCGTTGTTCGCGCCGTGGACAACGGCTTTCCAAAGTTCGTTGATGTCGAAATTGCCGCGTACCCCGCTCAGCCAGGCGTCCGTCACCACACTGGCGGAGTTGTTGCCAAGCATGCAGTCGGAAAGTCCGGGACTGGACCATTCGGGCAACCAGCCGGACTCTTCCCAACAGTGCTGCAAACCTTCGGTCATCCACGCGTTCATCCCCGGCGAGAGGAAATTCAACAACGGGAACAACGCCCGGAAGGTGTCCCAAAAACCGGTGCCGGCGTAATAGTATCCCGGCTTAATCTCTCCGGTGGTCGGACTCCAGTGAATCACTTTATTATCGGCATCCTGCTCCCATACCGCCAGCGGGAACAGCATGGTGCGGTAGAGGCAGGTGTAAAAAGTCCGGATTTTGTCGATGTCGTCGCCTTCGACCAAAATCTTGCCGAGCTGCAAGTTCCACGCCGCCTTGGCGTCGGACACCAGCATGTCAAAATCTTCGACTTCGCTTTCCCACAGATTCAACGCCGCCTGCTCCGGGGAAATAAGACTGGAGGCGATTCGGGCCGTAATCTGATCACCGCGTTTGACCGGGGCGAAACTAACGTGCAGTGCCCCGTCCGGTAATGTGGAGACATTCTCCGCCGGACGGTCAAACTCCATAACAAAGTGCTGGCAAACCTTTGCGCCGTGACCGCGGTGATTGTTGTTGACCACGCTGAAGCCGGTCACCCGCAACTTGTCGTCGGACAAGCCGACCTTGCCGTCTTTAAACGCGCAAACCACCACGCCCGGCGTTTTGGTTTCGCCGTAAGTGAAACGCGCCACCGCGCCGTGCAATACCGGAGTCAGCTCCACTTTCACATTAAAATCTGCGAGATACACCGAATAATAGCCAGGGTTGAAGGTTTCCGTCTTGTGCGAATACCAACTGCAACGGTCTTTCTGCTGCTCCGCCGGTTTCCCGGTAATCGGCAAAAAATACCAGCATCCGTGATCTCCAATCCACGGGCTGGGCTGGCGGGTCTGGCGTATGCCGTACAAGCGCGGGTCGGCGTAATCGTAGAACCAGCGCGACGAGTAGTCCGCCCGGCTTTGGGGCGACCACCCGCCGAACCCCCACGGCCGGGCGATCATCGGAAAGAGGTTGCCGGTGGAGATGTTGCACCCGTTGCCGCCGCCGGTATTGACCGTACCCATCTCCGGACGCACAAATTTAGTATAATCCGGTCTATCGCCGAATGCCGCCATCACCGCCAATACCGAAACCAACACTATTTTCGCGCCCATCAGTCCCCTCCCTCGTTCGCAACCAACGTTTCAAAACCCACCTGACAATCCGTCCCGATTCCCAGCCCATCCGGCAAGGCGAACGCCTCGCCGGTGGAAAGCATAAAATGGCGCACCGCGCCGGGGTCGGCGTTTCCCGACACCAACCCGTCCCGCTCCAACACCGCCTTGATCTGCCGCGCCACCGCCGGCGCGGGATCGTAAACCCGCACTTCGCGCCGGGCCGATTCACTAATCTCCAAATCAATCGCCTGCCGCAAAAACGGGAAATGGGTACACCCCAGCACCAGCGAATCGGCATCTTCATCCAGCAGCGGCTGAATCTCGCGGCGCACCAAACGGCGCACCTCCGGCGTGGGCCGGACGTCGCCGCGCTCGACAGCCTCCACCCACCCCTTCACCTCGCGCACCAGAATCCGCGCCCGGTCGGCAAAACGCCGGGAAGTTTCGCGGTAAAGTCTCCCCTTGAACGTCCCGGCGGTGGCCAACACCCCCACCACACCGGTTTTTGACGCCAGTGCGGCCGGCTTTACCGCCGGTTCCATCCCCACAAATCCCACCGGATAACCGGAAGACCGCAGCGCGTCAATCGCGGCGGCGGTGGCGGTGTTGCAGGCCACCACCACCAGCTTACAGCCGCGCCGCAACAAAATCTCGGTGTTGGCGCGGCAGAAACGCTCCAGCTCTTCACGCGGCCGCGGCCCGTATGGACAGTGCGCCCGGTCGGCCAGATACACGGTGGATTCGCTGGGAAGCAGTTTCACCGCCTCCCGCCACACCGAAAGCCCGCCGACCCCGGAATCGAAAAATCCGATCGGGCCGTTCGCATTTGGAGAGGTCATTCGTCCGCCTCCTTACGTTCAGGCGCGGCACGCCCGGCGTCCGAAAGTCCGACCAGCATTCCCGCCATCAGCATCACGGTGACCATGCTGCTGCCGCCATGGCTAATGAACGGCAAGGTGATCCCAGTCATCGGTAACGCCTTTACCACCCCCGCGATGTTAAGCAACGTTTGCACGGCAATCGAACCCGCCAACCCCGCGCCGAGCAACCGTCCATAAACTGTAGCCGCGCCGCCGGCGGCTCGGAAACCCCGGGAAAAGAAAATCAGATAGGCCAATACCAGCATGGCGCAACCGAAAAGCCCGATCTCCTCCGCCAAAGCGGCATAAATGAAATCGGAGGTGACAATTGGGATGCTGTGCGGTTCGCCGGAACCCAACCCCGCGCCCCAAAGCCCGCCGGAATACATTGCCGAAAGCGCCTGCAAGGTTTGCCAGCCCTTGCCAGTGGGATCGGTGAAAGGATCCAGCCAAACGTCGAAACGGGCGCGGGCGTGGGCGGAAAAACGCTGCACCGCGTAACCGGCTGCTGTGGCGGCCAACAATCCCAACGCCAGATACCCGGTGCGACGCGCCACCGCGAAAAGCATGATAAGCAACGTGGCGTTGAGCAGCATCATCAATCCCAAGTCATGCAGTAAAATCGACAAGGCGGTAGGCACGCACCACAAACCCGCCAGCAGCAGCAAATCCCGCCACGGCGGCGTGGGAATACCGATGGTGGCGGAGGAGAATTCGCGGTCGCGCCGGCTCAGGTAGGAAGCCAAGAACAGCACCAACAGCGGCTTGACCAATTCCGAAGGATTCATGTTGCCCGGCATGAACACCCCGCCGCGGAATCGGTTGCCCAACGCGAGCATCGCCGCCATCAGCCCGACGGCGCCGGCGTAAGCCAGCCAGCCGACCTTGGCCATCCACGCACCGCGACCGCCGGAAGTTACCGCCGCGCTCAACATCATCGCAATAATCCCGGCAGGCAGCGGAAGCAGCTGTTGCCAATCCATCGAGACCCCGCCCATGCGGGCCTGCATAACCAAACCGATGCCGCACAGCAGCGCGGAAGAACCGAATAGCCCGGCATCGCCGCGCCAGCCGATAAGCTTCAGCCAACCCAGCGAAAGCAGAAATCCCGTCAAATAAACCCCGAAGGGAAGGAACGAAAACAGCGCGGGGACCGTGCCGGATTTTATCTGGGCGCCGGCCACCGGCAGCAGGGCGGCCACCACCGCCAAAGCGTCCAGCGCGAAAAGACAGGCGGCTGCCGCCACCGGGGATGAAACGGACAAACGTTTTTCGCTCATTTCACATACCCCAGTTTTTGCGCCTCGACCATAATGTCGCGGGCAATCGGCAACGCGCTTTTGGCGCCGAACCCGCCGTGTTCCACCAGCACGGTAACCACCAGCGACGGATTTTTCTCCGGCGCGAAACAGGTGAACCATGCGTGGTCTTTGCCGCCCGGCACCTGCGCCGTGCCGGTTTTTCCGCAGATGGCCAACCCGCGCAGGTTGGCCGCCTTGCCGGTGCCGGAGGTGACCACCTCCCGCATCGCGGAACGGACATACGCGGCGGCGGCGGCGGAAAACAGCCGCACCGGNNAAACCAGCCGCACCGGCTCGCCCGGCGGATCAAACGCGCCCAGTCGCGGAGTCGGCATTTTGCCGTCCGCCGCCACCGCCGCCGTATAGCAAGCGACATGCAGCGGCGTCACCAAAATGCGTCCCTGCCCGATGGCGGGCTGCGCCAACTGCAACGGCTTCTCCACCGCCGGCGCGTTGCCGGCGACAGATTTCAGCTCCCCCACACTACCGGCGAAATAACGGACGGGAGCGTTCAACCCGGCCCGTTCCAGCAGGGAGTTAAACCGTCCCGTTCCGCACTGCACCCCCAGTCGGGCGAAATAGACGTTTGACGAATGCACGATGGCCTGTTTCAGATTCATGTTGTTCCAACCCGGCCAAACCTGACCGTTGCGGGCGTAGGCGTAATACTCGCTGTCGCGAATCGGCGCGGTGTGCGGTCCGGGCGTGTAACCGCTGCCGGGGCAATCCATCACCGGTTTTATTCCGGCGTCGAAAGCCATGCCCGCCACCAGCGGCTTGAAGGTGGATCCGGGAGGATACAACCCCTGCACCGCACGGTTGAAGGCGCTTTTGGTTACGGTGTTGGTGAAGGCGGACTGCGGATGCCGGGGATCGAAACCCGGCGAACTTACCAGCGCCAGCAACGACCCGTCGCGGGGATTCATCACCACCGCCGCCCCGGGACGGCCCTGAAACTGATCGTACGCGAACAGCTGCAGCCGGGCATCGAGATTAAGCTCCACCTCCTTACCCTCCTTGGCGCGCGGGGTAAGGATGCGCTTGCTCAACGGCGGCTCGTCCGATTCCGGCAAATAGCCGCTCAACAACGGGTCCTCCACCCGCTCCACGGCGGTAATCCCGTATTTGCAGTGGTAATAACCGAGCGGATGGGCGGCAGCGTCGCCAAGCGGATAGCGGCGCGCCCAGATATCGCCACGCACCGGCGCGGCCAGCACCCGCCCGCGGCGGTCGAGAATCGGCCCGCGCAACACTTGTATCTCGGCGGCGTTGGCGCGACGGTTGTAACGCCGCAGAAACCGCGCGAACTTGGGGTGCGAAAAGCCGAGCAGCTGCCAATACGCCTGATAGCAGAGTACGGCGACAAACGCCGCCGCGAAGATTATGCGAAGCAGAGTAAACGAGGTGGTTCCGCGCTTGGGCTTGGCGGTAATCGCCATCGAAACCACACCGATGGACAAAACGGCAAGAAACACCGCTTTAAGGATCTTTATCAGCACCGCCCCGGCCGCGCTGTTCAATAAACTCACGAAAGCTTCATGCATGGCCGGAATCGCCGGATGTCGGCATGGGGACCGAGTTGACCATCAGCCGGACCTGGCGGACCTGAAAACGGTCGCCGGCCAAATCGCGCACCGCCCGCTCGATATTTTTCAGATAAGCCCGGCGTATCTCGAACAGCCGCACCGACGAGGTCACGTAAACGTAAAGGATGTCGTTCTCCCACTTTCCGGGCCGGGTAAAGTCCGTCACCTCCGGCGGCAGGATTTTCGTCCAAGCCTCCGTCAACTCCCCGATCCACGGACTGACTCCGAGATCGAGCCGTTTCAGAAGTTTCTCAATGGACTGGGCTATCTGCTGTTCTGAGGTCCGAGTCTCGCTGGGGTCGGTGTCAATCGGCAAACCGGGGATCATCACCTCAAACAGCTTGTCAACGCCTTGGTTGCGTTTGCGGTCGTTATCGGTCAATTCCCGACGCTTGCCGACGGGACGGGCATAAAAATCCTCCGGCGAAGGCGGAATCTCTTCACGCCAACCCTCCTCCCCGTTTTCGGGTGAAACATCATCGGCTTTGCGTTTCATGGCCCGCACCCCGCGAACGGCTAGTCGTCATCGCCATCGTCAACTTCGGGCGGATTGTCCTTAAGCCATTCGTCGATGTTTTTCTTCGCTTCCTCGATCGTCTTGGACTCTTCGTCGGGCGAGATCACATCGTCGATCTCCTCCAGAATAACTTTGCGGGACTCCTCGTTTTCGGTAAGATCGTAGAGCGGGAGCAGCATTTCCAGCATCTGATGGTCGGTAAGGTCAACCGACGCATCGTCGATCAGCTCCTCAAGGTATTCCGGATCGACATCCAGCACCAATTTGGTGGCGGCCTCGTAAAGCCGGATTTTGGTGGGGGTGTCGTCGATTTCGTTAATGCGGCTTTCCCAAGAACCGCGGGCCGCCTCGCGGACCTCGTCATCGGGATCCATCAATAGCGAAGTCAAGTCGGAAAATCCGGCGAACCCGGCGAAAGCCAACGATTCCGCCGCCTCTAAACGGGCTTCGTGGCTGTCGGAGGACAGCAGTTCATGGGCGAGTTTGGCGACCGTCTCTTCATCGTCACCGCTCACCGCCTCGTCCAACGCCTCAAGTTTATTCCGCAGTTCCTCCGGCAATTCCTCCATCGCCTTAGCCTTCTCCGCCGGATCGCGCGCCGTCTTGACGGTTTTACGGTTGTTTGACGGATTGTTTTTCTTGGTGTTCGCGGGGGGTTTTGCGGTCTCAACCTTATTGGTGGGTTGTGTCGGGTCCGTCTTAGGCACAGTGTTCTGGTTTTTACGGTATTTCAGCACGCCAAGCGTGGCGGCGGCAACCACCAGCAGCGCCAACAGGATTATAGTGGTTTTTGAAGTGGGTTTACTCATCGGCGGTATCCTCTCCGTTTTGGGGTTGGGCAACATTGCCATCGTTCAGCTCGGTCACATTGCAGATGTGCGCGGCATCGGTGAACGACGGATGGTCGCGCATCTTGGCGATTTTAACCAAATAGCCGTTTTTAATCTCTTCGGGGCGGTTCAGCATGTCGCTGAACACCGCGTCCACCAGCTCCGGGTTTTCCTTGGGGTCCATCAGAATCGGCTCCATCATGGCGAACGACTCGTCCGGCAGCAGATTCAGCAGCGTCTGGATTGCCACCATACGCTCGGACTCCGGGACTTTGGCGATCGCGGCTTTCGCCTTCTTGCCGCGCGAGGCCAGCGGTTCGCGGTTGTCCTCGCGCACCCAATCGTCCACCTGCGTCTCCCACTCCCGGACCGCCTTGATAACCAAGTCCTGCTCGTCCTCTTCCCCCGGTTCCGAATCGGCGGAGGAATCCCCGTCGGCTTCCGTTGCCTGGGCATCGCCAGCGGCAACGCGCTTCGCGGTTTTCTTGGCCACCGGTTTAACGTCCGTCCGGCGCGACGTTCCATCCCGCTTGGCGGGCTTGGCGACGGCTGTTCGCCCGTCACGGCGCGGCGAATCTTCATCCCCGCCGTCAGAACCGGCAAAGAAATCCTTGGCGATGTATGCTAAAATCAGCACAATCAGCGCAATCAAAAGCAGGTTGATAAATTTGCGAAACATTACTATCGTCTCCACGATTAAAACAACGCCCTAAATGATAGCTTATTGGCGGCAAAAAATAAAGGCGAAAGTGAACTTTTGATAATAACCGTTGACAGGTGCGAATCCGCTAAGATATAATCTTTTATGTAATCGCCTTATAGTGTGGTTTACGCCCATTCCGCCACCTGTGCCGGATTGGCGTTTGATTGTAACCTTTGCGTGACCGTTGTGTAGTCTTTATGAAGGAAGGTGAAAGCTTTATGCCTCAGACAGTTTCCGGTTTTCGAATGATCGCGGATTCAACGCTTACGGGTTGCGCGGCATTTTCGGCTTTGAGGTGTCCGTAACCTCCACGCTCAACGTGTTAAAGTCAAGATCAAGACAAGAAGGGAGTAATGGTATGGATCTGAAGGAGATCGCAGACGGATTGGCCGCTCAATACAACATCGAGGGTCTTTCTGTCGAAGACGGCGAAATGGCGCTTGAAATCGACGGGATGCCGATCCTGCTGGCCGAAGGCGAGGGGGCGGCGATTGTCATGACCGGTCTTGTCGGCGATGCGCCGTCCGAAGGAGGCGAGGCATTCGCCAATCTGCTGCTTGAGGGGACGATGGGCCTCATGGATACGAAAGCCTTCGCCCTCGCGCGGAATCCGGAGACCGGCGCGTATGCGCTTGTCGCGCGCGTTCCGCAGGAGAACCTGACGTTCGATGCCTTTTCCGAAACGCTTGCCGATTTCGTGAACCTGCTCGAACAGTGGCGCGAGGCCCTTGAGGACTTCCGCCCCATTGCCGCCGAAGCCAGGGTTTTCGCCGAGGCGCAGCCGGATGCGAAGGAGCTTGAACGGTGCGGTTTCATGCAGGTGTAACCTTGACGGCAGGGGAATCTTCAGACGATTCATCAACAGGACAGTGACACATTCATTATAGTAAGGAGACGGAAATGGGTATCGAGATTCAAGCGCGGTCACAGTATGACCAATTTACAGATTTCGCTCTTGATGCTGCGGCGGCCAAGAACGACAAGGCGATTGTCGATAGCGCGCGTCATGGGATGTCCATCGTGCCGAAGACCAAGTGGGACTTTGTCGGCCACATCACCCGGAGCGCGGCTTCCCAAAAAGCGAACAATGACGTTCGGGAAATCTTCAAGGATTCCATTTTGGGAATGTTTGGCGTCAAGACGACGGATAAACTCCCCCCATCGGTCCAGACTGCGATGAAGCTTGAGGATTACGATAAGGGCAAGCCGCTCACCGCGCGGCGTATTCTCGCCGTAAAGGAAGCCGTGGATACGTTCTTCGTGGACAAAGCGAAGAGTGTCGAGAAGGCGGCTCAAGATCAGGGGGTACGGCTGGACGACAATACGAGGAAGCTGATCAATGAGGCGGTGAGGATGTGTTTTGACGATCAGGATGTCCTTGATGTGGTGACGATGAACATCAAAGGCGTCCTCTTCAAGGATGGAGGCACGGGAGAGGCGCGGGATGTGGAGGGAATCCGCGCAAAGGTTGTCGCCATCGCCGCCAATGTCGATGAGTTGCGCCAAGCCACCAAGGGTGATGACCGGGTGTTTGCGGCGGCAAAGGAATACTTGGGGACGTTGAAGGGCACGATCATTGACCCGCATTTGATCACGGGCATGGTGGGGACGGTCCAAAAAATGGATCTGGACGTCCTCAAGCGTCTCACCCCCGACGCCTCGGCGAAGGATATTCAGGATGCCGCCCTTGAGTTCCCCGAGATCGTTGATGAAGCGATGGATCTTTCCGGGGCTGCCAACTTTAAAGACGATGTGCCGGAACAGCGGGAAAAAAAGGCTTTATGCCGCGCGTTTCTCACCTGTCTGGTTTTCGCCAAAGGACTCGGCGAAGGGGTCTCGTCACTCCATGAGTTGCAGCGCACGCTGGAAGGCGAGACCGCCCAGAAACTGAAGGCCTTCTATCGTGACGGTGCGGCCATCCTGAGGGATGATAATGCCGGTCCCGCTTTGGGCTTTATAACAGATGGAATTCCGGATTGTCCCGTCCAGGGGCGTTTCAATTCGCGCCAACTCAGCAAGGGGGAACGGCAGTGCATGGCGGAACTGATGGATGACAATCTACGGATGTTGGATGAATTGAAGTTGGTGCTGGATGATGTTTGCGGTAAGCAGAACAGGCCCATCGCGTCGATCACTGAACGTGTTTACCAGTCCGCGGTCGATCCCGATTTCACACTCATGGGGAGCATTGCCGACGAGGCGTTCAAGATGATGGCGGAGGATCGGCAGGAATATCTGCGCGGTGCCGTGAAAGGCAATGGAACCAGCGCCGATGCGTTACGGTTCATCTTGGAGCGGAAACTCAGCGAGCTCAAACCCAACAAGTCGGCCGATGGCATCCGGGAGTGTTGCCAGGATGAGATCAGGGATATGCTCTGCGCGAATATGGCCAAGAAGAGCAAGGAACTGGCGGGCGCCGGGGGTAAGGAGTTGTTCAAGGCCGATCAAACCGGTTTCACCGCAATGTTGCCCCATGGCGTGAAGCTCTCAAGCAAGTTTGTCGAGGCCCGGCGGCAGATTGCGCAATTCATCATAGGCGGGAAAGTTGAGCATTTCCACCAGCTTTCGCCCAGCGACCGGCAAAAGGTGTACATCGTTATGGCCCTTCTCTCCAAGGGAACAGTCGATGCGGCCTTCAAAGGACCTTCGCTCGCGCTCGCCGTGAAACCGGATAATGGCGTGATGCCGTCTGGCGAGAAACTGCCCGCGTTCGTCTGCACGGGCGATCCGGAAACCGATAAGATGGAGATTCAGATCGAATTTGACAAAGGCGATTTGAAACTCACGTTCAAGGGCCATCGCGACATACTTGAGTTGGAAACCCGTCCGGGCCTCAACAAAACGAGTGGCCGTCCCCTGCCTGAAGGCATGTCATTGTCGCAGGTCATTCGTGAAGATGGCGGACTGGTCCCCGTCGGTGTGGATAAGGGAAGCTCGCTTGATGTCAAGTTTGTCTTCAAGCTCGGGCAAGAGGAATTCAACCGCATCGCCAGCACGAAGGATTTCACGACCGATGCCTCAGCCGTGAACTGCAGCGGCTTCAAGATGTCGCCAACGGTCAACGGTGATGCCTCGCGAATCGCTCACCGCAGGAGCGCCCATTCCGCGGCGCCGCGTTCCCATGCCACCTCCCCGGAACCCGCTGTTCCGGCTGAAGACCCCAAACCGGCTGCCGCAGCCGCCTCGCCGGACAAGAGCGGCAAGAAAAAGGTAAGGGACTTCGCCGGGAACTTCTTCCGTAGCGAGGATGCCAAGGCCGCGAATGACGCCGAACGGGAGGAATTCCTTGAGGAACTCCATGACATATTCGGTCCCGTTATCCCCGATTCGGTCAAGGCAAAGATGAAACTTGAGGATTACGGTAAGGGTAAACCCCTCTCCCAGCATCGGATCAAAGTTGTCGAGGAGGCGGCCAATGCGTTCTTCGCCGATCAGGCCAAGGCCATGGAGACCGCCGCCGTTCTGCAAGGGTTGACTATGGATGATGATGTGCGCGAGCTGATCCATGTGGCGGTCATAACGTGCAAGAACGTTCAGGGAGCGATCGACTTCGTGATGGAGCATGCACGGGACGTTCTTCTGGATTCGGAACGGAATATGCTGCGTACGAACGATGCCATCGAGGCCATGGTCACCGAAGTGCGCCAGGCGCATGAGCTGACGATGGGTCTCTAAGACGATGGCCTCTAAAAGCACCCCGCCCGCGTGAGCGTTCATCTTGATAGCTTTAGCCGTGTAGAACGTGTAGAGCGTGTAAATCTTTGCGCCCTATGTGATCTTTGCGGCTAAAAATCGCTGTTGTTATAGGTAAGCCAGCCGCCCACGCCCCGCGCGGGAATGTAAATGAGGATAACTTTGATGATTGCTTTCGCTATTGGGAGTCTCGGAGTTAAGGAGAAAATTCATCAATCTACTCATTCTCCAAAACTCCCAGCAGCGAAAGCAAGTAAGAGGAAATACAAGGAAGTTATAGGCAAGAACGTGTAGAGCGTGTAAATCTTTGCGCCCTATGCGATCTTTGCGGCTAAAAATCGCTGTTGTTATAGGTAGGTAAGGGAATGGACAAACAAAACAAACATTTTGCTCCGGATTTCAAAGTGGAGGTTGATTTTTACGGCGGGTTTTGATACATTATTCACATTTCTTGCCCCTGTAGCTCAGCTGGATAGAGCAGCGGATTTCTAATCCGCGGGTCGTGAGTCCGAATCTCGCCAGGGGCGCCAACACCAAAGCCCGGATGTTTTCATCGGACGGCATGGCGGAAAGGATTGTTTTGCTATGGGTGACACTTACACCGAAACCACCACCACTTCATGGATGAGCCGACTGGGCGACTCGTTTAAGGGCGTCTTGGTTGGCATCGTGCTTTTTATCGCCGGTTTCCCGGTGCTGTTTTGGAACGAGGGGCGTTCGGTTAAGCGCATAAACTCCTTGAAACAAGGCGCGGACGAGGTGCAGACCGTGGCCAGCGACCGGATATCCGCCGAAATGGACGGAAAACTTATCCACACCACCGGGCACACCGCGGTTTCCGGCAGCCTTTCGGACGAAAAATTCGGGGTCACCGCCGAGAAGGCGTTGCGGCTGAACCGCAGGGTCGAGATGTACCAATGGCGGGAGTCGATCCGCAAGCACACCGAGAAAAAAATGGGCGGCAAGACGGAAACCACCACTACTTACGATTACGACAAAGGGTGGTCTTCATCTTATTCCGATTCTACCCAGTTCAAGTATCCGGCCGGCCACGAAAACCCGCCGCTTACCGAAACCGAAAAGGAATGGATGGCCAAAGACGTCTCCCTCGGCCTGATTAAACTCACCCCCAACCAAATCGCCACCGCCGGGCGCGATCAACCGGTGCAGTTCGATGCCAATTCGCCCTTGCCGCAGGGGTTGGAGGCCAATTACGTCCGTACCCAGAACGGTTTCTACCGCGTCTACGCTTTAGAAACAGCCAAACCGGCCAGCGCCAAAGCGACGCCCTCGCTGGCAGCGGCAGTCAGCGCCGCCACCAACCAGAATGTAGCCGCCAACGCCGCAGCTCCGGCCGCCACCGGCGTACCGGCCACCCCGCAAATCGGCGATCTGCGCATCACCTTCACCTACCGGCCCGAAACCGACCTCAGTCTGGTGGGCCAGCAGCAGAGCGGTTCCATCGTCCCCTACACCACCAAAAACGGCGGCACGATTATGCTGCAATCCGATGGCATCAAGGCGGCCGGCGAGATGTTCCAGTCCGCCCAAGACGCGAACAAGATGATGACTTGGCTGTTGCGATTGGCCGGTTTCCTGTTAATGTTCTTTGGACTGAAGATGTTCTTCGGACCGTTAAGCACGCTGACCGACGTGGTGCCCTTCATCGGCAAAATCGTTTCGGTCGGTTTCGGGATCGTAAGCTTCCTGATCGCGATGATCTGTTCGCTGTTTACCATCGGCATCGCGTGGATTTTCTATCGCCCGCTGATCGGCATTCCGTTTATCGTGGTGGCGGTGGCGCTCACCTGGATGCTTCGCAAACGGGTTAACGCGGCCAAATCGCAAACCGCAGTAACCGCTCCGGCGGCTTAAGGAGAACGACCATGTCACTATCAGTCTGGTGTTTTCTGTTGGGGGGGCTAATATTGGCGGAAGGTGTTTCCGGCCTTGTCGCACCCCAAACCATGACCAAACTGTTCCGCGCTTTCCCGCGCAACGTCTGGGCGGGATGGATTCTGTGCGCAATCGCCTGGATATGGTCGGGTTACGCGATTAACTCGATGGGGCTTGATTTCCTCGTCCGATTCCGCACCGCAATCACCGTACTTTCGGTAGTGTGCATCTTCCTCACCTGCTGGTGGCTCGACAACCTGCTGTCCTGCCGGGCCTGGGGCGGCATCCTCTGCCTGTTCCCTTACGAACTGCTCCATGTGGCGCGCGTACACATGTCGCCCTGGCGGTTGGTGGTGGTCTCCTTAACGTATGTGTTGATCGTGTGGGGAATGACGCTGATTCTATACCCTTGGAAAATGCGCGACTTTATAACCTGGACCACGGCAACCCCGCTCCGTTTGCGGGCGGTCTCCGTCATCAAGGTGTTGGTCGGGGCAACTGTCGCCGTGTTGGGCGCAACCGTTTTAGCATAGGGAAAAACCATGGAATGCATCTTCTGCAAAATCATCAAAGGCGAAATCCCCTCCTCCAAAATCTTTGAGGACGACCACGTGGTGGCGTTCCTTGACATCGGGCCGTGCGAAAAAGGCCACACGCTGGTGGTGCCCAAATGCCATGCGGCACGCATTACCGACCTGCCGGCCGAAGAACTGCTCCCGGCCATGGAGGCGGTCCGTCGGGTCGCAAAACTGCTTTGCGACCGGCTCGGATGCGACGGCTTCAACGTGCTGCAAAACAACGGCGAATGCGCCGGGCAGACCGTGCCGCACGTGCACTTCCACGTGGTGCCGCGCTGGAACGGACGCGGCAAGCCCACTTGGAAAGAGGGCAAATACGACTCGCCGGAGGAAATGGCGGCCATCCACGCCAAACTGGTTAACGGATAAGAATCTGGGGATCGGGCGCCCGATCCCCCTTTACTTTTAATCCGGATACGCTTAGATGAATTGGCAAGGCAAAGTGATCGGCGGCAGTTTGGGGTCTTTCTTCGGCCCGATCGGCACCCTAGCCGGCGCGGCGGCGGGACATTTCTTTGTTGACCGCAGGCGCCAGCAGGAGGAGCTGAAATTCCGCCGTCGGGTGCTGGCCCTGCTCTCCGGAGCGCTCTACCAACTGGCGGTAGCCGACGGCGCCTTCAGCGCCGCCGAGGAACGCGCGGTCAACGCCGTGCTGACCGACGCCAACGAACAACTGGGGCGTTGCATGGCGGCTTCTTCGCTCCCGATGCTGATGGATCAGTCGCGCACCATCCAAAACCCGCTCGGTTCGCTGATTTTGGAAACCCGCGGCCATCCCCAGCTGTCACCCCGGGTGCTGCTCTGGCTACTGCGGGTCGCGGCGGTTGACGGCGACGCCACCGAACCCGAATTGCGCATTCTCCAAGACAGTGCGGCGCAACTGGTTCTGCCCTCCGACTTGGTGGAGTTCTTTTTCCGGCTCTATCTGCCGGTGCGCGCTGGCGATTCCGCCGCCGCCCGGTTAGCGGCCTGCAAAACCCTCGGGGTTACCAGCCAAGCCTCGGCGGAGGAAATCAAAAAGGCTTTCCGCGAGTTGAGCATGAAGTATCACCCCGACCGCCACGCCGGTCTGCCGGAGGAAATCCGCGCCCTGACCGCCGAAAAATTCCAGGCGGTGGCTGCCGCCTATGAGACGCTGAAACGGGAAAGCCAGACGCCGGAAGACCGCTGGAGCCGCCATCCGGCAAACGGGGGGCTGTTCCGCGCCAAAGCCAACGAAGCGGTGGTCTGTTTCTGCTGCGGCCGCCAAATCCGGCTCTCCGACCGGTTTGACCCGATCCAGTCGCGTTGCCCGATATGTCAGGCGTTTTTGGCCTATAGCCGCGATTTTGCCGAGCATCTGCAACAGCGGCGGGTATGAGAGGAGGTCTGCTTTGAATTTCAAAAAAATGACCGTGTTCCAAGAATCCGCGATTCCCTACTTCACCATTCGCGAAGAGCATATCCGGCGGTTGCGCGGAATCTACCCCGGTAAAATTGTGGCTTGGTGCCGCAATATTGACGAATTTCTGCGCGAGTTGCCCGATTCCGAGGTGGCCCTGACTTGGGAATTCCGTCAAGAGTGGTTCGACCACGCCCCGGCGTTGCGGCGGATCGCCACCCCGGCCGCGGGACGCGACTTCTTCCCGATTGTTCCTCCGCCCGCCGTTGCGGTGCGGCACGGCACTTTCCACGGCCCGCTGATGGGCGAGACCCTTTTGGGCATGATGCTGGCGTTCAACCGCGGTATCCTCTCCGCCCATCGTTACCAGCTGGAAAACCGGCTCTGGCCGCGCGCGGAACTGGACTCCTCGCGGCTGATCTACGGAACCCATGCGGTAATCCTCGGTTTCGGGGCGATCGGTCAAACTTTCGGGCGCATGCTTAAGCCGTTCGGCATCCGGATTACCGGGGTGAAACGCAAACCCATGCCCACCGCGCCGGACTGGTTCACCGCCGGCGACCGGGTGCTTACCGCCGACCGGCTCGACGAAGCGTTGCCTGAAGCCGACCACCTGATTGTGATTTTGCCCAACGATACCGGCACCGACCGGATTGTGAACGCCGACCGGATTGCCCGCCTGCCCCGTCACGCGGTGATTTACAACCTTGGCCGCGGAAACAGCATTGACGAAGCCGCGCTGGCGGAGGCGTTGCAGACCGGACGCATCCGCGGCGCGTGTCTGGACGTATTCGCTCAAGAACCGCTGACCGCCGCGTCGCCGCTGGCGAAGAACCTGCCGGGGCTGTTCCGGATGCCCCACGCCTCGGCGTTCAGCTACGTTTACATGGACCGATTCATCGATGAGGTGGTGCAATGGCTGAAGGATTAACCAAAGAAATCACGGTGCATTCGGTAGAGGACACCTGGGCTTTGGCGGCCAAAATCGCGGCCAAGCTCAAACCGGGCATGGTGCTGGCGCTGCAAGGCGACCTGGGAGCCGGGAAAACCACCTTTATGCAGGGTTTGGGCTACGCGCTCGGGGTGCGCCGCCCCATCACCAGCCCCACCTTCACCCTCTCGATGGAATACCCAACGGAGCGCTTCTTGCTGGTGCATTTCGACCTGTACCGTCTGACCGGCCCTGGCGACTTGCTCAATATCGGTTACTTTGAGTATCTGGAGGAAGGAGCGGTGGTGGCGTTGGAATGGCCGGAACGGGCGGGCGAGCTTCTGCCCCGCGACGCGGTCCGGCTGACTTTCAGATTGACCGGCGAAGAGTCCACCCGAAAAATCCGGATTGAGGGTTTGTCTTTGGAGTAACCGGCGAACGGAGGATGGCCAAGCATGACGGCGCCAATTCTAGTTACCTCAGCGGCTGAACTGGACAAAATTTGCGACCGGCTGGTTCTGGAACCGATGGTTGCGGTGGATACGGAATTCCTGTGGGAACGCACCTACTACCCGATTCTAGGCTTGGTGCAGGTGGCTGACGCCAAGGGTAACTGTTGGTTGATCGACCCGGTGGCCATCGGCGATATCCGCGCTTTCGGCAAGGTGGTTGCCGCCCCCGGCGTGGTAAAGATCCTGCATGACGCGCCGCAGGACCTGAATATCATCCACTACGCCACCGGTGCTTTCCCCAAGACGGTATTCGACACCCGCCGCGCCGCCGGATTCGCCGGACTGTCCGGGGTTTGCTCGCTAAAGTTTCTGGCGGAAACACTGCTGGGCGTGACGCTTGAAAAATCCGAAACGCGGTCGAACTGGACCAAACGTCCCCTGACCGACAAACAGCTGGAATACGCCGCCGATGACGTTATCTACCTGCCGGAAATTATGGAACGGTTGACCGGTTTGTGCAAAAACGATGAAGTCCGCGCCTGGCTGGCGGAGGAGATGAAAACCCTCGACAACGAATCCATCTATCAGGAGCGCCCGGTTTCCGAAGCCGTGTACAAGGTTAAGGGCCGGTCCCATCTGGAGCCTTGCCAATTCTCGGTCCTGGCGCAACTCGCGGCTTGGCGCGAAAAAGCGGCGCGGGAACGGAACCTGCCTCGCGGCTTCATCATACCCGATGCCACACTGCTGGAGGCGGCCGCGAAACCGCCCAAAAACGCAGCCGAACTGTTGGCGATTAACGGAATGCCGCGCCACTTTGCCGCGCATCGGAGCCGTGAGATTCTGGCGGCGATCCGCGCCGGATTGGAAAATCCGATGCCGCCCCCGGAACGCAAAAACAATCCGCCATATCAGGAAATAAAACGAAAGGCGGACGCGATACTGGCCAAAATCGCCCAGCGTAGCAAGGAATACGGGATCGACCCGCAGGTGGTGGCGGCACGCCACGACGTGGAGGACTGGGTAAACGCCACTCCGGAAGAGCGATCGCGCAGCATCCTCGAAACCACCTGGCGGAAAAAACTGATGAACGGTTAACCCAACTGGTTCTGGATGCGCTGGTCCAAATCGTAAGTGTGGAGCGCGTCCAACAACGGGTCAAGCTCACCCTCCACAATCCGGTCGAGACTGTAAAGCGTCAAATTGATGCGGTGGTCCGACAACCGGTTCTGCGGGAAATTGTAAGTGCGGATGCGCTGCGAACGGTCGCCGGAGCCGCGCAGGGTCAACCGGTTCTGCCCAAGTTCCGCCTCTTCCTTTTGGCGGCGCTGGTCCAAAATGCGCGACTTCAACACCGCCATCGCCTTTTCCTTGTTGCGGTGCTGCGAACGTTCGTCCTGGCACTGCGCCACCAAACCGGTCGGCAGGTGCGTGATGCGGATGGCGGAATAAGTGGTGTTAACCCCCTGCCCGCCGTGACCGCCGGCGCAGAAAATGTCGATCCGGAGTTCGCTCTCCGGTATCACGATATCGTCATCCTCATCCGCCTCCGGGAACACCACCACCGTGGCCGCCGAAGTGTGGATGCGCCCCTGCGCCTCGGTTTCCGGGACCCGCTGGACGCGGTGGCCGCCGCTCTCGAACTTGAACGCCCCGTAAGCGCCATCGCCCACCACCGTGAACACGATCTCCTTGTACCCGCCCAATTCGGTGCCGTTGGAGTCCATCACATTGACTTTCCAGCCGCGGGAATCACAATAGCGGGAATACATTCGGAACAACAGCGCGGCAAACAACGCCGCCTCTTCGCCACCGGTTCCGGCCCGAATCTCAAACATGGCGTTCCGCGCGTCCGCCGGTTCCGGCGGCAGCAATCCGGACAGCACCGCCCGCTCGGCGTCGGGAAGCTCCGCCTCCAGCCGCGCGATCTCCTCCTGGGCCAAGGCGGCCATCTCGGGATCTTCCGCCGAATCGGCCAACAGCTGGCGGTTGCCCTCCAAATCGTCCATGACCTTAAAATAGACATGGGCGGCGTGCTCAAGCTTCTTCAAAGCGGAATGCTCGCGCACCTTTTGGCGGTACAGCTTGGGTTCGCCAAGCACCGCAGGATCCGACAACGCGTCTTCCGACGCCTGAACTTTGTCGAGAACCCGCTGGATTTGGGCTTTGTCAATCATGGCATAAAAAAACGGGCGGGGCAAACCCAGTTGTCTGGATTATACCCTGACCCGTTGAATGTAGAGGAAGTTTAGGCCTTCTTCGCCTTGTTGTAACGGCGGAGGAACGCGTCAACGCGGCCTTCCGTGTCCAACATGGTCTTCTTGCCCGTAAAGTACGGATGGCACGCGGAACAGGTGTTCACGTTCATCGTCTTGCGGGTGGAGCGGGTCTTAATCACGTTGCCGCAAGCGCAGGTGATCGTGGCCTCTTCGTAAGTCGGATGAATATCGTTTTTCATAAAAAAGCTCTGCCTTTCGTCAAAGTCAAGTATGATATCCTATTTTACCCCCAAAAAGCAAGGGCAAAATTGATATTTTTTTGACGCGATTTCGTATCCCGGATTTTATGGCAGGAGTTTTTCTAATGCCATCCCGTGGGAACCTTTGAACAATACCGCGTCGCCTGACGCTACGGTTTCCATAAGATACGCCTTGGTCGCGCTCCCGGAATCGGGAAAACTCCGAATTTGCGCCGGCGGCAGGCCCGCCGCGATGGCGGCCGCCACCATGTGCTCCGCAGATTGTTCGCCCACCGTAATCAGCAAATCCACACCCAGCGACGCGCACATTGCCCCGATTTCGCCGTGGAGTGCCGCCGACTGGTTGCCCAGCTCCAGCATATCGCCCAACACCGCGATCCGCCGTCCGTCGCAGGGATACCCGGCGAAAGCGGTCAGCGACGCGGCCGTGCTCTGCGGATTGGCGTTGTAGGCGTCGTTAATGTACGTCACCCCGCCGGAACGGCTTACCGACCAGCGTCCGCCGGGCAGCGAAAACCCTTCCAGCGCGCCGACGCAGGCTTCGGGCGCGATTACGCACTGGTGGGCGGCCGCGAATGCCAACAGCAGATCAAGCGCGATATGTTCGCCCGGAATGCCGCTCGCCAATGTCACTTCCGATCCGTCCCGCGCCGTAATCCGCACCCGGCCTTCCGACAGATTCACCGCCTCGCCGAAATAATCGGCATCTCGCGACTGTAACGACACCGTAACCACTTTGGCCTTCACGCGCGCGACAATCGAATCAAACCCGTAAGTCTCCAGCGGCAACACCGCGAAACCGTTTTCCGGCACCATCGCCAGCAACGTGCCTTTTTCCTCGGCGATCGCCTCCCGGCTGCCGAAATTCTCAATGTGCGCGATTCCGATATTGGTCAAAATCGCGGCATCCGGTTTTAATATCTCGGCCAAGTGCGCGATCTCGCCCGGATGGTTGGTCCCAGTCTCAAAAACCCCGAACGCATCGTCGTCGGACAAGCGTAGCAGCGAAAGCGGCAGCCCAATCGCATTGTTCAGGTTTCCCTGCGTGTAACGCACCCGCGCCCCGCCAGCTTTCAATAACGCGGCGGTGAGTTCTTTGGTCGTGGTCTTGCCGGAACTGCCGGTCAGGCCCACAATCCGCGCCCGGCTGCGCTGTCGCCAAGCGGCGGCAAGGCGGGTCAATGCCGCCATCGGATCCGCCACCGCCACCAGCGGCAAGTGTTTAAAAGTTCCGACCGAATCCCAATCTTCCGCCACCAAAGCCGCCGCCGCGCCTTTTTCAATGGCCTGAACCGCAAAAGCGTGGCCGTCCATCCGTTCGCCGCGCAGCGCGACATACAAATCGCCGGGCCGCAGGTTTCGGGTGTCCTGGGTCACTCCCGTACAAAAATCCGGCAGCGGGCCCAACGCCCGGCCACCGGTCCACGCCAACAAATCAACCATAGGAATCTGCGGTGTGCTCATCACTGTTGCTCCAGTTTTGCGGCCTCTTCCATAACCACCCGGCGGTCATCAAACGGCAGATAACGTCCGGCGATTTCCTGGGTAGCCTCATGACCCTTGCCCGCCACCAACACCACCTCGCCCGGCACCGCCCGCGCCAGCGCGGCGCGGATTGCCGCCCGGCGGTCCGGCTCGACAATGTAATTCTGATGCCCTGCCATTCCGGACAGGATGTCCCCGATTATCGCTTCCGGGGATTCGTCACGCGGGTTGTCGGAGGTAACCACCGAGAAATCCGCCAACTCGGCACATGCCTTACCCATCAAAGGACGCTTGGCGCGGTCGCGGTTTCCGCCGCATCCGAAGACCACAGTAAGCCGGGACGGATTCATCTCTCGCAACGCTTTCAGCACATTGCGCAGCGCATCGTCGGTATGCGCGTAATCAACAAACACCGTTGCCGGAAAATCCCCCAGCTCAACCCGCTCAAGCCGTCCCCAGCGCGGGCGAAGCCCCGGCAACGTATCGGCGATAACCTCCGCCCGGACACCGGCCGCCCATGCCATCGCCGCCGCGCCAATGGCGTTGTCGATATTATAGCGTCCGCTCAAACCGATCGCGGTGGGAAACTCGGCGCCGTCCGGAAAGGCGATTCTGAAAGTGCTGCCGCCGGTGCGCATCTCCACCGCCGATGCCGCAACGTCGAACCCGGCGCCAATGCCGCAGGAAATACGGCGCAACTGAAGCGTGGAGAGAAACTCTCCCATCTCGCGGCCAAACGGCGCCTCCGGGAAATAAACCGCCGGCGCGCCGGGATTGCACTCGGCAAGCTGGACGAACAACCGCTGTTTGGCCTGAAAATACGATTCCATGGTGGAGTGGTAATCCAAATGGTCTTGCGTAAGGTGGGTGAAAATCGCCCCGGCAAAACGGGTCGCCGCCGTCCGCCGCTGGTCTAGCGCGTGAGAAGAAACCTCCATCACCGCGGAATCGCAACCGGCGGCAACCATATTGGCCAGCAACCGCTGCAACTGGTCGGCCGGCGGCGTGGTCCGGTCGGACGGTATCACCCGGTCGCCGTACTCGGTAACCACGGTGGATAACAGTCCGGGGCGATGCCCGCCGGCCCGCAACAGTTCCCGCAATATCCAGGTCGTGGTGGTTTTGCCGTTCGTTCCCGTCACGCCGTAAAGCGCGAGCTTGCGGCTGGGGTGGCCCGCAACGGCGGCGGCGGTTACCGCCAAAGCCAACCGGGCGTCCCGCACCTGAGCCACCGGTACCGGCACTCCGCGCAGCGGAACCTCGGCAAGTACCCCCGCCGCCCCTCTGGCGCAGGCGGAGTCGATGTATTTTCGCCCGTCGTCGCGGTTTCCGGCCACCGCGACAAACAGATCGCCCTCGTTAATGCGCCGGGAATCGCAGCTAACCCCGTTGAACCGCAACTCCGGCAACTCGCCAACCGCCAACTTAACCAAATCCGGGATATCCGACAACCTCATCTGAAACACCTCGCCTGAACGGCATCACCGGTAACTCGCGGTGACGGCCCTTTCCGACTCCTCAATCTCCTGCGGCCGGTCCGGCTGCACTTCCATGTGCCGAGCCACCAATTCCACGATCCGCGAGAAAAGCGGCGCCGCCACATAAGCTCCGGAATGCTGCGGACGCGGACGGTCGATGGAAACCAAAACGGTGTATTCGGGTTTGGTGGCCGGGAAAAAGCCAATGAAGGACGAGAAATAGTCGGTGTTGGAATAGACCAGTTTCGACTTCGGGTTGGTTGGATCGGAACGGACCAGTTTCTGGGCGGTGCCGGTTTTGCCGGCCACTGAGTATCCTTTGACGATCGCCCGCCGGCCCGTACCGTCAGGCTCGGTCACCCCCCGGAGCATTTCGCACACCTTACGGGCCACTTCCGGCCGCACCGGCCGCCCCATCACCGTGGGATGGTTCTGCTTGATCAAATCCCCGTTGGCGGCAACCACCTTGTCCACAAAGTACGGGCGCATCATTACCCCGCCGTTGGCCAGCGCCGAATATCCCGCCACCAGCTGAAGCCCGGATACGGAAACGCTCTGCCCGATCGCCACACGGGTCGGGGTGATTTTCGCCCATTTCTCCGGACGGTTCAAAATCCCGGAAGTTTCACCCGGCAGCTCCACGCCAATCTTGCTTCCAAAGTTGAACGCCCGGAGATAGGTGTATAGTCTGCGCGCGCCGAGCGCCAGCCCCATCTTGCCGCAGGCGATGTTGCTGGATTTTTTCAGCGCGGTGGCGGTGGTGATCATCCCGCTCACGTGGTCGCGCAAAACCGCCCCGCCGAAACTCCAGCGGCCGTCGTAGGTGTCGAAAAGCGTGTTCGGCGAACCGCAATTCTCGTTCAGGTAAGCCGCGACGGTGAACGCCTTCATCACCGAACCAGGCTCGTAGCAGAAACCGATCGCGAGGTTTTGCCGTTGCGGCTCCTCGTACTGCCGGTAATTTTCCGGCTCGTAGCTGGGATACACCGCCATCGACAGGATTTCGCCGGTCTTGACCCGTTCCACTATCACCCACCCTCGCAATGCGTCGAACTTCTCCACCACCGCCTGAAGCTCGCACTCCACCTCGTGCTGGATGGTGTGGTCGAGCGTCAGATAAACGTCGTTGCCGTCAATGGCCGGGGCGGAGATTTTTCGCTTAACGTTGATCTCGCGCAACCGACGCCGGCCGTCGCGCTCGCTTTCGAGCAATCCGCTGGTGGGACGCAGATCCTCGTTGTACGAGCACTCGATCCCCGCGCCGCCGGTCCCGCCGCCGTGCAAATAGCCCAGCACGTGCGCCATGCTGCTTCCGTAAGGGTATTTCCGGAGTGTAACCTCTTGCGCCCGAACCCCGCTGACATCGGGGCTGAGCACCAGATTTTCATACGCCTCCTTGCTGTCCGACACCGCCAGTTCCTGGTCGCGCCACCGTTTGTCGCGGTAGGAGAACTTTCCCAGCACCTCGTTGTAATCGAGGTTAAGGTTCGTGGCGATGCACGAGGCGATGGCGGTTACGGAATGGTTGGTGCTCACAATGCCCGGATCCAGAAAAAACCGGCGCGCCCGGATTGTGGTAACCATTGGATGCCCGTCGCCGTTGCGGTCGAAAATCCTGCCCCGGCACCCCTCGATTATTCTTTGGTACTCGTGCGTCACCTTGTTATGCTGGCCTAGGTGCAGATAGCACAGCTTTGCCATCACCACCAGCATAAAGGCAAGACACACCGAAAAAATCGTCCAAATGCGACCGTTAGAGCTATTCAAAACCCGCCAGTAATGTCGGCAGGCCTTGCCGATCGAGAAATTCCCATCATAATCTGTTTGCATTTAACACCCCGGCTTTTTTGAAGGTCCGCAGGATTGAAGGACGATTCCGGGCCATGCCGGATTGATTTGAAGTAAAATGGAAAAACGCCGAAACCTTGGACACCGTCTCCAGGTTACCGCGAACGCCTAGCCTTGGTCAAAAAACGCAACCGCCGGACTATTTCCGGTTTTTGACGTAGTCGCCGGTTGCCCCGGAGTTTCTCCGGAACTTTGCGATGGAGATCTGCCCGGGCAGAGGTTTCCCGGAGGCTCCCATCACCACCCGCTGGTCGGGACGCGGCGGTTTCATCACCAAACCGTTCGCGATCAACGCCTCATTCAGTTTTTCCGAAGTTTTGCAGGAAATCCACCGGTTGTACTCGCTGTTGCACTCTTTGCGCAAGGACTCGTATTCCTTTTCCAGATAGTTATTGCGTTGGCCGATGTTATAGCATTTTGAAGAGTAAAGGTTATACAGCAGCTTCAACGTCACGAACGGCGCGAGAAACAGCACCGCTATAATCACCACCGCCGCGAAAATGCGGTTGTCCTTTTTTCTGTTGCGCATCAAAAATCCCTCCGTACCACCAAAATCAATCTTCGCCGGGCGGACGGTCAGTCCGCTCCACCACCCGCAATTTCGCGGATCGCGCCCGCGGGTTTCTTTCCAGTTCGGCGTCCCCCGCCACCACCGGATGCCGGGTGACCTTAACCACCGCCGGCAATTCGCCTTCCCAACGCTGGCCGCCCTGCTGCAGCGAAACCATGCGCCCCGCGTGGGCGGCGAAACACTGCTTCACCACGCGGTCGGTCAAACTCTCAAACGTTATTACCGCCATCCGCCCGCCGGGCTTCAGCAATTTCAGCCCGCCGTCAAGCGCGGCGACCAGATTCTCCAGCTCGCGGTTGACCGACATCCGCAGCGCCTGAAAGACCCTGGTCGCGGGGTTACGTTTTCCCCCACTTCCTCCCACCGCCCGGCCGACGATCTCCGCCAGCCGCCCGGTGGTCACAATCCGGGAGCGTTCCCGCTCCCGGCATATAGCCCGCGCCGCCGCCTTCGCCCTGGGCTCTTCGCCCAGTTCCCGGAACAGCCGCGCCAGCTCCTCTTCGGACAATACGTTCACCAGCTCCGCCGCCGGCTTGCCCCGCGTCTGGTCCATCCGCATATCGAGCGGGCCGTCAGCCCGAAAGCTGAACCCCCGTTCAGGCGTGTCCAACTGGTCGGAGGAAACCCCCAAGTCCAGCAGGATGCCGTCCACCGCGTCGAATCCGTTCGCTGTAGCTATTGCCGCCAAATCGCCATGCTCGCCGTGCGCCAAGACCTTGTGGCCCGGAATCGGGTCCAAAACCTTGGCCGCCCGCGCGAGGGCCTCGCCATCCCGGTCGATTCCTAACAACCGACCCTCGGGTCCGGCCCGGCGGAGCACCTCCGATGCATGGCCGGCCCGCCCCAAGGTCCCGTCGACGTAGGTTCCACCGGCTTTAACCGCCAGTGCATCGACCGTCTCTTCGAACAACACCGGGATATGCATCGCAATCTGTCCGTCAACCTCACAAATCCAACTCGTCGAACAGTCTCAAGACCGCCTCGTCCTGCACCTTCACCGGCTCGGTTTCCGGCTTCAACGACTGCGGCCACAGTTCGATCTTGTCCAGTGCACCCAACATCACCACTTTTTCCCGGGCTTTATTCAGTTTCCCCACCGACAACAGCCGGTCGGGAATCCTGATGCGGCCCTGGGCGTCAAAAAACACCTGCTCGGAATTCTCGCTGATGAATTTCAAGGCAGTCTTGTAACCAGGATTACCCCTCAACCCCTCGCGAAGCTGCTTGATCTTCTCCTCCATCTCAATCGGCGGAATCAACGTTAACAGCCGATCCTGCTGGGCGGAGAACATCACGTACATATAGCCAGGATAACCCATGATCTCCCGCCAGTTGGCCGGGATCGTGAGCCTTTTTTTCTCGTCCATCGAATGGCGGTTCCATCCTACGAACGCGCCTCTCAGAGTGGTTCCTCTGGAGTACTGGCTATCTCCTGCAAGTTCTTCCACAATTTGCCTCGATGGCACACATTAAACCACTTTAACCCACCGCAAGTCAACACTAAAATTTGAAAAATTTATTATTTTTTTATAAATCAGGGCAATTTTTACGAAAAAGCCGGCCCAGAGGCAAAAAAAAGGCCCGGCGGCGGGTTTTCCCGCCACCGGGCATGGTAAAAACCGGACTATCCGTAACTGTGGGCGCGGGTGCGCCACAGGGTCAAAAAGAACATCGCGCTGCAAACCGCCGTGGCGCAAATAGCGAAAACCGGGGCCGCCCACCCCTGGTAATGCTGCGCCAGCGTCCCGCAAACTTTGCCGGAGATCGACACCCCGACATAGCTGAAGAGCGAGATGAAACCGATGGCGGTGCCGGTGAGCGATTTGGTGGCGATGTTGGTGGCGGTCACCCCGGTGAGAGCCTGCGGCCCGTACAGGCAGAACCCCGCCCCGCACAGGGCTACCGCCCCGCACACTCCGGACGGCAACCACCAGAACAGCGCGAGCAAAGCGGCGGTGAGTGCCATCAGAAACACGCACAGCCGCGGCGCTTTCCCGGCAAAAAAGCGGTCGGTCGCCCAGCCGGCGAACAGCATCCCGGCGATACCGGCAAACTCGAAGAACATTACGATGGTTCCGGATTCCACCGGATTGAACCCCTTGCCCTGCTGCAGCAACGTCGGGCCCCAGTCCGCCACCAGACTCCGGGTGGCGTTGATGGTGAAGTTGCAGCATCCCAACGCCCAAATCACCGGGTTCAAGAAGATCATCTTTACCGCGCTGGGCCGCTGTTCCGCGGACAGCTCCGCCTTGCCGTCCGAAATCGGCACGGCGTTAAGCTCGGCGGGGGTGGGCACCCCCTCTTCTTCCGGCGTGCCCGGCAGCCACACCCACATCAGCAGCAGCCCCAGCCCGCCAAGAATCGCCATGCTCCAAAAGCACCACTTCCACATCCCGATGCCCTGAGCCTTGGCGCCCAGCACCCCGAGCCCCATGATCACCCCGCAGATCTGCGCCACCAGCCCGCCACCGATGGAGTGCGAGGTGTTCCATACGCTCATCTTGGTGGCGAGTTCTTGCGGCGGCACCCAAAAGGCAATCAGCCGGGCGCAGGGCGGAAACCCCGTGGCCTGAAACAGTTGGCTCAACACCAACAGGCCGCCAAAAGCCCAAAGCATCGCCTGCCCGCTGAACAGGTCGGGCACGAAACCGAACGCCACATTCACCAGTGTGCAGGCGGCCAACCCGAAGCAAAGCATCTTGCGCGAGTTCACCCGGTCGCCGACAAACCCGAACAGGAATTTCGCGATGCCGTAAACCAGCCCACCGGCCAACAGGAAGTTGCCCAGCGTGGACTTCGACACCCCGCAGTCCTGCTCCAGCCCCAGCATGGCGAAAGAGAAGTTCTTGCGCATAAAGTAGAACAGCGTGTAGCCGACCATGGTGGCGATCAGCACCCGCCATTGCATCCGCTCAAATGTCCGGCCCGACCCGGCCTTCGGTGTTTTCATTCGGTAACCCCCGCCTTGGGACTGCGCCCGTTATTCCGTCTTTCCGGCCTTGAGCTTGCGGATCACCGAGAACATCACGCTCGGATAATCGGTGGAAAACGCGTCGGCCCCCAATTCCCACAGCTTGAAATAAACCTCCTCCGTCTCGCCGCCGGCGAACGGGATGGAAGCGACCTTTATGCCGTGCTTGTGGAATTCGTCAAACATCTTCCGCAGCAGCGGGGTCGAGGGAATGAACGGATCGACCGGATCTTTCGGGTCGTAGTAGGTGTGGATCGACACCGCCGTAATGTACTTGAAATCTTTCTCGCGCAGCTTGTCCATGGCGTCGGCAAACCACTTGTCAGTGCGCTGGCGTTCGGCATCGGTGCGGTTCTTAGGCCACGCGCCCAGCCACAGCAGGGATTTACCGCCGGGCAGGATTTTGTTCCACTCGAAAATCTTCTCGTGGCTCGGACCGGTGTAGTACACCTGATCCTGCACTCCGGCTTCGCGCGCCTTGGTCGCGATGTACTCCGGCCCCGCCCCCTTTTCGTCCACAAAGCAGAGGTAGGAGGGATGCCCCTTCATCGCGTAAAAAGTGGCCTCGATGGTCGGGATGCGCTGCGAGGCGTACTGCGGGTCGAGGTAACTTCCCACGTCGATGTCCCGCAACTCTTCCCACTTCATGTCGGAGATTTTGTTTTTCTTCATCCCGTCCGGAATCCCGCGCGGGGTGCGGTGCAGATCGTTGTCGTGGAACATTATCCCCACGCCGTCCGAGGTCTTCCGGCAATCGCACTCCAACGCAGAACCGTTGCCCCAGCACCACAGGAAGGTCTCCAAAGTGTTGTCCGGACGCTCCAGCTTGCCGCCCCCGCGATGCACGTGCGACAGATGCAGCCAATCCGTGCGGCTCTCCGCCTGCGCCAGGCCCGCCAACGCCAGTCCGATTCCAACCAAAAACAGTTTATTCATCTCTTAGTCCTTTCCGTTTCGTTAAAACTCCAGTTTCGGCGCATGGGCCAGCAGATACTCCTCCGCCTCCCGATTCCACAAACCGCGGTTGCGCCCGCAAATCTCCGCGAGTTTCGCGTAGAACGGATCGCTCTCGCCCAACCGCGCGAACTCGGTAATCGGGGTCATCGGCATCTTGACGTGGGTGTAGATGAGCCGTTTGCCGCCGGGCACTTTGGGCAGGTTAACCGTAGTCTCCACCGCGCTGTCCAGCCCGCCCACGTGCGTCACCATCACCTCCGGATGCAGATACCCCTTCGCCGCCCAGTCTATCGCGTCCACCATATCCTGCACGTCACCGCCGGAAGATCCCACGCAGTGATGGCCCATGTAGTGGACGTTGTAAAAGTTGAAGGTCGCGCTCATCTGCTGATCGATCGGCCCGGCAAAGAAATTCAGGCACCCGCCAAAGCCCATCAGATTCCCGGCCTGGGTGATCAGCTCCGGCACCGCCGCGAACAGAAACACGTCGTCGTATCCGCCGCCGGTGGCGGTTGGGTTGTCCTTTCGGTCGGCATCCGACAGATTAAGCGCCTTCAGCTCCGCCACCGGATCGGCCATACCGCGGGTGTTTACGAAATGCAGCTCCACCCCGTTCACCATACCGGACGCCGCCTTGCCGCCCGGTTGCCACGCGATGCCGAAAATCTCGGCCGCCCTCGCCAGCCGCGAATCGTCGATGTCGGTCACCACCAACCGCCGGGGACGGTTCTCCGGCCCGAGGCAGGCGATGTCCACCGCCGCCAACCCCATGGCTCCGCATCCCGCCATCAGCAACATCGCCCCGCCCGCCTTGATTCCCATCTGGTGGACGTGGGAGTTGAACGCATTGTGGTAGCTGGTCCGGAACGCGCTGATGATGCAGCTCACCGGCTCGGCCAACGAGCATTTGAAAAAGCAGTCGCCCTCGTACGGCAGCAGGCATCCCATCTCGATCACGATTGACGGCACCCGGATATGGGTGGTGTCGCCGCCCATCGTTTGCCAAGCGTAACCCATCGTCTCCAGCTCGTGGCCGGGAATGTTGAACGCCGGCTGCACCCCGACACGCTGCCCGGGGTAAAAACGATCCTTCCACTTGGTGCCGACCTCGCGCACAATGCCGCAAACCTCATGCCCCACCATCACCGGATTTACCGCAATATCCTTGGGCACCCGTTTATGCCGGGTTGCCAGCGATACCGCCTTGTAGTCGCTCATGCAGACGCTGTTGGAAACCAGCTCCACCAGCACCGCGTCCTCGCCCGCCGGTTCCAGCTCCATCGGCTCCAGCCGCAAATCATTCTCGCCGTACAACCGGCACGCCAAAGCTCTCATTGTTAAAACCTTTCATTGAACGAACCGTTTAACAAACCAACGGAAATCTTACCAAATGCAGACACGGTTTGACAAGCAGGTTTTCCGTATGAAAGAGAAAAGGCCCGCGATTAGCATCGCGGGCCGGTAAAACGGGATTTTATCTTACCATCATAAGAGTGCCCGGCGGGTTGGGGTTAACCACCATTAGCGTGCCTCCCTTCACTGTGGCGTACCAGCCGGGTTTTGCTTCGTCACCAGTTGCGGTTACGGCAATGTTTTCCCTGGCATCTGCCGCAGTTAGACCGTTCGCCGCGCAAATCGGGTAATAGGCCCGCGATGCCGCACCGGAAATCGCCATCTCGATATTGCGGATACTGGCGGTGAATTCAGCCGGGTTAGTCAGTTCTGAAACTTTTACCACATCAAATCCGGCGGTATCGCTGCAATTGATGCGCCAAACGCCTGATTCAGTGAATTTATACTGACCACGCAATGAGCCGGCGCCTTCCAGAACACCGTAAATCGGACACGCGGTGGTCGCAAGGTTGTAAAGCAAGGAACCGGAAGCCAGCGACGTAACCCCGCCCAATCCCGAAGAAGCGGGTTTACCGACGGTGGTTTCGGGCAACCGCATCTTAAGCGTGGAAGTGTCGAACTTCTGGTAAGACGCCACCGACGTCTGTCCGGCCGAGGACGGGTCAACCGACCACCCCAACGCCATGTAGTTCTTCCAGCCGTCCATGTCGGCGCGCCAACCGCCAGCGGTATTTCCAAAAATTACCCGGAAATTGTGCCAGCCGGCCGTGAGATACTTGTTGCCGACCCGGATGGTGTTCCACACGTTGACATTGTTGATGTTGCCGATGTTCTCACCGTCAATCTCAAAATAGAGGATGTCGTCGAAACATCCGCCAAAGTACCACTGGCGGTCGCCTTGATCTTCCGGGACATAGAACTGCCCGCGATAGGCCATGTAGAAATTGTTGCCCAGAGGAGGAGACCCCAAGAACACCCCATGCAACTGGTCGAGCGAATCAACCTGATACTGGTATGCGCCGGTATAGTTGGTCATCGACGCGAAATTGGGGAAGTTTATCATCGAGAACACCCCGAACTCCACCGTGCTTTCGGAACTGATGTCAATGGTGACCGCCGCATCCTCGTCTGCCTTCAATCCACCGGCGAAACCGGAAGCTCCGGCAAGATTGGCGGAAACGTCGGACTGCACCGTCCACAAACCGGTCGGCACGCCCTGGGTTTCCGCAGTGGAAGAGAACGTCCCCGAACCCTTAATAACCACATCGCTCATTCCGAGCAACGCGGTGTTCCACGCCACCGAGTTCCCGTTCAGATCGATCTCGTAAACGTTTGGCGCCGACGGATCGCCCGCCTCAACGCCAAACATCGAAGTCAGATATCCCGGCGAGGTGGAGAAGCTGTCCACCACCTTCAGCACGCCGCTCTGCAAGTTCAGGTTGTAGTCGCCATTGTAGCCGTTAATTGACGACGTGAACCCTTGTGCACCCAACTCCAGCGTTCCGCCCTTCTGGACATAACGGGCCTGCCAAGGATAGTCGGCCTTGACATAATTGGTACGGTAACGGGATTTGATTCCGTTGGCTCGGATGATTCCGGAATTTAGCGCCAACTCCGCATACGGGGAATCATACCCGACACTGACAGCGGTGATATTGGTAGCGACAAACGTTCCGCCATCAACAATGATGTCATGGCGGTGGGTGTTCGCCGCAGTGGGAGACCACTCGCCGATACGGAAACTACCCGCATCAGTGCCGGTGAATTCCAGTACTCCGCCGTCATCAATTTGCAAAATGGACTGCAACGCATTATTGCCGCCGCGGCCTAGCTCAAACAAGCTGGATACGGTGACCGTCGCTCCATCGCCAATCGTAAAGTGAGCCGGGTTCTGGTGGCTTCCCACGCGAAGCTCGCCGATAGTCCAGTCCGAATCCGTAAGGGTCAACGTGAGGTCGGCGTTGCTTCCGTATACACCGACCGATTTTCCTGCGTCATTGGCCTGGGCAACCACCGCGTCGTAAGCATGGCCGCTAATGGTGGAGTTAGCCCCGTACAGGAATGCGACATCGGCCGTCATGGTATCAAACACGGGCGGATGTTCGGGAATGCCGTTGTTTTCATCAGCTATGTAATGCCCAAAATAGAGCGACCCTCCAACGTTGTACGAAACCTGCGAATCTGCCGAATTAACGAAATCCGGGCAGATCGACAGCGACCCCGTCGGTACGGAGATTGTGCCGGTACCGCTAACGGGCGAGTTGATCTCCAACCTGCCGGTACCGGTGATTACGATATCGCCATTGTTGTTCAACTCGCCGCCCACGCGGACGGAATTGCCGCCGATTAGGTTTAACGTCGCGTCGGTTTCCACATTAAGGCCAAGATCCAGAACACTGGTCCCGTAAATCTGGTTGATGTTTGCCGTGACGCCAGAGCCGACCGACACCGAGACCTCACCGTTTACCGTTGCGCTCCACAAGTCCAAGTGCGAATCGTTCTTCAGTTCGATGCCATTGGCGATTTCCAAATTGACCTCGCCCTCAAAGTTGATGTGTCCGCCCTCACCGACGACAATCTTTTTCAAATCGACATCGCTGCTGTTGAAATTGAAGCCGTTTAAATGGGTTACCAGCGAAGTTAACGTATAATCCGGGCCGTAAACACTGGTGCGCCCCTTATAAAGGTTATCGCCCCAGCCGTTACGCATATCAATCCGCCCGCTGCCGCCGACCGTTGCGTCTCCGTCCAACACCAACCTTGTCAACGAGGAGAACCACTGGGTAGAATTAACGTTATTG
This sequence comes from Verrucomicrobia bacterium UBA1200, assembly GCA_002309765.1. Lineage (GTDB taxonomy): Bacteria > Verrucomicrobiota > Kiritimatiellia > RFP12 > UBA1067 > UBA1200. The sequence continues at coordinate 38,853 of DBXY01000034.1, forward strand.
ACCAACGCGCCGGTGCCGTCGGGACCGCTACCCGCAATGTGGACAATCTTGCCGGAGGTATAACTGTTGCGTGCCGCACTATTGTAAGAAATCGTGCCCGGATAGTTAAAGTCCAGCTGTCCGCCTTCGGCAATCGTAATCGTGCCAGTCGCTTGTTCAGGCGTCAACGCCACGGAAGAGTCTTCCGCCAATTTGACCTTGCCCCCGGAAATCACGATTTCAGGCGCGGCAAACGCCGTCCCGGCAATCTCGATTTCACCTGCCCCGTCCTTCACGAACTGTTGGGCGTTCATGTTAACCGCGCCGAGAATCTTAAGCGCGCCATCGGAGTACGCATAGAACGGCAAACCGTCAACTCCTAACTCCATCGGCATGTTGAAGGTTTGCACCGTCGATGCCGAGAGGTTGGTGATGGCCGACAAAACGGTAAGCGTTTCCGTGCCGTTGTGCACGAACTCGCCGGCGTCAGCACCGATGGCTACCACCGAAAGATTGACTTCCATAAGGTCGGCCCGCGTTGTCCCGCCGGCAGGCAGATTGAACAACACCATATCGCCAGTCTCCGGCAACAAGCCTCCCACCCAGTTTCCGGCATTTGACCACTTGCCTATAATATCGCCCGCGCCCAGCCATTCCAGCATACTGGCGGCTTTGGGCACCAGCGTCAGGTTACCGTCCTGCACCTGCACCTGCACCGGCAACCCTACCACCGTAAACTTGTCAGCGTCCGCGTCCGTCAGCCCTGAACCGGTTATTATCACGCGGCTTTCACCTTCTTCAAGCATTGCCACCCCGGTGCCGCTGACGCTGAGTAGCACCGGATTGTCCGCCGCCACTCCGGAAAGGTCTATCGATGTGGCGTTGATAATATCGTTTGTGCTCGCGGTGAGATCGATGGCCAACCTCGCGCCACTCGCCAGAGTCAACGCGCCGTTAACCGTATATTGATTGGCCGCCCCGTCCTGTACGCTGAACATTCCCTCCGAAATCGTCAAGGTCGGAATAGGAACCGTCAACCCGTATGCGTAAGTCGCGTTGGGACTGACCTTGGTGAGCGAAGTGTAACCGGTCAGATCTTCGTCAACCAGCGTACCCTCGTACACCGTCAAAGCCGTTCCGCTGACGGTGTACACCATACCGGTGCAAGCGAATGAGCCTTTCGCCTGGTTGGGGTAAAACACCCCTTCAATCGTATCATAAAGGCCAAACGCTCCTTCAGCGTTGCGGTACGGTACGAAATCCCTCCGCACCACCCCGCCATCCTCAATCTTGCACGAATACAGCTTCATCGCCGCGCGGGATGCATCCACCGACACGGCACCGGCGGCACCGTTGTTGAAACCGAAAAGAATCATGTTGTTGCCGCCGGCATCGGCCGTTCCTTCCGCGACGAACGATCCAGTGGCCCCGGAATCGCCGACCCACGAAGCGTTTACCCCCTCGAACGTCCAAGTCGCGCGTTCGTCGTAAACCATATCAGTAGCCGCTCCTTCCGTGTCTTTATCCCCAGTACGGCTATAGGAAATATTGCCAGCGGTCCTGTACTTGGAGAAAAACACCATCGCGCCCGTTTTTACCGAACCCACCCGGGCACCAAACACGCCCGACCAGCCAGTCGGCTGAACATACGGGATTTCCGCCACCAAAGTAACCTTGGTATCCGCCTGATGGATGTAATGGGTGTCGATATACTGCCCGTTTGAACCACCCGAGGACTCGATGTACTTGACGAACGCCGCGCTCTCGTTTTCCGTGTAAAAGCGGTCGGTGCCGAGGTTGGCGTGGAAAATCCTCATCACCCGGTCATAAACTCCCAGCTCACCGTTAAGGTTGCGGCAAGGCACGAAATCCCGTACCAGTCTGGCGCCGTCCCAAATCCTAAAAGCGTAAAGCTTCATCGTGGCGCGGGAGTTGTCCGGGGTATGCCCACCGTAACCGTTGTACCGGTTAAGGTCAAAAATGTACATTGAGTTCGCGCCCTTGTCCGGGGTACCGTCCGTGGTAATCCCACCCTCCGTGCCGTCCTCCGCCGACCAAGCAATGACCCGCCCGAAACTATTGAGCGTGACCTTCTGGTCATACGGGAAACCTTCGCCGTTAGTCTCGTTGCCGGTGCGGTTGAAACTAGGCTTCAGACTGAAACTGTCACGATGCGAGAAAAAGATGTAACCGTTTTGCGTGTAGGCGTTCCGGCGGGAACCGAAAACCGCCGCCCAACCGGTCGCGCCATTCTGCATCGTGGAAATGTTCACCACCGCCTCGACCTTGGTGTCCGCCGTGTGGATAAAACCGGTGTCGATATATTGGGTTCCGGTACCCTGCAGATACGGAACCGCGGTGTAACCGTCCGGGAAGGCCAACGGGTCGCCGGACACCGTTACCGTTACCGCGTTGGCGGAGACCGACAGGGTACGCACCGAAGTTCCGGCGCCGTATATGCAATCCGAGTCCAGAACAAAACCGGCGCCGTCAGCAATATTCAGCGCGTTCGCGCTAATGAACGTGTAGGTGCCGGCCGGCATCATTTCCGGCAACTGGACCGTCACGGTTCCGTTGACGTAAACCGTACCGATCGCGCTGATACGTGAATACTCATCTTCGGAAACCACATTGAAACCAACGCCGCCCGCCGCAAGCGTGGCCGAATCGCAAGCCAGGTTAGCCGCCGAACCGTTGTCATCCAACACCCACAACGTGCCCTCGCCCTGCTTGGTCAGCGCGGTTACGCCCAAAATCTCGCGGGCGGTAAGCTCGCAGTCGCCGGCTACGGTATTCACCGTCAGCTGTCCGTTCGCGTAACTGTATGACGCATCACCCTTGGCGTTTCCCACGATGGCCATCACCGAACCGCCGCCCTGACGCTGGTAGAATGTCCCGTTCACCACGTCCATCAACCCCGCCACATTGTCTCCGTTACGGTAACAAGGGATAAAATCGCGGACCTTCTCGCCGTTGTCATAAATCTGACAGGAATAACACAAGATATCGTTGCCATTGAACGCCGGAGTCCCTTTACGGTTTTGCCCGAACAAGAACAGCGGGTACTCCAACTGGAAAGTGTTGGCGGAAAACGTACGGCGGGTCTCTTCGTCAGCCAAAACAAACCGCCGGTCCACGCTCACCGTGTGGCGGCCGTTTGGGATCGGCGAACCGCCGCCGCCACCCTGATTGCCGTAACCGTTATAGACATTACCGCCATCGTTACCCATGCAATAGGCACCGTTATTGTACGCGACATTCCACGCACCAAACCAATACTCCTTGGTCTCGTCCACCTCCACGTCCATGACCGTGGTGGTGTTCTGGTTCGGCTTAAAATCGGTGTTGATGTACGCCCCGTTACTGACGTAAAGCCCGGCAACACGGGTGTAACCTACCGGCCATACCTCAGCCATAGCGATACCTGCGGCCAAGGCGACTACAACGGCAAAACATTTTCCATTCATACCTGACTCCATCATTTAGGGTTAAACCATAAGATTTCCCTTATAAAAACAAATGTATTATACCGGTTTTATCCGCGAAAATCAAGCCCATCCTTCGAATTATTATTGTCGATTTTTGAATGAGCCGGCGCCGAATCGCCTATTATTTGTTTTCGGTAAAGTCATCCGGCTCGCCCCACCCGCGGGGGCCGTAAATCCCGTTCCCGGATGAAATAAACGCCGTGCGGGTCTGCTCATCCACCCAGCCCTCTTTACCGTTGGTTTTATACGGGGTGTAAAACCCCTCCACATGGCCGTCCAGAAACGCCATGTTGCAATGCCGGTACCTACCACTGCCGTGCCGGAACGCCTGGGTTCCCGCTTTACGAAGCGACGCCGGCGACTTATCGCCCTCATACTGCTTTGGCGCCCGCATAAACTTGTTAACGCCGCCCGCATAGCCTCCGTCACCAAACGCCACCACCCTGGAAGGGTACTCAAACTCACCATACTTGGCAGGGTATTTACGGGATCCCGCATCTCCCTCCACATACCCCACATAAGCCACATTGTAGTTATACCCCGTAACGTGGGCGCCATTCCAATTATCCGACTCGCGACTGCACTTGGGGCAACCCTGAACCGAATCCACGCCCTTATTATCAAACATTACCCCGGCATCCCAGCCCACCTGCCCTTTCTTTTTGCGGAAATCCCAGCAAAAGGACTGATACTCCTCCCACGTTGAGATATTGTTCGCCTCCCACTGTTCAGACGGATAAACGGTCTTGCCCAATTCCTCGGCGCAAAAATAATTCTTGTCATGCGCGCCGGGATCAACGCTCCCCCAGGGATAGTGCCCGCTATTCATCGCATAGAGTGTCGCGGTTAACGCCAATTCTCGAAGACGGGTTTTACAAAGCGTGTCAGTCGCCGACTCTCTTGCATTCATCACTGCCGGGGTAACCATCGCCATAAGCAGACACATAATGCCCAGCGCGATCATTAACTCCAATAATGTAAAACCACGTCTCACGCAGCCAACCCTCAATCCCAAGCTCACCTATAACAACGTTTTTTAACCGCAAAGAGCGCATAGAGCGCAAAGATCTACACGTTCTTGCCTATAACTTCCTTGTATTTCCTCTTGCTTGCTTTCGCTGCTGGGAGTTTTGGAGAATGAGTAAATTGATGAATTATCTCCTTAACTCCGAGACTCCCGATAGCGAAAGCAATTATCAAAGTTATCCTCAGTTACATTCCCGCGCGAGCCGCCTATTCGTCTCCAACCGCAAACCTAAAGAACTGCCCGGAATTGCTCACCCGGAGCGTGGACCGCTTGGTGCCGTCACCCAAATCTTCCACCGAACTAATGCTGGGCATCTCGTAAGACCAGAGACCGCTGGTTAAGTCCGAACCCGTCTTAATAAAAAGACCGCTGTCGGGCGTGAGGTTGCCCTTATGGCGGAATTGCAGATCCACGTAATCGGCGAAAACACTGATGCCGGTTATGCTAAATCCAAGGACATCACTCACCTCGATTTGCTCGCCGGTCGCAGAAGTAATGATCTTGGTGCCAATCACCGGCGACTCATTTGCGCCAAGCCCAAGCAACTGGTTTACCACATTGGGATACCCATTCGCCGCGATCGCCTTTTTACCGGTTAAAAGCGCGTCCCACTGGGTACGATAGTCGCTGTAATTAGCAAGCCGCCACTCCTCGTAAGCAGTGCAGGGCCGGACATCGGCAACCGCGTCAATTTCGGGAGCGGTCCACTCTTCCTCTTCCTCGTCGAACATGGGCCGGATACGCACAAACTTGATGTACTTGCGCCCATGCTCGTCCGTAGGCAAAGGAAATCCGGAAATGTCAAAGGCGGCTCCGCCTGCCGACTTGTCGTATTTGTAGGACAAAGTCTCAATCGTCTCACCCACCGCCTTTACGGAAGTCAAGCCCGGATGGACCGGCCAAGTGGCGTCGGTCGTGCACGACCACCAGCGGTTGGCCGCGTACCAGTTGGTATTATAATTGGACTTATCGTAAACCAAGCCCTGGGTTGGCGCCCAATCATCACAATATGGCCCATCATTATAGGAGAACCAGGTTTCCCCGTCGGCGGAAACCTCAACCAGCGCAGGCTCACCGGACAACTGCTGCGTGTACTCCCAGTTGCCTGGGTCAGACGACTCCTCATAATAATCTTTCTTTGTCCCTACTATAAGCGAGTTGCCGAAAGCGATAAAATCGTAACCGTAGGGATTCTTGGGGTCATCGACCACCTTGTGGTCAAACTCTATAACCACAAAGTCCCCCTCATCCTCAAGCGACAAAAGCTCGTTCGCCATCCAAGCCGGATTATAAGGGGTGATCGGCCCTCCCCAGGTTCCTTTCATATAGGTGGTGGGGCGATGCAACACGTTGTCCGCCGCATTAAAGTTAGCTTTGGGGCAGGAGGTGTAATAATCAACCACCCTCCACCCATAAGGGCTTTCGGCGTAAGCGATGGCAGACGCGTCAATTGTGATTGGGGACTCAGCCCAGTTGCTATCGTATTCAGGAGCGCCGATAGTGAAATAGTACACCTGCTCATCCTGAACCTGAACGGAATTCGCGGCATCCCAGGAAGAATAGATCGGGCCGGAACCATACTCGGTTCGTGAACCCGCCTGATAGAAAACCCACCACTGAGAGTACCACACCTTATCCTCAACCCCGACTAAAGCATTGGGAGAAGAGGAACCGCCGTTTTCCGTGTCAAACTGGCAGGCGCAATCATCCTCATCGTAGCCCATGAAGTACACATCCACGTATGCAGCCGTCATCTGTTGGTATTTAATGACGAAGCGGGGATCCTCATGGTCAATCTCCTTAAGCGCGTCGAATACCGTCGGCGTGTCGAGCCGATCCCCCCACTTGTACGCCCAGCACTTCTGTGCCCCATACCAGTCGACAACAAAATAACACTGCTTGTCGCCACTGCCGACGACAAAGTGGGGATCGGTCTTTTCAAAAGCCTGAGACGACAAACAGCTGACGCACAACGCTAGCGCAACAAACAAATTCTTCATAATTCCTCTTATTGTAATCGGTCAATTAACGAACGGCTTGAGACTTTGCGGCTTGAGATTTCTTAATCTTAGGCCACACGTGGTCAACCCACTCCTGCGGCGGAAGCTTGGTCTCGCCGCGCTGGGCGGCAATCTTCCGGATAATCTCAAGGTCCTCCGCAGAGACACCCTTGAGTTCCACTGCCGCCGGAGGCGACTCGTTCTTGTCGGCGGGAACATCAACCTCCCCGCGCCCGACCCGTTCAGCAGACTTAACGTCCGCCTTGCCCAAAACATGGGCTGAAGCCGGTGCGGCTTCAACGGCGAACGCTCGCTTGTTCATTAGGCCACCAAGGCCCAAACCGATTACAACACCGGCGCCCAACAGCACCGCGCCGGCGAGGATCTGTTTCCTGTTTTTCATAACTTCCACCATTACGTGAGGTTTCAAGTCTTCACTCCAGACGTCTCCCGGCTTAGGCTTCAGACCTCATCCTAACCTTCTCACCCCACTCGGGGCAATGGAACTTAGAACTTGTAGCCATCACGGTGCCACGTGCGTCCAGGCTTATTCACCTGAGTTCCGTTTCTGCAGTGACCTATACAAACAAAAAAAATAACCTTACAACCAAAAGGGCGAATACGGATTTAATATCCTGTCACGCCCGCGCTGACACCTCCCCCGGCAAAAGTACCGTGTATCACCTCTTGCCCATCCCGCATTCGGGATGGGCAAGCTCCGCAACCGTCGCTACCTTATTAAAAACAGCGTGCCGCCGTAGAACAGCACCATGTTTCCTTCCTCATTAAGGCGGATTTTGATGTCGTCCCGGACAACTCCCTCAACCGACACCTTCCAGCTGGTAAGGTTGCCCGCCGGCTCCACCCCGTTCACCGTCAACGGAATTTCAAATCCGTCCAAAGCGGCAACGGTCGTGTCGCCCTGCACATTGACCAAATCCAGCACACCATTCTCTTTGGGACGGAACGGGGCAATCGTGCCGCCGCCAATCGTGCAGTCCACGCGAAGCGCGCCGATCGTTGTGTCGGCACTGTTGAGGTTCATAACCGCGCCCGAGTCCACCTGCACCGGCGATCCCGACGGAAACGACGCGTTAACCGGGTAGGAATCGAAGGTGAAGGGATGTCCGGCGTTCATCGCCGTGTAGAGGCAGTAGGGTTTGGCGACTCCGGCCTTCTCATCGAGCGTAATCCACGTCTCGCCGTCAAAGCTCCCCTCCACCTGCCAGTCGCACGGCGAACGGTCGAGGTTGTCGTTGGCGGTGACGAGCAGATAACCGTTCACCGGCAGCGCCTCATCCCGCAGACGCATCGTCACGATACGGTAACGGGAGACATCGCCGTTCATATCGTTGTTGTTGGCGCAGAGTTTGGTGTTGGGCTCATTGTCGAAAAGATTATCCATATTCTGCGTCACTTTCCCCACACTGTAGTTGCCGCCACGGCTGAAAGTGCCGGGCTGGAGGGACGCCGCCGGCAACGCGTCGGCGGCCATCGTCAAACCGTAGGCTTCGTTTTCGCCGAGCGCATTGAAAACCATCAGCTCGGAGAACTGGAGCATCGTGTTGCCTACCGTCCGCTTGAAGGTGAAGCGCAGGAATTTGCCGTTGAACGAAACCGGCCGTTCCAGCGGCTCGAACGTATAATTGACACCGTTGTTGAAGGGCTTCCGCTGAATGGATTCGGCACTGTAGTTCCCCTTCACATCATAAGTGGTGTGCGGTGCCCAATACCGCTCGTCCAGCACCTCCCAGGCGACGCCGTCACGGCTTCCTTCCAGCGTCCACGATGTGGGGCTGCGGCGCACATTGTTGTGCGCGGTGAAGAAATTATAACTGGTGACGGGGTCGGCCTCGTCCGCGAGCCGCATCGTGATTACGTGATAATTCAGCACCTGGCCGTTGACGGAATCATCGCAATACCACCTCGTAGTGAGGTCGCCGTCAAACAGGTTCTTCACCAAATCGGCGCTGTCGCCGGTCGCGTTGCTGTACTCCGCCGCGCAGGTGAACGAATTGGTTTGGAGCGCGGTCGCCGCGAGACCGATGCCCTGCATCTTGAGTCCCATATTCTGCATCTCGCCCGTTTCGTTGTAGAGCTGGAACTCGGAAGCCTGCATGTTGTAGGTGCCGTTCTCATAGCCGTTTCCGCCATTGCTGCTCTTGATGGTGAGCCGGAAGAACTTACCGTCAAACCCGCGCGATGCCGAAATATGGTTGCCAACGCCTACATTGAGAACACCGCCCGCAACATGCGTGATACCGGTATAATCCGGAGTCCCGATGAGCGTCACCGTTCCGCCCGTCACCTCAACGGATCCGGAACCCGAAACCGTGCCGTTCAGATAGCCGCCGTCGCTGGTGAGCGTGGCACCGTTGACCAATTCCACGGTCCCGCTGTTTTCAAGCGTGGAAACGGGGACGCTGCCGCCGTCCACACGCAGGGTCGCGCCCGGCGCGACGGTAACGACCGTGGCGGATCCGAACGCGCCGCCCATCGTGAAAAGTCCGGTCGGCGAGAACCGCACGTCCGACGCCACATAGTCCGTCTGCACATCGAGGTCGGTCCAGGTCGTTCCGCCGTCGTTGCTGCCCTGCAACCGCCATGCCGCGGGATCACGGCCGGGAACGTCGTTCGCGGTGACCCAAATGTAACCGGTGACGGTCTTAGGCGTATCGTAGTCGATCTGCAACCAGACGCGGTCACGGTCGGCGGCGGAACGCGAAGGGTGCGCGCGGAAGTCGAGCCACTTGGTGGAGAAATTGCCGTCCACGAGATTCCCCGGCCCCTCGTTGGCCGGACAGGTGGTGCCGTCGTTATCCGCCATCGTATCAAAGTTGATCGACTTGTACGGGCGCGTCACGTCCATGGTACCGTTCAGAAGGATCAATTCCGCGAGCTGCATCGAGTTGACGTTGGTCACCTCAAGCGGCCCCTTGATATTCTCAACTTTGAACCGGTAGCTGGAATAGGAAGCAGTTCCCTTGACGGTGGCAGTACCTTCCCTAACGGTCAGGGCGCCGCTATTGAGCGCCGTGTCGAGCAATAACGAGCCGGTGCCGATCTTCAAGATCTGCGCCCCTTCAATCTGACAGTCGAATACCGTGTCCGCGTTGTCCCGCCCGACGACGACCGTGCCCGGGCCCTTGACCCTCACATCACCCACCGGAGGATCAATGGCATATCCGCCGATTTCGATGGTCGCGTGCGTTCCCGAAATGACGTTGCCTTCGGGCAGCGGCACGCCCAGTTTCAGCGTAGCGTCGGTGATCTTCGTTTCGCCCCGGTAACTGACCTCGAAATCGCTCAATCCCGGTTTGCCGAGCGTGAAGGATCCGATGGGGTTGCTAGCGCTTCCGATAATCTCAAGCCCGCCGTCGCCGAAGAGATGGGTATGGTTGTCGAACATACCGATGCTGTACGGGCCGAGGTTGAAACTCGCATCGTGGTTCGCCGCCGCCTCAATCTCAAGCGTGCCGTTCTGTCCGTTATAGAAAAATTCGCTATAGTTCTTTTGCGGCGAGATCTTGCCGCCCGCGAAGGTTATGCGTGAGCGCGCGTCGTCGTTACGGGTGATGCGCGACCCCACCTTCAGGTTGGAGCCCGGCCCCAGCACCAGTTCATTCAGCACCGAGGTGAGGTCGCTCCCGTCAATCAAACCGTTTGGCGCGAAATTCACATCACCAGAAGTCGTGAGTGTGGCGTTCTCCAACTCCACCCGGCCTCTCACCGTCTGGCGGGTGTCGCCGCTGGCGTTGCTCCCGATGCGAAGCGCACCGTTTACCGACACATTAACGCCGTCCTTCAAAACCAACGCGCCGTCGCCGCCCTCAAGACCCACGCGGAGGTTTCCGGTTTTGAACGTGCCGGGGCCTGTCACGGTCATCACCGGCCTCTCGCCATTCTGGCCCACAACGTTGAAGCTACCGTTCTGCTCGTAGGTGGCGGGGTCAATGAACGTTATCGCGCTGTCCGTCGAGTTGGTCCGGTTGTAGGAGAATCTGAACGTGCCCGTTCCGGAAATTTCAAACGGCAGTTTGTCCAACCCCGTGTCGTAAAGGTTAAGGGTGTTCCCCTGCCCGACAAGGCGGAAAGGATGTTCGAGCGAAATCCCGTCCGCGTATGTTATTTCGCCGTAGATTTCACCGCCCCAACCCCAGATTGGGCCGCCGAGCGCGTCGGCGTAATATGTGGGGGCCATGCTGCGGAGATCGAGACCGTTATAAAATCGGGTCTGCACACAGTAAAGTCCCCCGGCGGGGGCTTCCGATGGGTCTTCGTAGGTGATTTTATCTAAATCGCCGCCGCCCGCCGGATAAAACTGGGCGCCTTTCTTCACATAGACCGTCTGCCCCTCCGCAAGCGGCCGCCCAATTGCCAGAATGCCCTCCTCCACCGTGATCGAGCCGGAGAAGGTATTCTCCGCGGCGTAGTTGCAGATCTGCAGATAACCCGTCCCCTTCTTGACGAACCCGCCCTCGCCCGTGATCATGAAAAAGTCCGGTTGGATTGTAGAGGGCAGGATGCGAATGTTGAAGTTTTGGGTGTCGAACACCAAGCTCTTTCCCTCCTCGATGTTCAATAGCAGGGCTCCGGAGTTGGAAATGAAATCCGAATTCTCCCGCAACGCGCGCAGCGTACCACCCTTGCAGTTGATGACGGTGCGGCTTTGGTCATGGCGCATAATATTCCCCGTCTCCAGTACGCCGCCCTCCTCCAGATTGATCTCGCCGGCAACGGTGAACGCGCTCACGTCATACGTCCCGTAATCGGCGGCGGCGAGAGACGGATACCAGGCCCCGCACGCGATCAACTGCGAGGTAACGGTACCGAAGATGTTAAGCACGCCCTGGGAGTTGAGGCTGCGGTTGTCGTTGCCCCCGTTGCGCCCCAGAAAGAGCCGGCCGTTCGCGACCGTTAGCGAACCGCCCGCCTCGACGGTAAGGGTTCCGTGTCCGCCCGCCTCGCCGAGCGCGAGTCCCTGGGAATCGCCGGGAGAAACCGCGTCAAGCGTCCCGGTGAAGGTCGCCGTTGCGCCGCTCTTAATCGTCATGACGCCAGACTTATCGGTCATCGTGCCCAGCGAGTTTACGGCATCCCCGTTGACGGAAAGCGCGGCCCCGTTTTCAAGCGTCAGTTCACCGTCCACCTGCAATTCCGGGACAGCGATTGGGTCGGCGAGCGATTTTTGCTCACCGGTTTCGATCGTCCATTTTTCACCCGCCACCGGGTCGGCGGCATAAACCAACACCGCCGCAAAGGCACTAATAAACCACATCTGTTTCATACGCGTTCTCCATTCCATTAAAAACTAACCGCAACCACAATAACCATCCATCAACAACAGATTAATAATAACACAATCCCCTGCTTATTACAAGGGCAAATTGAAAACGGCAAATAAGAACGCCGGTCAGATTGTTATCAGTGTCACATCCTTTTGCATTCGCGCTGGAGGAGGGCATAGACGTATTCTAGCGCGTCTTCGTCCAATCCCGTGCAGATCTTAACCGGAATCAGGCTGTCGGGGTTTGTCAATTCCAAACGAGGAAGGGTCCTTCCGTTAACATAGTAATTAGAATTGCCTTTGGTGACTTTGGTCGCACGGTTGTAGGTGAAACGGACGGTTTTTCCAATCGGCCCGACCCCGGAGAAAAAGGAACCGTTGCCGCGTTTTAGTCTCAACACGCGTTTGCCGAAAAGCGCAAACAGACAGGTAGAAATCAGAAAGATCGAACCAATAACAAACGGAATACCAAAGAGCGAGATTTTAAGGTCAAACTGATGCTTCATAATTTGCGTGCCGTAAATCCCGAACATACTCCCGCCAACCCAAAAACAGGAAAAAATCACCAGAAATAACGTCGCCCCGGGGACAATTCGCCGATAGGTGGCGGTTACGGTTTCGCACACATCATTGGGTTCAATCTCAGCGACTACGGTAAGGTGTTTCGGCGGCTTTTCCGACAATCTCGCGATGTATCCGTTCTCCGGCTCGACGACTTCGGAAAAGGCGGAAGTAACCCCGCACGACGGACAGAGCATCAGATCCTTCTCGACATTGATATTCTTCATCGGCACTTCCGCGCCGCACTTCGGGCATCGGTATGTCATCATAACGACAGACCTCCTGATTTTGAGTCATTCCCTTAAAAACTGCGCCAGTCCGGCTACTTTGCGGCGGCCATCATTTCGGACAGCGTAGTCCGTCCGTCATAGAGGGCTTTGCCCACAATCGCGCCGTATAGATTTTCACGGCCAAGGGCAACCAGCGCCCTGACGTGTTCCGGCGCGCTAACCCCGCCGGAAGCGATGATGCGGCAACCGAGGGCGGCATCGCAAATCTCCGCCATCGCCGCCACATTGGGGCCGCCCAGCATACCGTCGGTGGCGGTATCGGTGTAAATGATGGTTCTCACCCCGGCGGCAGCTACCAAACGGGCAAGATCTGTGGCTTTGGTGGCGGTGGTTTCCACCCAACCCTTTACCTGAACGAAGCCGTTCCGGGCGTCAATCCCCACCGCTATAACGTCACCGAAACGCCGCACCAGCGGTTCCAAGGTTTCCGCCTGTTCCAAGGCGCGTGTCCCGAGTATGGCGCGTGTCACCCCGGCCTGCACCAGCCGCTCGATGTGCGCGTCGGTGCGAATGCCGCCGCCAACCTCCACCGGAATATCCAGCGCGGCGATGATTTTGGCAATGACTTCGGCATGGCGCGGCTCACCGTTGAAAGCTCCGTCCAAATCCACCACATGCAGCTGCTCCGCCCCCTGATCGCGCCATTTGCGGGCTTGGGCCACGGGGTCGTCGGAATAAATCGTCGCGTCCTCCGCCCTGCCCTGGCGCAACCGTACACAATGGCCGTCCTTCAAATCAATCGCTGGTAAAATGATCATCTCGCTACTCCTTTTTTAATCGGCAACTAAAACCAGCCGCTGCAATCCGTCCCCCACAACGAAACGTTGGACAAAATCTCGTTCCGGCCGGGACGAGAGGCAAAGAACCGTTGCGCGGCGGCGTCATCGGCCAAGTTCGGATTGGCCAAAAGAAAGTCTATCAGCAGTTGCAACGAATGCGCTAGACAAGGCGGAACACGGTTGAACAGCCGTTGATAATCCATTATGCTGGGAAGTATGCGCACCCGCCACTTGGCAATGCTGTTCAACGCGATTGCCGACAGACGGTGGTGCGCGAAAGGATTCTCGAAACGTTCCAGCACCGAATCAATATAGGCGTTTTTCTCCTCTTCCGGCAGGGGTACGGTCGGCGCGACCTCTTCGCGAAGCATGGTCTCCATAAACGAACGCCACTTGGGATTCGCCACCATTTCCGCGACCTCGGCAATACCGTCCAGCAAAGCGCCCGGAACGCAACCGGTGTGGGCACCGTTCAAGAAACGGACTTTACGGGTTCGGTACGGGGCAAGATCATCGACGCATTCCACATTGAGTCCCGCCGCCGCGAATGGCGGCAGCGGCGAGAAATCGCGGTCGGGCGACTCTACCGCCATGAAATGGAACGGCTCCGTGCAGTCAATCATTCCATCGTCAAACCCCAGCTGCTGCTGATATCGCTCAGCGTCGGCATTGGACGGTGCGCCGGAGACGATGCGATCAACCAAGGTGTTGAAAAACCGACACTCTGAATTCACGTACCGGGAAGTTTCCGCATCGGTTTCCAAATATTTTAAAACGCAATCCTTAAGCGCTTCTCCGTTGCGTTCGATCAATTCGCAGGGCAAGAAAACCAGACCGGGCAAACCCGCCGCGCAACGGGCCTGAAGCAAATATGCAACTTTCGCCGGGAAGGTGTCTTCGCCGGGAGAATATACGATGCCGGCCTCGGTGGTGTTGGAAAAAACGTAGCGCAGGGCGGGATCGGTCGCCGCCTCCCGCAACGCGGAACGGTCATATCCGCCAATCACCCTTTTCACGCAGTTGACGGGGGTAAACCGCTCCAGCTGATTGCCGTTTTCCATCCCCCGCTCCACCACCGTATACCGGCCGGACTGGGCATTCAAACGTGTGCTGGCGCGATTAAGCTCGACACCCCGCGGCTGGACAATCGTTATCTCGGCATTAAACGAACAACGTTCGTTCATCAGCTGGACCATCCAGTCCAGAAACGCACGAAGAAACACCCCCTCGCCGAATTGCAGGATTTCCATCGGCTACTTTACCCTCAACCGGAAGAATCTGGCATTAGAACGCAATTGCGGCATTTCCGGCTGGGTCTGGTCTATAGTCAGCAACGAACCGGTCAACGTCCAGCAACTTTGCGGGCAAAGCTGCCAATTCTCCAAATCGTCGGAAACCAAGACTTCCAGATCGCCTTCAACTTTTTCCAGCTCCAGCGTTATCTGCGGCATGGCGGAAACGTCAATCCGCACAAAGCCAGGAACCGCGATCGCGCCCGGGGTGCCGCCATACACCGTACTGACAATCCAGGCGGATTCACTGCTGAACGTCTCGTCGGTCTGCTGTGACGACAAGTCCTTGACGACCAGCGATTTTCCGGTGTTGTACGCCCCGCCGTCAAACCAAGCGTTGGAAAACGTTACCACGGAAAGCACGTTGCCGTCAGGGTCCACCAACGTAATGGTGTCGCCTTTACGCTTGATGGTGCCGCCAGCCCCCCATTGGACCACTTGGCAGGTGGCGGCGGGATGGGCCACAGCGAAAGCTTCCGCATTGCCGGTGACGATAATCCGCTCGTTTGGAACCACCGTCAAACTACCGAACGTACAGGAAAACTTCTGACCGAACAGTCTGCAATTCAGCAGATCAAGTGCGGTTTCGCCACAATTCAACAATTCCACCCATGAGAAGTCATCCTCCAGATATGGATCGATGTTATCCGCTTTATTCGGGGCATGCATCAGTTCGGCAATCTTGATTCCGGAATAATCCTGAGGCTCATCCTTGCCAGGGGTGCCAAGATGCACCGCGCCGACCTTCCATTCCGTTTCGGATGAAAGCCGTTCCGCAGACTGGTCGGGATACGGATCGACCACCACCAACGTGTAACCGGTATTAAACGCACCGCTGCTGTGCCAAGCGCGGACAAACGTAAATTTGGAAAGGATGGTGTCTTCCGGATCGGACACCGTCAACGTATCACCGATACGTACAATTACGCCGGAAGCCGCTCCAAAAACCTGCGCGGAGCAATCCGGATACATCAAAGCGAAAGCTTCCGGGGTAACGGACAACACCACCCGTTCCCCGGCCCGGGCGACGATATTGCTGAAATCTGCCACCAACCTGTTGCCGCGAACTTTTACCCCGGTGAAATCCAGCGGGACATCGCCGGTGTTAAGGAACTCGATCCACGCGGTGTCGGTGACCTTATAAGGCTGGATATTGTCGGCCGTAGCTGGGGAGAACATCAACTCGGTAACCCTCAACTTTGAATAATCGTTGGGTTCACCCAAACCCGGCGTACCCCGCATTTGATTACCCACAAACCAGCTGGACTCCAAGGAAAGCGAATCCGTCTGATCAAGATACGGATTAAGCACTACCAGCGGATAACCGGTATCATACGACGCTCCGTTAAACCAACTGTTATCAAAGGTGAACGAGCAAAAGACCACTTCGTCCGGGCGCGAAAGCGTGATGGTATCGCCTTTTCGCTTAATTGCGCCGCCATCCTCCCATTCCACCACCCGGCAGGTGGAATCCGGATTTGCCAACGCATAAGCGGCGGCGGAACCGGTGACGATAATCCGTTCGCCGGGGGCGAGCGTCAACCCCTCAAAAGTGCAGGAAAACTTAAGCCCCGCCACGGTGGTTCCCGCCAACAGGAAATCGCTATCGCCACTGTTCCACAACTCAATCCAAGAGAAGTCATCCTCCAGATACGGATCGATGTTCATCGACTTGGCCGGGGCGTGCATAAGTTCGGTAACCTTGAGCGCCGAGAAATCCTGATCCGGCACGGCAAGCGAATAATGCAACTCGGTAAGCGCGCTCCACTCGCTGCCGTTGTAGGCGCGGGCCTTGATGGTGGACGCACGGCGGATCTGCACATCGGTTGAGACCGCCGCAGCTGCCGCCGCGGCATAAGAACTTGCGGTGGTGGCGAGCGAGGAATCCCAATACATATCGGTAGAAGTGCCGTGGCACTGGTGGACCTCGACCGCCATGACGTTGGTCCCGTTAACCAGCAAACCAGCCGGGATGTCAATCTCGTGGCTATAATAATTGTTCTGGGTAACACTGCCGGAAGTTCCAATCGTCCCGGAAGACCAGGAGTCGTAAGTAACCGTACCCGCGTTCATGCCCTCGCGGTAAACCTCAACGCCATTGATGTACATCACGTAACCGTCATCGTACAAAGCGTTAATGGTGAGCTTCTTGATTGCGGCAGCCTCCGCCGTCGTGAGTGAGAAATTCCTGCGGAAATAGGTGGTGGTAACTTGGGTTCCGCTGGTTCCGTGGTTGATATAACGGTGCGTGGCGGTGCCGACCGTATTGCCGTTGTTGCCGGCCACGCCCAAAATGCCGGGGCCTTCGCCCCAATCCGATGACGTGGTGTAAGACAAGGTGTTCCAAGCCCGGCCGGCGCCATCGGCGGGCGGCAGGGCACCCCAGTCGTAATATTTCCAGTTTGACTTCGCGCTGAAGATGGTGCGGGGATTGGGCAAATCTTCCTGCTCACCGGCACTAACCTTGATTGCCGTTGCGCTGATATTGCCGTTTTCATCCACCGGGTCTGACCCGTCGGTGGTGTAGTAGAAAGTGTTGGCGCCGGACAAGGTGAGATCTGTCCCGTAATCCACCGCCGCGCCGTCGTCAATGGAAGCGGTCGGGGCATCAATGCCGGGAATCCACCCTTTGGCGCGATACTGCGAGAGCAAAACCCCGTGACGGTTCTCAATGAAGGTCATAACGCTGTTGCAGGCGTTCAACCAATCGGTACGGGTGTTTCCGTTACCCCAACGGGCGGCCTCGCCGACAATCGCGTTATCAATCTCATCCATGCGCGACTGGATGCGGGCTTTACTCTTGGCAACCGTCAACGCGCCCCCATTGAAGAAATATTTCTGGACCGCATCGGCGAACCGGCGTTTGTACACGGGATGCGACATTAACCGGTCATGCAACAGGTTGGGGTTGAAATTCTTCAACTGCGAGAAATTAGAACTGTCACCCTCCGGCGTTCCCCAACCGAGACAGTTGCCATTGTAACCGTAAGTTGAATGAGCGATGTTGGAATTGTAAGCGCCCAACGAATGTTCGCAATCGTGCCGAATCCATTTAAAGCCGCCACTGGCGCCGGTGCGGTCGTATAGCGTGACCAGGTTGTTGGCGAAATTGCTCCACTCCGAGATCGGGGCGTCGGGATCGCAGGTGAAATGCATAACCAGCACATAGATTATAAGATTGTCCACATCGACGTACGGCGGATAATCGGGATTACGGGTACCGTCGGGATTAAGACCCTGAACCCGCCAATAGTTGTTGGAATTTGCGTTGGCAAACCCTTGGTTTAGGGTAATGGAATGCAACTGGGTGTAATTGTCAAGCGTTCCTGCTGCCGCGACAAGGGAACGGCTGGAATCGGTCTTCACCACGTCCCAGTTATCTTTGTCGGAACCGAAATAGCTTTCGGCGAAATTCTCCTCGGCGCGCTCCTCGGTCTGGTAAAGCCCCCAATACTGGCCGTTAATGAAAAGATGGTAATAACGGCTGCGGTCGTAACCCACCGTCCCCATATCGCGCTGGCTGTCGCGGGAGAAAACATCGCGCACGAAAGTGTTGCGATGTTCGCTGCCGGCGGTATGCCAGGAATGGTTCTGCTCGGTACGGAGGTCGACTTTCTTGAAACTGGACGCCCCCTCGTCACCGAAAAGCGGGAAATTGAGTCGGCTCACCCCGCCGTAACGCTCGCGGAAGAACAGACGGAACGAGTGTTTGGGATTTGACGAAGATCGGCTGGCCGCGCCGCGGATACGGATTCCGGCGTTAATCTGGAACTCGTTGGTCGGACCGTGCACCGGGTCGATCATCTCGATCGAGGCGTCCCGTTCCCAACCAACGCCATCGTTACCAGGATTGACGTAAATGCCGGTGGAAGCGTTGAACAGATTCGGCAAATCGGTCACCATGGAGATGGTGGCGACATGTTCGGCGTTGGTCATACCCGCCAGCAATCGGGCACGGTCGCTGGATACAATGGAACTGGACATGCCGTACTTCATAGTGTGGCTGTTCACCGACCCGCTGGTCGGCCAACCGCTGGGGGCGGTGGTGGATTGGGTGATGATATCATCAAGAAACAGCCATGTGTAGGCGGCAGACGACTGGAAAATGCTGTTGTCATCCGGCACCGCCGCCCGCAATACTGTGGTGGAAGAGATATGCAACGGGGCGGTATATAGGGTACCGTTGCTGGCGGAGGGCACAGAACCGTCCAAGGTATAGTAGATCGCCGCGCCGGGACGCTCATCGCAACTCAATGTAACGTCGAACGCGGCGGTTTTGTAACCGCGGGGTTCGCTAACTTTGACCACCGGCGTCGGGGCGGAGTAAACGCGGGTGTCATTGGACGCCCCTGGCGTCGGCTCGCGAAAATACGCCCCGGTGAGCGTACCGTCGAAATAAGTCAAGGTCGGAGCCAACAGAAAGTCCGCGTCGGACATGGAGTCGTTGTAGCCATAGATAAGCAACTCGTTGGATCCGGTCACCAGCATGGATACGGGAACGGCTATCTCATACGGAGTCAGCGCATCGTCAATCGTCCGTTTGGCGGTAGCGGTGCTGGAGGAATATAATGACGTGCCGTCGGTGTTGAACATCCCGATCGGATTGCCGTTCAACAAGGCGTAAAACCCGTCAGCAAAGCGAAGCGACAGTTTGACGAAATCATTTTCCTTAATCTCGCCGCACTGGAAATTCCAAGTGCCTTTAACCATTGAAGCCCGGTTGAGCATAACCGCCCCGATGTCGGTATTGAAGAAGCTGGAAAGCGCACCGGCATGTAGCAGCGGGCTACCAGAGGCCCCGACCAGCTGGAACGTTGAGGAGTTGAACGAAGACTGGCTTCCCTCTGCGGCGGAAAACTCGCAAACCGCATCCCCGGACATCTCAAAGAAAATTATGCTCACCGAGTATGCCCCGGCCTCAGGAATGTTGCACTGGAGCAACGTAGGGGCATAACTGTGTCCGCCGGTAATCTCGGTGGAATAATTGACCCCGTGCCCCTTTATGGTCAACTCAAAACCGTCGTCGCTGCCCAGCGAAAACGTCCATATGCCGGCCCGGGGAATGTATATCGAGCCGTTCGCTGTCAAGGCGAAATAGTTCTTGCCGGCCGAAGTGGAACTGTACGCCGGGAACGGATTGTGCGAGGAAAAACCGCCGGTGCTTCCGTCCTGGAAAGAAATATAGCTGTAATTTTTGGTGACCGGATCGGCGTTCCAGTACGATGAATTGGCGATACGGGTTTTTACATCGGAAAGAGATGAAAAAGAGTTTTTAAACTGGTAATGCACGCAGGTGAACCCGGCTGACGATTCCGCCGCCGAACCGATTCCGCCCACGCCGTTGTAGGTGGTGTTGACAACCGTGTAAGTCATCGGCGAGGACGAATCCACCAACTTGGTGTTGCTGTAACCGAGTCCGTAGGAAACGTCTTCCATCAGCGCGGGCACCGACATGGAGTACACAATGGTGCCGTCAGGAGATGACAAACCTAAGAATTCCTCCCCGTTTTTGGACAAGCCGAGCGACACAAAAATCTCGCCTTCGTTTTGGGGCGTACCTTCGTTGTCGAGAAAAACCGTCAGATATCCCTTGGCGGCGATCACCGTACCCTCCGGCAAGGTGCGCTTTAACGGTTTTTGGGCATTGTCGCTAACCCCCCAACCGGAAAGATCAACCGCCTCATCGCCGTCATTGTAAAGCTCAATCCAGTCGGTCGCGTATCCGGCAGCCGTCAAATTGTAACTTTCATTGTTGGTCATCACTTCGTTGATGATCACCGCAGAAACCGCAGGAAGCGCGGCATTTAACGCCAAAATGCAGGAAAAAAGCAAATTATTGGGCATATAACGCATAAATCCAACTCCTTAAATGGTGGCAAATATTTTATCTCAACAAGCGGGCAAAAACAAGCGCAAACCCGGTTTTTTTCGCTAGTAATTTACAAGCGCCGTAAACCGCCATTTGCGGGACTGGTCGCGTTTCGAGGCGTAGCCGATGCCGATACGCGGGCCAGAGCGGAATTTCGGCCTTGAACCGTCCGTTTCGATCCAAAGACGATCAGACGCGACAAAATCTTCCCGGTTGAGGGCACGGGTGATGCGAAGGGCTTTCGTAAGCCGCCCCGGCCCTTCCGCCCCCTCCACGCCGCGGATCAGCACAGCTTCGGGACGTTCCGCCGGACCGGTGACCACGTTCAGCATCTCGTGCATACCGTAACACAGGTAAATGTATGCGCATCCGCCGGGCGAATACATAACGTCCGTTCGAGGCGTCCGGCCCTTGTGCGCGTGACAGGCGGTGTCTTCCTCGCCACAGTAAGCCTCAGTCTCCACAATTCTCGCACGCAGTACTGTGCCGTCATCCAGCCTGCGGCACAACACCGCCCCCAAGAGTGCCTTAGCCACCGTAACCGCGTCCAACCGGTAATCTTCCTCGGTCAACCGTCTCAAACCGATCTCCTTAACTTACGCGGCGCTACGGTTGCCAGTCTTTCGTGTCCAAGGCATACACGTAATCGTCCATAAAATACCCGTTCCCGATGTCGTTCTTCTCGGAACGCGCCACTTTGAAACCGAGTTTCTCGTATACGCGGATTGAACCGTTATTCTTGTTAACATTCAATTCGAGTGTTGGCAAAGACGCGTCTTTCGCTTTACCGATGACAAAACCGACCATCAACCGCGAGTAGCCTTTCCCCCGCTCTTCTTTAAGAAGATAGAGTTTGCTAAGGTACATCGCGTTCCCTCTGGGATAGAAAGCGAGAAATCCGATATTACATCCCAATGCCCGCACGAAATAATACTGGTATCCCTCCTTCAGCTGACGGCTGATAGCCTCCTCCGACTGGAACATTGCTATCATGTAGTCATTCTGTTCTTTCCCGATTATCGGGTCGTAATGTTCCCGAACTATTCGCGTAGCCAGACTAGACATCTCCGAAACGCCAACCTTGTCTCCTATTTCGAGTTTAACAAACTCAATCAACGCCTTTTGCCGCCCGTTTTTTTCCAACATCATGCTTTCCTCTTGTCAAAACCGTTCATCTCGCGCGCTATCCAGGCCATTAAAAAATCTACGATGCGCGACTGGCGGTCGGGGGGGATTTCCGTTCCTTTCGGAACGTGCCACCATTTTTCAAGACACCCGCGGCAACAAGTGGCCGTGGCATGCTGCGCGACAAACACGGGATGCCCACGCATCGGGGTTTGCTTACCATCGTTGGCCGGGTTAGCCGAGGCCAGACGGGAACGAACAAAATCCTCGGCATGGCACCGGATTGTCTCAATGCCCTTCTCGGCGATATACTTTCGGTCGGCGGCAGAAAGATGAAACCGCGAACGGAACTTCGACGTTGCCAGTTTTTCAAACGCCTTGCCGTGCGCTATCGTTATTTGGCAATTCTCATTCATTGGGACAAGGCCATCAGGAACCTTCGCTGACGAGATTGATTTCGTTTTTCCATGCATCAAGCATCGCGCGGGCGATTGAACCGGGACGCGGAATTTCGGGAAGGTGGTCACGGTCGAACCAGCCTGACTCAATCACTTCCTCCCCGTCAGGCTTAAGTTCACCCGACACATACTCGGCACGGAATCCAATCATGATGTTGGACGGAAACGGCCAAGTCTGCGAACCGAAATAACGGACATCCTTAACTTCGATCGAGGCCTCTTCGCGAATCTCCCGACACACCGCGTCTTCCAAACTTTCGCCCGGATCGACAAACCCCGCAACCAGCGACCACACTACGCCCTGATAGTGAGTGTTCCGTTGCAACAGCACTTTGTCACCTTTCGTAACCAGCACGATTACGGCGGGCGAAATTTTCGGATAGGCCGTATACCCGCACAACGGGCACACAAACGCCCGCTCCTCAGGCTTGTCGTGCGGCTTCATTTCGGCGCCGCAACGACCGCAGAAACGGTTGTCGCGCCGCCACTCGTCAAGTTCCGCCTCGCGCGATACGGCGAGCATTTCGTCGTGACTCATGTCACGGAATCTCTCGCGGAGATCGCTCATATCAACGTTAATCTTTCACACTGTCGCGTTTAAGCTGGTCAATCGCCTCATCACCAGCGTAGGGATCGAACGGCGTGTCATCCTCCGCCGGCGCAATCATCGGCTTATAAGGCTGCACCACTTTTCTCGAACCCAAGTTGACTTTGATAAACGAAATCAGCCAGAAAAGCGCCATTATCGCCACCGCGCCAACCACGGTTTTAATCAGCATACTCTTCCGCCGGGCCGACTCGCGTTCCTGCGCGTACAGAGCCTCGGCCGACTCCAAATACATCTGCGCCTCGGCCATGAACGGGGAATTCGGATACTCTTTAATGTACTGCTTGATTTTTTGAATCCGCAATTGCAACGGCAACACATTTTGCAACGCGTTGACCCGCTGGTTGTGCATCTGACGTTCCTCCCGCGCCAACCGGTCCCGTTCCTGACGCGACTCCTTCAACAAAGCCACCGCGTCATTGAGACGTATCGCCGTTTTGTTTTGTTTCACGACCTCTTCCAAAAACTTGATGCGCTCGTCCAATTTCATTCCGGGAGCCTTGGCCAACGCCTCGTCGCATGCGGTTGTGTCCGACAACAACGTCTCCAGGCCCTTGGCGATAGTGCCAAAAACCGTAGCGGCAAGCTGGCGGTTGACAACCAGACGGTCGGACGACGAGGCGACTGGATTCAGAAGATTAACCGAACTGAGCTGCTGGTGCGCGGCAGAACCGGGGAAACGGCTTTCAACCGCACTTAAAGTGTTTTGGAACCGTTGCGCATTGCCAGTCATTGCCAGACGCGCCGCATACAGAGCCATGCAACGGGAAATCACCTCGCCATTGCCTGCGGTCTCCTTGGCGGTTTCCATCACCACATCCATACCGTTGGTGTGCAACGAATCCGCTTGGACGGCGCGCACCGCCGCCAACACTTTCGAAAAATCCACCTCGGCAAAAACCGCATTGGCGGTTAAGGCGACCAACGCCACAAACAACCACTTCATTTTCATGTGGAACCCCTTTCTCATTCCAACCCTAACTCTAACCGCGACAGCGGCTCATTGGCGATCTTCACCCCGCCCCAATGGTAGGGGAAGACAAACCGTACCGAATCCTGCTGGCGTTTCTTATCGTTCCGCATTGCGGAGCAAATCATGCGCCAATCCAGATCTTCCGGCAAATCCACCGGCAATCCGACCGATGAAAAAGCATTCTTAAGTTCTTCCAAAAATCCCGCACGCGGACTCCATCCCAGGTCGCCGCTGCGGCTTTGGGCGAGCCTGGCTGCCGCCACGGTACCGATCGCCACCGCCTCGCCGTGACGAATCTTGAAACCGGAAACTTTTTCCAACGCATGGCCAATGGTGTGGCCCAAATTCAATGTGGCCCGAATCCCGCGCTCAAACGGATCGGCAATTACCACCCGCACTTTTACCGCCACCGCCTTCGAGACCAGTTCCGGAAGCCACGGCTCCGACGCCAATCCGTTAAACACCGCGTCCGGCGGGGCGTCACGCAACATCCGGAAATTCCCCAACTGGTAGCGAAGGCCAATGTCGGCAAGGACATCGTGTTTAATCGCCTCGGCCAAACCGCATCGCCATTCACGCGCCGGAAGGGTTCCCAGCACGGAAGTGTCGGACAACACCGCGGCCGGCGGATGAAACGCGCCGACCAGATTTTTACCCTCCGGCAAATCCACCCCGGTTTTCCCGCCGATCCCGGCATCGACCATCGCCAACAATGTGGTCGGAAGGTTAATCCAGCGGATGCCGCGCATCCAGCACGCGGCGGCGAAACCCGACATATCCCCCACCACGCCGCCGCCCAACGCCACCACCAAATCATCGCGCGTCAATTCAGCGGCGCGGAAACGCGACCACAGGCCCTCAACCGTGGCGATGGTTTTGTGCTGTTCGCCGGCGGGGATAGTTACCGGGGTCACTTTGATTCCGACCGAGGACAGTGAATTCTCCGCCTTCGCCCCGTAAAGCGGCATTGAATTTTCATCGCCCACAAGCACGGCACGGCAAACCCGTCCCAGTGCGGCGGCGGCAACCCCGACCCGATCAAGCAGCCCGTTGCCGATATCAACCCGGTATTCCCCAGACAAGCCTTTCACGACGAACCGGCCCAGCCGTTCCTGAATCCGGTCGGCCACCTTCGACACCGTTTCGCGGCGACCGACCTTGATGCGGTTGGCGAACGACGCGTAATGTTCAGCGCGTTTGTCCAACAACGAAAAAACGGTTTGAGGACGGTCGGAATTGACCAGCGGCCTCGTGCCGGGAGAGTATGACATCCGTTCCGCCAACACTTCGCGGTCAACATCCAAAAACAAAACTTCTCCAGAGCGTTCAACCAGACGGCGGCTATCCGGGTCTAACAAAGCACCGCCGCCCAACGCCACCACCGCGTCCGGACCGGCGGCGATCTCTTTAATGACGTTCTTTTCGATCTCGCGAAATGCGCATTCGCCTTTGGAGGCGAAAATAGCGCTTATGGGTTGACCTTCCCGCTGCTCAATCATCCGATCGATATCCGCCAACGGCATATCCAACCGTTTCGCCAAAATTTTCGCAACCGAAGATTTACCGCTGCCCGGCGGACCGTACAAGAAAATACCCATATCTTCACCTGTCCATCTGCGGTCGTCCGGCCCGCACGCTTTTCAAAATTTGATAACCGCGGCGCTGCAACACCTCCACCGCCCCGAAATTCTGCCGCTGGCGCTCTTCCAGCGCATGGGCGGTTTTGGCAACCGTCATGCAAACCCCGCCCCGGTGCAGCACCGCGAAAGCGGTTTGCAAAAACACATCGGCGATTCGGTAATCGGAATAATACGGCGGATTGCCGACAAAAAGATCGAACCCGCGTTCGACATAGCCGTCATCCGCCAGCACGAGTTTCGCGCCGGCAATGCCAAGCGACTGAATATTCCGACGCACCGCTTCCAACGCGCGGGCGTGGGAATCCACAAAAGTTATTTTTAAGGTCGGCTCTTTTTTGGCCAACAGGCAACCGATCAATCCGCAACCGCAGCCCATGTCGAGCAACTTCATCTCCGGCTTGGCCTCTCCCTGCGCCATTTCCGCCAAAGCCAACCCGCCGGTGTCGGGACGACGATGGCAGAAGCAGCCGGGCAACGAGACCAGCTCAACTGGATCGCAACCGGGCAACGACGCGGAAAAGACGGCGGAGAAATCACGGCGTTTTTTCAACTCGCCGATTTTTGCCATTGTGGCGCAACTCAAATTTTTCCGGTCGTACAGCGGAGAATACTTGCCGAAAATCGTTTTGTACTGTTTAAACAGTTGGGCGTGGTCACCCTCGGCCGCCACCACGCAACGTCCGCCGTCGGATAAAACAAGATGGACGTTTTCCAATTGGTCGAACAACAGCTCTGTGGTCATCAGCCCGTGGGTAAAAGCCATCAAGACCAGATCGAACGGTCCGTCCGGCAAAGCGGCGGTACAGTACACCGGGATTTCGCGGGCGTTGCGCGAACGGGGTTGCTGAACCTCTTCCATTGTGAAAATCTCCACCCCGGCATCAACCGTAATCGGGGCACGGAACCCGTTGGCGCAAAGATTCCGCTGGATGGCGCGGGCATGGTGCAGGTCAAACGCATGGCAAATCACCTCGCACTCCGGCCATCGCCATTTGGATAGCATAGCCGTCACCCCGGTGCGGTTACCGGCCACCAGCATGCGTTTCGGCGACTTTTCCATCGACTCAAGCTGCGCGATCAACTGCTTTTCCGTAGCGTGCAATCCGGAACGGGAATAAACCGCCGCCGATTTGCCGAAGAAATGTTCGGTGCGGAATCGCTGTTTTTTATCGGTAATCCAAAAACCGTATGTCTCCATTGCAAATCCCCGAAATCACCGGCGACCGGAAAGCGCGGGATAAAACCCCCGCAACTCCTCCACCGTCAATGTCTTTGCCCCTTTACGGCGCGCCGCGCCACACAGTTTACTGTCATCGCTCACCAGCAGCAAATTCAAGCCCGGATCCGCCGCACGCATATTGTCAATACACTCCAACAGCACCCGGTCGGCCCGGTGTTCGCCTTGGCCGCCGGAATAAATCTCCCGAACGTTTACGGAACATTCGCGCTCGGATGGTCTGGCGCCGTCAAAAACCACCAAGGCGCGGACCGCTGGCGACGGGGCAAGCAAGTCCACCACATCCTTGACCAGCAACACTCGCTTTTCCTCATCGCTGCGTGAAACCCCGCGCGGTGGGTTGTATCTGCTGTCCATGCCAAAGAACACGTTGTGTCCGTCCAGAAGCAACCCCAGCGGCAGATTTTTCACCAGCGAATCGCTCAACAACTCGGCGGCGGCGGACAATTGCCCCCGCTCCGCCAATGCCGTTTCCACTACGGCATTGTCCGGCGGCACGGCAGCGGATAATTCCCGCGCCAACACCGCTTCCGTTCGCGCCCGGACCAGCCCGTCGCGCTGTTGACGTTCCGACTCCAAGGCGGCTGCCGCCTCCCGCGCCAAACGTTCCGCGGTAATCAGCCTCGACTTCAGCGCTTCCGCTTCAGCCTGGAATTCCCGACGCTTTTTGGTCTCGGCTTCCAATTCCCGACGCATTCCCCGCGCCCGTTCTTCCGCCAGTTCGGCATCGCGCATCCGCGCCTTCAGCTCGCGAACGGTCCGACGCAAATCATCTTCTGGACCATCAATACCGACGTCCGACATCAATCCGCACAATTCCGCAAAAAAGTCGCGCAGTTTAACCGCGGCCTCGGAAGGATCGGGCAATGTTTCAGGTTCACCGTCATCCAACCAGCATTCGGCGGCGGCGCGGACATCCGGTCGTCCGTCCAACAAACCCGCCACCACGAAATCACCCCAGCCGGAAAGCGAAGAAAACGGCAACCGCAAAGCCTCAAGCGTCCGCAACGACAACCTGCCGGTAACCGTTTCCGATAGCGAATGCATCGCCAATGTCTGGCGCAACTCCGTGGAAACCGGCGAAGAGCCGCAAACCAACTGGAGCAATTTAACCCGCAACGCCGACAGATCGCGTAAACCGAAACCGCCGTTTTTTAACTGCGGCTCCGATTTCGCCAGACTGGACAATACCCGGTCCGGCAGACGGTCGATAATTCGCCGTATGGCCTCGATGCAAGACTTATTTAAAGCTTTTGCGCAAAGCGACACGGCGCGTCCCCCGGTTTACCGTTCCAAAATGATTCCGCGACGGCTGTAGGTCGGAACGTCCAGATCCTGCCCGTTGTAGATAGTCGCCTCAACGTGCTGGAACCGGCCCTTACCCACCACAACGTTAAGCTTGGAATTGCCGCCTCTCGACTTCGGAGTCCGGCGCACCGACGACAAGGGCGGCGCAACCGCCACCGGCGGAGGTTCGCCACCGGGACCCGTAGAACCCGTCTCAGCCGATTTATGGGCGGCGGCGGACTTTGTGCCGCTTTCGCGCCAAGGCTCGAAGGCCAACGCGACCAACTCAATCCGCCCGTCAAAGCGCGAATCCAGAACCGTTCCCAACTCAATCCTGCAGTTAGGAGGGCAAACCGCCCGCAAAGATTTCATGATGGAACCGATCTCCGCCAGACGGAGGTCACCGCCAGCCATGATCCCCAGCATCACCGCCTGGGATTTACGGATTGCCGAACCTTTTTCAAGCAGGTTGCACTCCAAAAGCTCGCGCACCGCCACTTCGGCCCGGTCTTCGGCGTCGGAAACCGAGAAACCGAAGCGGGCGTTGCCGCCGATGGAAATCATATCGTGCATCCGCTGCGGGTCAAGAGCGATAAAGCCCGGGGAATTAACACTCCGCCACAGCATCGACACCCCGGCGGCGATAATGCCGTTGGAACGTTCCAGCAGCTCATCCATCCGCTCCGCCCCGGCATCGGCGAAAAGCGAATCCTGCGGGACCCGGACCAGCGACGCGGTGTTCGACTCCAACAGCGGCAACAGCTGCACGGCCGACGTATTGCGGGCCTCGCCCTCGAACGAGAACGGCAACAGCGCAAAGCAAAGCACCGTAACCCCGTTGGAATAAAGCTCATGAGCGATTTCGGCCGCCGCGCCGCCGCCGGTGCCTCCGCCAAGGCAAGTAATCAGCACCACGGTACGGACTCCGTCCAGCAACGCCGCCAACTCCTTGCGGTCATCCTGCGCGGCCAGCCGTCCACGCACCGCGTCACCGCCGGCCCCGTGGCCGGAAAGCCGCGAACCGCCAATCAACAGGAACTTCTGCCCTTCCGGCATTCCATTCCGGCTAGTGGCCGAATCGGTGTCAACGCAAACCACCCGCATTCCGGGACCGTAAAGTTTTCCAGCTTCCTGAACAAGGCGGCAGCCACCACCGCCGACTCCCAACAGCAACATAGAGTTATCCGTGTCCATAATCAATTTCCGCCGAAAATTTTCTTGATGAAACCCAACATCTGCGCACCGACCCGCGGGCGCTGGTACGACTTAAACCCGTAAATCACCGCACCGGCGGCGGTGGCGAAAGACGCGGGCTGCTCAACGCTCTCCAACCCGTCGACATTCACCGGAATGCCAATTGAACAAGGACGGGCGAAGATTTGGCTGGTCAATTCCGTGACCCCTTTAAGGTAGGCACCTCCACCGGTCAGCACCACGCTGCCGTGGAACTGCGAAAGCACGTCATCCTCATTAAGCCGATCGCGCACCAGCCGCAAAATCTCGTCAATGCGGGCGTTTACCACCGTGTCGAGCGACCGGCGGTTGATGTTGCGCTCCTCAAACCCCAGATCCTGCCGCAGCAAAATACGCTCGCGCCCTTTTTCAATCGGCAGCACCAAGGCGTTTGACTCTTCGCATTTTAGAGTCTCGGCGCGTTTGTTGGTAACGTTGAACGCGATCGCGATGTCATTGGTGATATGGTCGCCACCGACCGAAATGGAGCCGACGGTTGCCACCATCCCGTCAAGATAGGCGACATAATCCGTGGTCCCGGCGCCCAGATCAATCAGCACCACGCCGTTACGCTTTTGCTCGTCGGTCAACACTGAAAGCGCGGCGCAGACACCGCCGAACACGACATCGGTAACCTCGATCTCCGCGCTTTTACTCACGTTGATCATATTGTCGATGCGGTTACTCTCGGCGTTGATGCCCAACATGTGCATCCGCAACTCATTGCAGTTCATCCCCACTGGCGAACTCACCCACTGTTCGTCCAGCTGGTAACCCTGCGGAAGCACGTGCAACAGATAATGCCCCTCTTCGCGGCAGCGGTTTTGGACGATTTCCGACACCTCGGCAATGTCATCGCCGGTAACCTGGTGGTCGGCGTTGTTGATCGAAAGCACCCCGTCTTTGTGCACGGCGTGAATGTTGCCGCCGGAGCAAACCTGCACCATCTTCCAAACCGTGATGTTTTGCTCGTTTGACATTGCGGTCAAAACCGCGTTGACGCTGTCCAAAGCGCGGGCGCTGTCCACCACCTGACCTTTACGAACCCCAAGCGTAGGCTGGGGTTGCAACCCCACAATTCGCACCCGGTTCCGGTCCGGATCCAATTCCCCCGCGCACAGCACTGTACGCGCGGTTCCGATTTCCATCCCCACAATCAATCCTGAAGCCATCCGTCACCTCACTTTCAAAAACCGCCGGCTAAAAATCAGGGCTTTCCGTAAACCCGGCCAGACGTTCTAGCGTCAAACGACCGGTAAGCCCTGCCGATGTCCGTTTCCATAGCCTGCTCCAGTCGATCCAACTGGGACTGCATGCTGGATTGCGAAGCGGTAGTTGGATTCCCCATACCGCGCCACGCAATCATCGCATTTCTGAAATCGGAAAAATGCAGTTGCAGGAAACCGTTGTTGCGCGCGTCAATCTCCATCAGACGCAACTTGGAATCCGGACGCATCGTGCTGCACACCAACCGAACCGCCTCCAGATCCATTTGCGACAGTCTGTCGCCCGGTTCCACTTGCGCCGACTCGTCAGAGAGCCGTATCAACGGCAGGTTCCCGACATCGGGGAGATTGTACATGAAAACCACCCCGTCGGCATCAGCCACCCAGCCGCCAAGCTCTTTGGTCCGCGCCACCGGAGTGCGCTCGATGATGGTGATGTCCAATCTGCCGGGCATCTCCCGAACAATCTTAACATCTTTAATCGACGGCACGTCGAGCAACTTTTTTCTGATAGCGCTGATACTCACCGAGAACAGATTGGTGCCGTCCTTCAAGCCGAACTGGTCATGCACCAAATCCTCCTTAACCATCTTGCCGGTGGTGATTTTCAGGTTCTCCGCCATATTGTGGAGCTGGAACTGCTCGTTGGTCCTAAAGTAAAGGTGGAACAACTGTTTGCAGGACCAGCAGATGGCGACAATTATCAAGACCAGCGCCGCCGTCTCCAAACAATACCGCCACTGGCGCGGCATCACGAACGGTATGCCGCTCACGCGGTTTTTGGCATCGCCTTTACGGCGGGGTTTGCTACTGCTTGCAGCATAAAGTTTCATCGCGCCACCCGTCACTAACAAGCGGCCAAGCCGATAATCTTGGCACAAAGTTCAGAAAAATCCATTCCGGCGCGGGCTGCCGCCTTAGGCAACAGGCTGGTGGCGGTGAAACCCGGCACCGTGTTGATTTCCAGCACGAAAGGCTTTCCCTCCGGCGTGACGCGGAAATCGACCCGGCTCATGCCGCGCCCGCCGATGGCCTTGAAAGCCGCTTTTGCGATTCTCTGGCACTCCGCAATCAGCGGGATGTCATCTTCAGCCTCCGGGAAAACGTATTTAGTGGTTCCGGCGGTGTATTTTTCCGCAAAACCGTACCAGCCGTTCACCGCCTGAATCTCAACCACCGGCAACGCGGTGTCGCCCACCAGACCAACGGTCCATTCGCGGCCGGGAATGTAGCTTTCGACCAACACCTCGCCGATGGGATCCGCGGCCCGCGCTCCGGCGAGCGATTCCGCCCACTGGCCGGGTTCGGTGACTTTGTAGACCCCGACGCTGGAACCGTCACGCGGCGGTTTTACCACCACGGGCAACTCCAACGGCAAACGGTCGTCGCCGCGCTCCAGCACTGCGTACGGCGCGGTCGGCACTCCCGCCGCTTCCAGCACCCGCTTGGTGGCGATCTTGTCCATAGCGATCTTGCTCGCCGCCGAATTAGGCCCGGTATAGGGCAACCCCAACGCTTCCAGATCGCGCTGCACTCCGCCGTTCTCCCCATAGCCGCCATGCAACGCGATGAACACCGCATCCACGTCACGCGGCAACGGATCGAGCGAATCGGAAGTCAACGTTACCGGAACCACCTCAAAACCGGCGTCCGCCAAGCCTTTCGCAACCGCAGCGCCCGAACGCAGCGACACCTCCCGTTCGCTCGACGTCCCGCCCATCAAAACCGCAACTCGCTTCATACTCATTCAATTCCTCCAAAATCCAAACCGCAAATCTCCGGAACCAGCTCAATCCCAAACGCCGCACGCACCCGGTTCCGCATCATCAGCGCCAGCGCAAACACATCGGACGAGGTCGCACCATCCACAGTATGGATGATGTTGGCGTGAAAATCCGCCACCGCCGCGCCGCCAATCCGCAATCCCTTGCACCCGGCGGCATCCAACAACCTGCCGGCCGAATCACCGGGCGGATTGCGGAAAACCGAACCGCAACAGCGCAACCCCGCCAACGGAATCCGTTTCTCGCGAAACTCCTGTCTGCGTTTCCTGATTGCCTCGGGAACACCGGCGGACAGTGACAAACCGCACTCCAACGCCACGGCTCGCCGCAACGCCGCGCAGGCGCGATAACTGAAACCGCATTGATCGTGGGAAATAGTATCAAATTTCCCGTCAGGATACAAACACCGAATCCATTTAATCTTATCGCCGACACATCCGCCATGCGCTCCGGCGTTCATGGCGAGCCAACCGCCGACCGTGCCGGGAATCGAATCCATAA
The DNA here is from genome assembly GCA_002309765.1 of Verrucomicrobia bacterium UBA1200. GTDB lineage: Bacteria > Verrucomicrobiota > Kiritimatiellia > RFP12 > UBA1067 > UBA1200. The sequence continues at coordinate 71,496 of DBXY01000034.1, forward strand.
ACTCCAGCCCCGAAAAACCGGCCTTCTCCAGCCAGTCCAACAGCGCTCCGCCCGGCGCGCCGCAGTGCGCTACAACCTCTCCCGACGCATTGATGCGAAACCGTTCCCCTGCCCCGGCGGACACTCGCAACGGACTGCATCCCAACGTCAAATCGCTGAACCAAGAGTTACTGCCCATCCCGACCACGCTTCCGGCGGCAGCCGCCAACTCGGTTTCCGACACTTCCCGTGGCGGCAAAGTGCTTCCGGTGCGAAACCACGAAACCGCGCCGCAGACCTCGGGTTCCGCCACCGGCGGCAAACCGCCAGCCCACTTTTCGCGAATCTGCTCGGCCAAAGCGATCACATTTCCCGCGCCGGCGACCAACACAAAATCGCCGTCTTGAACCGTCCGGGTGAAATGGGTGAACGCCTCATCCACCGACCTCGCCAGCATAACCGCGCCGCAACCGCCGGAGTTGCGGAACGACTGGTAAAGGTCCGCCAAACCGCCGCCCGCCAAGGGCGGCTCCGATGCCGCATAAACCGGCAGCAGCACCACCTCGTCCACGCCGGCAAACGCGGCGGGAAACTCTTCGCGCAACGCCTTGGTGCGGGAGTAACGGTGCGGCTGAAACACCGCCCGGAGCCGTTTCGGCTTAAACAGCCGTGCCATTTCCACCGCCCGGCGAAGTTCCACCGGATGATGGGCGTAATCCGCCACCACCCGTATCTCCCGCTTGTCGTCGGTGTAAACCGACTCGAAACGGCGGTCCGGGAGTTCCTCGCACGCCTGCGGCAGAACCGACGCCACCCGTTCGAAAGTGTACCCCATCCGAATGGCGGCAGNNCAGCCGCCGCGCCGAGGGCGTTCAAAACGTTGTGCCGGCCGGGGACTTTCAGCGCCACCTCGCGGCACTGCCCCTGATAACGCAACTCAAACACCGTGCCGCGCTCGTCACAACGCAGTTTAGCGGCCTGCAAATCGGCAAACGGCGAAAAACCGAACCCCATCGGCGGCGTAGGGGCGGCCTGCGCGGCCTGCCACGCTTCGCGATGGTCGCGGCACGCCACCACGCCACAGGAAGTCTGCGCGGCGGCGCGGCGGAAACACCCGTGAAGATCGTCCACGTCCTTGAAATGCTCAAGATGGTCTATGTCCAAATTGTTGATCACCAGAATCGCCGGATGGTACAGCGCCAGCGTTCCGTCGCTCTCATCCGCCTCAACCACCAGCGGTCCGCCAGCCCCTTCCCCGGCGACAAAACCCAGGCTGGCGGTGGAGCCGCCGATACACCATGAAGGATGCGCGCCAAACAGTTGGAGCATTCGGGCGAGAAAACACGAGGTGGTGGTCTTACCGTGGGTCCCGCACACCGCCAGACTGAAACACCCGGAAACCATCTCCGCCAAAACTTCGCCGCGACGGAAGACCGGGAGACCCAACGCTTTGGCATTCGCCAATTCCGGCTGTTCCGGCGGAACCGCCGGGGTCACCACCAAACACTCCGCCCCGTCGAGGTGCTCCGGGTCATGCCCTTGGCGAACCGCCACCCCGGCATCGCGCAACGGTTCCGCCCATGCGTTCACCAAACCATCGCACCCGGTAACCGAAAAACCGCGCTTCGCCAACAGGTAAGCCACTCCGGCCATACCGACGCCGCAAACGCCCATAAAATGGACCCGGGACACGCCCGATGCAAAAAATCCGGTTTTACAATCCGCATCCGTCCGGGACATTATTGCCTCTCTATAACACAACATTGAGCTTTTTTAAATCCGTCATTGTCCGCCGCCGCCAACAGATAACGCCCATTGGGCAACAACGGAAGCTTTACGCTAAAATCGCGACGCTTGAAATCTTTGCACGGCGGAAGCTGGGCGATCCAAGCCTTCGCGGGCGGCTTCGCGAGCCATTCGGCCAACGCCGCCCGATCGCTCGAATGAGGTGGAGTCTGGTCCTCCGCCACCGGAAAGATCCGCAAATGCAACTCCCGGATATTGCGGTACTCCACCAGCAAGCCGGCACCCTCTTGGCTTAACGAAAAATCCGGTCGCTCGATTTCGGAGAGCAACGCCCGGCATTTGCGGACCTCGACATCATCATCGGGATATCCCGCGATACTGCGGGACAAAATCAAGTGCGCGATTCCGGGTTCGCCATCCTCGATGGCCATGGTGCCGCGGATCGCCGCCGCCTGAACCGACACCGGAGTGGACCGCCATTTGGAAAGAAACTGGTTGAGCGAGCTTTCGTAACGCGCGCGGAAAGCAGACCGGTCATCGCCGGCCACCGGGGCCACGGCACCCGCCACCACGGGAAGCGTTCCGCCGTTGTTGGGAACCGGCATCGGGCGGGCGTGTTTCCAGACGAACTGCAACCGCGACAAATCTGCCGCTGCCGCCGGAGCGCCGTTTTTATCCGACGCGTGGAATGACAGCATCGACTGGTACAAAGCCAGCACTTCATCGGCAAATTCCGATGCGGTGCGGAACTTCGCGCCGATAAACTTCGCCGTGTCCGCCAACACCAAATCGGTCTCGTCGAAATTCAGGATATTCTTGCCGAACACGCCGGTTTCCGCCGCCAACTCCCACCAAGCCAATGAACGGTAAGCCGCCCAGTCGAACAGTGTCGGCTGGCTATACGACGGCTCACAACGCAATCCATGCCCGTAATCGGCCACCGTCATCTTCTTAAGCACGGAAGAATCTGAAAGCGCCGATTCCAGCAACGAGCGGATTTCCGCCGTCAACCGCAACATGCTCCATTCGGCGGGATTGTCATTCTGGTCGGCATCGGGCAACGGCTCCAGCCGATGACGGAACACCGCGGGGTTGGCCTGGTAAAACTCTTCGTAAAACGAAACCAGATGGCAATATATGGCGGGACTCAACTGGCGAGGGCCTTCATTGGCAAAACGTTTCAGCGTAACCAGCTGCCGCCCCCAAGAGGTGGGGGCGCGGTCGCGCCCCAAAGTAAAACGAGTCACCACCGCTCTGACCACCTCGTCCCAAAAACCGTTGGAAACCGCAAAACGCTCCAATTCCAGAGTGGCGGCCACCGCCTCCTCCAGTTTACCTTCTTTGCGCATCCGCTCCACCTCTGCCCAGCCATGAGCCCAATCCGGCGGGTCGGCAAAGGCGAAAAACGAACATAAAAACAATCCCAAGAACACTAATTTTAACATTAACTGCCTCTCGATTAGTACGGTAGAAATTATGCCATAACCCGCACTTGGAAACAAGCGCGAAAGCGTTTTTTGGCATGGGAATTTTTGAATTGCGGACGAGGCGTTTTTACGGCGCGGAAGTTATGCTGACCGGGCCGAGCAGACCGGATTCCAACAACGGCGACTGGGCATTGTAATGGCGGACCGCGGTAAAGGTGGAACGGCCGCTGGGACGCGGAGTCCCGTTTAACAGCCAATCGGGCCAGCGGCCGCCGGCCGGGCCGTCATACGGCAATTGTTCGTCGCCGATCAGCCGGTTCGGCCACAGGTTCACCACATCGACCCGAAGACGGTTTACTCCCGTTGTTAACGCGCCGGTAACTTCAACCCGCCACGGAGAAGTCCACACCACCCCCAGATCCCGTCCGTTCAGCCACACTTGCGCCATGTTGCACACTTTTCCCAAGTTCAGATAGCGGCGGCCAGGTGACTGCGGTTCCGGCATATCAAAGTCCAGCTCGTAACTGGCAGTCCCCGAATAATACTTGATTTCCGGGTTGGCGTTTTTCGTCCAATCTTCCAACCGCGCGAACTTTTCCGCAAAAGCGTCTTTGCCGCGCGGTTTAAACGTAACCAGCCACTCGCCATCAACCCGTTTTTCCAACACCGGATCTTCCAGCCGATAGAGGGAAGCGTCGGTTCCCAGCCCGCCGTTTACGGGGAAAACCACAATACGCGACTGGTACGGCGCGAATCCAAGGTTAATCGATGTCCGTTCGCCGTCATCCTGAAACGCCACTCGCCGCCGCTCGCCGGTCACCGCGTCCCAAAGCTCGGGGATACGGCCGGAAACGCGGAAACTGCACCGGGCGGCGCTTGGAACATCCGTGCGGTTGGAAACGAAATACAAATCGCCGGAAGGGGCGGTACGGTGCATATAGCGCAAACTGCCGGATTCGGACTCGAAATCCGGCGGCACTCCCTGCGCCGCCAGCAAACCCGCCGTTACGTTGTAAGCGGGGTAAAGATTGTCATCGCCCGCGCAACGGATTAGCCGGCCTTTGCCGACCCTGCGTGCGGCTTCTCCCGACGCACCCCAAATCTCCGCCGCCAGTTCCGAAACGCGCCGGTCGCAATTCGGATAGTCGGTAAGGCTGGGGGAATTTTGGGGCGGCATCCCGACCACGGTTGCTCCGTCACGCAAAAGCGAACGGATTTTGGAGAGCAACTCCGGTGTCATTGTTCCATAATCCGGCAACACCAGCAACCGGTAGCTCGCGCCGCTGGGCAAAACAACGCATCCGCGCTTGACCTTTGCGGAATAAAGAACGCTGGGCGGGCAACCGTCAAAATTGTACCCCTTGCGATCCGGCATAAAACCTGCGGCGTTGTCCAACGCGGATTGCGGCGGACGGAAGACGTGCGGGAAACTTTCCGGGACCAAATACAGCACATCCGCCACACTGCGGCCCTGCTGCGACAGGTATTGGCAACGGGTCAAGTAGGTGTGGTAGGCGTGAACCATTGGCCACCAGGTCTGGTTACGGTCCCAATGCACCCCGTACGGCCCCATCGTCATTCCCGGCACCAGTTCATCCGGAAGGCACTGGTGTTGGAAAGTGTGGAAGATCAACCGATTCAACCCGATTGCCAAAGCCCAGTCGGTTTGGTTTTTCATCCGCCCAGGATATTGCCGCCAGGCGTCATTATGGGCGGTGAAAGATTCCGCCGGCACCACGGGCTGGCCAATCAAATGCGCGGCGGACGTGCCTTCAATCACCGCAAAGGAGGTATTGAAACCCATGCCCTCGCTCCAGAACTCACCCATCGGATAGTCAGCCGCGGCACCGAGTTCCAAATCGGCGATCGGGTTCATGTCATACGGCTCGATCGATATTTCCATTCCGCGGCGGCGGGCGTAACGCTTAACCGCATTGACGTGTTTTTCCAACACCAGCTCCTGCGAGGTTTTCCGCAAATCCCACAAGAAACGCTCGCTGATGTCACTGTTGCCCATCACCACGCCTTCGTAAACCGGGTAGAAAGGCAACGGGTCGTAGCGGCGGCGTTTTATAAACTCTTCCCTGAATCTGCCGGTCCAGTTTTGCGCACCCATCTCCCAGCTGTCAAGATGCAGAATCTTGATTCCGCCAAAATGTTTGCCGCGTTTGCCTAAGGCAGAGAACACCCGGTCGGTGAAATTTTTCAGATGCTCCTCCAGTGCCCGGTCGTCAAACTTGTCGCACTCCATGCCGACCCCCGGAAGCGGGGCCGGACGGGTAGCCGCGCCGTTGTTGCGGCTGCCGAAACGCATTACCGTCCAACTTCCCGGAGGCGCTTCCCACGTCAAAGAACCGTCGGGCTGCATTCGGTCGGTCAAGTCCACCACTTGACGCAGATCGACCCCCGGCGCGTTTTCACCCTCCGGATGTTTTACCGGGGCGGGAAGATACTGCTTAACGCCTTTAGCCGAAGAGTACGGAGCCCGCACATAATGGGCCTTTTCGGCGATATCCGCAATCTTCCCATCGCCGGGCGGCGTCGGGAACGCAAGCACCGCGACATCCTCATAATAGTTAAGCCAATCCTCGCGCATTTGCGGAGTGAACGCGCCTTCGCCAAAATACGGTCGGCGCGGGGTCGGTTTTTCGAGTTTGACGGTTTGCCGGACGCCGCCCCGGACAATCGCAGAGGAAGCCACCAAATGGCGCATCGACTGTTCGCCCTTCACCCAAGGGCCGCCGCTTCCGGTCCATCCCGGACCAATCCCCAAAATCATCTGGATGTCTAACCGCTCGCACTCGTCGATAATATGGCGGAAAATTCCAATCCACTCCTCGCCCATAAAATCGACTTTGCCCCGCGGCACGCCCACGTTGACCTCAAGAAACACCACATATCCGATGCCGGCCCGGCTCATCGCCTCTAAATCTTTGGTGACTCCCTCGCGGGACAAATTGCCGTCCATGAAATACCAGTAGACGCCCGGCCTTGCAGTTTTTGGAGGGGAGGCGAAATTATCCGCCAATTCCCGGTACTTTGGATTTGGGATTTCCGCGCCGGCCTGCAATGACAGCAATGACAACACGAGAACCGTCTTAAACATGAAACCCTTCATTTAAATCCTCCCGATATTCACGGGTTTTAAACGGTTTAAAGCGTTAATTCGATTAACGGTTTTGTAGTGCGCCGCGCTCGCCGACGGCAATTCTAAACTGCGTTCCGGCAGGGAAAAGCCCTTGCAGCTCACTCGCCGACGGGGTTCGCCCATACTCCGAAAGTTCAAAGCATTCCGCGTATTCAAACGGCAAATCGAACCGCTTAACATCCTGTCCCTGGCGGGCATCGTGCCAAAAACGCCGCACAAACGCCCGGCGTTCCTCCACCGGCGCACCGGGTTTCGGCAACGCCTCCACCGCGCCCTCGTTTTCCGGGGGCAACCACTCCAGAAACTGCGAGACATGGCACAGCAAACCGTCGGCCATCACGTCCTTGACCGCACCCACATCCACCGCCACATCGCACCGGAATTCACGGGGAACGGTAAAAATGTCGCGCAGGAAGAACACCACCGGGGCCACATTCGGAATCGGCGTGTCCGGGCAACAGTGCGGAACCCCCAACAGATAGGTGGCGTCCATCACCAGTGTGCCGCAGGCGCGGTGGTCGGCGTGGTAATCGCAAGTGCGGTGGGTGAAGATCACATGCGGAGCGAATTTTCGGATGATGCGAATCAGCTCCCAGCGGTTTTCCAGCGTTGCCTCCAACTCGCAATCCGGATGATCCAGCACCAAGTAATCCTCGATGCCCAGCGTTTCGGCGGCGTGTTTTGCCTCGCCTTTGCGCCGCGCCGCCAACTCCGGCGGCGATAATTCGCGGTGCCCTTTGTCCCCGTTGGTCAATGACAAAAACACCACCCGCGCCCCTTCGGAAACATATTTAACCGCAGTACCGGCGGCATAGACATCCGGATCGTCCGGGTGCGCCCCGATCACCATCACCCGCAAGCCACTCAACCTTTTCATACCATCCTCCAAATAAACTTCCCTTAACCGACGCTACCCAACGCTTCCAGCAATTCCGATGAAATCTTTTCGGCGGTCAGGCCGTATTTTTCCTGCAACCGGGCAACCGTGCCGTGAGGGATGAAATCATCCGGCCACCCGAAAGAGAACAGTTGGCAAGAGGGAACGGTTTCCGTCAAAACATCGCGTACCGCCGAACCAAAACCGCCGGACAAAACCCCGTTTTCCAAAGTTACGATGGCGACAGAGCGCACCGCCTGTTCCGTAAGCAACTCCCGGTCAACTGGTTTGACAAACCTTGCGTTGACCACACCGGCATTGTAACCGGCGCTACGCAGCCGCCGCGCCACCTCAATCGCCAGCGGCACCCAATCGCCCAAAGACCAAATCCAGACCTGCGGCGAATCGTCAAGCGCCGCCGGCATCACCGCCTCGGCCCGGCCATAGAGCACCGGCGGAAACGGTTGGCGATCAGCGGCGGCCGGCACCTGCCCGCGGGGATAACGGATCACGCAGGGGCCGCCATGGCCGAACGCGCACCGCAGCATCCCTGCCATCTCGGCATCGTTGCGCGGCTGCATAATCGATAAATTGGGCAAACAGCGCAGCATCGGAATGTCAAACACGCCGTGGTGGGTCGGACCGTCGCTGCCGACCACTCCGGCGCGGTCAACGCAAAACACCACCGGCAGATTATTCAGGCACACATCGTGCATCACGCAATCCACCGCCCGCTGCAAGAAGGTGGAGTAAACCGCGAAAACCGGTCGCATCCCGGCGGCGGCCAGCCCCGCGGCGAAAACCACCGCGTGCTCTTCGCAGATGCCGACATCGAAAAAGCGGTCAGGAAACCTTTTCGCAAACTCGGTCAACCCGGTGCCGTCGCGCATCGCCGCCGAAATCACCGCCAGACGAGAATCCTCGGCGGCAACCGCGCACAACGCGGTTCCCATTGCCGCCGAATAGTCGATCGCCTTGGTCGGCGGACGGTCGCAGCCGATCTCAAACGGTCCGACCCCGTGCCAAAATTGCGGGCTTTTTTCAGCCGGACGGTAACCGCGCCCCTTTTGGGTGGCGACGTGAATCAACACCGACCGCTTATATTCCCGCGCCGAGCGGAATGCGTTTTCCAATGCGTCAAAATCATGCCCGTCGATCGGTCCGACGTAGCGGAGGCCAAACTCCTCGAAAAAGGCGTTCTGCAACCAGAAACTCTTTATCAACGACTCCAACCGATGGTAAAACCGGCGCATAAAGGTCATGTGCAGACGGTGGCCCGCCGCCTCGGCGGCATTCTTGATTCGGTTGTACCGGACGTCGGCCAGCATACGTCCGAGCCGCCTTGAAAGCGCCCCGACATTTTTGGAGATCGACATCTCGTTGTCGTTCAAGACCACAATCAGTTTGGATTTGGCATCCTCAAGGTTGTTAAGCGCCTCGAAAAAAATCCCGTTGGTCATCGCGCCGTCACCCAGCACCGCCACCACCTGATATCCGCCACCGGTCAAATCCCGGCCCACCGCCATGCCTAGCGCGGTGGAAAGCGCCACCCCGGCGTGTCCGCAAACCGCAGCGTCGCAATCGCTCTCCTGGGGTTTCGGGAAACCGGACAAACCTCCGAATTGCCGCAGGGACGGGAAACGGTCCCGCCGCCCGGTGAGCAATTTCCAGGTGTATGCCTGATGTCCGACATCCCAAACCACCTTGTCTTCCGGCGGGCAGAACACCCGCAACAGGGCAATCGTCAATTCGACGCACCCGAGGTTCGACGCCAAATGTCCGCCATTGGCGCTAACCGTCTGGATGATGGTTTTCCTAACCTCTTCGGCAAGCAACGGCAACTGCGACGGTGTCAGCGATTTAACATCCGCCGGGGTAGAAATCTCTTCCAACACTTATACCCGTCCCCAACTAAAGACGCCTGACCTAGTAGTCGCGGTCGTCCGGCTGTTCGATGGTTTTCAGCAAACGTTTGACCAGATCGGTGGTGGAAATCCCCTCGGAATCCGCGGCAAAGTTCGCTTGGATGCGGTGCCTCAGCACCGGTGTCGCGGCTTTAACCACATCGGCGCAACTCACATGGATGCGACCCTCAAGCACCGCCCGCGCCTTGGCGGCCAGCACCAGAAACTGCCCGGCACGCGGCCCGGCACCGTTCTGGACGTATTTCTTGATGAAATCGGGGCTTTTCTCATCCTGCGGGCGGGTCGCGCGCACCAGACGCACCGCGTACTTGATCACATGATCGGACACGGGAATCTTGCGCACTACAGCCTGCAACTGAAGCAGCTCTTCCTTGGTAATCACCTTTTGCGGGCTTTCGTGCCTGGACATGGTGGTCGCCTTGACCACGGTCTCTTCCTCATCCTCCTTCGGATAATCCACCCACAAGTTGAACATGAAGCGGTCCTGCTGCGCTTCCGGCAGCGGATAGGTGCCTTCCTGTTCAATCGGGTTCTGGGTGGCCAACACAAAGAACGGCGCGTCCAACTTGTAGGTCTGGTTGCCGACGGTCACGCACTTTTCCTGCATCGCCTCCAGCAGCGAGGCTTGGGTTTTCGGCGGCGTACGGTTGATTTCATCGGCCAGCAGCATATTGGTGAAAATCGGCCCCTTAATGAACCGGAACGACTTTTTGTCGGTTACGGGATCATGCTCCAGAATCTCGGTGCCGGTAATGTCGGTCGGCATCAAGTCGGGGGTAAACTGGACCCGCTTAAACTCCATGTCCAGCACCTTGGCGATGGTCGCGCAAAGCGTGGTTTTAGCCATGCCGGGCATTCCCACCAGCAAACCGTGTCCGCCGGCGATAATCACCATCATCACCTGATCGATAATGTCCACCTGCCCCACGATCACCTTGGCGATTTCTTTGCGGATCCGGTTCGACCGGACCGACATTTCCTTCACCAGCCGCACGTCCTCCTCGGTAGCACCGTCGCCGCGTTTTGACGCCGCTCCGGCGGGTTCGTCATCAAAAAACGAGGCGGCCACCTCCGCGCCGAACACGATGTCCGCACCCGGACGAAGCGCGGTTGCGGCGGTGACGGGGGAATCGTCGACCAGCGTACCGTTTGAACTGCCCAGATCTTCCAACCACCAAGAGCCGTCGGCGAACTCCAGCGCGGCGTGGTGGCTCGAAACCGCGTCCACCGGAATCCGGATCGAACTGTCCGACGCCCGGCCGATTACATACTTTTCACCCGGTTTCAGGGCGAATTCAAACTGTTTGCCATCCGGCAACTGAACCAACATTTTAGCCATAATTATTTCCTTTGTTTGCGTATGGTTAAGGCCGCGCCATCGATTATTCGGATGCGTCCTTCGACAATGAGATTGTGCCCAAATCCTTTAGCCGCGTCGAAACGCGGATACCGCCCAACGATTTGCGGTGATACCCGGGAATCAGCCCCTTGGTCTCCGGCGGGCCCAATTCCTGGCGCGTCAGCTCGCGGGTTTTCTTCATCTCCCAGTGCACCCCGGCCCGCGCATTACCGACGCTTTCCATAAAACAGAGTTTCATGCTGCGGATTTGAATGTCGGTACGAACCTCGGCGCTCTGCAGATTAACCGGGAGGGTGCGCACTTCCTGCTCAAGTACCCGCGCCTTTCCGTAATTCCCGGTCTGACCCTCGATCCGTTCCTGGCTTTTGACGTTGAAGAAACCGTTGGATTCCTTTATTTTGGCCTTAATGACGCCAATGTCCTGCGGAGTAAGGGTGTTTTCCTCCCGCGACAAAACCAATCCCTCGTAGAAACAGTTCTCGCACATCACGAACAAATCGTACTTGCCCGGAGGGAGCCCGGTGGCGGAAAAACTTCCGTCGTCCGACAGATTGGCCAGATAAACCGGATTCTTCATGTTTTGGTTGACGTTTCTGGCGTTTTTACCCGAAGCACCGTCCGCGACGTCGCCCAGCGCCGACACATTCGGAAACTGCTGGTACACCACCGCCACCCCGAGGATCTTTGAAGGCGCGTCAATCAGTTTGCCGCGGATCGCACCTTCGGCGCTGGGATCCGGCTTGGTGTACAACGCCGCCCCGACGTGGGTTTTACTGTAAGGCGACATATTGCCGGGATCGATTTTTATTCCGGCCGCCTCAACACTGCCGATTGAAACGGCAGCCGCCATTACGGCAAAAAACAGATTAAGGTTCTTCATTTCGCCAACTCCTTCATCTCTTTCTCATACGGGTGGCCGGGAAACTTTTTAACAAAATCCTGCGCCACGTCCTTGATCCTTTTTTTGTCTCCGAGTTCCGCCAGCGCGTCTATTTCCAACTTCATCGCATCAGCCAACTGGGCACTCATCGAGGTGTTTTTGCGGTATATGTCCAAAGCGTTGGCGGCACGCCGGAAATCCCGCGCGTACATATACACCTTTGCCTCCGCCATCGGGAAATCCCCGGACAGTTTGGAGGTGGGGGTCTCGTTTTCCCAGTCGTTCAATTTCTGCAACGCCTCCGGCAGCGCGTGCTGCGAGAGATAGGAGGCGATGGTGGTGTACATCGACGCATCGTGCACGGTGTAGATTTTCCAATCGTCCACCTTGGCGTTCAACGTTTTGGGCTGCCTAAGCGACCGGAGCTGCGACTTGGCCCGTGCGGCAGTGTTGGTGTCGGAAGTATCCTGCAACTTTGTGGTCCGGCGCGTCCCGACGTAACTCATCCGACCGCCCGCCATACCGACCTTGTTCCGCGAGCGGTACCGCTCCTGCGCATCCTTATAGGCCGCCATCGCCGCATCGGTGTTACCCAGCGCCCGTTCCACGTCGCCCAACCGCAATGCCGCGATCTGGGCCTGGTCGGGCGTGGACGCGGCATCCTTCAAAGCCTTGACCTCTTCCTTGGCCAATTCCGGCTGGTTAAGGTCCAAGAGGTAAGCGCAAATGCGCTCATCGCGCCAATGGAATTTGCGGGCCATGTTTTTGTCGTTTTTCTCAAACCGGCCGATCCATTCGAGCAGTTGCTGGTCATTTCGCGAAAGCCGCATAATCTCGATCCAGCGCTCTTCAAGCGTCCAGCGTTCGGTGTTCGGCCGTTTCGCCAGCGAGTCCCCGCACCGTTCCACCAGCTCTTTCAGCAACGGACCGGACTGGTAAGGCTCAATCAGCTCAAACAGCAGTTGCCAATAGTCCGCCCCCCACTTCAGGCACGGATCGGCCGGCTTGGCGACCGAGTTTATCTTGTTGAGCAGGGCCAGCTTGAACTGCTTGCAGTCGCCGTCGTTTTCCAGCGACATTTTATCCGGAGTCCACTGGCAGTACATCCGCTGGACGCTGCGCGTTACGCCTTTGGCGCCGGACACCTCCAACGCCACCGGCGTGGACAGCTGGTCCGGCTCGCCATCCGCGATCCAAGTCACGGAATCGCCCTCGAAACGCTGCCCGTTCCCAAAATCAAACCGCACTTTGGCGTTGGGGTCGCTCACCCCGGAATAGGAAAGATTAAACAGGTTCAGCGGCTTGTCCCCGATCCAAACATATCCCTGCGGCTTGAACAGCCCCTCAATCACGCCCCCGAATTTACCGTCCTTGGTCTCGATCGAGAGGATGTCCGCCGTTCCGGAAGTGGCGAACCCGGTCACCAGTTCCGGCAAGTCATCCTTGGTCACCATGCCTTTACGCTTCCAGACCAGCTGGGCCTCCTGCGAACCCTTCAGCTCAAAATGGTAGTAATCGATGCGATGAACCCCGGCCGGCAGATGCAACTTTTTGCCCATTTGACCCTTGGCACCCTTTGCCCGGGTATGCGCGCCCGGCCACGACACCACCGAACGGCCGTCTATGAACACCTCAGACCCTTCGTCGGAGATCGTCGCGAAATAAATGTCCTCTTCCTTTTCCAGCGCAATGGCGCCAACGAACCAGGAGACAAAATTATCATCCGGGCCGAAGGGGTTTACCATTGAACCGATGCAAGACCAACGCTCAAAATAAGCGTCCGCCGCTGGCGGGTACTGCTTGCCCATCCGGACGGCGTCTTCGAGCGACGCCTTGCCGTTGCGGGCGAACATCAGCACGCTCGGAATCAATTTGCAGTCCGGCAGCGACGCCTTTGCCGCGCCGGTAAGATAAACCGTGGCCCGACCGGATTTGGGTTCCTCAAACAGCACCCCCAACCCGTCGTTTCGGTTGAACCCCACGATTACCGACGGCAAAACCGCGCCGGAACCGTCCATAACAGTCGGCACCGGTATCGGCCCGGGCAACAACCCGCCGTCCGGGATCTTCACCAGCACACCCAGTTCCGGATGCGTCGGGCCGCTGTCCACCCGCACCTCTACCCTAACGGTGGCCGCAGGAAGCGCCCATTCTCCGGCCCAAGCCGAGAATCCCGCCCAAAACGCCGCTAAAAACCATTTTAATCTCATCACATATACCCCGATAGCTCAATGGAAGCATATTATATGATAAATTTTCTCGCAGTGCAAGGCAGAGCCGCTTAAAACAGAAAAAAAGCCCTTTTACGTCAATAAGCGGCGTCGGCTACCAGTAACTGCCTCCCTCAACGGTACGGTAGTTTTTGGGGCGTTCCGTCTCCGCGGGGCGAACCCAAAAATCGTTGTAAAACGAAGAAAAATAGGGGTTACGGTCAAACACGCTACCCTTGATCCCGAACAGCATCTGCAGCACTCCGCCCATGTGGACGGCGGTTTTCCCCATCCGCTTGACATGGGCGCCGAGACTCATCCCGTAAGCCCCGGCACTGATCAACGCAATGTCAAAATCGATTTTGGAAATGTCGCTCTTCATAGCCTCAAGCGCCTCGAACCAGTCGCGGTACGGACTCTCGGCGAAGGCCCCGGCATGTGAGACCACGGGACGGTAACAGACCAAATCAAACTCCGGCAGGAATTCCGGGTTGGCGAAAAGCTTCTCCCGTCTCGCGTACTGGCTTCGAATCGACCCGTCAAACGGGGAAACCGCCAGAACCTTTTTCCCCTTCAAATAACGGGTCCAGGTTTCGGGGCAATCCGGCTGCACCAGCAAACCGAAAGGGTAACATTTCGAATCCGGGAAAAACCGGTCGTGCAAGAACTGCTCGCCGGAAATCCAGCCGCCCAGCAAATCGATCTGCTTACAGTCCTCAAGCGTCTGCAAACCGAAGCGGGACATGGTATCGTCATCCGGCGGGAACACCCCGGCAATCCAATGGATGCCGGACCGGATCGAATTATCCCACCAGAACGGGCCGATTCGCCCGGCAAGCATTTTTGCCAGCTTAACGGGCGGCGTGTCCGGATCGGCGACCGCCAATGCCCGGAGGGTGGTTTCCATTTCGCCGGTACCGAAGCGGGCGACAAGCGTCCCCCTGCCCTGACGCTCGCAAAGAGTCTGGTAGATCAACCGTTGGGCATCGGCCGCCGATACCGCGTTATGCCGCAAAGCCCGCATCCGGCGGGTTTTGAGCAAATCACAGTAAAACTTCCGTTGCGCCACAATCACGCAACGGGTGAAAAGTTCCCGGAAACCGAACGGGTAGCCCGGTAATTCCCGTCCGTACCGAACCGGTCCTTTGAAAAGCCGCATAACCACAATCCTCCAAATAGGTAAACATTATACCGCAACATCGGTAGTAACGACAAACGAAAAATCGCGCCACAAGCATTGCAATCTGCCTCAGTATGGTGTATATTATTGTCGTTGTTTTGAGAGTGTGCAACACTATTTGCCATGTTCGGCGGTCGAACATGACGCCAAAAGGTTTCTGATGCCGCGCAATTTCACGCATTTTAATAATCTTTTCCTTGCCGTGCTTCGCCGCCGGCTCAGCTGGGAAACCGCCCTGCTGGCGGCGGCGGTGCTGTGCGCCGTGCAGGTCGGCGGCACCAAGGGTCAGCGCGGCGAACCGGGGGGGGGGGCGCGACCTTGCGGCCACCAACGCCGCCGGTGCCGCGGCGGCGCCAGCCCGCTCCTCCCCTGCTGACCGGCTCGGACTCATGGACTTGTTGGGAAAGGAGGACAAGTGCATCATATTAATCCAATTAAGGGGCATACCAATGGGAAGCCGGCCCGTTTCCCGTTACCATACGAATGGTCTGCGCGTGGAGAATGGAATATGACATGGTATGCGACAAAAGCTGAACATCAAGCAGCACATAGTCAAATAATGATGTATGAAGCGATAGACAAATATCGAACTATGACTATGGGTGTGCGACAAGGAGGTAATTACATAATGAATAGGCTCAATAGTTCAAGTGAGACTAAATGTTGGGATAGCATTGACATTTCGGTAGATGTCTATCATTATGAGGATGGTGGTTCGGTGATTAACGCAGTTCCATGTAGTATCTCCATCCAGTTTCAAGAATACGAGAGGGGAAATTAATGACAACATCCATAATTCTGGTTGCTCTTGGGGCAATTCTCCTTAACATAATAATGGTGGTTGTTGAACGTAAGACCGCAAAGCGATAGAGTAAACTATTGTCTGTAAATTCACTTTTGTCTGGTTTATGATAGGTTGACGCTTGCAACGCCCCCATAAACCAGCGGCCATTCTCCGCGACTCTGCGGCTCTGCGAGAAATTATAATGAATCTCTTGTAGTTTTGTAGTGCGCGAAAGTAAACGCACCACCTTCCCATGGGAAGGTTACGGGTCGGACGGGCGGCAGTCCTTGTTCCCGCCGGCCAACCGCCACCCACTACCCGTTGCGGAACTTATCGCACCATATCGGNNCGGGTGCGATTACTTCTGCAAACTACACAACTACAAAAAATCTTTAACCGGGTTAGGTTTCCATTGCAAACGCACCCGAAATTATGATATATTTAAGGGTTGTGAAAACATTATCTTTACTTTTAGCAGGGCTTACACTTTTCGGGGGAATTGTAAAAGCGGACGGCGATGCGGAACCGGCAGACGTTGAACGGCTGGAGGTTACGGACCGCGACATGCTGGCGGCATTAAACCTGATGCCGGCCAACGGTACGCTGGCATTCTCCCTGTCCGACCCGGCGGGGCACCGCCGGTTGGAGTTCGCGTTGCAACCGGGCAACACGCAGTGCCTCCCGGTCCCGCGTGATTTGTTCTCCGATTTCCGGCTCCGGCAATTCTCGAAAACCGCCGCGCCCGAGTTCCCCGCCGACCAGCCGTCTTGGGTCACGGTAAAACGCACCGCCGAATGCTGGACGGTTTACCTGAACGACATCCCGGTGGCCAGAATGCCCGAACTTTGGGAAGGCCCGATGAAGATCAGCCATCCCAAAGCAGAATCGCCGGCAGAGGATGCGGCGGACGATTACACGCAAAAACTGGGGCGGATCGACTTTGCGGACAACTTTTTGGTCCCGGCAGGGTCGGAATTCCCCGCTACCTGGGAAAAGATGTCCGGCATCTGGAAACTCCACTCGGTAACCGGGTCGATCAGCGGCGCTTCCGGCGGCTACCAGCTCGCCCGCCAGCCGCGGCCGGAAAAAAGTCCGAACTTCTACACGATGGAAGGCGGCGGCACCAACGCCCTGGTGCTGGCCGGAGAACCTTTCTACAGCCACTATGCCTATCGGGCGGCGGTGCAGCACAACTGCGGCACCAACGGGCTGGCGTTTTTGGCCGGAGAACGCGGCGGATACTACTGTTTCACCGCCCAGACGGACCAAATGTCCGACCGGCTGATTCTGGAACTGTGGCGGNNCCGCCGCAGAAAGACAGTCCCCCGGAATATCTGGACGCAGTCCAGACCGAGCTTCCCGCCGGACAGTGGCTGGCACTGGAGGTGCGGCTATTTGACGACCGGGTGGTCTGCCTCGCGGACAATATCGAGGTTATCCGGCGCAAGTCCCCGCTGCCCCCGGGCGGCCGTTTCGGTCTGTTCGCCAACACGCCGGACGGGGAAACCACCCGTTTCGATGACGTGGTGGCGTATTCGCATGAGGATTCCTCATTAGAGACGCCGGAGGACGTGCTGGCCGCGTCCCACTCCGAATTGAACGGCATCAGCACCTTCTACCACCGCAACAAGAGTTGGCTTTACTTCCCGGAAAACCCCGACATCGGCAAACCGGAATACTGGACCACCGGTGCGCCCAACGGCAGTCCCAAACGGATCGAAGCCCATTTCGTCAGCCCGTCGCCGAACTTTATGGTGGGGTTGACTTCCGGCGCCACCAACGACACCTCCCCCTACTACCGTTTCACCTGCGAGCAACAGGACGGGCGGCGCATCTTTACTCTCGACGAAGTGTCCCGACGCGGCTTTGCCTTCCGGCAGGACCGCTATGAGGTGGACGCCACCAATCGCGAGGTCACGCTTTCGCTGGACGCGCTGCGTCCCCACGAGTTGCGGGCGATAGCGGACGGTCGGACGGTGTGTTTCGCCAGACCGAAGAACCAGCCCGGCGGGTTGCAGGGGATTCTGGCGGCGGCCGAAGACGGCGTGTTCGCGCAAGTGCCGGAAATCAAATCCCATGAAAGCGCGCTTGGCGAACGGTTTGAGAAAAATCCGCTATACGTGAATGACCCATTCATGCGGCACTGGGCATCGCCGGAAGGGCAGTGGGTAACCTTCCCCGACGGCTTGACCTGGTTCAAGGGCGATGTTATCGGCCCGATGACCATCCGTCTGCCGGTGGTGGACAAGATGGTGCTGCACCTTTGCGTTCCGGAAACCGGGTCCAACGGGCTTTGCCGGGTAAGCGTTGAAACCGACAAGGTTAACGTGTTCACGCCCGACTCCGGGGATAACCCGGCGTTCTCCGTGCCGGTGGGAAGCATCCCGGAAGTGACGGTGGATAAGGCCAACCTGCGTCTCTACACCATCGGCATCAACGGCTCGGTGCTGTGGCTGGGCGGCGAAGAGATTCTGCTGGGGATGACCCATCTCAACGAGCCGCCAGCCGGACGGCGCATCCGCATCACCGGCATGGCACTGGAAAATTTGGCCCGCACCCTGGTCAAACGCGATAATGTGTTCGACACCCTGTTCACCGAATCGCTGTTCAACTGGACCATCAACGGCGGGCGCTGGGAGGTCATCAACCGTTTCTACTGCGAACCGACCTGGTCGCACATGAACGGCGAAAGCCAGGACTCTTTGGCCGCGTTGTGGTCGAAATACGTCTTCAGCGGCGACTTCAGCATCGAGTTTTACGCCGGAATGCGCATGGGTTGGTACGCCCGGCCCGGCGACCTCAACCTAACCGTAATGAGCAAGCAGCAAAGCACCGGCGACGGTTACACCGCCATCGCGACCGGATGGGACCCCGACCATTCGCAACTTTACTCCCGGTTGCTGCGTAACGGAAAACCGATGGACATCAGTACCAAGTATCTGGTGCCGCGCTCACGCGAGGGCCTGGTCCGCCACGGGTACCAGCCGCTGGTCGCCAAAGGCCGCGACATTCACGGCGCTTGGTACGGAATGCAGCTGCGCCGCATCGGAAAACATCTCAAATACATTTACGACAACGAAGAGGTGTTCAATGTTGACGACGAAGAACCGCTCAACGGCGGATCGCTCGGCATCTGGACATTCAAAAACTCGATGATGGTGGCCCGAATCAAGATCGCCGCCGAATCCATCAAGCCGAGACCGTTCAATTTCCACGCCATTGAACCGGGTGTTCCCCCCGCCCCCGAACCCACGCCGCCGCCGGACAGCGGGTTGCGCGTCAACGGGCGTACCGTCCAGTTGCTTTCGCCGTTGCACTGGGAATCTTTCGACACGGTCAGCCATCCGGCGGTCAAGTTCTCCGGTTTGGACACCGCCCATCCCGAAATGCGGGTGACCTCGATTCTGGGCGGCGGAACATTCCTGACCCGCTGCACCATGCCGCCGGCCGAGACCAACAAGGTGCTGGGCTGGAGGTTTGAGTTCGCCCACCATCCCAAGGCGCGGGTAAACTTCGAGTTTTCATCCTGCGTACCTGACAAGAGCGGCAAGCTCGTCCCGTCCGTCGGATACTCATACGTGCTGACCGGATCGGACGAAACCCGCGGCCCGCGCAAGATCATCGGCAAGGCCGAAGAGCTGCCAGCCACCGAGAATGGCGCGGAACCGGTTTGGACAAAGGTAGAAATCTGGGTGCCGGCGGAGATAATCAGCGCCAGTCTGCCGGTGTTGATCGAAGGATTCGGCAACTTGCAACCGAGCGATGTGGTGCAAGGAATCGAAGGCAACCCACCCCATGCCTGGTTCGCGGTACGCAATTTCCGCGAAATCGCACGAGGTGTGCCCGTGGTGACCGGTCCGGCCGAAAAACGCAATGAAGTGGCCGAACTGACCAAGATAATCCACTCCCTAAAACCGGGTGAACTGCAAATGCTCGAAGTGCCGGAAACGCTCGACCCGCACCAGCCGGTGTTGGAATGGGCGGTGCCGGAACAAGCGAACTTTGGCCTGCACGCGGTGGCAGACGCCGCCATCCCGGGATCGATTGTGGTCGCCCCTACCCATCCGTGGCCTTCGCCGCTGCTTCCGCCGAAACAGATCACCGTGGACACCAAACCGGCCTCGTTCATCACCGAAGACAACGGTATCCGGGTACTGGTGCCGCTGGAGGTGCTGCGGCCGGACCGCATGACGCTGGCGTTGCAGCTCAACGACGGCAGGTATTTCCGTCAAGTGGTGCCGATGCAGCAAGACACGGAAACCGCCACCAACCGGCCGCCGGTTCTGCTGGGCTTTGAAATGCCCGAAGGCGGGATTGAGACCTTTGAGAAGCGGCCGACCGATCCCAAACCGTACCAAGAATCGGCAATCGCTTCAATCGATTACTCCGATCCCGATCACGGCGGGATATTAAAAATA
The DNA here is from genome assembly GCA_002309765.1 of Verrucomicrobia bacterium UBA1200. Classification (GTDB taxonomy): domain Bacteria; phylum Verrucomicrobiota; class Kiritimatiellia; order RFP12; family UBA1067; genus UBA1200. Next base: position 91,430 of record DBXY01000034.1, read on the forward strand.
AGCAACCGCGGTACCTATGGACGACGGTTGCGCAGTTATCTGAAACAAGCTTACGATCCCGTGGCGACCCCGCTGCTGCAGTTCCGCTACCGGGGCGATCCGATGGCACATGCCGCGATATCCATCGGCGGGGACGCCGACGCGTTTTCATTCACCGAGGCCTACCGCACCCATGTGCGTTACACCCAAAGCAAACTTGCCCCGGTCGACAACCAATGGCACACCTGGATCGGGATCCCGACCGATAACGGCGGGTCGAAACCGCTCGCCGCCCGGACCAAAGTTCCGACCGCCGCGCTGCGCATCGGGTCCCGCGGCAGCGCCGACCAAACCGGTCTGCACAGTTTCATGATGATCGATGATCTGGCTTTCGGTCCGGCAGTGGGGCCGAACCGCGTGTTGGCCTTTAAGGCAGATTACTCCGATCCCGACGGCATCGCAAAAGTGCAATACGCCATTGTATCCGGCCCGACGCCTTACGAACAGCGTCCCGCCGACGAACAAGCCAAGACCGTTTGGATCGCCTGTAAAAACGGCGAGGTCACCCAACCCGACATGGACAAAATTCCGGATGGCATCCACCATCTGCTTTCCCGCGCCCAAGACAGCAAAGGCGCATGGTCGATACCGTCCGACATTCCGTTCTTCATGGATCGTGCCGCGCCGCAATTAACCGCGCAGGATGCGGAAGACTCCGGCTTCAACGGGCGCAAGCTGACGGTGACCATCACCGATCCCGTGTCGCCGCCCACACCCAACACCGTGCAATTCGCAGTGCTTGGCAGAGTGTTGAACCTCGCCGAAGACTTCGGAACGATGAGCATCGGCGAAGGGACCATCACCTACACCATCGACTGGGTATGGATGTTGCGCAAAGAGCTGGCCAACGCCAAAGACGGCGATGTGTTACCGCTGCAAATCAGCGGAGTGACCGACGTATCGGGCAACCTGCGCCCGCCGGAACTGGTCAACCTCAAGCTTGATTTGTCCAAAGATAAGCGTCCGCCGACAGTGCCGACGTATGACGTGCCGACCAACCTTTTCTGGTACTTGCCGGCATTCTATACCTATGATGCCGCCTTCACCGGCTACCGGAACGTCAGCGGTTCGACCATGGCGACCCCGGACGGGAACGTGCTGAATCTGGCGATTACCGCCGCCAAGGAAAAGCCTTACGTGCAAAAGGCGTTTACCGCGCCGAACACCTACGACCCCGACAAATTCCCGTGGATGGCGATCTCTTTCCGGATACCCGAAGGAGAGTTCCCGACCGCCGCGCCGTTTACCGTCAACTTCCATCCCGGCAAACGGAGACCAGGCGGCATCAAGGACGTTCACTCGCTCGACCCTGCCGACAGCGCATGCCAAAAGTTCTTGGCGTGCAAACCGCGCTCGGAGTGGAAAACCGGCGAATGGATCGACCTGTTGCTCAATGTGCACGACTTCCTGGCAGCGGAATCCTCCGAAAAGAAAGACGCACCCGATGTGGCGTACATCACCATCTTCTTCAACCCCGACCTCGTCAAACGCAGCGTCCAACTGCGTTCGATCGCGCTGATGTCGCCCTGGAGCTCTAACAGCCTGTTCGCGTTCCGCCCCTACGACATCAGCGGAATGCGCGGTCTGGTTTGGGACGGCGGCGAAACCCAGCTCACCGGGATAAGACCCGCCTACCTTACCGCATCTCCGGGAACCGCGTACGCCTTCCGGTTCCGCTTTGCCGACCGCAGCGGGAACATGAGCGACACGCAAACCATCCCGTTGCCGCCGGGTTCCAAGGCGGACAACGCCACGCTTAAGCCGTTTGAAAAAGTGGAGTATTGATTATGACGAAAATCACCATTCCCCAACTTGACGCCAACCTGGTTGACGTCACCGTTACCAAGTGGAGTAAAAAGATCGGCGATCCGGTGGCAAAGGGCGAAATTATCGGCGAACTGACCACCGACAAGGCGGTTTACGAATTGGAATGCCCTGCCGACGGGACGTTGATCGCCATCTACGCGCAGGAAAAAAGCGTGGTGCCCACCGGTTACACGGTCGGCATGGTGGGAGCGGCGGATGAAACCGCCCCGGAGTCGCTTCCGGAAAACGAAAAACTGATGGCTGATTATGCCGGACCGATCGCCGCCGTTACGGTCAAGCGCGAGCGCGGGGCCAGAGTGCGGGCAACGCCCAAAGCACGTCGCCTGGCTAAAGAGCACAACTTGGATCTAGCCAAAATCCAGGCCGAAACCGGCGCGGAGTTGGTGGACGAGAAAGTTTTGGCCGCTTACCTGAAGTAGTTCTTTTGAGAAAGGAGCAGTAACGATGAAATCGATTTTTCTAGCCGCAGCGCTGTCCGGAATCGCAGCGATAACCGCCACCGCCGCCGGGGTAAAAATTTGCTTCGAGGCGGAAACCGCCAAAACAACCGAGTCGCCGATGGCGGTGTACACCAACGGTTGCGAAGGCGCGTCCGGCCCGTATCTGGAGATTCCCGAAGGGGCCGGAAACCCGCCGAAACTTAACGCCGGCAAAGCCGAATACCAGGTTAACATCCCCAAGGACGGGGCTTATGTGCTGTGGTGCCGGGTGTGGTGGAACGGCGAATGCAGCAATTCGTTCACGGTTAAGATCGACGACCAGCCGCCGTTCCTGTTCGGCGAGGACGCGACCTACAAGACTTGGCACTGGGTGCGTTACCCGGTATCGCGTACCGCCAAGCCCATCGACCTCACCGCCGGCGACCACTCGCTCGTTTTGCTCAACCGCGAAGACGGTGTCCGGATTGACCAGATTCTGCTCAGTTCCGACAAGCGCTTTGTGCCGGTGGATATCGAGAAAGCGGGGGTGCGATAATGGCAGAGGAAACCCGTTCCGACGGCTGGCTGCGGAAAATTTTTAAAATCGGGGTGCTGCTCACGCTGGTAATCGCCCCGACCCAATGGGCCATCGAATACCGTCCGAAGAGTTATCTCTCCCCCGCCGACCTGACATTGGCGTTAACCGCGTTGGTGTGGTTCCTGGACAATCTCATCCGGCGCGATTTCCGCCGGATGCTGCGGATCCCGCACTGGTCGCATCTGGCGTTCATTGCTTTTGCTGCCATATCGATCTACGAGGCGGAAGACGTTTCCCTTGCCGTAAAGGATCTGGTGCAATACGTCGAGTATTTTCTGGTCGGCACGATGATGTTCGACGCCTTTTTGCGCGATGGTGGAAAATCCGCCCGGAATTGGGCGCTTTCGTTGTCCGGGGTGGTGTTTCTAGCCATCACCATCACCGCGCTGGTGCAATACAATATGTCCAGCGACACCCCGCTCACCGTGCGCGGGACCTTCGGCAACCGCAACGTGCTCGGCGGCTACATGGCATTGGCGTTGCCGATGCTCTTCGCCGGAATCCTTGCGGCCAAAAGCTGGCTCGTAAGAGTGCCGTTAATCATTATCGCCCTGCTGGCGTTTGGAGTGGTTCTCTCCGGCGCCGCGTACTGGGCGATTTTCTTCACGGTGCTGGCACTGGCGCTGCGCGGGGGATGGAAAGTCTTTCTGCCCACCGCTGTTACGCTGATTTACATCCAAGTGTGGGTGCTGCCGGAACTGCCCCGTGTGAACGATTTGGCGCATTTCTACTCCGTGTCGCTGGTCGATGAGGAAGGCGAATTCGACCGCCGTTACCCGGATTGGCAAGCCGCCTACAACATGGCGCTCTCCAAGCCGGATATGGGGGTCGGTCTCGGCAATTACCAAAAGAACATCGGCAAGTATTACGACAAAGTTCCGCGTCGGACCGGTCCCTCCGAACCGGACACGCAGAACCTCTATCTGGTGCTACTCGCCTCCTGCGGCTTAACCGCGCTGGTCTCGTATCTGGCGATCATCAGCTCGGCGGTCGGTTGCGCCGGCCAAGCCGCCTGCCGCCCGGCCCTGTCACCGACCGCGCCAGTTACCTATGAAAAGGAGGATCCGATTACCGGCGTAATCCAGCATAAACGCTCGATCCTGGCCCAGACCGACTGGATAGCGGCCGGCACCGCCGCCTCGTTGCTGGCTTTTGCGGGCACTTGCATCTGGCACCCGTTGCTGGTGCGCGGAATTGGCATTCCGTTTGTGTTTATGCTCTCGTTGGCGCATTCGTTCCGAAACGACGCCGACGCATGAACTGGAGCGAAGCGGGCATGGAGAAAGCAAAAGGAATCTGGGCCGAAGCCCGGAAAGTCCTAGGTGAATCGGGTTTGCTGAGCGTAATTATGCCCGCTTACGGCTTGGAGGCGGTAATCGCCAAAAACATCCAGACCGTCGCCGCGCTGCTTGACGGCAACATTCCCTTTGAAATCCTGCCCGTAGATGACGGCAGCCACGACAAAACCGCCGCCCAGATCCGTCTGGCGGCGGAACGCGACCCGGAGCATGTCCGCCCGGTTTTCGTGAAAGTCAACTCCGGGAAAGGCAACGCGCTCAAGCGCGGTTTTGAAAGTTCGGCCGGTTCCCATATTTTACTGTTGGACGGCGACCTTGACCTCTCCCCCGACCGCATCAGCACCTTCTTCCGAATCATGGACGAAAAACGGGCGGCAATAGTGATCGGGTCAAAACGCCATCCCGACTCCAAAATTGACTACCCGTGGCACCGCCGGCTGGCCAGCGCGGTTTATTACACCTTGGTCCGAATGTTGGTGGGGTTGCCGGTGTCAGACACCCAGGTCGGCATGAAGCTGTTCACCCGCGAGGCTCTAAAATGGTCTTTCGACCGGATGCTGGTCAAACATTTCGCTTTCGATTTGGAAGTGCTTTCCATCGCCAACGCCAAAGGTTTTTCCGTAGCGGAAGCCCCGATTGAAATGCACTTCGGTAAAAAGGTCGGTTGCCTCTCCTGGAAGAACGTCAAACAGACCATGAACGACACGCTGGCGATATTCTACCGGTTGCGCCTGTTGCGATATTACGACAGCGTCGAAGTCGCCCCCGCGGCGGACAATCCGCCGTTGGTGTCGGTGGTTATCGCCTGCCCCGCCCCCAGCGAATACCTGACCGAAGCCCTAACGGCGTTGGGAACCCAAACCTACCGCAACTTCGAGGTGATTGTTCTGCCGGACGCGCCGTTTGATACCCCGGCAACCGCGTACCCGCTCCAAATTATCGCCACCGGCAAAGTGCGTCCGGCGGAGAAGCGCAACCTCGGCATCCAGAAATCGCACGGCGAGATCGTGGCGTTTCTGGATGACGACGCCTACCCAGTGCCGAACTGGCTGGAAAGCGCGGTTAAGTACTTTACGCTTGACGATGTGGGCGGCGTCGGCGGGCCGGGCATCACCCCGCCCGGCGACCCGTTCATGGCGCAAGCCGGGGGACGGGTTTACGAAAACCGGTTCGTCTCCGGCAATTACCGTTACCGGTATGCCGCCGACCGGGTACGCCGTTCGGTCGACGATTTCCCCAGTTGCAACCTGTTTGTACGCAAAACGCTGTTGGACGACATTGGCGGATACCGCACGGATTTTTGGCCCGGCGAAGACACCATACTGTGCCTAAACATTGTGCGCGACCGCAAAAAGCGCATTGTTTACGATCCGTGGGCGCAGGTTTACCACCACCGCAGACCGCTGTTTGGCGCCCATCTGCGGCAGGTGGGACGTTACGCCCTGCACCGGGGGCATTTCGCCAAACGGTTCCCCGCCACCTCGTTCCGTTTCAGCTACATGGTTCCGACCTTTTTCGTATTGGGCAATCTTATCGGAATAGCGATATGCGGCATCAGCCGCTGTTTTCCCGAAAACCAGCCGTTGCAGTGGTTGAAATTGGCATATCTGGCGGTGCTGGGTTTATACCTGCTGGTTACGCTGCTTTCCACCTGCTCCCCGCTGCATCCGCTGCTTTGGTTAACCTCTTGGTTGGGGGTGATGGTCACCCATCTTGCCTACGGCGTTCGGTTCGCCCAAGGCATGCTTTCAAGAAAAATGCCGTGCGAGGTGGCGAAATTCGACCACCCCGCCGAAAATGACTCAAGCCACGGTAAGGCTTAAAAAGGAGGTATGATGAGTATGAAACGCAGGAACTTTCTAAAGGCAGGCGCAGGCGTGTTTTTCATCAAGCCGATTCAACTGTTCGGGCAAGAGTTGCCGAAACAGCAAATCCGTATGGCCGTGGTCGGCGCGGGCGGTATCGGGGTGATGACGCGAAACGAGCTTAAGAAAGCCGGCGCGACAGTGGCGGCGCTTTGCGACGTGGACCGTGACCGGCTCGCTGCGCAGGCGAAAGCCTTCCCTGGCATCCCGACCTACACCGACTGGCGGGAGATGTTCAAGCACGAAAAGGATTTCGACATGGTGGCGGTCTCCACCCCAGACCACACCCACGCGATCATCGGCCTGAACGCGATGCGGCTCGGCAAACACGTTTACATCCAAAAGCCGTTGGCGCACTCCTTTGAAGAGTGCAAGATGCTGATGGCCGAGCAAAAGCGCACCGGGGTGGTCGCCCAGATGGGCAACCAGCATCACCCGCGCGGCAAGGCTTATAAAACGCTGATCGACGCAAACGTGATCGGCAAGGTCACTAAGGTTTACTGCTGGACGGACCGTCCGGGCGGCTGGTGGCCGCAGGGAATGTCGAGCTATCCCGAGGAAAAGATGCTGCCGGGATACACGAAAGAGACATGGGACATCTGGATTGGTCCCTCCGCCTTTCATCCGTGCAACCCCGCGCTGGCCCCGTTCAAATGGCGCGGCTGGTGGGACTATGGATGCGGAGCGATCGGCGACATGGCGATCCACAACGCCGACCCCGCCTTCGAAACCCTTGAACTGGGATTGCCGATCGCGGTATCCGCCACCAGCGACACGCCCGTTACCGTGGCCTATCCCCAGAACGGTAAAATCGAGTTGAAGTTCGGCCCGACCCCGAAATGCCCGGACGGCGTGACGCTGACTTGGACAAACAACAGCAAGCCGCCGTCCCGCGAGCAAATCGCAGGGCTGCACCCGAATTACCAGTTCGAATCCAACGGTCTGCTTTTCGAAGGCGACAACGGCGCGTTCAACGGAATCATCTACCAGAACAACCCGTCGATCATCTCGTACGGCGGCCACGATTGGAACGCGGAATCGAAGGACGTCCAGACCGAATGGACTAAGAAACTGCGCGATCTTCAGTACCACAACCACTACTCGCAGTTCATTCAGGCGATCAAGGACGGCAAGCCGGAAGATTGCGGGAGCCGGATGTCATACGCCGCGCCCTTCACGCAGGCGTTGCTGATCGGCGCCATCGCCCTGCGGTTCCCGGGGCAAGAGCTGAAGTTCGACCCCGCGACCGAACGGTTCACGAATTGCGAAGCGGCGAACGCTTTCCTGAAAGCGCCTTCACGCGGCAATTTCTCCATGAAGGAGTTCGCGTAATCAACAGCGCAATCCGGGCGGCGGACAAAAGCCGCCCGGACACGTAAAAATCACTCCACCGCGGCGGATTGCGCTTTTTGAAGCGCGTCCAACTCGGTGGCGTATTTTTCCCACTCTTCGTTGTAAAAGTCCAGCTGATCCTGAACCCACTTTAGATTTTTATTGGTGGTGGCGAAATCGGTTTCGGGAGTGGGATTGAACAGCACCGCCGACAACTCTTCCAGCTCCGCTTCCAACTCGGTCACCTTGGCTTCGGCCTGCTCGACCTTTTTCTTCAACTCGCGGATCTGCGGTTGCCATTTGGCGCGTTCCTGGGCCCGCGCCCGGCGTTGATCCTTGGCGGAAAGCGGCGCGCTGCTGCCGGGAGTGTCCGTAATGGCGGCGGGGCTAACCGGTTCTGCGGAAAGCGAATTTCCCGCCGAGGTTTTTTCCAGATAGTAATCGTAATCGCCGGGGAAAGTCCGGACACCGGCCGGAGTGATCTCGATAATCGAGGTGGCGGTGTTGCGGACGAATTCTACGTCATGGCTAACCAGACACACGGTACCGGCGTATTTCTGGACCGCCTTTTCCAACGCTTCGCGCCCCTCCAAATCAAGATGGGTGGTCGGCTCGTCCAACAGCATAAAATTCGGCGGGTCAAGAAACAGCCGCAAGAAAGCCAACCGGATTTTCTCGCCGCCGCTCAACACTCCGGTCTGTTTGCCGATGTCGTCGGCGGTGAAACCGAACGACGCCAAAAACGAACGCAATTCCCGGTCGGTGGCAGACTGGCGGCACCGTTTGGCGCATTCGTAAACCGTAATATCCGGGGAAATGGTTTCGGCGAACTCCTGCGACAAATATCCGGGAAGAACTTTATGGCCCAACACGCAAGTCCCGGAAGTGGGTTGGCGCACTCCCGCCATAATCCGGAGAAGAGTGGTCTTGCCCAAGCCGTTAAACCCGATTATCGCCACCTTGCTGCCCCGGGTGATATTGAGATTAACCCCGTGCAGCACCTCGTGGATGCCGTCGTAGGAAAACGCCACGTCTTCCAGCCGCACGGTCTCTACACCTGAATGCGGAGCCTCCGGCAACCGCAGGCAACTCGCCGCCATACTACGTTTAGGCAACGTCACCGCGTTCTGCTCGATTTTCTCGATCATCTTAACCCGGCTCTGCGCCTGGGCGGCTTTAGTCGCCTGAGCCTTGAACCGCTCGACAAAACGCTCCAACTGCTCGATCCGGCGATCCTGGTTTTCCTTGGCCGCCAGCAGGTTGCGGTAACGCACCTCGCGTTCGCGCAGATAAAAATCCAAATCGCCGTTGTACCGGGTCGCGGTTTTGGCGTCCACCTCCACCGTGACCCGGGTAAGACTGCGCAACAGGTAACGGTCGTGGGAAATCAGCACCAAGGTTCCGTCGTAATTCTTCAGAAACCGCTGCAACCACTCCACGGCGGGCAGATCCAAATAGTTCGACGGCTCGTCCAGCAACAACAGATCCGGATGCGAAGCCAACACTCGGGACAACTCGGCGCGCATCTGCCATCCGCCGCTAAAGTTGTTGAAAGGCTCGTTAAACGAAGCAACCGAAAAACCCAGACCGCTGAGCGAAGCCTTTACCCGCGTTTCGATGTCGTAACCGCCCAGATGCTCAAACTCGGTTTGCGCCTCCCCCAATCGGCGCAACAGCCTGGTTCGCTCATCGCCTTCGGGCGTATGGGAAATCGCCTCCTCCAGCGCATGGATCTGCTCCGCCAGCGCCGACACCCCGGAGATTCCGCGCAAAGCGTATTCCAATAGCGTTTCGGTGTCGGAATCCGCTTTCAGATGCTGGCGGATGTGACCGATCTTGGGGTTGCCCTCCACCACCACGTCGCCGCTGTCGGGAATGGTCTCGTCCAAAATCAGCCGGAACAGCGTGGACTTACCCGAACCGTTCGGGCCGACGATACCGACCCGCTCGCCTTTGACGATACGGAAACTGACATTTTCCAAAACGACCTGGGTACCGTAGCGAACGCCGATTCCCTTAAACTCAATCATCTAAAACAAACCCTTCTGCGCCACGCCGCTACTCACCGTCCGGACATTCCGGAGCCAGAACGATAGCAGTCCGGCACGGCAGATAAACCTTTACCACTTGGCAAAGTTCGTTACCGCGATGTTCCGGCAGCAAATCGAAATGCTGGCCGGGACGGACTCGCCCCTGCCCGCCGAACTTTTCATCGTCCGAACTTAATACCAACCGGTAACCGTAAGCCGACGGCGGCACCACCACGGAGAAATCGGCCACCGACTCGCTGGTGTGGAAATTGAACATAAAAATAAAGGTGCCGCGCTCAAACACCAACAGTTTGGCGACATCATCAGCGAACAACCGGCGCGGAACAGTATGCTCCAGAATGTGACGATCGCCCAACAGATGGATCATCGCCTCGTCAAACTCGCCCAGATTCCAATAATACAAGTCGCGGTTATCGCGCAGCGACCACTGCCGGCGGGCGTAATGGAAAGAAAAACCGTTGCCCTCACGAGGGAAGTCGATCCACTCCGGATGGCCGAACTCGTTGCCCATAAAGTTCAGATAGGCGTGGCCGCAGGCGGCGGCGGTTGCCAGACGCGCCAGCTTGTGCAACGCCACCCCGCGTTCAGCCTGCAGATTCGGACGAAAACGGGACATATTGTCATAAACCGCCGCATCGACGAGCTGGAAGAAAAACGTTTTACCGCCCACCAGAGCCTGGTCGTGGCTCTCGACGTAATTAACGGTGCGCTCGTCCGAACGGCGGTTGGTCAACTCATGCCACAGGTACCCGATGTTCCAATCCTCGTCGCGCACGTCGCGCGCCAACTTAAACCAGCATTCCGGCACCCCCATCGCCATGCGGTAGTCGAACCCCAGCCCGAAATCGTCCAGCGGCGCGGCCACGCCGGGCATCCCGCTTACATCCTCGGCAATGGTGATCGCGTCCGGCCGCAAAGAATGCACCACGCGGTTCGCGAGATTGCAGTAAATCCACGCGTCCTCGTCCACGGTGGAGTCGAAATACTGGCTGTAGTCAACGAAATCCACCCCCAACCCGTGGTGCAGATAAAGCATGCTGGTCACGCCGTCAAAGCGGAAACCGTCGAAACGGAACTCATCGAGCCAGTAACGGCAATTGGACAACAGGAAATGCAGCACATCGGTTTTGCCGTAGTCAAAACAGCGGGAATCCCACGCATCGTGCCAACCGCGCAGCCCGGCGTGGAAATACTGGTAGGTGGTGCCGTCAAAACAGGAAAGCCCGTCGCGTTCGTTCTTTACCGCATGGGAATGGACAAGATCCATAATTACCGCAATGCCCATTCCGTGCGCCGCGTCCACCAGCGCTTTCAACTCCTCCGGGGTACCAAAACGGGACGAACTCGCGAAGAAACTGGAGACATGGTACCCAAACGACCCGTAGTAGGGATGTTCCATCACCGCCATCAGCTGGATGGTGTTGTAACCGGCCTTGGCAATCCGCGGGAGCACCGTCTCGCGGAATTCGCTATAGGTACCGACCGCCTCTTTCTCTTGCGCCATGCCGATATGGGCCTCGTAAATCAAAGGCACGCGGTCGGGGACGCTAAACTTGTTCTGCCAGCGGTACGGTTGCTCCGGACACCAAACCTGCGCAGTGAAAATCAAGGTGTCGGGGTCCTGCACCACCCGACGGGCATAGGCCGGGATACGCTCGCCGCGACCGCCATCCCACGTAACCTCCAACCGGTAGAACTGACCATGGCGCAAGGCATCCGGCGGCAGCCGCAACTCCCACACGTCCCGGCCTTCCAGACGGTTTAACTTGAAACGGTCATCCACCCACCACGACGAAAAATCGCCCACCAGCCAAATGCCGGTGGCGTTGGGCGCCCATTCGCGGAACACCCAACCGTCAGCGGTACGGTGCAAACCGTAATACTCGTGGGCGCAAGCGAACTCCGTCAGCGAACCCGGACCTTCGGCCAACCGGTTCGCCAGCTGGGAGGCGCGTTCAGCGCGACTGCGGATGATTGGCTCATAGGGTTCAAGATAGGGGTCTTGAAGCAATCGGGTACGCACGTCATTCGCAGCCATGTCAAAATCTCCAAACCGCAGAACTATTTAAACGACCTCACCAACGGGCGGTGCAGCATTTTCTCGTAGATGTCGATGTACGCCTTAGCGCAGGTCTCGTGGTTGAACCTGGCCAGACCCTGCCGCATAATGCGACCAATCTGGGCGTTTTTAACCTCGGCGGGCAACTTGTAAAATTCCATCGCCTGATTCATCGCCCACTCCAAACCGCGGCTGTCGTAAACCTTGAAGACAAAACCGCTGCCAGTGGATTTATCGACGTTCAAGTGCTCCACGGTGTCGTGCAACCCTCCGGTATCGTGTACAATCGGGAGCGACCCGTAGATCTGGCCGACCATCTGCGGCAACCCGCACGGCTCGAACAGCGACGGCACCAGCGTGAAATCGGAGGCGGCAAACCCCTGTTGCGACAACGCTTGGTCAAAATCGCACACCGCCAGCCGGCCGTGAAGGTCGTGGAAATGGAGAATGTCGCTGAAATGCTGCTGGTACGAACCGTTGGCCACCACCACAATCTGCGCCCGCTCCCGCCAATAGCGGTTCATAAAGCGGTACAGAATGTCGGTAAGCAGTTGCGGCCCCTTCTGCACCGGATCCAGCCGCGACGGCCAGAAGAACAGCGGGGCGTCAGGATCCTCGTCCAACCCCACCTTACGCTGCAGAACGAGCTTGTTCTGCCGCTTGCCTTCCGCAAAGGAATCGGGGGTGTAGTTGAAATCGATGTTGGTGTCAACGGCGGGGTTGTCAGAATTGTCGGGCGCGTTAAGGATACCCTCGGCGCAACCGGCGGCAAACTTGTTGCGAATCTCCTGCCGGAGGCTGGAGGGGATGAAGTCGAACCAGCCGTCAACGATTTCGCGGAGGAAGGTCGGGCTGACCGTGTTGATGAAATGCGACGCGAACACCCCGCTGGCCTGCATATCGATGAAGTTACTGCTACGCGACTCCTCGTAATTCACCGGCATCCGGGTGTAATAAAGGTTGCCCCAGAATTCCGCCGCGTCGATCCCAGCGTCCTCGATATTCGCCAACGTCAGGTTGTGGGTGTGGATGTTGTGCACAGTGAACAGGCAAGGTATGCCCATCCGCCGCGCCGCCGCCGGGATCAACCCGGTCATCCAGTCGTTGCAATGGATCAAATCCGGCTGCACGGTGGGGATGATGTTGTTAATCACCTCCCGGGAAAAGGCCAATGCCAGCTTCGGGTTCTCGTCACCGGCGCTGTACACCGAATTGCGGTAGTAGAAACAACGGTCCTCCGCCAAGTGGATTCGCGAATCCGGCAGGTGGCTCTTGTAAATCAGCAGCTCGCTGCTGATCAGCTTACTGGACTCGATGTGGAACATCCGGCGGTAATGCGGCAACGCCACGTGCACGTCCGCGCCCAACTTAAACAGCGCCGCCGTCAGCGACGCGGAGACATCGGCCAACCCGCCCGCCTTGGCGTGCATCTTGCAGGCCATGTTACCCATTCCCGCCGGCAGATAGGTGATTTCCGGCGTGACGATCAATATTCTCGGTGTCTTGCCTTTCATTTCGCCTGTCCCTCCCCGCCGGCGGGTGGAACCAGCTGCTTCTGGGCTTCGCGCTGCAATTCCTCGCCCTCCTTCTCCAACTTGGCAATCTTCGCCTTAAGCTCCACCGTCTTGGGCAACTCCGCCACCTTGAGCATAATCTCCCGCTCCGTCTGCTCCAGCCGGAGTTTCAACTCTTCGCGGCGTTTGCGCAGAACCTCAATCTCCTCCGAAGTGTACTCCGGATTAAGCCACAGCATGGGAAGGGTGCGCTTGAGCTTAATCGCCTCGTTAACCTTTTCGGCGCGCTGGGCCATCAAATCGTTGACGGTCCGCCGCTGCGGGCCGGGTTCTGGCAGGACAGAATCATCCCCAAATGCCGCCAACACACTAACGGTCAACCAAAAAACAGCAATCTTAAACATAAAAAAACCTTTCCTTCCAAAAACACCAATATATTACCACAACCCAACCCAAAATGTCTAGAAATCAATTTTTGACCGCCACTTTTAATTTATAACGGCAAGCGAACGAAAATTTTCCGCATTTCGGTCTTGACTATATACCTTAGCTTATAATACAATACGGACAATCTTTTTTAGTGGCGTGGAAAGGAGTGGAGGTTTCCTCCGCTCTTTTTTCATTGGTTGACGGACGATTAACGGGGCGTGGAGCCTGAAAGGCGGTTCAAATGAACGAGATGATGGCGATTGTGAGTTTTTTGGAGCGTGACCGCGGCATTGACCGCGAGATTATCGTTCAGGCTATCGAATCGGCGATTCTGCAGGCGGCGAAGCGTACCGCTGACGCGGAAATTCGCGTTTCCGTTGACCGCAAAACCCTGGCAATCAACGCGTTTTACCTGTACCGGGTGGTGGAAGCCGACCCGGCGCCGGCGGGTTGCGTGTCGTTGAAGCGGGCCCGCCGCAATTCCCCCGACATCAATGTGGGCGACATCCTTGAGGTGGCGATGCCCAAAAGCAAGCTTGGCCGCATCGCGGCGGCATCCGCCAAACAGATCATCGTTCAGAAAATCCGCGAGGCCGAACGCAAAAACGTCTATGACGAGTACAAAAACCGCATCGGGGAACTGGTAACCGGTACCGTCCGCCAGGTTATCCACCGCGATTTGATTGTCGATTTGGACAAGGCCGAGGCGATTTTGCAGTCCAAGGATGCCATCCCCGGCGAGGATTATTCGGTTGGCGACCCCATCCGCGCCTACGTTTACCGGGTGCAGAACGGCGCCAACGGTCCCTCGGTGATGCTTTCTCGCGCCTGCCCGGAATTCGTCAAAAAGCTCTTCCGGATGGAAGTGTCGGAGATCGCGGACGGCATTGTCGAGATTGTCTCCATCGCCCGCGAGGCGGGGTTCCGCACCAAACTGGCGGTAAAGTCGCTTGACGACAAGATCGACCCGGTGTGGGCTTGCGTCGGCAAGGGCGGGCAGCGGGTGCGCAATGTTATCCGCGAGCTGAACGGCGAGCGGATGGACGTGATCAACTGGAGCGACGACATCCGCAAATATGTGGCCAAAGCGTTGGCTCCCGCCATTTTGGATTCGATTGAAATTGATCCCCAGAAGCCGCGGACCGTGCGTTGCACCGTCGAGGCGAAGAACCTTTCCCTGGCCATCGGCAAACGGGGACAGAACGTCAAACTGGCCAGCAAGCTCACCGGATGGAAGATTCTGGTAGAGAAGCGCGAGGAGGTCACGTTTGAGACGCAGGTGAAACAGCAGATTGCCGAACTGGCGCAGTCGCTGAACGTGGGCGAGGATGTGGCCCGCACGTTGGTTAACAAGGGATTCCTGACTGTCGAGGGAATCATCGCGGCGAAAGACCCCGCTTACCTTAAGGAAGTGACGCAGCTTGACGACGCGACCGTAGAATTGGTTTGGAACGCCGCCTTGCGTTCGGACGAAGATGTGGAATAGCACCGGAAGCGAGATGACTTATGAGAGTGTATGAACTTGCGAAAAAGCTGCAAACCACCAGCAGCGAGCTATTGCGGCGGGCGGGCGAAATGGACATCGAGGTGTACTCGGCCATTTCTTCGCTGGAAGTTGCCGAAGAGTACGAGCTGACCAAGGCTTTGCAAAAGCGGACTCCGGAGCAGATTGCCAAAGAGAACGAGGCCTTGGCGCAATCACGGGCCAGAAAAGCGGCAAAGGTCAAAGCGGTACGGGAACAAGAGTTGTCCGGCAGTCGCGAGGAGCTGGAAGCCACGCGTCAGCGGGCGCTGAAGATGTACGAGGACGCGCATCGCAAACCGGCCCCGGTCGAAGTCGAACCTCCCGCCGCCCCCACCCCGCCCGCGCCGCCGGCGGCAACCGTTGAGACCCCGACCCCGCCGCCGCCACCACCGGAACCGGCGGAGCAGCCGGCGGTCGTCGCGCCTCCGGCCGAGACGAAGACCGAAAAACCGCGTCGGGCCGAAAAAGCGCCCGCCGCCCAGCAAAAGGCCAAACCGGCGGAGAAAACTCCCGGCGCGTCCAAGACGTCCGGCAAGGATCGCGCCCCGGCCAAACCGGCGCGCGCGCATTACGAGGACGAAGACGAAGAGGAGCTTAACAACATCCGGCTCCGTCCCTCCGACCGGGAAAACCTGCGTTCCACGCAAAAAACTCAAAACCGGGCCAATGCGCAGACTCGGGATCGCGGCAACCAAAACACCGGGCGCAACGGTCAGCGCGGCGACCGCAATGACCGTAACGAACGCAATGACCGTAATGACCGCAACGATAAACGCTTCCAGCGTTCCATCGGCGGACGGGAAGACGGCGGGCGCATGCCGAATCGCGGCGCTCCGGCCGCGGCGACGGGAGAACCGTCCGCTTCCGGTAACACGATCACGCTGCGGGGCGCGATTGTGGTTAAAGACCTGGCGGAAAAACTCGGTTTGCGCCCGAACCGGCTGATCGCGGATCTGATGCAGCTCAATATCCTGGCCTCGATCAACCAGCACGTGGAACTGGACGTGGCGACCAAAATCGCTGGGAAATACGGTTTCACCGTGGAATTGGAAAAGGCCAAGCGCAGTACCGAACGCAAACCGGTTTTGAAGAGCGAAGACGCCGACGACGAGATCCCGGAAGACAAGCCCGAAGATTTGGTGGCGCGTCCGCCGGTGGTGACCTTCCTCGGCCATGTTGACCACGGCAAGACTTCTTTGATGGACTACATCCGCAAGACGAAAGTCGCGGCCGGCGAGGCGGGCGGAATCACCCAGCATATCGCGGCCTACTCGGTGGACATCAACGGCAACAAGATCACCTTCCTGGACACCCCGGGCCACGCCGCCTTCTCGGCAATGCGTGTCCGCGGCGCACAGCTGACCGACATCGCGGTGATTATCATCGCCGCGGACGACGGCGTTATGCCGCAAACCCGCGAGGCGATCGCGGCGGCTCGTCAGGCTGGTGTCCAGATCATGGTGGCGGTGAACAAGTGCGATCTGCCCACCGCCAACCCGGATCGGGTTCGCCAGATGCTGCAGCGTGAGGGCCTGACCACGGAAGACTGGGGCGGCGACATCATTTGCTGCAATGTTTCGGCGCATACCGGTCAAGGCGTTGAAGACTTGCTGGAGAACATTCTTGTACAGGCGGAGATGCTGGAACTGCGGGCCAATCCGAACCGCCGCGCCGACGGTTACGTTATTGAGGCCCAATTGGAGCAGGGCCTTGGCCCCACCGCGACGGTGCTAGTCACCGGCGGCACGCTGAAAGTCGGCGACATTATCCTCTGCGGAGAGCATTTCGGCAAGATCCGCGGGTTGATCGACGATCGCGGCTGCCGCGTAAAGTCCGCCGGCCCGTCCGCAGCGGTGCGCTGCATGGGTCTGTCGGGTGTGCCCGAAGCCGGAGCCCGGTTCCGCGTGATGCTTAACGAAAAGCGCGCCCGCGAGCTGGCCGCGCGCGAGGCGGACAACCGCAAGTTGGCGCAACTTTCCACCGCCAAGGCGACCTCGCTGGACGCTTTGATGCGGCAGATGTCCGACAGCGACAAGCGTTCGCTTTCGGTTATTGTCAAGGCGGACACCCAAGGGTCGTCCGAAGCCGTCTGCGACGAACTCCGCGCCATCGCCAGCGAAAAAGTGTCGCTGGAAATCGTGTCGGAATCCATCGGCAACGTTTCCGCGACCGACGTCAGCGCCGCGGCCGCCAGCAAGGCGATTATTGTCGGGTTCAACACCGGATGCGAATCCGGGGTGCAGCAGCAGGCCCGCCACGACGGGGTGCGAATCAACAACTTCCGCATCATTTACGAGTTGCTGGAGCATGTCAAAAAGTGCATGCTCGACCTGCTGCCGCCGGAATACAAAGAGGTGGTCAAAGGTCACGCGGAAATCAAGGCAATCTTCGATATCGGCAAAACCGGCCGGGTGGCGGGCTGCCAGCTGACCGACGGTATGTTGCTGGCGAAGGGCTTCTACCGCATTTTCCGCAAGAAGGAACTGCTTTGGACCGGCAAGCTCTCCTCGCTGAAGCACTTCCAGAACGAAGTTTCGGAAGTGACCGGCGCGCAGGAGTGCGGCATCCACTTTGCGGGGTACGAAGAGTTTCAGGCTGGCGACACCATCGAGTGCTACGTGCTCGAAGAGCTGCCGCGCACCCTGTAACCGGAAAGAGGTTTTGCAATGGGAGTCGATCGGCTTGAGCGGTTGAACGCGCTGCTGCGGCGGGAACTGGGCGAAGCAATGTTCCGGGTGCTTGCCGGGGAAAATCTCGACCCCGGCGCGATAACCGTCACTTCGGTGCGGGTGGCGCACAATTTGCGCAACGCCACGGTGTGCGTCTCGATTTTCGGGCACGACCACGAGCGCGGAACGTATCTGCACAAATTGACGTCCAAAGCGGGAGAATTCCAGCGGCTGATCAACCGCGATATGGTGATGAAATACACCCCGCGGCTGCATTTCAAGCTGGACGATTCGCTGGCCAAAGGCGACCACGTGCTGGCGTTGCTGAACCAGATTGACGTGCCGCCGGATGACGAAGACGGGATTGCCGATACCGAGGTCCCGGACGAGGAATAGAGGTTTTGTTACCGCCGTCCGAGTGGCGGCGCGAAAGAAGAGGTGCCGGAAATGGGCGAGAAATTGAAATTGTCGGAACGGATTAAAAAATACCGCGAACGGTTGGAAATGTCGGTGGAAACGCTCGCTGAGCGTTCCGGGGTTTCGACCGACGCGATCAGGGCGATTGAAGCGGACGAGACCTATCCCGCGTTGGGCGTGTTGGTAAGGTTGTCGCGCGCGATGGGGCAGCGGCTGGGCACGTTCATGGACGACCAGTTCTCCTCCGACCCGATCATTACCCGCGCCGAAGACCGCCAGAACGGGGTCGGCGTGGTTACCCACCGTCCGGAAACCAACGGCGGGTTCTCTTATTTCCCGCTAGGCAGCGGGAAAACCGACCGGCACATCGAACCGTTTTACATTGAGATCGCCGCCGATTGCGACGCGGCGCCATCCTCCCACGAAGGGGAAGAGTTCATCATCGTGGTTTCCGGCGAGGTGGAGCTGGTTTACGGACGGGAAAGCTATGTGCTGAAAGCCGGCGATTCTATGTACTACAACTCCGTAGTCCAACACGTGGTCCGTTCCCACGGCGGCAAGCCCGCCACCATTTACGCGGTAATTTTCATGCCGTTCTGATCGCGCGGCGCGGCCGCCAGGCGTTGCGCCCCAAAAACCGGATAAAAACATGTTTAAGCTAACAGATCCTTTCGGTACCGCCCCAAGCAAACCGCCGTTCACCCAGTCGGTCTCCACCGGAGTGCCGTGGAACAACCTGCCGATTACCCGCGAGTACACTTTGGGCCAGTTGCTGGACCAAACCATAGCGCGATGCGGTCCGCAGGACGCGGTGGTGTACGCCGACCGCGGATTCCGGTTAACCTGGTACGAGTTCGGCATTGAGGTGGATCGCCTGGCGCGCGGGTTGATGGCGCTGGGGATTAAACGGGGCGAAAAGATCGCGCTTTGGGCGACCAATGTCCCGCACTGGATTGTGCTGATGTTCGCCGCCGCAAAGATCGGGGCGATTCTGTTGCCGCTGAACACGAATTACAAAACCGCGGAGATAGATTTCGCGCTCAGCCAGTCGGACACGGAAAACATCTTTGTGATCAACGGTTACCGCGATACCGATTACGTCCAGATTTTGAACGACCTCATCCCGGAGCTTCGTCAGCAACCCCGCGGCGAGCTTAAAAGCGCCAGGTATCCCCACTTGAAGCGGGTGATGTTCTTGGGTCCGGAAAAGCATCGCGGAATGTATTCCCTGAACGAGGTAATGGCACTGTCGGTGGAGGTTTCGCAGGAGGAATACCTGCAGCGGCAGGCGGAATGCGATGTCAACGACGTGGTGAACATGCAGTACACGTCCGGCACCACCGGTTTTCCGAAAGGGGTGCAGCTCACCCACCGCAACATCGGCAACGACGGTTTTTGGATCGGAGCCTGCCAGAATTTTTCCTGCCGTGACCGCGTATGCATCCCGGTACCGCTCTTCCACTGTTTCGGATGCGTGCTGGGCGTGATGTCATGCGTCAACCACGGTTCGACGATGGTGATGCTGGAGAAATACGACCCCGTTAATGTGATGATGTCGATCGAGCAGGAGCATTGTACCGCCGTTTACGGCGTCCCGACCATGTACATCGCCATTCTCGACCACCCGCTCTTCAACCGCTTCAACTTTTCGACGCTGCGGACCGGTATCATGTCCGGTTCGACCTGCCCCGTCCTCCGGATGCAGCAAACCGTCGACCGGATGAATATGCGCGAGATCACCAATCCGTACGGTCTCACGGAGTCCGGACCGGTGATGACCATGACCCGTTACTTCGAGACCAGCATCGAGCGCAAATGCCAAACCATTGGCCAGGCCCTGCCCGGCGTCGAGGTTGCCATCATCAACCCCGAAACCCAGGAACTCTGCGCGATAGGCGAGGATGGCGAGATTTGCTGCCGCGGCTTCAACACCATGAAAGGGTATTACAATATGCCCGAACAGACCGCCAAGTGCATTGACGAGCGGGGTTGGCTGCATTCCGGCGATATCGGGCACATGGACGCCGACGGCTATTATTACATCACCTCCCGACTGAAAGACCTGATTATCCGTGGCGGCGAAAACATCTCGCCGCGCGAGGTCGAAGATTTCCTGACGCACCTTGAGGGCGTTCAGGATGTGCAGGTGGTGGGATGCCCCAGCAAGAAATACGGCGAACAGCCGGCGGCGTTCATCATCCGTCAAGCGGGCAGCGACCTCAGCGAGGAAGACGTGCAAGACTACTGCCGCAACAAAATCTCCTGGTTCAAGATCCCCAAGTATATCCATTTCATGGACGAGTTCCCGATGACGGCGAGCCAGAAGATTCAGAAGTACAAGCTCCGCGAGTTGGCCGCTCAATTGTGGCCGGACGCTTAACCCCCACCCCACCCCAAGGAAAGGAACGAAAATGAATGTGCTGGTACCATTGGCTGACGGAGTAGAAGAACTTGAGGCGGTGACCATAATCGACGTGCTGCGTCGCGGCGGGGTGAATGTCACCTCTGCCGCCATTAGCGGTAAAAACGAAGTGGCCGGTTCGCGCGGGGTAAGCATTGTGGCGGACACCGCGTGGGAGACCGTGGCTCCGGAAAATTTTGACGCGATTGTGCTTCCCGGCGGCGGGGTCGGAACCGACAACCTGATCGCCGACAAACGGATCCGCGACACGTTGCGGAATTACAACGCGGAAGGCAAATGGATTTGCGCCATTTGCGCCGCGCCGATGGTTTTGGCCGCCGCCGGAGTGATCCTGGGGCGTAAAGTCACCTGTTATCCGTCGTGCGCCTCATCCATCAACGGTTTCTACGAGGACGCCCCGGTTATCGCTGACGGCAACCTCATCACCAGCCAAGGTCCGGGAACGGCGTTGCTCTTCGCATTGGTGCTGGTCAAGCACTTTACCAACGAAGAAAACGCCCGGAAAGTCGCCGCCGGAATGCTTACCGGATTTTAATCCGGACGGAGGGCACAGCGGTGCGCGTCGGCATTTTTGGAGGCAGTTTCAATCCCTTCCATGTGGGGCATTATTTCGTTGCCACCGCTGCTTTGGAGACTTGCCGACTGGACAAGGTGTTGCTTATGCCCTGTAATGTGTCGCCCTTTAAGACCAATGATGAGCCTTGGCAGTTGAGCGGTGAAGACCGTTTGGCCATGCTCCGCGACAGCGTGGGCAACGATCCGCGTTTCGGGGTGACCGACCTTGAGTTGCGCCGGGGCGGGATTTCTTACGCCGTGGACAGCGTGGCTGAAATCAAAAGCGAATATCCAGACGATGAGCTTTTTTTCATCATCGGCATGGATTCGCTTCACGGGCTTTGCCATTGGCGCGATGTCCGCCGCCTGCTTACAATGTGCGACATCATCACCGTGGCGCGACCGGGGGTTGCGCTGCCGGACGCCGATGAACTCGGCTTCGACGCGGAAACCGGCCGGCGGCTTGTGAACGGTATCATTCAGGGGCGGTTGTGCGACATTTCTTCCTCCGAGATCCGGAGCAGGGTTGCCAATCGCCAGGAAATACGCTATCTCGTGCCGCCGGCTGTTGAAAAGCGGCTTAAAGCGATAGCCCAACCATAAAACTTTCACAACCAAACGAGGTTAACCACCATGAAAAACAACCCAGAAGTTTTGGCCAACGCCGCCGCCAAGGCGCTTGACGACAAAAAAGGCGAGGATATCAGAATCTACGACGTGCGCGGCATCTCGGCCATCACGGACTTTACGGTGGCTGCCACCGGCACCTCCGCGCCCCACCTGCGGGGCCTGATCGCCGAAGTGCAAAAGCAGCTGCGCGAACAGGGTTACCAAAGTTACCGGATGTCAGGCGACCCCGCCAGCGGCTGGGTTATTGTCGATTACGTTGATGTAGTCATTCACGTGTTCTCGCCTGAAGCGCGTGAGTACTACGCGATTGAACGTCTTTGGGAAAAGAAACCCGAAGAACCAAAAACCGAAGAATAAACCACCATCAAGAGGATGCCATCATGAGTAAAACCAACTGTATCTCCCGTCGTTCATTCTTGCGTACCGGCGCAGTGCTGACCGCTTCGTCCGCGTTCCCGTTTCTGCGGGTTGCCGGACAAGTCTCCCCCAACGAAAAGGTTAACGTGGCATGTTGCGGTATCGGCAACCGCGGCGCGGATGTGGTGAACGGCCTGTTCGGTACCGGGCTTTGCAACATCGTCGCCGTTTGCGACACCGACCTCGGCGCGAAGCACACGCAGAACATCCTCAAAAAATTCCCGAACGCCAAGCGGTATAAGGATTTCCGCAAGATGCTCGATGAAATGGGCAACCAGATTGACGCGGTAACCGCCGGCGTGCCGGATCACGCGCACTTCCCCATCGCCATGATGGCAATGGGTATGGGCAAGGGAATTTACGTCGAGAAGCCTATGGCGCACACCTTCCAGGAGTGCGCGCTGATGATGGCCGCCGAAGCTAAAAACAAAGTCGCCACCCAGATGGGCAACCAGGGACACTCGGATGGGAACTACTTCCAGTTCAAAACCTTGGTTGAACAGGGCGTGATTAAAGACGTCACCAAGATTGTCGCGCACATGAACGGAGTCCGGCGCTGGCACAAGTGGAACGGCAACGTCACCTCGCTGCGGCCCAAACAGGATCTCCCGGAAGGACTGGAATGGGACGTTTGGCTAAGCCAGGCCCAGTGGCACGACTACCACCGCGATTATGTGCACGGCGATTGGCGCTGCTGGTACGATTTCGGCAATGGTGCGCTGGGCGATTGGGGCGCCCACATCATCGACACCGCCCACGAGTTTCTCCAGCTTGGCCTGCCTTACGAGGTGGACGTGTTGAAGATGACCGGGCACACCGATTTCGTTTTCCCGATGACCTGCACCCTCGCGTTCCGTTTCGCGGCCCGCGGCAATATGCCCGCCTGCGAGGTCCAGTGGTGGGAAGGCCAGAAGAATTTCCCGGAACTGCCGAAAAACTTTGGCAAGTCTAAAGCGGCGGCCGATATTCCGACCGTTGGCGGCGGCGCGACCGCGGTGGCGGACCTTAACCCCGGCAAAGAGATTTACCAGAAGGACGGCACCATTTTCAAGGGCGCGTCGCACGGCAGCACCCTCTCGGTGGTCGGCGGCGGACGCGAATTGCCGAAATTCCCGAAGAGCCCGTCCAACCATTTCAAGAACTTCCTGCTCGGCGTCAAGGGCCAGGAAACCTGCCGTTCGCGTTTCGCCGTGGCGGGTACGCTCAGCCAGGTGCTTACTTTGGGCTGCATCGCCCAGAAGCTTAACCGCAAGATTACGCTCGACACCGCCAAGGGTGCCATCACCGGCGACAAGGTCGCCGACGCGATGCTCAAGGGGCCGCCGCCGCGTAAAGGCTGGGAACAGTACTACAAGGTGTAATGGTTAGGCAGTAAAACAATTGCCCCATTGACCGGAAGACACCGGAGCTGTTGTACCGTTACCTGTGAGGCACAATCCCATGACGCTTGTCGAGTTTGTTCCACCGACGCCGCATCCGTTGTGGGAGTTGTGTCCTCAAATGGGAATCACGGATGTCGTGGTGAAGGTGAACCCCGTTTTGACGGGGCTTTCCGATCCGTGGCGGTATGAAACGCTTTCGGCTATCGTCTACCGCCTCAAGTCCGCCGGGCTGACCGTAGTCGGGCTTGAAGGCGACCCGTTCGATATGTCGCCGATCAAAGAGTTTGATTCTTCCGCCACAAATGACGCAACGCGGGAAACGGCATTGGGCCATTATCGCGAGCTGATGGAGTCGATGGGGCGGCTTGGGATAAAACTGCTCTGCTACAACTTCATGGTCGGAGCGGGTTGGACGCGAACCGGGGTTCGCGAGGGACGCGGCGGTGCCAAGGCAACCTGCTTCTCATTGGCAGAAGCCCGACGCCAAAAATCAGAACCCCGCAATCTCCGCCTTACTGCAGATCAGGTGTGGGCAAATTACGAACACTTTATCAAAGCCGTCTTGCCTGCCGCCGAGAAGTGCGGCGTGAGGATGGCGCTTCACCCGGATGACCCGTGCATCCCCTCTCTCGGCGGTTTCGCCCGCATCTTCGGCAGCGTCAAAGCTTTCGACCGCGCATACGCGCTTTATCCATCGCCGTATAACGCCGTCACCTTCTGCCAAGCGAATTTCAAGCTGACGGGGGCCGATCTCGAAGAAACCGCCCGCCATTTCGGCAAACGGATCGCGTTTATCCATGTGCGTGACGTGGAGGGCGAAAAGTCCGACTTCACCGAGCTGTTCCACGATCAGGGAACAACCGACCAGTTCGCGCTGATGCGCACTTACCGCGAACTGGGTCTCGATGTGCCCGTACGCGGCGACCATGTGCCGGAAATGGCCTACGACCGTGTTTTGACGCCGGACGGAACGCCCGGTTATTTCACGCTCGGGCGACTTTTCGCCAACGGATACCTGAAGGCGCTTCTGCAAGGAACTAAAGATGGATAAACTATATTCATGGTACCAAGCGCATACTTGGGCATTGATTCCGACCGTATATCTTTTCATGAGTCTCGTCGCGTACCTTTATTATGCGGTGGACAAACGCGCCGCAAAGCGTGGCGCCTGGCGCACCCCGGAATCAACGCTGCACATAATCGAGCTTCTGGGCGGCTGGCCAGGAGCATGGCTTGCGCAGAAACAACTGCATCACAAATGCAGCAAGACCTCTTACCAAATCGAATTTTTCGTGATGGTCGCGCTCAACTTGATCGGATTGGCATACATCATCTATGGATTGGCCACCTCCGACTGGACACTATCGGCATGGAAGCGGTAAATTTCTCTCTGCGGCGCACACTCCAACGCCGCGCCGGGAATAAAGCGCGGCGTTGATGTAATTATCAATACTTGCGATTGGTTCGACGCTTACCTTATAAAATGCATCGGCTGCCATGGCTCGTTGGCAGGCCGCGGCACGGCATCATCGCGTTTGAGATTCTTGAGCAGCCACGCCATATTGCGGGCGAGGGTGCGCAATGTCTGCATCCCCTCCGTATCCCTATCACACTCACCCTCGTCGCGCCCGAAAGTGATATTCCAGTATTGCGAGGTGACAAGCGGGCAGTTCAGCATCTCGAACGGCATGTTCATGCACTGATAAGCCACCGTCGAGCCGCCGCGACGGCATACCGCGATAGAGGCGGCCGGCTTGGTCTTTATATGCGCCGAACCTGCGAAGCATACGCGCTGCCACACGGCAAGCAACGCGCCGTTGGGTTGGCCGTAATAGGTTGGCGAGCCGATAACGATACCATCCGCTGTCTGTAGCTTCTCAATGATTTGGTTGGCGATGTCGTCATCGAACACGCATTTACCGAGACCTTTGCTGGCGCAGGTGTAACAGGCGCAGCAGCCGCGAACCGGTTTCTTGCCAATCCAGACCGTTTCGGTTTCGCCCCCTTCCGCTGCGAGAGTGTCGGCGACTTCTTTTAAGGCCCGCGCAGTGTTACCGTTAACACGAGGGCTTCCATTGATTAGCAGTACTTTCATTGTTTGTTCCTTTCCGGATTAGAAATCGGCATCACATCACGCTTCGCGAAAAATCGGGCAACAACCGCGCCGCTGATGTTGTGCCATACGCTGAAAATCACTCCGGGAATGGCGGCCATTGGATAGGCTGCGAAATGTGTCGCCGCGAGGCTCGCGGCAAGCCCAGAGTTCTGCATTCCCACCTCTATGCACAATGCCCTACGCTTCGGCTCGGCAAGGCGCAGAACGGCGGCAATGAGATAGCCTAGAACGAGCCCGCAAAGGTTGTGCAGGATAACGACAAGCACAACGGCGAAACCGCCTGTGGCAAGCCGTTTCGCATTCGCCGCCATAACCAATGCAATAATTGCCGCGATAGCGACGGACGAGACGGTCGGCATAAAGCGGACAACGCGCTCTGTCGCACGAGGGAAGAAACGTTTCGCGGCAAATCCGAGGCAGATTGGCAAAATCACCACCCAAAGAATGTCAACGAACATTCCGACGGTATCCACTTCAACCGACTTGCCGGCAAGAAGCCATGTCAGCGCGGGGGTGAGGAACGGGGCAAGGATGGTCGACACGCCAGTCATGCCCACGGAAAGTGCCAAGTCCCCCTTCGCAAGGTATGTCATCACGTTGGAGGCAGTCCCGCCCGGACAGCACCCGACTAAGACAACGCCAATCGTCAGCGCTTCGTCAAGTCCGAATATTCGAGCCAACGCCCAGGCGAGCGCCGGCATGACGGTGAATTGCGCAGCACAGCCGATAACGACATCCTTGGGGCGACTGAACACGACTTTGAAATCGTCCAGACTGATGGTAAGCCCCATTCCAAACATTACGACTCCCAATAAGACGCTTATGAGAGTTCCAGGCGCGGCTATCGCCGCCAAAATCGGATTAATGCAAATCATCTTTTCAATACGAGGTTATCGCAATTATGGTTTTTCCCGTTCGAACCGCAGATTCCCTTACTCCTCCACAAGTTCAAACCGTTTGATCGTTTGCCCGTCGCGCTCGATAGTCTCGAAGAACATCTCTGCCGGACGCACCCACAGACCACCGTCGCCATACAGCGCACGATAAACGACCAACTCCTCCAGCGTCTCGGAGTCCTTGGCAAATCCCTCAAGCCGGTAGTGGTTACCCTTGAAATGCCGAAACTCCCGTCCAACCATTTTTAGTTGCTCATCAGTCATAGAAAACCTCCTCTTCACGTAATTGACACCATGGTTATAACAAGAGGGCGAGTTAGTACAGGTCGATATGGTCATAAGCCGAAAGATGGCTATCATGGCATTGTTTCCCATCTTTATCACGTTCCTACGGCATATACGCCATAAGCAGTCCGACCAGTTCATGGACTCGCGTTGCGGGGTTCATGTCAGACCATGCCGCGCCTTTTGCCTGTATTTGCCGCGCCAGTGCGCGTTCTGCCCGCTTGATTGCAACTGGCGTAAGATGTTTCAACCTCGCAAAAATTTGCGGATCGTTCTTCTTGTATGAAAAGTCCTTCTCGTTAGTGTTGGCCCGGACATCTTCTTCAAACATCTGCTGATACTGCGTTCGCGAAACGGCGCCGCCCAACTGCTCGCGGAAGTGCAAAACATACCAAAGCTCAAACGCTTCGTTGCTCCATGCGCAACGCCACTGCTTGGATTCAGCAAGTTCGATAGTGCTATTGAAACGGTCGGCTGGGAATTCGTCGCGATCAAAGACCAGCCAGACATAGTAGTAGTCCGGCAGTCTAGAGGCGCGACGCTTTTCTATTTCCTTCTTGGCGGCATCTATCAGCTGTAATGTATTGCCCCCCGTCCCCATGACCGTGACGCGACTCACCATGTCTTTCGGCAGCTGCCGCGCAATTGCCTCGAAGTATTTTGGCTCTGTTTCTTCGCCTTCGCAAACAATCAAGAAATAGCGTCTCCGCGGACGGTTACCGTATGGACGCGCTGCGCTTCGCCCAAAGGTCGGCATATCGCGCATAAAGTCCCGGCGCGAAATCTTGCCTGCTGTCGCCTGACTAGACATCGGCATTGCCCTCCTCCCTGCTTATGAGTTCGCCAGGGAACGGAATGCCGCCATACACGCCAGAAAGATAGTCTTTGTCGTAGGAAGCGTCATTGCGCATGCGCCCGCCATCGCTCTTCTTGAACTCGATGAGCGAGAACACCTTCGATGTCTCCATATTGTCTTTCTCGACAAAATATATCTGGTCACGCCGCAAGCGGGTGATCTTCTTGCCCTTGGTCTCGTTGTAAACCTTATAGCCAAGCAGGTCGGGACTTTGCGCGTTGAAAATCAACTGGGCTTTCTTGGGGTTGGTCTTGGGGTTGTTGAAAAGCTCTATCAAATGCCTCACAAGGATCGGGTGCAACTGGGCATCCAGCTCGTCAATCACCAATACACGACCGTTATGCAAAGCATCTATGAGCGTACCTGACAAGTCGAACAACTTCTGCGTTCCAAGCGATTCGGCATAAATGAAAACAAAGTTGGTTCTACCGACAACCGCTCCCGCGTCGTCATACTGGTCATGGAAGGACATCATAATTCCGTTGTCACCGACCGTCAAATCCTTAACGCCAGTATCAGCATCCGCAATCAACTTCTTTATGCGAGACGCCATCTCCGCATCCAAAAGCAGTTTCGACTTGCTGAACTCTGGCAAGCCTTGGCGGTTGACAGCGGAAATGACATTAAACGAAAGCCTCACGTATTCGGAAATCATCTGGCATGTAGGCTCCGCAAATTGGGCGGCAACCGTAAAGAAAAGAACGTCAGGCCTCGTACGTTGTTCCAAACCTTTCCCCTGCGGCATCCTCTTTTCATCAATATCAATGACATTGGACGCGGTACCGTCATCCAACAAGCGCCGCTCACGAAAGAAGCACGGCTGCATCTTGTTCTTGACGGCCTCTAACAGCCACTCCTTTACGATTTCATAATCCTCAAGCGACTTGCCTTTCAGCATTAAACTGAATCCATAGACAAAATGCCGGCCGTCAACAGTGAACTCGATTTCAAATGTCTCTGGCGCAGTAATCGAACTGGCCGCAAGCAAGAATGGCTCACCAAAAAGCAAATTTGGCTTCTTATCAATGTCAACCGATGACAGCATTAACGACTTCATGCGCTGCATCGCAATAAAAAGATTCGACTTGCCGCTTGCGTTCGCGCCGTAAACAATCGCAGAACGTACCGCTCTTATGCCCACATCTACAGCCGTATTTTCTTCGTTCCACTCCTTGCAGGTTTTGACAGCATTAAGATATAGCGACTGGCGATCTTTAAAAGACCGGAAATTTTCTACAGAGAACCGTATTAGCATCTATGCACCCTTTCTTGGTTAACGGTTCATATAATAGCATAATCCCATATCACTATCAAGGGTGTTTTGTGAATTTTTCACAAAATGTCCTGTTATCATAATTTGTTTGACAGTGAAAATTATAACATTCGGCGAAAATTATGTCTTTGCCGTCGCTTGAAACACGAAATCCAGCACGCCGTGCAGGACGTCGCCGGGATGGCCCGCGGCGGCTCCCCCGCCGAGTTCTCCGTGGCGGGCAGGAACGGCGTCAGGGAAATCCTCAAGGACGGCACCGTGGTGATGGACGACGGCTTCGTCTCCGGCTCCTCCCCCGACGCCGGGGTCAAGCAGCGGGAAAAGCTGCAGGCGCAGGGCTTTGACGGATTCTGGTACACCGGCGACGAGATGGGCGGCCCGTCCCTTGCGGAATTGGGCGTGTTCGAGTCCAACCAGGTCAAGAGCGCGACGGGCAACAGCGGCGGCTTCTCCGCGGACCCCGACATCTTCTGGTTCAGCCGCGGAGCGGAGTCCTCCCGCAACGCCGACGTTGACCTCCGCCGCCTGGTCGCAGGGATGGAGCCTCTGGGACACACCACCGTCGGCGACGCCAAGGTGATGGAAGCCGCCCGCACCATCGCGGACGACCCGGCCCGCCTCCTCGCCCTTGCGTCCAACGTCAGGTCCGGGTCGCAGAAATCCATCGCGTCGGAGGAGCGGGTCGCTTTGCAGATCGGCGACCAGCGCGTGTTCTCCGAGTACGCTTCCCTCTCCGACAGCCTCGCCGAGGCCCTGGCCAACGGCAACGTGGCGCAGACCGGCGTAACCTTGGTTCACGGATTTTAAGATAATCACAAAGATGTTCGGCAGATCTGACACCCTAATCTTTGCTTTCGAGACGCATGGCAATGAGCTGCAATGGCTTTAGCGTCTTGAATAAGATAACGCCGTTTTTAACGGGCAAAGTATTGCCGTATGCCGGAAGAACTATTTCCCCGTTTGCTTCAGGAATCTTTACCGCGACATCGTGCTTTTCCTTCCATCCAACGTGGACAAGCGCGTAATACTTTGCCTTAACTCCATACTTCGAGCAGTCAATCTCCCTGAGTATGACCTCAGGATCGGAGCACGCGCCTTTAACAACTATCGAGGGCAGCGCGGGCAGTGCGAGAAAGTTACGGTTGAATTCCCGGACCGGCTCCGGGAAACCCCGGGTGTAATTTGAACCCATCAGGTAACCAAGATTCACGGGATCTCCGTTCGCCATCGCGTTGATCTCGGAGAGCATGCAAGCGCGTCCCGCCCGCTCCCAGTCCGCCATCGCGTAGCCAAGGACATGGTTGTCCTTGCCGTCGTCAAGCGTTCCCTCGTTCAAATCGTAGTGGCGAATCAACGTATCGGTACCGTTACCGTTGCGGAAAGCGGCAAAGCACTCCGGATCGGTCACGGTGAAAAGCGCGTGGAACGGAAACGCGATCCACACGTTCTTGAGATTCGCGTAGTGTTCGGGATCGCACGCGGGCGAGGCGTGCTGCCACTCCCATTTGCCCCAAGTGCCCGCGGGCGACCTAAGCGACTTGAGGAAAAGATGTTGGCCGACGACCTTCGGGTCATTTATGTCGGCGAACACCTTACCCGGCAACTTCTTCTCCCAGCCGGCCGGATCGTCCGTTACCATGCCTTTGACATCCGCGAGAGGGTGACCCGTCTCCGAATCGTCGTTCTCCAATATGGCTACCGCGTTCTTCACGCCATTGTCCTCAAGGTAACGGCGGATGTCGTCCATAAACTTGGCGCGCCGCTTGCCGTACCACGCGATATACCGACCGTAGAGTGCCTTGTCTTTCTTGAGGTCGTCCCGCGTAACGGCCCTGCCGCCGTTCTCCTCTTGCGCGAAACGTTCGCGCGTCTTGTCGGCGAAGCTGATCGCCCACTGCCCGGGACGCGGACGCATCAACGCGCCGACAAAGGCGCCCTTCTCGACCTGTTCCCGGAATCGTAGGATCGTCCCTTCAAGAACGTACTTTAGCTCCTCAAGCGTGTCGGGGTCCGTAATATCGACGCGAAGCTTGCCTTCGGACCACCAGATGTGCGTGTAGTTCGAGCCGCGCGTTTCGCGGTCCGGTTTGTTGTCCATGTCAAGCGGTTCGGCGCGTTTCTGCGGACCAAGCGCGACCGCGGGATCGCCCGCCGCCCCGCCGTACTCATAATAGGGGAGAATGTCAAATCCGTACTTATCGACGGCGAGCGGCACGGCTTTTGTCCAAAGGTTTGCGTAATGCGCGTCACTACCCCACATCCACTTCCACGACTTGCCGCCCGGCTGTCCATGCTTCCAGTTACAGTCCCAATGCTGGTTGTGCCCGAACTCCAGAAGATCCTTGCAGTAGGTGTTCTGCCCGAAGAATTTCATTGCACGGAATTTTTGCTCTGTCCAGTCGAGACCACCGTTTCCGGGGCAGAGATTGTCCTTGCCCATCACGCCGTCGCTCATCTCCTCGCGCCAAAAAACATGGCGACGTGGAAGCGGCGCGGGAGGAAGATTTAACTTAACCCATGACGCTTTTTCGTCGATAATCTCGCAAAGGAGAATCTTCGACACCGCCACTCCAACGGAGCCGGGGTTCCATTGCCGGCAGTATTGTCCAACCGCGATGTTAAACCCGTCCTTTGCGATGTCGAGCTGATGCTTCACCCCCTGCTCATCGGACTTCTTCTTGTCAAGGTCGCGGAGATTGGACGCCTTCTCGCCGAGGAATGTCAGCGATGTCCACCGCTGATACTGGCCGCTTTGCGGAATCTTTAACGACTCGGGCTTGTGATGGACTATCGGCCCCTCGTAAGCATCGCCAGTCGCGGTACCGGTATAAAATGACCGGCGGGAGTTGTTCCCGTAGTTGCGCACGAAAAAGGAGCGCGGCACGTCATCCGGATACTCAATCACGACAACGTAGGCGCCGTTTGGCTTGAGTCCCTTACCTTCGCCGAGCCGCCAAGCGAGATAGGACGGCCGACCGTCCTGCACGTCAAGCACACGGCAGGGACCGCCGAGAACAGTCTCTACGCGACTCTCACCCTTTGGGTAGTCCTCAAAGCCATGGTCGGTTTTAGCGCAGTCAATCTCGTCAACCACCTTAACGTCCCCGAACGGCGGCAGGCTCATCGCGGCCGCTAAAATCGCAATCGCAGCATTCATCGTCACTCTCTTTCGATGCTTGCGCTCATTCTTAAAAAGGATTCACTGGGAATGGCACTAATCCTATCCGGGATACGGCCATCAGACAGACAATTCATAGCGAACGCCAGGGGAATGATTATTCTGTCCGCCATAGACGCGCATTTTCCATGGCGCACCGCTCATAAAACGGCGGTTCGCCCCTCCGCTACTGATAGTTTCGAATGCGGACCTCAATGGATGTGTCGGAGAGAAGTTCCGTGACGCGCTTGACCGGAGTTTCCGAATAGTGGTACGGGAAGAGGACTTTCGGTTTGATTGTCCGCGCCGCCTTGGCGGCCTGTTCCGGGGTCATCGTGTAAGGCTGGTTGCAGGGCAGGAAAGCGATGTCGATATCTTTGAGTTTCCCCATTTCCGGGATATCCTCCGTATCGCCCGCAATGTAGATACGGAACCCGTCCATCGTCAAAACATAACCGTTGTCGCGCCCTTTGGGGTGGAACTTCGTCCGCCCCTCCGTCATGTTGTAGGCAGGCACGGCATCAAGCGTGATGGCTTTACCGATTTCGCGACTTTCCCCGTTCGCCATCGACACTCCGTAGCCGAGCATCTTCTGCACCGCCGGATTGGCGATTACCTGCGTTCCGTCCTTCTTTAGCGCGGCGATTGCGTCACGGTCGAAGTGGTCGAAATGCTCGTGGGTCACGAGGATGATGTCGGCCTTCGGAAACGTTGAGTAATCGGTCTTCGGCTTGTAGTTACCGACGGGATCAACTTGGATTTCGAGTCCGTCATACTGGATGCGCAAGCTGGCGTGCTTAATGGCGGTTATCACAATCTCCTTGCCGCCTTTGGTCTTGAAGGTGTCCGTCTGAAATTCCGCCGCGGCGGAACTTGTGGTTGCGATGCATGCTGTCATGGCGATAACTCCTATAAGTGCTTGCGTTTTCATGTTCGGCCTCACATTTTCTTCACAAGTTCAATGATCCGGTCACGAATTGTTTCCGTCTTCTGCTCATCGATCTTGGCGGTGACGATTCCCGTGTCCTCGGTTCCCCAATAGTCGCAGATGCCACGGTATTCGCCGATTGCGCCGTCATACACGTCCGGCGAATAGGAAGACATAAGAAGCGCCATCTTTTTCAGCTTGCCCGGCTTGTTCATGCAGTAGATGCGCTGGATCGGTGCCTGAATCTGAGCTGACAACGTGAAGTAGTAGATCGGTGCCGCAAGTACGAGTCCTTCCGCTTCCGCCAGTAACGGATAGATTTCCTGCATGTCGTCTTTCTGTACGCAAGCTCCGTTTCCTTTGCCGTGACAGTATTCGCAAGCCATGCAACCTGCAATCTTCTTGTGCGCCACATTGACGAGCGTCACCTTGTGCCCGGCCGCCTCTGCCGCCTTGCGGTACTCCTCGGCCATCCAAGCGGTGTTCCCGTTCGCTCTCGGCGAACCTTGAAGAATAAGGATGTTCATTTCAATCGTTCCTTTCGTTTTAAACCCCATACTGCTCCTTAACGCCCATCACGACACTAAGACCTGTCCAGACAATATCTATGCCGGCATAGTCTCTCCGAAATCCCAATCGTCCAGGCGGCAAGCTCAACCAGAGCGATTCCTACAAGGACAATCCATTGCATATTGTCTTTATGCTCACTCCGCTAAATAAAATTCATACACATCACTTACAACCCAATGGCAAACGCTTTTTCAAAATCTTACTCATTGCCTGATGGCTTGTATGCTACCAAAAATGATAATCAAAAGTCAACGGGAAAACGATGCCTCTAAATGCCCAACTTGAAATCGGCAAGTGGCTTGTAGCCGCGTTCGGCCATCAACTTGTCCCAATTGTCGGGAACCTCAACCTTCACCGTCGCATGCCCTCCGCCGATTCCGGCGCCGGGCATGATCTGTATCTTGTTGCGGGCGGCATCCCCGGTAATCAGGAAATCGGTCATTCCCGCCTTCATCATGGGAATCGTCAGTTGCTCGGTCTCGGGGAAGTCTCGCCACGGCGCGGTAGGCGTGTACTCGGCTCCTTCGGTTCGGCGGATGTAACCGGAGAATTCGCGGAAGGTATGTTCCCCTCCGTCTTTCGCGCTGCCGGGAGAGGCGTAGTATTTCGCGAACGTCCGCTCCCTGACCGGTCTGCGCGCGAGTTTGATAAGGTCAGATTCCAACTGATCCGCCGACTTGTATTTCTTGGCCAGAATTGAAGCCACGGGTTCCGTCATCAGGACGGTGCGGTTGACGAACTGGTTCCCGCTGCCGAGCGCGAACTGCCCGCGCTCCGTGATGTCCCATGCCATCAGCTCGGTTATTTTCTGGGGATTGGTGGTCGAGGGCGTCATGTTGTTTCCCCAGGCAAGTACCGACGACAGCGTGATCGTGCTCTCGTCCTTGCCGTAGCCGGCGCGGACGTGAAACGGCTCCCACCCCACGCGCCGGCACGCCTCCTCGTCCTCCGCAAGACACCACGGCATCGGATATCCGAACGTCCCCATGCGGTCCTGCTTGACATAGTAGCCGCAAAGGTTCATCATCGCGAGACTCATGAAACGTCCGATCGCCATGTTCGCCTCTTCGTTGATCTGCCCCTGTCCGCAATCCACGCCCAGCTGCCGCGCCACAGGTCCGTTCAGCCAGCTGAACGGCATCCACGCATGGGTGCTGGGAAGTGCCCGATAGAACCTGTTGACGCCCATCCCCTTGGCCATGGCGACGAGAATGGGCATGTATTCCGGCTTGCACCCCGCCATCACGGCGTTCACGGCGACGTGCCAGGCCTTGACTTCGCGATTGGCCGGCGGCGGCACGACGATGGTCTCGTCCCATTTGCGCGGAGTGTATCTCATGAATTCGTTAACCTTGGCGAAGGTCGGCGGCACGACGGGCAGCCCGTCCGACCAGTTCATCTCCTTGAAAAACGTCTGAACCTCGTCGAACGTGCCATGGAAGATGTCATCGCGGATATCGCTCTTTTCGCCTTTCTCCCCTGCCGCCATCTCCTCCGCCGTCAGCGGTTTCGTCAACGCTTCTACAATCTGCGGCCAAAGGACTTCCCGCGTGTTTCGCAACAACTCCGCCTCCGTGTGCAGGGCAAACGCGCCGGGATACTCGGCGCACCTCATCACGGCAACGCCATTGTTCAGCGCCGTGTGCCGCGCCTGATCAACGAATCCCGATCCCGCAATGACAACGGACGGAACCCCGACATATTCCGCCGCGATGCACGACCCGGTTTCCTTCGGCGTGCAAAGTCCGCATCCGCCGTTTCCGGAAATGACGGCATCGACCTTCATCTCCTTCAACTTCCGCTGGAATTCCTCCTTGTCGCGGCGAACCAATCCCGGCGCGGGGTATATGCCAGCGCTGCCAATCTCGTCCTGCAAGATGACTTTTGCGGTCGGGTATTTCTCAAGGATGAGCCGCTTGATCTCGGGATGCGTCACCCTTGCCATGAAGTTCTGCCCCACCACGGCAATGGTCTTGCCGGCAAGCGTATCAAGCCGAGGCGCCTGCTCAATCGGCTTTATCGAGGCGCGTCCCACGGGCGACACGACGGTATAACCGCTCTCTTTTCCGGCAGGTTCGATCCTGCAACTGTTTTCGTCGCAGACAACCCGATTCGATTGCGCGTTCAGGCAAACACACGCCACGATTGATGCAATGACAATAAGATTCTTCATGGCTTCTCCGTTTTCGTTAACCTATACACATGAACGCAATGCCGTCCCAGATTATTGCCAATCATGTAAATCTTGTCAATCCTGTCGAAAGACGCCTCTGCTCCTAAGCAACGAGGACGAGAAATCCTCGGCACCGACCACCGGCATCACCAGTCATGGCGTAGGCGGGACGCCCATCACAAATGCGCACTTCGAGGACCGCAGGGGAATCTCGTAACGTCCGTCCGCGCTCTGCGTACACTTCACCTCCCCGTCGGGTCCGACCACGCGGACCCGATAGGCCGTGCGGAAGCTGACGACCCGATCCGCGGGATGTTCGTCCCGGGGATCGTCTGCGGCGAACACGAGAATCGCGCGTTCGCGTCCCATTCCGTTCCGAGGCACGAACTCGCCCACCACGAGCGGCAGACCGTCGGTGCCTCGGATGTCGTCAAAGAACGCCGTGGACACGTGATGCGGCGTATTGAAGTTGACGCGCGGAATTCCCGTCTTCGGATCCGGCTCGATCCATTTCGCGGCCTCGCCCGTGAAGCCGGTGAAATGGGTCTGCACGCGGCGGAAGCCTTCCGCGCCGCCTCGTACTTCTCAAGCGGCGCCAGTTCGGCGATGTGGCCGTTGACCGAATCATCGCCTCCCCAATAGGTCGGGAATCCACCCGCGCAGACGCTCACGAGACCGAGCTTGCGCATCGTCTCGATGGACTGTGGATCGTCCCCGAAATTCTCGCACACGAAGTCGATTCCGCACGCCTTCATGTCCTTGAAATTTGCCTCGGTCCGATAGGGCTTCGAGAGGCAGTAGGTCCCGAAGGTCACCCGCGACCGATCCGGCCACTCGTCCCCACTCCATCCGCATAGGGTCATTCCCAGCACCACGGCGGCCGTTCCTATGCGCATCATCATCGTGTTCACCTTCACTTTCATCTGAATCCCCTCCGAGATACTATGGAGTCATCCCATAGTACCCAACAACAAAAAACGAACGTATTTTATCATATTTCCTTACCTTAACAATAGTTATCGATACTATCAGGTCCAGTCCAAGTTTGCCTTTGTGTTCGTTGGCGGCAAATTTAAAACGCTCCTGTCCTGATGTACGGCACATAAGGGGCTTCCCTTCTTGTCCATTGGATATTGGATTTGGGAATGGCAACATTTCCACATTGGCAACATTCTCCCCGCCCCGCGCAAACATTATCCGCGCATTCATTTTGTAATCTCCTTCAACAGACCAGACGGCGTTTTAGTTCCTTGCGCACCATATCCAAATCTCCGCTTGTCAAAACAGGTATGAGCGTATTGATTTCCCCAATCGTTTTGTCCCACCACTTGAACCGTTCCAGCAAATCTATCAGCTCATCATCGAATCGCTTGCGTATAATCCGCGCCGGATTACCAGCGACAATCGTATATGCGGCGACATCACCAGCGACCGTGGCGTTCGTTCCGATTATCGCGCCATCGCCAATGCGTACACCGGGAAGGATCGTTGCATTTTGCCCAATCCATACATCGTTGCCTATTACCGTGTCTCCCTTTAGCGGAAGTTCCGACTTTGCCGGCCGTGCCATGTCCCAACCTTCAAGCGTATAGAACGGGAAAGTGGTTATGGCATTCATCTGATGATTCGCTCCATTCATCACAAATTCCACGCCAGCGGCTATCTGGCAGAACTTCCCGATAATCAACTTGTCGCCATTCCAGTCGTACAGATGCGTTACATGGCTCTCAAATTCGGAATCGGCGATATAGGTAAAGTCTCCGACAATTATATTTGGGTTCCTTATTGTCGGTTTCACATAAACCTCGCCATCATATCCGGCAATCGGATGGATTGTATTTGGATCTGGCATCTTCATACTCTCGCTCCTTTCATTGGAAATTGGAGTTGGACTTGGCAACATTTCCACATCCTGACCGCCGTAGCCTCGGCGAAGTAGGTTGGCAACATTCTCCCCCGGCCCGCGCAAACATCATCCGCGTATTCATGAGCGTGTCCTTATCCTCATGAGAGAAAGGTCATGACGAGATTGACCATCATTTCCTTTTCGGCGGGCTTTGATTCGGCGATCATCACCGTTAAGGCTACGAGAGTGTGGTCGGCGATGCGCTTTGAGCCATCCTTGCGCAGCAGGAGGCGGTTGCGTTTGAGGAAGTAAAGGAAGAGTCCCGCCGCGATGCGCTTGTTGCCGTCCGAAAAGCCGTGGTTCTTTGTGACGAGATAGAGTAGGTTCGCGGCCTTCTCCTGCGCAGAGGAATAGAGGTCCTTGCCGCCAAACGACTGGTACACCGCGCCGAGGGCGTACTTGAACGAGCCGTCCTTTTCGTTGCCGAAGAGCGCGGAGGCGGCGGTGGAACTCCACACCGCGCTGTGAATGCACCCTATACCCGACGGAGATGATGACGTCGAGGTTATACACCTCCGTCCAATATGTCTGGTCGGAGTCCTTACCCATATGTGCAAATTTTGCACACATGGTTTCGGCGTCTATCTCACCCTCGGCAATGGCGTTGCGAATATGGCGGCCAATGACCGTTCTATCCTTGTCAAACAACTGCGCCATCTGCGCTTGCGTCAGCCACACAGTTTCGGCGTTGACTTGCACAGGCAAAGCAACCTTGCCGTCCTTAGCCTCAAAAAGAACTATCTCCTTATTCATCTTCGGTTCCTTTTATTGGAAATTGGATTTGGCACTGGCAACATTTCCACATTGGCAACGTTCCCTCCTTATGGTTTGAAGGGCTCGATCTTGCCTTCGAGCACAGCTTCGGCAAGCCGTTGCAACTCTCCGATCATGTAGAACGGTAGCGAGAGTAGCTTGAATGGATGCGTTGCGCCGTTGCCGTCAACAATCGTCGTTTCAAGGTACGAAGGCTTGTCGCCATTGATCCTTGCGCCAAAAGGCCGCTTCTTCTCCAGCAAGAATTGATGAAGCGATTTCATCGTACCCGTAGCTCCGGCCTTGACTTCCACCGGCACAACCGCCGAGCCTACCTGCACGAGGAAATCAACCTCCGCATCGGATCCATTTTTCTCCCGTGCCCAATGATGCAACACGTGTTCGCAATATTCGGCCTGCGCACATTTCAGGTTCTCGGCTACAAACTGCTCGCAAAATCCTCCCCGCTCGGCAATGTCATGCGGGGCAAGCGGCAACTTTATGGACGCGATAGAAAGTCCCAGCTGTCTTGCGCAAAGCCCGATGTCCAGCGTGTATGCCTTGAAATTCCTCCTGTCCTCCCCAGCACCGATGGGAACCCCATCCGCCCGCGACCTGTTCACCCGTGTCAGCACCATCGCCTTCTCCAGCAAATCCACCGCAACTCCCAGCTCGCGGGACCTCACCTCGCGGCTCACCGACACATACGAGAACTTATTGCCAATCTGCTGCGGCAGCGACCTGAAAACCGCCTCCAGCATCTCCTGCGGAACTTTCTGCCGGTACTTGGCAAAGTCCTCGATATACGTTCCGATAAGCGTCTCTTGGATGCGTTCGACCTCGAGAAACGAGTTTGTCTCGGCAAAAACCTTCACCGCCTCCGGCAGTCCCCCGACCATCCAATACAAAAGCACCTTCTCCATGCATTCGCGGTGAATGGCATCCGGCACCTCGCCGCCGGGCGCATAAGCGCCTATCCAATCAGCAAGCCCCCCGCCGCCAAGGGCCGGCAGGAACTCCGCAAACGACAACGGCTCCAGAAACAGATATTCAATCCGTCCGACCGGCATGGAATACTCGAACTTCTCGAGCGCAAACTCCAAAAGCGACCCCGCCGCAATGACATGGAGCGAAGGACGCTTCTCATAGAAGTACCGCAGCGTTG
Organism: Verrucomicrobia bacterium UBA1200; assembly: GCA_002309765.1. GTDB lineage: Bacteria > Verrucomicrobiota > Kiritimatiellia > RFP12 > UBA1067 > UBA1200. The sequence goes on from DBXY01000034.1 coordinate 130,956, forward strand.
CCAAAACCTGCGGCTGGGCCTGAATCTCATCAAGAAAGAGGAGCGTCCTGCCATCAATTATACGCTGACCGGTCGCAGCCTCCAGCAAGGGAACTATCTTGGCAGGATCCTTCGAGCGGAAGTAGTCCCCTGCGTCTTCCATTTCTTCAAAATCGATTTTGACCACAGACTCGAATTCGCTTGCGCCAAACAAATCCACCACCAGATAGGTCTTGCCCACCTGCCTTGCTCCACGAACAACGAGCGGCTTGCGTGTGGCACGATTTTTCCACTCCTTCAAATAGCCTAAAGCCTTGCGATTGATCATGTCGATCTCCTATTTTTGGATATTTCAGACGGTAATATAACATATTTTATGGCGAAAATCAACGGTGATTGTGAAAGTATTTTGGCTTTTTAAGACGGTAGTTTCTCGTCAGCATCAATCATTCCCGCTCCTTTCATTGGAAATTGGATTTGGGAATGGCAACATTTCCACATTGGCAACATTCTCCCCCGCCCCGCGCAAACATCTTGTTAAATGTTGCCAGTGTGCAAGTGTTGCCAATTCCAATGTTGCCAGTTCCCAATGTTAGCCTCCAATCTTCTTCTTCGTGGTTATAACGCTGGCGGAGAGGATACGCGAAAGTTCCTTTGACTCGCCTATCAAATCGGCAAGCTTGCCTTTATCTAAATAGCCAGACTCGCCTATCAACTTGAGCCATATCCGCGTTTCGGACAGCTCCTTCATTGCGATTTTCAACTTGTGCACAAAATCCTTGCCGGACTCAGCCTCGCAAGCCTCGGCATAATTGGCGGCAACACTAGTCGAAGCCCTGAACAACTGGTCGACAAAACTCGCGCTGCCCACGTTCTTGACGGGCAACGCCGAACAAATCTTGACGCATCGTGCCGCAAAGGCCACGATCCTATCTTCCAGTTCAATCATTCTCCGCTCCTTTCATTGGAAATTGGATTTGGGAATGGCAACATTTCCACATTGGCAACATTCATTCCCGCCCCGCGCAAACATTTCGGTTAATGTTGCCATTGTGCAAGTGTCGCCAATTCCAATGTTGCCAGGTCCCAATTGGAAATTGGATTTGGGAATGGCAACATTTCCACATTGGCAACATTCATTCCCGCCGCAATCGCGGCAAATATGATTTTCTTCTTCATATTGTTGCCTCCTTTCGATTTTAACCATATTCATAATCTTGTAAAATCTGTTAATCCTGTTCCAAAACACCTCTGCGCCTCAGCCTACGGGAAACAATATTCACGCACGACGGTATCGGGGTCGGCATGGGCGCTGAACGGGCCGGGACGCACAGGCCTGGGTGCAGTCTCAAGGCGCGGTTTCAGGACGAGCCAGTCGCTGCCGGGGAATACGGGATCCTTCTCCGCGCGGATGTCGGCGTCCGTGAGGAACGGGCAGATCGCGTCCACCCAGAGGATGGCCTTCATCACCTCCTCGTCCGTGCCTTTCACACCGTGGTGCGGTGTCTCGCCCGAAAGCATCTTGACGAAGCGCGAGTTATACGAGAGGCGCGTCATCGGCTCAAGTGTGGCATACGCCTCGGCCGTCGTCTTCGCGTGGTTCTCCACCTTGATCGTACCGGCTAGGTCATAACCCGGCGGCGGTGCCTTCGGGTCGATCGTCGGCCAGTCTTCCCTCACCACGCTGGCCCCCCAGCCCGGAAACTTGTCGCGCACGCCCCAGCCGGGCCAGCCGACAATCAGCATGTACGGACGCCACCCGTTCTCCGTGAGGTCGAAGGTCGCGCGACCTTTCCCCGCTCCGGTGTGGCAGGCGTAGCAACGCCGTTGGAAGATCGGCACGATGTCGCGTTTGTAACCGATGGCGACTCCCGTGCGCGTGTCCGGCGGCGCCCACGGGGCGGGCTTGATTGCGTCTGGCGTGCGGAACGCACTGCGGTCTGCCGGCAGCGCCGCCGCCGAAACAACCGATGTCCGCTCGTGGCACCCCGTGCAGCCGCGCGTCTCGCCCGGCTGGAGGTTCATGAAACTGCGCATCGTCTGGAGCGCGCGGTGCCGCTCGTCGAGCGCTTGGAAATGGAGCGCGAGTCCGCTCGGCGCGCGGAACCACACGGAGCCGTCCGCGTGTACCGGCACCTCGCCCAGATAACGCTTCACGCCGTCCGTCTGCACCCCGCTCACCACCGGTCCCGTCGAGAGCGCCGGACGATGGTCCCAGTAAGTGTATGTCTTCTGTTCCAGATACCACACGCGCAGGTACTTAATCTTGCCCTTCATCTTCTCGGGCACACCCTCATGGACGTCCGGCGAGTAGATGGCGCCGTCGGCCGGGGACAGCCGTTCCGCGCGGGACGGCAGCACCACGCGGTCGGCCACGACCGGCGGACACGGCCGGGGCTGGAGCGGCATGAAGTGGAATATGTTGTTCACGCCCTCGTAGACCAGTTCGCGGTTGCCGTCCGTGTCCATAAGGTAGATCGCGAACTTTCCGTTGCGGCGGATCGAAACAAGGAAATCCTTCTCGGAAAGCGGCCACGGGCTTATGTAGGCATCCCACTTCCCGTAGGCGCGGTAGGCGGACGACTCTCCTGGGTCCTGCGGCCCGTTGCCGCTCTCCGGCCACGCCAGCTCGCGCGTCACCTTCGCGAGGCCCCTCGGGAAGTTGGAACCGGTGTCTGAATCCACGATGCCAATCGCGCCGGAGAACCAGTTGTGGTGTGCCGAGCCGGTGAACATCACCCGGGTGCTGCCGGGAATCGCCCGTGCGTCCTTGAGCACATCCGGCCACACGCTCTGGTTGCCCCAAAGAGTGTTCGCCTGCGTACCGTCCGGGTTGACGGTCCAGAGCGACTGCGCGCGCCAAAGCGGCTTGTCCGTGTACTCCCAGCGCGTATAAACTATTCGCCCGTCGTTCAATACGGACGGCAGATAGTCCGGCTCGTTGTTCGCGGAGATGAAGTGAAGGTCATCCTCGCCGAACGTGCCGCGCATGAGGACATAGGCGTTCGTGGGCGGCATGCAACGCACGTAGGTGTGGCCGCGCGTGGAGGTGAAGACATAGTGCCGACCGTCGGGCAGGTAGATCGGATCGAGATCGTCGAAGATGCCGCTCGTCAATTGGCGGCAATTCGTGCCGTCGGCATCCATCTCGTAGATGTGGAACGTCTTCT
>DBXY01000034.1:134167-144357 GCA_002309765.1 Verrucomicrobia bacterium UBA1200
GGCGCGAGGCGCGTCACGCGGCCGTCAGGCCGCAGACCGTCGAGCGCGAGCAACTGCCCACCCGGCACCCCCATATAGCCGAGCCGGTGGCGCGTCTCGTGCGCCCATTCGCTGCCTTCGGGATTGGGCGAGTCGAGCACCAGCAGACGCTTCACGGCGCACACGAGCGGATTGCCGAACATCACCCCGCGCTTCACGCGCCGCACGGCGAGATACGCGGACACCTTCTCCTCCGGCGTCCGCGCCTGCGCCACCGCCGCGCGAAGATCGGGGGTGACGACCGATGCATCCGCCTTGAGCCGGCGGATCAGCGCCTCGGTCCGCGCCAGCTCGTCCTCCGGGTCAAAACGCCCGTCCGCCTGCCGCAGCCAGTCGGCCTCGATGGCGATCTCCGCCTCGGTGTGCGTAAGTTGGCGTGGCGCGGGCGTGACTGGCGGATGGTACGGTGCCACCCGCTCGCGTACCGGACGCTCCGGCGCTACCGGCCAGTCGGCAGACGCCGCCGCGATGAGCTGTTCGCGCGTGGCCGCCTCCAATCCCTGCGGGAACAGCTTTGCCCAGAACGCGTCAAACGCCTCGCCACGCGCGCGTTCCGCCACCGTCATGCGCTCGCGCTGCTCCGGCGTGAGCGGCCGGTACTCGCACACCGCGTCCCGTCGTGCCGCCAGGCTTGCGCGCAACCCCGCCTCGTTGAATGCCGTCCCGTATGCCGCGCACTGCTCCGAAAATATCCGCAGCACCTCGCTCGCCGTCGTCGCCCGCGGCTCAATGGCGAGCGCGGCGATCTCGCCCGTGAAGAACTCGCCCAACCCGCTTGACGACCCCACGAATCCCGGTACGCCGCGCGCGATGACGGCCCGCCCGCCCGGCAGGGGCACGGCCATCCGTTCCACCCCGTCGAACCACACGCGCATCTTGCCCTTATCCAGCGAAGCCACGGCGAAGTGCCACTTACCGTCCGTCGCCGTCGCCGGGTCGATCACCCCGTCGCACTCCACATAACCCGTTCCGTGCAGGCCGAGCGACAAAATCTGTCCGTTCTCTTGGAAAGAAAAGAGCACGCGCCCGGTCCCGGCCTCCAGGCGAAAGATTTCGTTGTAGCGATTTAAAGCGGATGGCTTCACCCACGCGGATATCGTGAGCGCGTCCATCGTCTCCGGCAACGTGTTTGGCGGCATCTGCGGACCACGGCGCGTCTCATCGAGCGTCCAGCGCGCGGGCGGCGGCAGTCGCCACAACGCGTCCGACTTTCTGTCTCCTTCAGCCGCCACACAGCTTAAAGAAAGGAGCGTCGCAAGGGTAATGATTGTTCGCGTGTTCATTGATTTTGCCAGTTCTTAAACATTCACATGTGTGACACGATGTATAACAAACAATAGGTAGACAAGGTTGAATAACACAACGCGCCGATACGGCCGAGCCATCTCGCCAGCGGACTTTCGGCTTTCGCCCATAAGCGAACGCACCATATCAAAGCGCCGTAAATCAACAGGGTACCAAGCGTTAACGAGCATACCGCAACTGGCGTGCCGCCTTGCACGCGAAACAAATACAGGGCGAAGCACACGATTGACAACGGCCCAATCACCGCTGTAGCGAGAGCTAACAATGGGAATATGGCTATCCCAAGCACGTCGGCAAACGACGTTATGCGAAACGCTCTTGCGCCGAAGAATGCCATAATGCCCGCAAGGTATCCGATGACGAGCATCCCCCACAGCCCAATCCACTTCCAAAGTTTATGTTTGAAATGGGGATTCATCACTTGTCGGGTTATTGTTTAACGGGGAAATCGAAGTAGGTGTTGGGATACGGCTCGTCCGCCAGCGTAAAATGCCACCACTCCTCCGTAATCGGCTTGAAACCGTGGGCGATCATGATCTCCCGCAGAAGCATACGGTTGGCGAACTGTTCCTTTGTTATGCCTTGGTAATCCGGGTGGGATTCCCCGCCGAACCAATCGAAGGTTCCGCCCATGTCAACTTCCTTGCCGGTTTTCATGTCAAAAAGGGTCAAATCGACCGTGCTGCCGCGGCTGTGCCCAGAACGCTCCGCAATGTACCCTTGGGCAAACAGCACCGATTTGTCAAGATTGGGATAAAAATGCTGCTTCATCCGCGTGTCAGCCGTATCTGCGGCCCACCGCACAAAATGCGCAACGGCCCGCTGCGGACGATAAGCGTCGTAGATTTTCAACCGGTAACCGCGCCTGACGCAATCGTCGCTCGCCGTCTTGAGCGCTTTAGCCGCCTCTTTAGAGAGCAACGCGCAGGGCTGCTCATACCCGTCGATACGTTCTCCGACAAAGTTGTAGGTCGAATAGTAGCGTATTTCCAAAATGGCGTCTGGCACGGCTTCGGCAAGCGACACAAAACCGGAGCGCCGCCCGCCAACATTCAGCAACGCGCACCCGGCAAACGACGCGACCAGCGCAAGCGCGATCCCAAGCCTTACGGTTTTCTTGACCAATCCGAATTCTTGAATCATTTCGCAACCTCCTTCTGTACCGGTTTGCCGACTTCCGCGCTAAAACGTCGCCGCCAACGGCAAGCCGCCGTTAGTTGCAGCGGTAAATCTGAAGACCGTCAAACCAGGTTTTGTCGTTCGGCCCCTGTTTGGCGCAAAGCAGTATCACCATCCGGTTGATTCCTTCTGGAATATGGATTAATGTCTCTGCCCGCCGCCACGCGTCCTCTGACTGTGCGGGCGGCAAGAAAATATCCGCCGACGGAATGCGCCACTGCCATACCCCGTCCTTCTGCCATGAAGCGTTGGCGGTGGGGTTGGCTCCTTTCGCGGAGACCCGGACGATATATGTTTCGCCGGGCTTCACCCCGTCCAACGGGAAACAGAAACACCCGTTACCCACTCCCTTCATGCAGAGCGAACCGGCATCGCCTGTCGCCGCGTCAATGCCAAACACCCCTTGCGCGCTCTTTTCATCCTGCCAGCAAGACCAAGGCTTGGCGATGCCGTTCGGGCGGAAACCGTCTGGCGGCAACGGCACGTCCGTACGAGCTGCGGCCGCGACAACAAGATTTGTCATTGCTCCGGCTTTTTGCAGCGCCGCGAGGCGAAGAGCCAAAAGCGCCTTCGGGTCTTTTGCGCCGAGCATCGTTTCCGTCAAGCCGGGAAGCCGATCATTCCAAGAGGGTTTGCCCATGTGGTGTTTCGCGGCGATTGAATCCCACTTGATCCAAGACAACTTTTCGCCGTAAACCCACACATATTCGGACGCGACCTGCGTAGCCTGGCGCAAGTTCAACTCAAAATGCTTTAGCCGCGATCCGTTGACCGGCGCGAAATACCAAGGGGAATCCTGCTCATTGACATACATGTCCAGATAGAGTCCAAACCCCGTCAGCAACTGCTTACTGTACTTTTCGCGGTTTTCCGGCGCGACCAGTTTTAGGGCGGCTTGCCGCTGGTACCACGCGGACACGAAGAAATCATTGCGTTCGGCCTCGTAGCGGTAAGCGTGCTCATCGCCATCCACCAGCCGGGCGCCGGACGGCAGCGCGTCCAGCATCCCATTGAAAAACGCCGGCCAAACATCACGCGCGGCCTCAACCGTCGCCATCGGATCGAACGTGTCCAGCTGGCGGCGGTTCATCGAAAGAAACCAAAAGGAAAGGAAAACCGCGTCGGGGAACTCCTTCGCCATCGCCGACATCAGTTGCGCGCCGCGCTGACGGGCCAGCCGCGCCGTCTCGGCATACGGCGGGTCGTCCGGCAGGCGGAAGAACTGTTTGGAGCCGGGGTAATCCTCGTGGTCGATCAGCACGCCCCGCAATCCGCCCTGTTTCGCCAAGGCGGCCAACACGCCAAGATTGTTCACGGCCTTTGCCCACGCGGCATCGTCGCGCCAGTCCAGCCGCTGGCGCGGGGCGCAGAAACAGGCAAGAAAACTCTCCCGCAAAGAAGGATGCCGGACAATCTGCTGGAATATCGGGATTTGGTCGGCGAACGCGTCTCGCGTCCAAGCCGGGTCGTTCATAATCGACGAAAAGGCGTAACTCCGACCGTCCGGCAGCGTCTTCTTCAGGCAGAGCGTCACGCCGTCCAGCGCCGTCGCGTCAAGCGCCTCCGCATTGGCCAGCACCTCGGCGGGGGTAACCGCCAGCAGATCCCATCCGTGGCCGATATACTTCTTCTCCGCCGCGCCGGCCAGTCCGGCGCACAGCAGACAAATCCCGATTATCCGGTTCATTGCCGACCCCCTATGTAAACGGCCTTTTCAGTGGCTCACTTGCCCAAAGATTCCGCCAACTCGCGAATCCGCCGGGAAGTCCGGACCGCGCAGAACTCTTTGCCGCACATGGAGCAGTGGTCGTCCGAATGGGCCTCGTCGGTGAACGCCCGCGTCCGCAACCAGCGCGCCCGGGCGCGTTCCGGGTCAAGAGCGAGAGAAAACTGGCGGTCCCAGTCGAACACTTTCCGGGCATCCGACATCGCGTCGTCGCGGTTCCGGGCCCCGGGCAACCCGCGCGCCACGTCGCCCGCATGGGCGGCGATCTTGTAAGCGATGCACCCCTGGTGCACCTCCTCACCGTCGGGAAGTCCCAAATGCTCGGCGGGTGTCACGTAACAAAGCAAAGACGCCCCGTAGGTTGCGGCGGCGGTCGCGCCGATCGCGGAAACCAGATGGTCGTATCCGGGAGCGATGTCCGTCACCACCGGGCCCAGCACGTAGAACGGGGCGCCGTGGCAAACCTCCTGTTCGCGCTCCATGTTCATCTGGATCTGGTTGAACGGCACATGCCCCGGTCCCTCCACCATCACCTGCACCCCGCGGGCGCGGCAACGGTCCACCAGTTCGCCCAGCACGTCCAGCTCGCCGAATTGCGCCGTGTCCGAGGCGTCGGCAAGACATCCCGGCCGCAAGCCGTCGCCCAGCGACACGGTGACGTCGTGCTTGGCCAAAATCTCCATCACTTCGTCCCAACGGGTGTAGAGCGGGTTTTCGCAGCGATGCTCCATCATCCACTCCGCCATAATGGAACCGCCCCGGCTAACGATACCCATCTTGCGTTTCATCGCTTCGGGAATGTGCCTGAGCAGCAGCCCGGCGTGGAGCGTCATGAAATCGACCCCTTGCTCCGCCTGCTCCCGGATCACGTCCAACAGCAACCCGGGGTCCATCTGCGGCACATCCCCGGCGAGGCGCGACACCGTCTCGTAAACGGGAACGGTGCCCAGCGGTTTGCAGGAAGCGTCCAGCATCCCTTGGCGGATGTTTTTCACGTCGGCGCCGACCGAAAGATCCATCACGAAATCCGCCCCCGCCCGAAGCGCGATATCCAGCTTCTCCAGCTCGTCGCCTTTGCCGGAATGGGTAACGCTGCGGCCGAGGTTGGCGTTGATTTTGGTGGTGAACATCCGTCCCACGCCGACCGGCTCGACGTTACGGTGCGCCGGGTTGAGCGGAATCACTGCGGTGCCGGCGGCAACCGCGTCACGCACCGTTTCAGGGGAGACGCGCTCGACCGAAGCCACGCGAAGCATCGCTTCCGTAACGATTCCCTGTTTGGCAGCCTCTAATTGCGTCATCACATCCGTCCTTTCAAATTAACCGGATTGGCGGGGGCGGGCGGACAGCGCCGGCAGTTCCCTCCGCCGGCATAGCCCGGTTCAGGTTCAATGGGTATTCTCTCAGCCCGCGTCCGGCAGGCACCCCAACTGTGCGAAGGATACTGTACCACATTGGGCGGCGTTGTTCCAGCGAAAAAAATGTGGCATCAAGATTTTTGCATTTTTTTGCAAACCGGGCTTGACTTTTTGCCGCCGATATGAGATTCTTTTCCGCGTCTTTGCGACATGGTGGGGTACCGAAGTGGCCAACCGGGGCAGACTGTAAATCTGCTAGCACTGCTTTCCTTGGTTCGAATCCAAGCCCCACCACCATCCTTTCAAGCCCGCTTTCCGGCGGGCTTTTTTGTTGCTCTGCCGCACCCTCCGTACCGCAAAAAACCCCGCCTCAACCTTTTTTTGTCTCCCGGCAAGTTTTGACTTCACTTTCCGCGCATTTAAAGGTAATATGTCCCCATTGATTGGACAACAGATTTTTTCACTCAAAGGAGACAACCATGGACAGTGTTACTACAAACCCGGCTTTGGGCATGATCATCTGCGCTTGCGGCGGCTTTGCCGGCGCGGTTTTTGCGCTTCCGTTCAAGAAAGTCAAAGGTTGGGCCTACGAAAGCTACTGGTTGATTTACGCCATTTTCGGGCTGGTTCTTTTCCCGTGGGCGCTGGCGCTGGCGACCGTGCCCAACCTGGGCGAAGTGCTGAAAAACGCGCCCGGCTCGGTGTTGGCCCGGTGCGCCGGGTTCGGCGCGCTGTGGGGGTTGGGCGGACTCACCTGGGGCCTGATGATCCGTTATCTCGGCATCGGCTTGGGTCTGGCCATCGGCTGCGGTCTCTGCTCCGCCACCGGCACCCTGATCCCCCCGCTGGTCACCGGCGACGCCGCCGCCCTGATTAAGGACACCCCCGCTATCGTCACCCTCGTCGGTGTGATCGGCTCGCTCATCGGCATCATCTTCGTCGGTCTGGCCGGCAAGTCCAAGGAGGGTGAGCTCTCCGAGGAAGAGAAGAAAAAGGCGGTAGCCGAGTTTGATTTCAAGAAAGGCATCATGGTGGCGCTGTTTTCCGGCATCGCGAGCGCGGGCATGAACTTCGGGCTCCAGAGCGGCGGCGTGTTGGAGCAGGCCGCGCTCGGCGGCGGCACCGCCGCGAAGTGGCAGGGAATGCCGGTGCTGGTGGTAGTGCTGTTCGGCGGGTTCATCGTGAACGCCGCTTGGTGCCTCTGGCAGAACGCGAAAAACAAAACCGGCGGCGACTACTGCAAGGGCGCCAACCCGGTGGCGGGCAACATCCTGTTCGCCGGCCTCGCCGGCGTGATTTGGGCGATGCAGTTTGTCTGCCAGAAGGTCGGCGAGCCCGCGCTGGGCAAAGACATCGCCTACATCAGCTTCGCGATCGTGATGGGCGCCTCGATCTTCTTCAGCACCCTCGTGGGCGTGATAGTCGGCGAGTGGAAAGGCGTGAGCGCCAAGACCAAGGGCCTGCTTTCGGCCGGCGTCGTGGTGCTGCTGGTGTCGTTCTGCGTAATGTCCTACGCCAACAAGCTGCGTAACAGCGAGGCCGCCGTCCCGGCGGCCGCCGAAGTGCAGAAGTAGCAGTCACCACGGAGTTCCCGCGCAATGGCATCCGACTCCCCGCAAAATCCCCCGCCCAAGCGGATGAGCCTTATGGCGTCGTTCGGCAACAAGGTGTTCATCGGTCTGATTCTGGCCGCGCCGATCCTCGCCACCATTTGGTTCTTCAACTTCCTGCTTGGGCTTACCACATCGTGGTTCCCGCGAATGTTCCCGCAGCTGGGCGAGAAGTACAACATCTACCTGCTCCAGTTTCTGGTGCTTTTGGCGGTAGTGCTGTTCTTCTACCTGCTGGGGGCGCTCACCAACTACTTTGTCGGCAAACGGCTGTACGGGATCATCGAGCGGATCTTCATGAACATCCCCATTGTGCGGGACATCTACAAGTTCGTGCGCCAGCTGTGCGGTTGGGTCGCCCGGAGCCGCACCAACATCTTCCAGTCCGTGGTGCTTATCGAATACCCCCGCCCCGGCATCCGCAGCATGGCGTTCGTCACCTCCGACACCAGCCCCGATCTGTGCCGGGGGTTCACCGACGAGCAGGGCAACCAGCTGCCGTGCAAAAACATCTTCCTCCCCACCGCGCCCAACCCCACCTCCGGGTTCTTCCTGATCGTCCCGGAACGGGACATCACCAAACTCGACATCGAGGTCTCCGACGCGCTTAACCTGATCATCAGCGCCGGGGCGATCCTCCCCGAAGCCGCCAAGAAGCAGCAGGGCGACGGCTCCCTGCTCGACACCATAGACTCCTTGGCCAACTCCGCCAGCCAGAACGCCGCCGCCAAAACAAAATGATTGTCCAGTCCCGCGCCATCCCGCTAACCATCCGGCCATGGTCGCGAACCTCCCACATCGTGACCTGGCTAACCGAGGACTTCGGCAAAATCACCACCCCGGTCAAGGGGGCCTGCCGCCCCAAAAGCGCTTTCCTGGGGCAATACGACCTCTTCTACACCTGCGACCTGCACTTCTACCGGCGCGACCATGACGGAATGCACGCCATTCGCGAGTGCGCCCCGCTGGAGCTGCGGGAGACGCTGCGCGACAATTGGCGGGCGGTTGCCGCCGCCGGATATCTCGCCGACCTGATTTCCCGCACCGCGGTAACCTCCACGGAATCGCGCGACCTCTTCGCCGCCTGGGCCGACACCCTGGACCGGCTCCCCCAGTCGCAGGACCTCCACCTGCTGATGCTGTGGTTCGAGTTGCGGCTCCTGAAATCGCTCGGTCTTCAGCCCGACCTCACCCTTTGCCCCGAATGCCACCCCCAGGAGCAGCCGTGGCTGCGGTTCTCCCCCGCCTCCGGCCGTTTTTGCTGCCCGCATCTCGCCCAGCGCACCGACGGCGAAGTCACCCTGTCCGTCCACCGCCGGGTCAGAAACCTCGCGAAATGGCTGCTGCAATCCCCGATTCCGCCTGACCCCAGGCTCAAAATGCCCGAAAACGAAAAAAAAATTGCCGAAAACGAAAATCCGCTCTTGGGTTTATCCCGATTTCTTGGTATATTTATAAGGTTTCATCTTGACGCACCATCGGTTGTTCGACGGGTCGCGTGGGAGATGACGGAAAAAACGCCAGCACCGAGTGCTGCGAAATAGGAGACAAATTGGTTATGAAATGCTTGCCCATGATTGGTGCCGTTGTTGCGACCTCCGTGATTTTGTCCGGTTGCGAGAAAAAACAGAAGGAAACCGCGACCGCCGAGCCTGCCACCCCGCCGCCGGCAGCGACCGCCGCCGTCAACGCCCCTGCCAAAGACGCTGAAGAGACCGCCGACCCGAACGAGGTGGTGGCGTCCGTCAACGACCACAAAATGACCCGCAAGGAAACCAACGAGCTGGTCGAAAAGATCGTCGCCAAAAGTTACGGCGACCGCGTCCCGCCCGAGCAGCTGCCCGAATTCAAGAACCAATTCCGCGCCCGCGTCATTTACTCCTTCATCGTCCGCAACTTCCTGATCGACGAAGCCAAGCGGCAAAACATCAGCGTCACCGAAGAAGACCGCAAGGCCCAGCTGGACAAAATCGCGGAAGCGCTCAAGAAGCAGGATCCCACCAAGACCCCCGAAGACCTGTTTAAGGACTCCCCGCTTGGCGAGCAGAAAGCCCGAGAAGAGTTCGAGGACGGTCTGCTGATCGACAAAATGATCAAGATCAACGTTTTGGACAAGATCGCCGTCACCGACGAAGACATCAACAAGCGCATCGAAGAGATCAAGGCCCAGAACGAAAAGACCAAGCTGAAAAACGAAACCATCCCGGCCGAGAAGGAAAAAGCCCTGGCCAAGATCAAGGACATCAAGAAGCGCATCGAGGACGGCACCACCTCCTTCGAGGAAGCCGCCAAGAACGAATCCGACTGCCCGTCCGGCAAGAGCGGCGGCGCGCTCGGCCGTTTCCCGCGTGAACGGATGGTCAAGCCCTTCTCCGACGCCGCGTTCGCGCTGGAAATCGGCAAGTTGAGCGATGTCGTGGAAACCGATTTCGGCTACCACCTGATTATGGTCAACAAGAAATTCCCCGCCGTCGAGGCTAAGGACGACACCCCCGCGCAGGCCGAGACCGTGGACGCCTCCCACATTCTCGTCCGGGTTCCGAAACCCGATGCCATCCTTCCCATCCCCACCGCCGATGAGCTGAAGGAGACGATGAAGCAGGAAAAATCCGGTCCCGCCGTCCGCAAGTTTGTTGACGACATCAAGGCCAAGGCCACTATCAGCACCGTCAACACCCAAGTGCAGGAAATGCTGAAGTAGCGGTTTTATAACAAAAAGGGGCAGAGGAGGCGCCGCCTCCCCTGCCCTTTTTTGTTACCGGTGGTTGCACACGCTCAAGGCTTCTTATCCGCGTCAATCTCTTCCTTCACCGGCTCAACGTGCACCACCGCGTCCACCACGCCGATCCCGGCGGCGCGGATCGCGTCGCGCACAGCGTGTCCGATCGCATGCCCATCGCTGACGGAAAGCGACCGCTCAACCTGGATATGGAGGTCCGCCTGGAAAACGCCGCCGTAACGGCGGGGGGGGGG
>DBXY01000007.1 GCA_002309765.1 Verrucomicrobia bacterium UBA1200
AGTCTGGGGACGGTGGTGATGGCGGCATCGAGCGCGGCGTTCACGATCGAGATTTTCGCCTATATCGTCCTTAACAGTTTTTCACAGGCCTGTACAACCTTTACGGGACAGAACAACGGGGCGGGACTGCCCGGACGCTGCAAACGGGTTTTGAAACTCTGTTTCCTTGAGGGTATCGTCACGACCGCTTTCGCCGCGACGCTAATTCTCGTTTTTGGGCATCGGATTCTTTCGATCTTCACATCGGATCCCGCGATCATCAAGGTGGGTTATTTCCGGCTGGTCGTTGTCTTTTTCGCCTACATCTTCACGCTCTCCTATGAGGTGATTTGCGGGTATTTGCGGGGATTCGGAATCGCGATGCTCCCGGCGATCCTGACGGTGGTGGGGGTGTGCGGGGTGCGGGTCGGGTGGATACTCCTCGCGTTTCCGCATTTCCGGTCATTCGGCTGCATCATGGCGGCGTATCCGATTAGCCTGTCAACCACCGCGCTGCTGATGCTGATTGCGCTGATGATCATCAAGCCCGCCTCGCGTATGAAGGCCGCGAACCGGAGAGGGAATAGGAGTGACGAGTGACGGGGGAAGAGTGAGAATGAAGAGTGAAGAATGAGGAATGGGGAACGGATGTCGATTGTCGTCCGTATGTCGCGTGTCGCGTGTCGTGTATTACCCCCAACCATCAACAATTGAACGGGATTTGTCGATCACATAAGTTTGCATTGTATTACATCTTATGTAACAAAATGGCCGTTATATGGCAAATCTTGTAGCATTTATGGCCAGCCAGTTGGGTGTTAGGCGTTAAAACGGTAATCTTAACATTGAAAACAGTTCAACCGTTTGTCTTTGGCATGGTGTGTGCTGAAGAATTAATATTATGGAACGAATACATGACATCTATCGTCCTAAGGACGAACGGAGGCACGATTGGCGTGAAGTCGAGCGTGACTTTACCGATATTGAACTAAAAGAGCAGACATCACGTTGCATGAATTGCGGACAGCCGTTTTGCCATGCCTACGGTTGCCCGCTTGGGAATCTTGTGCCCGATCAGAATCGTGCCGTGGCTTTAGGCGATTTCCGACGCGCTTACGACCTTTTGTCGGTAAATTCTGACTTTCCGGAGTTCACTTCGCGAATTTGCCCGGCGCTTTGCGAGGCTTCATGCGTACACGGGCTTGATGAAGAGGCGGTAATGATTCGCCAGTCGGAGAAGCGCATCATCGAGACGGCGTTCGCCAACGGATGGGTTGTGCCGCGTTCACCGGAAAAAGAAAACGGGAAATCGGTCGCAATCATCGGTGCCGGGCCTGCCGGACTCTCGGCAGCCGTGACGCTCCGGCGTAGGGGCTGGGCGGTGACGGTTTATGAAAAGCGTGCCGATATCGGCGGACTGCTCCGCTACGGTATTCCGTGCTTCAAGCTCGACAAGTCCTTAATTGCCCGCCGCAGGAAAATCCTTGAAGCGGAAGGGATTCGTTTCGTGACCGGCATAGAAGTCGGCAAAGATCTTTCAGCGGAGTGGATTGCACAACGGTTTGACGCGGTGGTTCTGGCTATCGGAACGCCCGCCGCCCGCGATTTGAAAATTCCCGGACGGGAACTTAACGGCATCCATCTTGCCCTTGAACTTCTGGAAGGGCAAAACCGTTATCTCACCGGTGAAATCACCGAACCTCCGATCAATGCCAGCGGTAAAAATGTGCTGGTTATCGGTGGCGGTGACACCGGCAGTGATTGCGTCGGTACCGCAATCCGCCATGGCGCATCGAGCGTGACGCAGATTGAAATCATGCCGCGCCCACCGGACGAGCGCGACGTTTCCACCCCGTGGCCGCTTTGGCCGTATATGCTTCGTACCAGTTCCAGTCACAAAGAGGGATGCGAACGGCGATGGAATTTGAATTCACTCCGATTTGTAGGGGAAAACGGGTGGGTGACCGGGGTTGAGGTTGAAACCGTGGACTGGGAGTTTTCTCCCGAAGGCCGCCCTATGAAGTTCAGTCCCGTGCCCGGCACGAAAGAAACCATCAAAGCCGACCTAGTGTTTCTTGCAATGGGTTTTACCGGAGTGCCGAAGGATAATCCCATAGTCGCGCAACTCGGTATCGCGCAGACGCCTCGCACCGCTTTGGTGTCCGATCCCGCACGCAATATCCACTGCGTGGGCGACTGCGCGTCCGGCGCATCGCTGGTGGTGCGCGCCCTTGCCAGCGGCAAGAACATCCAGCTTGATTGAAAGACGAAAGCAATGAACCAACAAAGCAAAGACGAACAGATTCGGGGACTTTACCGGAGCCACTATGAACATGACGCATGTGGCGTTGGAATGGTGGCGAACCTATCCGGTAAGGCTACCCATGAAATCGTAGTGAACGGATTAACGATTCTTAAGCGTTTGATGCATCGCGGCGCGACCGGGAATGACCCGGAAACCGGCGATGGCGCGGGATTGCTAATGAAGATCCCGTACGCTTTTTTCCGGAAGATATTTGACATAAATGAAGAGCCGTTCGGCGTTGCCGTAATCTTCGGCGGGTGCGGCGAGGAAGAAAAGATTGAGGGCGTTGTGCGCGCAGAAGGTTGCGAGGTGGCGGGATGGCGAGATGTTCCTACCAATCCCGCCGCCATCGGTCACGATGCCCGTGCGGTTATGCCGAGAATAAGGCAGCTGTTCATCAAGACTTCGGATGCGGAAGTCGATGCTTTCGAGCGCCGCCTGTACATTGTGCGCCGGCAGATTGAAAAGGTTACGAAAAACACCTACATTTGCTCATGTTCATCCCGCACAATCGTTTACAAGGGGCTTCTGCTTGCCACCCAGATTGAGAAGTTCTACCCCGATCTTTCCGATCCGGATTTCGTTTCACCGTTCGCAATCGTCCACCAGCGTTATTCCACCAACACGTTCCCGACATGGGAACTTGCGCATCCGTTTCGCGCCATCGCCCACAACGGCGAGATTAACGCCCTTAAAGGCAATCTCAACGCTCTTGCCGCGCGGGAACCTTCTCTCGCTTCGCCGTTGTTCGGCGATGAACTGAAAAAGCTTTTGCCCCTTGTCCACAAGGGGCAGAGCGATTCGGCGTCACTCGACAATATGTTTGAGTTGCTGGTGGCGTCCGGACGTGACGCGCCGCACGCGATGATGATGCTGATTCCGCAGGCTTGGGGCGCGAAATACCACATGGGACACGATATACGCGCCTTTTACGAGTACCACTCTGCGCTGATGGAGCCTTGGGACGGTCCGGCGGCCATTGCGTTTACGGACGGAATAAGTTTGGGCGCGGCCCTAGATCGCAATGGCTTAAGGCCGGCGCGGTGGACGCTTACCAGAGACGGTTTGTTTGTTTTGTCTTCTGAAGCCGGCGTTCTTGACCTTTCGCCAGAAACAATTGCCCGGCACGGACGCCTAAAGCCGGGTTCCATGCTTTGGCTAGATTTGAAATCCAACCGGTTGGTGGAGGATGACGAGCTAAAGACTTTTTACGCGCGTCGCCGTCCATACAGAAGGTGGGTCAAAGAGAACCACATTCCCGTCACCGGGCTTTTTACCGAAATTGTTCCGTCAGAATTGAGCAAAGGTACACCCCTCGCAATTGAGCAATCACGTTTCGGTTGGACGCTGGAGGACATAGAACTGATTCTTCGCCCGATGGTTGAAACCGGTCATGAGCCAGTCGGTGCGATGGGTAACGATGCCGCGCTTGCTTGTCTTTCAAAGTCGCCCAGAACGCTTTTCGACCACTTCCACCAACTTTTCGCGCAGGTAACGAATCCGCCGATTGACCCGATCCGGGAAGAGTTGGTGATGTCCATCATGACTTACATCGGCAATCAGGCCAACATCCTTTCCGAAACGCCCGAACATGCCAGACTTGTCAAGATGACGCGTCCGGTTTTGACGGATGATGAACTGAACCGCATGAAGAACATTCCAGAATTTCCGGCCAAAACATTGCCAATGTTCTTCGAGGGCAGTTTAAAAGTGGCGCTTGACACACTGGCCGCCAATGCGTTGCAGGCTGTAAAGGAAGGCGCGAAGATTCTTATTTTAAGCGATCGGGAAAGGATGGCGGATGTAGGAAGTCAAAAGTCGGATACTTCGAATTTCTTGAACAGAATCCCTTCCCTGCTTGCCGTTGCGGCGGTGAACAAGGTGCTTGTCGAGTCTGGCGACAGACCATCTGTCGGCGTTGTCGTTGAATCGGGTGAAGTCCGCGAAGTACATCATTTTGCGGTCCTTCTCGGTTTTGGCGCAACGGCCGTGAACCCTTGGCTCGCTCTCGCTACCGTCTCGGAAATCGGCAACGATGACAAGGTTAAGGCTGCAGCTAATTACGTCTCCGCCGTGTGTAAGGGGCTGATGAAAATAATGTCGAAGATGGGAATTTCCACACTGCGTTCCTATCGTTCGGCAAGGATTTTTGAGGCCGTTGGCCTAGGCCCGAAGATTATGGAGGCGTATTTCGGCGGTGTCACCTCTCCCGTTGGCGGATTGGAAATAGAAGACATAGAAAATCGTTTAACCGCTCAGAATCCCAATGGCGCAAAGGTTGACGTCGGGGGAGAGTATAGGTTGCGTAAGGGCGGGGATGAGCATCTTTGGTCTCCACAACGTATTATTGATTTCCGCGAGTCGGTCCGCCATAACGATTATGAACGGTTCAAGCGTTACACAGACGACATTGACCAGCATAGCCACGTCACGCTACGTTCTCAGCTGGCATTTAACCGTGTAGAACATGTACATCATATAGAAGTTGAACCTGTCGATTCCATCGTTAAGCACTTTGTCGGCGGAGCTATGTCGCTCGGGTCGCTCTCGCCGGAAGCGCACGAAACGATAGCCCTTGCCTTGAACGGACTAGGCACCATGTCAAATTCAGGGGAGGGCGGAGAAAACCCGGAACGGTTCGGCACGGAAAAGAATAGCGCAATCAAGCAGATTGCGTCGGGACGCTTCGGCGTGACCATCGAATACATCCGTTCGGCAAAGGATTTGCAGATAAAACTCGCGCAGGGTGCGAAACCCGGTGAGGGTGGCCAACTGCCGGGACACAAGGTCAATGCATTAGTGGCGCGTTTGCGTCATGCTAAACCCGGCACAACACTCATATCCCCGCCTCCTCATCATGATATCTATTCAATTGAGGATTTGGCGCAGTTAATCTATGACCTCAAGTGCGCAAACCCAGAGGCTCGGGTATCGGTGAAACTGGTCTCCGAGGCTGGAGTTGGAACTATTGCGGCTGGTGTCGCCAAGGCGCATGCGGATGTGGTGGTAATTTCCGGCTTTGACGGCGGAACGGGCGCTGCGCCGTTGACATCAATGAAACATGCCGGCTTGCCTTGGGAAGTCGGCCTCGCTGAAGCCCACCAGACGCTTGTAAAAAACAACCTTCGGGAGCATGTAAAGCTTCAGGTGGACGGCCAGCTCCGCACGGGACGCGATATTGTTATCGCGGCGATACTTGGCGCGGACGAGTTTGCGTTTGGCACGTCAATGCTTGTGTCTCTCGGTTGTGTACAGTGCCGCAATTGCAACCTCAACTGTTGCCCGGTGGGAATCGCCACGCAAAAAGATGAGTTACGTGCCAAGTTCGCCGGTAGACCGGAACATCTTCAAGCGTATTTCCGTTTTTTGGCGAAAGAGGTCAGGGAAATTCTCGATTCGCTTGGCGTTGATTCGCTGACGTCAATTCGCGGCCGCACCGACTTACTCGTACCGCGGGAAGGTAGCCGTTTCGATTTCGGCGATTTATTGGAATCTTCACCGATTGGAAGCCAGCAGCCGGCTTGCGATGGCCATCAGGACACTTCGGTTATCGGATGTCCGCCTGCGGTGCAAAAGGTTTTCGGTTTTAAATCCGATGCTAAGGACAATTACGACTTGCGTGAACTGATCCCGTGCCTCAATCTCGAAGGTGTAACGGAGCTTAAGCGCAACATATCCAATAGCGATCGGGCTGTCGGCGCGGCGTTGTCCGGTTATCTGACAAAACTCCGTTCCGCGTCTAATGCGGAAAGTAAAATCGCGTCTAGTCAGGTTACGGTCCAATTCACCGGTGTTGCCGGGCAGTCCTTTGGCGCATTTTTGGGGAGAGGCGTTACTTTTAATCTGGTGGGAGAGGCGAACGACTACATTGGCAAGTCACTTTCCGGTGGTGTAATAACCATCCGCCCTCCGGATGGCCAGAAGGATTCGTCATTTGTTCCAGAAGCCAATGTTATCGCCGGTAACGTGATCGCGTACGGTGCGACGTCGGGGTCGATTTTCATCAACGGTCTTGCCGGCGAACGTTTCGGCATCAGAAATTCAGGCGCGACATTGGTTGTTGAGGGAATCGGCGACCACGGTTGTGAATACATGACGGGCGGTGTTGCCGTTATTCTTGGCCCGGTTGGCGTAAATTTTGCGGCGGGAATGACGGGCGGGGTCGCATACGTTTACGATGAGTCGGCGACACTTGATTTGAACTGCAACCTTGACTCGGTCGATTTGTTCCCGGTTGAGGCTGGGTCAGAAGACGAAAAGACGCTTATTTCCCTATTGGAGGAACATGTGAGGCGTACCGCGTCGCAAAAGGCGGCCCGGCTCTTATCGTCATGGTGTGACATTAGACCTCGTTTCGCTAAATTGAAGCCGATAGAATCCTTGCCGACGTTTTAAAGGCAACCGACGGCGTTTTTATCCTTATGTGGCGGGTGGGGGTATCCTCCACCCGCCTTATTACGCTCCGCTCGCCAAAAAACTGCAGCGGTTGGTATTTTGCGCTTGTTTTTCACGAAGGTTTGAGTAATAATAGACTCGTTTTTCAAGGTCATTTTTCCTTAACGCAATCACAAGGAGCAAGCATGAAAAAAGTCGCGGTAGTCGGTTTTGGCTTTATGGGACGAATGCATTACGGCATTTGGTCGAAACTAAAGGGAGTGAAGGTTGCGGCGGTTTGCGATTCGAATCTGGCGCAGATTACCCAGAACGCCAAGGGTAACATCAGCGGTTCGTTCTCTGGTAAGTTGCCGGAGAGCACGAAAGTGTACGCCGATTTCGATGAGATGATTGCAAAGGAGAAACTGGATGTGGTTGATATCACGCTGCCGACCCCGCTACATCCGGTGATGGCCGTCAAGGCGTTGGCCAAGGATTTGAACGTGCTTTGTGAAAAGCCGATGGCGATTGACGCCAAAACTTGCGACAAGATGATTAAGGCTGCCGCCAAATCAAAGGGCAAGCTTATGATAGCGCAGTGTGTGCGTTACTTTGCGCAGTACGCCTGGCTCAAGGATCTGGTGGACAGCGGTAAGTACGGCAAGGTGGTTGCGGCCGATTTTACGCGTCTTTCCGCGGCTCCAAAATGGACCAACAACGGACCAAGTTGGTTTTTGGACGAAGCAAAGTCCGGCGGGGTGATTCTGGATTTGCATTTGCATGATACCGATTACATCCGCCACGTGTTCGGTATGCCTAAGACCGTCTCCACCATAGCATCGTATCATACTGACGGTTGGATGCGCCACAGCGCCACTAATTTTGGCTATGACAATATGGTGGTGACCTCCTCCTCCAGTTGGGCGATGTCATCATCCTTTGCGTGGGAGTCCGGTTTCCGGGTGGTGTTTGAGCAGGCGGTGGTGGTGGCGAACACCCACAGCGACAAGCCCACGTTGGTGTATCCTGAAAATGGCAAGCCCTTCGAGCCTAAAATGAAGGCGAAGGATGGTTACGAGGAAGAGATTAAGGCGTTTCTGGCGTATCTGAACGGGAAACTGGGCGAAGTCCCGGTTTCTCCGGAGTCGGCCCGCGATTCGGTGGCGATTGTCGATGCGGAGCGCAAGAGCGCGAAAACTGGAAAGGTGGTGACGCTGTGAATATCGGATGCTGCAGTTGGAGTTTTCAAAAGCCGCTCGCGGAAGTGGCCGGCGAAATGAAGAAACTGGATGTCCATTACTTGCATTTGGCAACCATGCCGTTTTTGGCGGGCGATGCCCGACATGGCGGTAATGCCGCCGCAGACGACCGTGCGCTGGTCGAACGTTTGCTTGCCGACGGGGAGTGGCACATTGCCGGCGCTATGCTTTCGTTCCCCTATGAGGACTATTCCACCATCGAACGCATCCGCTACACCGGCGGTATTGTTCCGGACGAACACTGGGAAGAGTACAAGGGGCTGATTCGCGGCGCGGTTAAACTCGGCGCGGAGTGGAAGGCGCCGTTGATGATGCTGCACGCTGGCTTCTTGGACGAATCCGACCCGGTGGCGAAACAGAAGTATCTGGATCGAATCCGCTTTCTGGTGGACGTTGCCGGTGAGTCTGGGCTAGGGGTGGCACTGGAAACCGGACAGGAGACGGCCGACGAGCTGCTGCGCTTTTTGAATGAAGTCCCGGAAGTTTTCGTTAATTTCGACCCAGCCAACATGATCCTTTACGGTAAAGGCAATCCGGTGGAAGCGGTTAAGTTGCTCGGTTCTAGAATTCGCGGCGTCCACATCAAGGACGCGAAGGTTTCGGCAAATCCGGGCGTAGACTGGGGTTGCGAAGTTCCTTGGGGTGACGGCGAGGTCAACACCGATGCGTTTTTGGCGGCGCTGAAGGCTACCGGTTTCAACGATACGGTGGCGGTGGAGCGCGAGGCCGGCAACGATCGGGCAGGTGACATCGCCTTGGCGGTATCCCGGCTCCGCGCCGCGCTTTAAGTGAGCCGCCGTTAGGATTGGATGGGCATGAACGACAGATCAACATTTCGCGCCAAGCCGTCGGTAACGACCTTTATCGTAAACCGGGTTGACGCGAATAAGAAATTGCAGGTTTTCCTGGCCGAGAAGCTTAAGGTGTCCAACCGGGCGGCCAAAACCATGCTGGACAGCAAAAAGGTTTGGGTCAACCGCCATTGCGTGTGGATGGCCGGGCATATCTTGAAATGCGGCGACACGGTTGAATTGCAGACCTCTGCGGTTACGCTGGTCAAAACCAAAGTCGAGCTGCCCGACACCCCTAAACTGCATGTGCTGTTTCAAGACGGGGATTATCTGGTGGTTGACAAGCCGAGCGGAATGCTGGCGACCGGCGGTACGGTCAACGTTGAAACCGTGATGCGTCAGCAGACTGGCTTGCCGGATCTGCGGGTCGTGCACCGTTTGGACAAAGAAACCACCGGTTGCCTGTTGATGGCCACCAATACGGCGGCATGGGAGGCTGCGGTCGCGGTTTTTAAAACCCGGCATGTGACCAAACTTTACCGTACCATTGTTTGGGGGCGCTACGAACGGACGTCCAGCACGATCCAGCAGGATCTGGACGGCGAACACGCCATCAGCCATATCCGCTGCGAAAAGGTTTCCAAGGACGCGAGTTTCTTGCTGGTCCGGATCGAGACCGGGCGCACCCACCAGATCCGCCGTCATTTGGCCTCTATACGTTACCCCATTATCGGTGACCGTCAGTACGGTTTTAAAACGGTTCGCGATTTGCGTTTGCAAACGGTTCCTCGCATAATGTTGCACTCGTGCGGGTTGGAATTGCCGCATCCGGTGAACGCGAAGTCGATGATCAAGGTCCACAGCCCGCTGCCCGCCGATTTCCGACGTTGTTTGCAGCTGTTTGGTCTCGGCAAGTAGCGCGTTGCGGAATTGGCCGGCGAAAACACAGACATGGAAGTGTTATCCGTAAAGGCGTTCACGAGGCTGTTCCCTTCCGCCGATGGTCAGCGTTACGCAGAGCAGGAACTTCGCCATCTCGCCTTTCCTCTAATGGCTAGGGAAGAAGGCGGCGGCGATTTTTCCGCATTGCCGTTAGAGGAGCGGTTGGTGCGGATTGAATCCGCGTTGCTGTCCATGCCGCTCTGGGCGGTAGAAACCATTGAGTCTTTGTTGCGCGAGTTGGACGAAGAGGATCTGGCGATGTGCTTTAGCGGCATTGCCTCGCAAATCCGCGTCCGCTCCCCGCAAGAGAATCCATGGCAGGAAACTTTCGCCGCCGCCGACAACCGGAAAATCCAACGCGCTCTGCCGTCGCATGACGATTGCTCCCCGTTGGAAATAGATCAGGTCGCCTCCCACCTAATGCCCGGCGGATCGTTCTCCCAGCTGCTGCCGGGTTATGAATCGCGCCCCGGTCAGGTGGATATGTGCAAAGCGGTCACCCACGCCTTTAACGAAGGCAAGCATTTGATGATTGAGGCCGGAACCGGCGTCGGGAAAAGTTTGGCCTATCTGATTCCGGCTGCGGCATGGGCGCGTTTGAACGATGTGCCGGTCATCATCAGCACCAACACCAGAAATTTGCAAACCCAGTTGATCGAGAAGGATTTGCCGAGAGTGTTTGAGGCTTTCCAGAAGGCGACTGGTGAATCTACGCCGTTTCGGGCGGTTGTGATTAAGGGTCGTTCCAACTATTTCTGTCTTCGCCGACTGGCCGCGCTGCTCTCCAACCGCATGTTTGAGCTGGATCGCCACGAGTTGCGCAATTTTGCCGAAGCGATCGCCTGGTTGGTGCGTACGCCGGACGGCGACCTCGACACCTTCGCCGGTTCAACCAACTGCGATTCGACGTTCCTGTCAAAAATCGCGTCTTCTGGCGAGGAGTGTCCGGGGCGTCGGTGCCGATATTTCCGTCGCTGTTTTCTCCAGAAAGCCCGTTCCGCCGCAGCTGCCGCGCATCTGGTAATTGCCAACCATGCGCTGGTGTTCGCCGAGGCCCGCAATTCGGGAAGTATCTTGCCGGCTTATTCGCAGATCGTTTTTGACGAGGCCCACAATCTTGAGGATGCCGCTACGCGCCATTTGTCGGTTGAGCTTTCCCCAAGCCGCGTCAATATGGTCTTGCGCCGGATTAGCCGCGGTCGCGGTGAGAGTGCCGGCGGGGTGCTGGAGCAGGTGGCCAGGCAGTTGTACAAGGGCGGCATTGCCGCTGATGGCGCCCAGTTGGACGAATTGACGGATCTAGTGAAGAAAATCCGGCGGGGGCTGGAACGGATAAGGGCTTCTTCGCGGCGATTTTTCGAGCAAGCTTACGATTTGATTCCGGAGGCTTCGGACTCGATTCGTTTCAGGTGCGTAAATTCCGCGCCGGAGGATCGCGATGTCACCGATATCATCGATATGATGGAGTCCGGCAAACCGGTGCCGGTGCGGATGGTTTGCCGTAACCGCGTATTTGTCTGTCCCGGGCCGGATTGGGACGAAGCCGCCGCAGTGGCGTTGAAGGAAAAATTCCGTGACGCGCTGTCCATAGTAATCGGGCTGATGCAGCAGTTGGTTGACGGACTCAATCGGGCGGCGACTGACGAATTGGGGCTTTACAACGATCTGCCGCTTGGGGTTGAAGGGCAGATTGGGGTGCTTTCCGAATTGGCGGCGGATTTGGATTTCGTGTGGGCCGGTACCGACGGAGAATATGTCTTTTGGGTGGAGAAAGCCATCCGCAGTTCCAGATTGGCACAGCTGATTGCGGCCCCGTTGAGCATAGCCGAGACGTTGAACGGTATGCTTTACCAGGAAAAATCATCGGTGGTGTTCTGTTCCGCCACTTTGCGCGTCGGTTCTTCGTTCAATTACATGATGAAGCGTTTGGGCGTTAATCTTCAAGAATCGCAGCGAGTGATGGCATGTGTGGCGGACAGTCCGTTCAATTACCTTGCCCAGTGCCGCGCGATTGCCCCGACATTCCTGCCGGAGCCTGGATCCACCAGCGAAGAGAACACGGGGTACGTTGAGCAGTTGTCAGCAATGATGCTAGACGTTTTTCTCAAGACCCGCGGCCGGGCGATGGGATTGTTCACCAGTTATCAGATGATGAACCAAGTGGCGAAGCTGCTTTCCGTTCCTTTGCATGACGCGGGGATAAAACTGCTTGTCCATGGGGCGGATGGTACTCGCGACCAGATTACCCGAATATTCCGTTCCGGGGTGCCGGCGGTATTGTTGGGGACGCATTCATTCTGGGAGGGCGTGGATGTGGTGGGCGAGGCCTTGAGTTGCGTGGTGATGGCGCGGCTACCCTTTTCGGCCGTGGGCGACCCGGTGGTCGAAGCGAGAAGCGAACAGATTGACCAAAATGGTGGAAGCTCGTTTCGCGAGTACGCGTTGCCGTTGGCGGTGATCCGTTTCCGTCAGGGGTTTGGCCGTTTGATTCGCAGCCGCACCGACCGGGGGGCGGTGGTGGTAGCCGACCCCCGTATCATGACCAAAAACTATGGCGCGGTTTTTCGCAAAAGTTTGCCTTGCCCCGTCCGCCAGGCCGATGGCCGGGATCGGTTGCTGCAAATGCTGGACGAATTGTTCGACCCGCAAAACATGGAGTTTTAACTATGGCTAGCCGATTCGCTTTGCTTGGGCATCCTGTCGCCCATTCGCTTTCTCCCGTGATGCATGAGGCATCGTTTCGTGCGTTGAAGCTGGACGCGACGTACGAATGCATTGATGTTCCGCCGGGCGCGGTGGCCGCAGCCTTGGAACAATGCCGTCGGGACGGTTTTTCTGGGTTGAATGTTACGGTGCCGCACAAACAGGAGACATACCGCGCTTTGGAGCGGTTGGA
Organism: Verrucomicrobia bacterium UBA1200; assembly: GCA_002309765.1. Lineage (GTDB taxonomy): Bacteria > Verrucomicrobiota > Kiritimatiellia > RFP12 > UBA1067 > UBA1200. The sequence continues at coordinate 12,547 of DBXY01000007.1, forward strand.
CGTGTCGGCTCGACGGGTTGGGGCGGTGAATACCGTTCGGTTCGACCCGGATGGGGGAATGACCGGGTTCAACACCGATGCCGCCGGTTTTCTCGCGGATTTGCGGGCCGAGTTCGGTTTGATGCCGCTGGGGTTGCGCATTATGGTAGTGGGGTGCGGGGGTGCGGGTCGGGCTTTGGCCATCGCCTGTGCTTTGGGTGGTTGCTCTAAACTGCGGCTTGCCAACCGTACGCTCGAACGGGCGGAGCGGGTTGCGGAAGAAATTGCCGGATTTGCTGCGGAAGGCGCCGCCCCGGCCGAGGTGGTGCCCTTGCCGGAATGGGTGGCGGCGGCGCGAGACTCGGATTTGATAGTCCAGGCAACCACGGCGGGAATGTCCGATGGCAGTTCGGCTTTGCCGGCGGAAGCGTTCCGTCCCGGGCAATACTTGTATGATATTGTTTACACCAGTCCGGTGACGCCGACGATGGCTGTGGCCAAAGGTGCCGGGGCTTGGGTCGCTAACGGGCTGGGGATGCTGGTTCGGCAGGGTGCCGCATCGTTTAGGATTTGGACAGGGCGCGAGGCAAATGTTTCGGCCATGCGGATGGCGGTTGAAAAACGGAATTGACGTGGCCTGCCGGTTCACGAAACGGGCATTTTCCCGGTTTGCGCTTTAAAGACTATGGTGAGAATAAAAGGTTATGCGGCTTCAGCTTTCGCAATAATAGCATGGGGATTGACCTTTGCCTCTACCAGATCGTTGCTGTCCGGGTTTTCCGCGTTGGAAATAATGATCCTGCGGTTTATAATGGCTTGGGCAGTGTTACGGTTAATGGAAGTACTGCGCCGGCCTGATCAAACCGCGGACGAAGCGTCTCGCAAAAGCTCCGGACATCGGTTTGGAAAGTTGCGCGATGAACTGCTGTTTGCCGGTATGGGGATCACGGGCATTGTAGCGTACCAGTTTCTCGAAAATTGCGCCCTCTATTACACCAATGCGACCAATGTCGCGATTCTTACCTCTTTTGCCCCGATTGCCACGGCCATTCTGGCGCGCGTATTCACCAATGACAGGTCGCTCTCACTCCCGCTCGTTATCGGTTCGTTAATTGCGGTACTCGGGGCTTCTCTGGTGGCGTTGGACGGGGCTGCCAATCTCCAAATGCGCCCTTTGGGCGACTTTATGGCGTTGTTAGCAATGTTCTCTTGGGGCATTTATTCCGTCTTGATTGACAAAGTGAACGCGCGCGGGTACGATCAAATCACCGTTATGCGTAAAGCGTTCTTTTGGTCACTTGTCATCATTGCGCCGATTGCAATATGGGGGACGTCTGATGCCGCGTATTATGCGCTGGACGGTTCGTTCCGCGTCACACTCGACGGCAAGGTTAACGCCGAACGGTTTGCCATAACGTTGAACTGGATGAACATCTTGTTCCTTGGGGTTTTTGCTTCGGCCGCCTGTTTCGTCCTTTGGAACTACGCTTGCAAATATCTAGGGGTGGTTTACGCCACGATATGCCTTTATCTGATACCGATTATTGGCGTTATATTTGCGGCGATGTTTCTTGGGGAAAGCCCGACCGCCATGAGTGTGATTGGCGGTTTAATAATTACAATCGGGGTCGTGATTGCCACCGCCAAACACAAACGGATTAATAAAAACGCGCCAAATGCCTATAAATAGGGGGTTTGGGGCAATAAAAAAGCCCCGGAAACCGGGGCGCATTTTTGGTGGTGGGAGGGGGATTCGAACCCTCAACCCGCAGATTATGATTCTATGGAGAGTTATCGCGAACCCCTTATAAAATAGGGCTTTCGTGCATTGATTAAATTTTTCTAGTGGAAACTTGTGGTATATGCTTGCATTTCTAAACCGCTTTTTAGTATATTAACGGCATTGAAAGGAAGTGCAAGGAATGAAGCATAATAGGGCTAACGGCGATGGATCACTTGAGCGCAAACCGAACGGGGTTTATCTGGCGCGGTGGACATACAAAGGCAAACGGTTTTCCAAGAGTACGGGCGAAACCACCGAGCGGGCCGCGCTGAAGAAGCTGGAGGAGTTCACCGCCCCGTTTAGGATCAAGGGCGAAAAGGCGGTGTTGGAGAATATCCAAGGCCGTATCATGGGCGTAGAGGCCGAACTGAAGCGGCTGGAGGACGAAGCACCCGCAATGGCGGTTTCGGAAGCGTGGTTGGCATACGAGGAGAGCGACAAGCACCCGAACGCCGGCGAAGACTCAATGAGCAACTACCGGGGGCATTGGCGCAAGCTGGCGGAATGGCTGGCCGTTGCCCATCCCGAAATCACGGAGCTTCGGCGGCTGGACGAGGCAACCGCCCGGCAGTTCTGCAAGACGCAGCTTTCCGGAGTGAGCGCGAACACCTACAACAAGCACATTACATTCTTCCGTGCGATGTGGGCGGCGTTGAAGCGGGAAGCGCGGCTGACTTCGAACCCGTGGGAAGATATCGGGCGGAAGAAGCCGGACGGTTTCACAAGGCGGGAGTTGACGCTTGAAGAGTTGAACCGGATACACGGCGCAACTTCCGGAGAAATGCGGCTTCTGTTCTGGATCGGCATTTATTCCGGGCTGCGGCTGGGTGACGCGGTTCAGCTTGACTGGGGGCAAGTTGACCTTGCGCGGGGAATGCTGTCGGTTCTGACGCGCAAGAGGGGAAAGCGCGTTTCGCTGGGGATTCACCCGGCGTTGCGGGATGTGCTGGCGAATATTCGGACGCGCCGATCCGGGTTTGTCCTGCCAACGCTTGCCGCGCTCTACCAGCGCGACAGATCCGCGCTGTGCAAAAAGATTCGGCGCGTTTTTGAATCTTGCGACATTAACACCCGTGTCACCAAAAAGGGAAACGCCGTCGCGGCCGTCGAAGTGGGTTTTCACAGCCTTCGGCACACTTTCGTATCATTGTGCGCGAAGTCGGGCGTACCGATGGCACAAGTTCAGCTTATGGTTGGACACGCCAACCCGGCCATGACGCGCCACTATTTCCACGAAGACGAGGAATCTTCCAAAATGTTCATAGAAAAGCTTCCGGCGTTGGGGGCTACCACCATACCCGCCGAGGGCGCGGACGCGTCTGAAGCGATCCTAGGGCGGTTTAAAGCGATTCTGGCGGAATTGCGCGGGGCGGGGCTGCTGGAACGCGCCGCCGAAATCATGAGAACGGAGATGGCGAAATGAGCGAGGGCGGAAAAATGGCAACCAAAGACGATGAAGCAAAACGCGAATGGTTCTTGAAGCTTTCCCATCAGCTTTTATTTTTGAGGGATCGCGGCAAAATCAACCTTGAGAAGGTGCAGACGGTTCAAGATTTTATTTTGTTGTCTAACCTGTTTGACCATTGTGAGCTGAAAAATTTAACCTATGACGATGGGGACGCGTTTGTATTTTCGCCTAACGAATATTTCGCGGAATTTCACAAGCAGTTCAATAAGCAGTTCAAAAAGGAGCGGGAAAGTCTTTTTAGGGAACGGCTTGACCCTGTTCTTGGTCGGTATGGCCGCGCTTTGCAAGACTGCAACGAAGAACAGGCGGATCGCGAACTTGCATTGTCGAACAGAATTCAAGGGCAGATTAGGGTGATGTGCGAAGATTACGAATGGGCGGTCAAGGCGGTGAAATACGCAATGATTGGTTATGGGTTGGCAATCGCCAGCGGGTTAGGTTTGTCCCCGTCCGAGCTGGATCGGGTAAGGTATGCCGGGATTCAGGGCATTGACCTTGCCCCAATGGAATATGTCATAACCAACTTGAGCGGATACGGGAGTTTAAAAGAAGCGAAGCTCAAACAGCTTGAGAATCTGGGCGTAAACGAACCCGGCGATGAGTCGCAAGCCCCGGCGGACACGGGCAAGGGGAAGAGGGGCAAGAAAGGAACAAGCCGCCACGCGGGAAAGTCTTTCGGGTTTTCGCCTTGGTCTGTTTCAGCCGATGGCGAAAAGTTGGTTTGCTCTGATGGTGATGTGTGGGAGTACGAACCGCGATCCGCGAAAAAATGGAGGATTATTGATTTGTTGCTGGACGGCGTGAATGCCCACTACAAAAAAGAATCAGAAGACGGCGGGGTGTATCTGGAAAAAGGCGTGGCGGGGTTGTTTAGGAGAGGTACGGGGCATGAGATTTTCCACGCCTGTGTCGAGCCGCTGGGCGGCGGTTTTTTCAAACTGTGCAACGATCCTGCAAAGGTGAAAAACGCCGTAATGAGAATTGAAAGGCAGAAGAAGGTAAAATAGTTTTCCATTCGGCTTTCCATTATTTTTGGACGCATTCCATTTTTCTGTTCAACGCCCAAGCCCTCTGTTTATAGGGGTTTGGGCGTTTTTGTCGCGCTTTGCGGTTTTCCAATGGAAAGCTGTTTTTTTCCATTCCCAAGCGCAAAACCGCGCCTTGTGATACATTTGCGGCGTTTTCCGGCAAGGTATGCTAGCGACAACCGCAGGCGTTGCCGGGAAGACAGAAAGGTTAACAACTATGAACGACGCAACGAAGGCCGCGATCAAGGCGTTGGCCAAGAACGATCCGACGATCACCCCCACGGAGCTTTCCGCGATCCTTGGGGCAAGCAAAACCAAACCCGGCGCGGATGTCGATACGGTGGTGTCCGCCCAAGAGGCCGGGAAGATTCTGGGGAAATCCCCAAGGGTGCTGCGTATCTACGCAAAGCGGGGGTTGCTTCGGAGGGTGTGGCCGAAGGGCTTCGGGCGTTCCATCGGTTACAGCCGCCAAAGCATAATGGAGTTCATGAACCGCGACAACTGGGAGGTGGCGAAAGATGAAGCTATTGTCTAGGAAAGAGGTGGCGGAACGGCTGGGACGCAAGCCCCGGTGGGTGACGGAACGCCTAGTCAAGCCGCGCTTGCTGACGGTGGTTAAGATGGGCGGATCGCATTGGATGGTTCGGGAGTCTGATTTGGAAAAGCTGATGGAGAAAATGGCGCATAAAGGAAAGGTGGCATAACCATGAAGAAGAACGGCAAAACGGCGAAGGGCGCGGCCCCGAAGGTTTACCAGCTGCGGGCGAAGGTTTCCGAGGACGGCATGAAGGACATTGCCGAAGTCAAGAAGCGTTGGGGTTTCAGCAACGGCGCGATTATGGAGAACGGCGCGGCGGCGATCCTTGACCGGGAAGCGGGGCTAAAAGGGCAGTTCAAACCCGCCCCGCCCGTTCCGGCGGCCCCGGAATCAGCCCCGCAGGTCGATTACTTCGAGACGGCCTGCCGCATGAGCTACAACCGGCTGAAGATCTACCACGAACAGCAGACCGCCGCTTTCAAACGGCTGTTTGAATACTTCGGGGGCGCGGTTGACGCGCTGGCGGGTATGTCAGCCGATGGCGTTGCGCTCGATCATTTGGGCGCGATAAGCAAATGCCTTTCCCGCATAGCTTCGGAACTGGCGAATCTAATGACCGAGGCGGAGGTATTCCACGACACTTTCCGCAGCGAATGGCAGACGCTGCACGGATTGCGCTATAACAAGGCCGAAGAGGGGAAGGGGGGCGGCAATGCGCGATAACTTGAGCCTGGCGGAACTCAATGTCAGGGCGAACACCGAGCCGCTGCCGCCGCCGCCGCCCGTTCCGTGGTGGGTGGGCGCGTGGCGGCTGTTTAGGCGATATTGCGGGATGGCGGCTTACGCTTGGCGGCTGCGCCGCTGGCGGTGAGGACGGGGGCAAGCCCTGCGCGGAGAAACACGATGAAAAGGCCGCGCAGGGGCTTGGGTATCTAAAACACAGCAAAAGGGGGTGAGTTGGAAAAGTGAGCAGAAAGTGAGCAGAAAGTGGGCAGAAAGAAGGGTTAATTATGGGTGTTAATTACATTCGGGAAGTTAATACAATACTGGCTTATACCAAGAACCACGGTTTAAGCCAGGCACAGATAAATGTGTGGAAGACGATTGCTTTCCATATGAATGACCAACGCCGCGAATGCTGGCCGCGAGAAGACACGATTGGCAGGGAATGCGGCATATGTCAGCGGGGTACGGTTATCGGCGCGGTCAAAAAGCTTAATAGCCTAGGGTTAATCACCATCAAAAAGGAGAAGCGTATGTCGGTGGGCTTCCCCCATAATGTGTATTCCCGCGGCCCAATGTGGGTTTATCTTATCCCGCGTTGCGAAGAGTTGCTTCGCCTTGAGTCTAGTGACCAACCACGCGAAAAGGAACGATCCAAACCGCTGATTGATTACCTTAAGGCGGTGGAAGAGCTTCGTAGTAATAACGTAGATACTACGTTACATAACGTAGATCTACGTAACAATGTCTTAAAGAATACTACAGAGTATGTGGGGGAAAACCACACAGAGTATGTGGGGGAAAACCACACAGAGTATGCGGTGGAAAACCACACACTAACAGAACCGTCAACAGAACCGTTAAAAGAACCGTTAAAAGATAGTATCTTTGCCCCCCTCGCCGGGGGGCCGTGTTCCGAAGACACAAACACTCATAAAGGGAGGGGAAATAGCAGAGCTGACTACAGGGAAATTCTCCAAGTGTTGACTTGTTCAGAGAAGGAACTAAAGCGAAAGTTTCCGAACATCTATGAAATGTTGCCGGAGGAGGCATTAGAAGGCTTTGTAAAAAGAGCTTTTGGGTATTTCAGAGCAAGCTTTAACGGCTTCATATCGAAGAACTGGAGGGAAGACTTAAAACAAGAATTTGACAAAGCTTTGAACGATTTCGCCAAAAGTTGCGGCAAAATTGACGCATTCGCAGATTTACACGATCCTGATAACCCGCAGGGCGAACCAATAGGAAGCTTCTTTGAGGCATGCCAAACTACGAATAAGCTGGGGATATCGGCCCAAGCGGGATAACCCCAATTTCCGCCGTCCCGATATCGTCACCAACACTTCTTGACCAGTACGCGCCGACAGCTTGCCATTTCGGCAAACGGTGCAAGAGTGCGTTTTTACCAAACGAAAGGATCGGTGACGGTATGAGAGACGAATTATTCTTCAAGCTGCGCAGCATGGACAAGGCGATGGTCGAGCGGTTGGCCAACTGCAAGAAACACTCCGAAGAGCGGAACAGGGTA
>DBXY01000028.1 GCA_002309765.1 Verrucomicrobia bacterium UBA1200
CTAGGCACCTACACCTACATCTACCGAGAGTACTCGCCAACCTTGGGCCGATGGCTGTCGGAAGACCCAATTTTAGAACAAGGCGGATACAACCTCTACGCATACTGCGGCAACGAGCCAGTGCAGAATATCGACTTCATCGGCATGTTAAATCTATTTCAAGGTTGCTGCAATGGAAAGAAATACAATAAACTATCCAAATGTTGCCGAGATGGTATAACCTATGGCAGATGGAAGAAAATTGATACGGAAATTAAAATTTGCAGACTGCCGTCAGAATCCTACAGTTTTATTGACCACAAATGGTTAGAAACAAAAAACAATAGTATTGATTTTGTCGCAGGAGAAGGTTATTGGAGCATTTTTGGAGGAAAGGGCCAAATAACTTTAGGTACGGATTATAGTAACAAGCCTGACAAAAAATGTACAATTGTGAAACTTAATCCTTGTGTTTATAATATTAAAAAGTTTGAACAAAATATAGAATATTTGTTATATCATTATGGTAATTATGAAACTCGTTATTACAATTTGTTGTTATACAATTGCGGAGATTTTGTAAATGAGCTTATTTTTATTGCGAAAGTATGGAGTTTCTTCGATGAATAATCCAGATAGACGGAAAAAAAAGTTTATTAATATTCTTGTCTGTTTGATCCCTCTTGTTGTGGTCTCGTATCTGTCGGTGATGACCGTTTCCGAAAGTTTTTGCATTCGGTCGGTTTCGGTATGGGATTGGTGTGTGCTATTGCTGATACTGCTTTTAATCAATGTTGCCATTGGATATCGCAATAATGTGTGTCGATGGAAGTCATCGCTTTTGATATCGTGTTGCCTAGCATTTGTGCATCTGCTTGACCAAACAAACTGCTGGCTTGATAAAAGAACTTGGCTTGATCGTGGAATGCCCGGAAATCATTTTGCAACATGCGGCTTGCTTTCGCTGGAAAAGCATATTCCTAAGTCAGTTATAGACGACAAGGGTTTCATGGAAATTTGCCGGCAATTTAGATGCCGTGAAGCATTAAGCGTGAATGACCGCATCGAGCTAGCCGTAAAACTTGCCGACGCGTTTTCCAAACAAATCAGCTCAGGGGAGAATTATTTGTCATACAAAAATGTGGTGAAACTTTTGGGGCAACCTGACAACTTTGGAATATCCCAAGTGTCGATTGCATACCGCTTATATAGCGAAGACGGAAATCTTTCGGAGTTGGATTTCGTAGGCGTACACCCCCCGTTCTATGACAAGGTTTTGGTAACAACAGGGTATCATTAAACTAACAAGGTATTTTGCATGAAAGCAACCCTTAAAGAGATATTTCCCAAGACTGCAGGGTTTGTTACCGCGCTTACAGTTCCGGTTGTAAGCGTGATTTACATATTGTTGCGAGTGATATTGCCAACATGCCGCGATATGACTGCCTTTCCGCTAACGTTTTGGTATTTATTGTTGTGGGCTGGTTTCCTGACGTCATTGTTATGCTGCGCCAATCGACACAGGTTGTTTTTGTGCTGTACTGTCATTTACGGCATAGCTTATTTGACACTTTTGCTTGCCGACCGCAGCGGGTTATGTCTTACTCCGGTGCAGCATCTTAAGAGGGGGACGCGGTTTGGATTCCGATGGGATGCGGTTGCCGGCCTTAAACAGGCATTGCCAGATATCCTTCATGATGACCAAGAGTTGTCACTGGCCTGTGAAGCATTCCGCGAATCTAGGAAAATATGCAACGCCGGTAACCAGAAAACCGCTAAAATCATTGCAGAAAAACTGAGACGGGCTATTGAACGCAAAGGAATTATGTTAACACGGCATCATATCCAAGCGTTGCTTGGTAAACCTGACATTGAGACAAACAACTACTTGTGTTACGATTATTGTGGCAATAATGCGGGGATGTTACTATTCTTCTGCGAAAATCCTTATTGGTACGATACCGTAATCGTAAGGCAGTTGAATTAACACTTTTTCGTAACATAAGGAATTTGAAAATTATGTTCGGTAAACATCCTGATGACGCGAAAAACATCATGTGTGTTGAAATGTGCTGGTTTCAAGCCGGAGTAATTCTGGAAAGAGTATGACCGCCTGAAGGCGGAGCGAGATAAGAAGGCTAAGGTTGCTGAAAATGTCCGTTAACCCATTTCATAATGCCGCGCATTGATTTTGCCCTTGCGTCGATAAGGCTAAACTGATAAAATTTCTATGTTTTTTATGGCTTAATACCGCTTTATTGCGGTGGTGCAGAATGAGCAAATCGGGGGGATTCATAGATGAATAACAGGTATTCGGCACGGCGCGGGTTTCTTAAGGGGATAATCGCCGCCGCTGCCGCGCCAATGGTGGTAAAGGCTTCGGTAGTGGGGCGTGACGGCCGGGTGTCGCCCAGCAACCGCATTACGGTGGGGGGAATCGGTTTGGGCGGCCGCGGCCAGGGCGAGCTTTGCGGATGGGTGCTTCCAGACGATGGCGTCCAGTTTGTGGCGATATGCGATGTCCGGCGAGACCGGCGCAATGCCATAAAGCGGATTGTGGATAACCATTACCATAACACCGATTGCGTTATGTACCGCGACATGAAGGACATTTTGGCGCGTCCGGACATTGATGCGGTATTGATCGCCACCAGCGACCGTTGGCACGCTTCGGCTTCCGTTCTGGCCATGCGGGCCGGGAAGGACGTTTACTGCGAAAAACCCTCCAGCATGACGGTGCGCGAGGGGCAGGCGGTGGTGCGGACCGCCAAAAAGTACGGCAGGGTTTACCAGGCCGGGATGCAGCGGTTGAGCGAGGCGAATTTTATCGTGTGCAACGAGTTGTTGCGGTTGGGCCGTTTGGGAGAGGTCAAACAGGTTTACGCCCATCTTGCTCCGGGCGGCACGGTAAACCTTCAGCGCAAATGGTTCCCGGCGCAACCCGAACCGGACCGCGACGAGGTGGATTGGGACGCTTGGCTTGGGCCGTGCCCGTGGCGACCTTACAACGTTGATTATATCCGCGGCGGCTGGCACCGTTGCCACGATCTTTACACTTCGGTAATCGGCGAGTGGGGTTCCCACACCTTCGCGCAGTGCCATGCGGCATTGGGCAAGACCAACACCAGTCCGGTCCGCTACCCTTATGTTGACCATCCGGCCGCCGAAGGCATGACGATGGAGTTCGCCGACGGAGTGAAAATGACCCAGACCCGCACGGGGTGGGCCGGGACTTGCGGCGTCCGTTACGTTGGCTCCGAAGGGTGGGTGGCTTGCGCCGACGGTTATTCGCGCCCGGAAGCGTCCAGCCCAGCGCTGTTGTCGGACTATATGCGGGTGCTCAACGATTATTGCGCCCGTACCGGCTATTCATACCAGAACCATTTTCACCAGTTTCTCGATTCCGTTCGGAGCCGCCGAACCACGGTGGCGAATCCCGAACTGATGCACCGGTCGATGACCACCGTGCATTGCGCTAACATCGCGCAGTGGCTTAAACGCGACCTGACTTGGGATCCGGTAAAAGAGGAATTTGTGGGCGACCCGGAAGCCAACCGGATGCTGTCGCGCGCCCAGCGCGAGGGTTGGCAAATCATCTGATTATTGGGGGAAAGTGTAATGAACAAATTACCAATTTGCTTTTTGGCGGTTGTCGCGGCGTTAGGATTGCCGCAATTTCTGTTTGGGGAAATCGCCCAACCGGCGTTCAAGCTTACAGAAACCGAGTTGCTGGACGTGGTGCGAGGCAATTCGGATGTCAATGACAAGGTAACGGCATGCCAGGAGCTGGGCCACGTCGGCACGGCGGCGGCGGTGGCGGCGCTAAAATCGTTGCTGTTGGATCCGGCCACTCCGCCCGAGTTGTTTCATGCGGCGCGTTACGGGATCGAGAACATTGCCAGCGAAGAGGCTCCGGTTGCGATTCTGGATGCCGCCGCTAAACTCAAGGGAAAGCGGCTGGCTGGGGTAGCCCAATCCATCGGCAACATGAAAATCAAGTCGGCGGTACCGGTTTTAAGGTCGATCCTGATTGACGGGTTTGACCGGTCGGCGGCCGACGCGGCGGCGGCCGCATTAGGAAAAATCGCCACCCCGGACGCAAAGGCGGCGTTGGAACAGTGCGGGACGAAAAATGTCCGCGCACTGGAGGCGCGGTTGGAAATGGCTATGGAGCAGAACGATGTCGCGGCGCTTACCCGTTTGTCGGAGGAAATCCCCGCCGACTGTCCCGCGCTGGCCAATGCCGCGTTGCGCGGCTTGGTGTTGTGCGCGCCTAATGATGTGGCGGCCCGCAAATGGGAAGAGCTGGCGCGGCGGGATGACAAACGCCGTTTTGCCCTTCAGTTGTTGCGCGATTTGCCCGCCAATCGGAAATTGGCGGCCGNNCCCGCCGTAGGCGCGGTGCTGCCGGATCTGACCGACGAAGCCCGCGTCGAACTTTGCGCGGCGTTGGGAGGTTGCCCCGAACTAAAGGTCGATAAGGCGTTGTTGGCTTTGGCGAAAGGACAGTGGAAAACCGGCGACCACGCGCGTTTGGCGGCGTTGCAGACGTTATGTTTGCGCCGTGACGATCGGGCGTTGCCGATTCTGCGTAAGATGATGGATTCGGACATCCCGGAAACCGCCGGTTCGGCACGCAGTATTTGGCTGTATTTTGACGGCAAACAGGTGGATAGGGAAATCGCGGCAATGCTTAAGTCTTCGGACGCCGGAATCGCGGCAAAGGCTTGCAGAATGGCATTAGACCGTCATTCGCGGTATTGCTTGCCGCAGTTGCTGAAACTGTGCGCGGGGCCGGAAAATGATCTGCGCGACGAGGCGTTGAAAACCGTGCAGTCGGTCGCGGTGGAGGATGACATTCCGGCACTGCTGGCGGGAATCCGTTCAAATCAGGATAAGCCTTTTGTGGAAATGGTTTTCCGGGTGATACGCAGGACGTTGCGCCCGGACAGCTCACCGCTCGAAATCGTCAAGGCCGAGTACGGCTGTTTTGAAAACGGGAAACTTGCGGATGTGACCGACAATTTGCAGGGAATGGTTGACAACGGTGCGCGTGAATTAACCATCTCCAACCGGTTGAGCGGTAGGAGCGGTTTCCCGGACGATCCGGCCCCTGGCAGCCCGAAAATGTTGCGGGTTACGTTAAAGAGCGGTGATCGGATTCGTGAATTGTCTGGTCGTGAGAGCAGTCCCCTTGTTTTGTCCCGTAAAGTTTTGCCGGATACGGTGGTCAAGCGGTTGTGGGCGGCATACGATGGCGCGAAAAAAGATGCCGCTTACCGGGCGATGCTGTTGTCGCAAATTGTGGAACTGGTGGGTGATCGCCGGTCTTACCGCGAAATGCTGGATAATCAGCTTGAACACCACCCCGCCGATTTTGGCGTGGCGGTCAACTTGTCCGGCTCGGATACCGATTACTCCTATATTCGTGAGTACCTTTCGGCGCAAATGGCAGCTACCACCGACCAAAAACGGCTGGAAAAGTGCGCGGCGGCGTATCTTGGCACGTTGGGCGAAGACGCCCGTGTAGATGGCGGTGCGCTGGCGAAGTTCAACGAGCTGGCCCCTTTGGTCACCGCGCCGGAATTGCGGGAAAAGTTGCCAGCGCTGAAATCCGCGGTACACGACCGTATGGCGGAATTGGGCGAAGGCTTTCATGCCATTTTCAATGGTCGCGATATGGAAGGTTGGGAGGCGGCGGACGATTTTTGGTTCGTTCGTAACGGCATCCTGACCGGTGAAAGCGAGGAAGGCCATTTGTGCAAGCCCAACCACCATATCAAATGGAAACAGCCGCTTGCGGATTTTGACTTGATCGCGGAGTTCAGAATCAGCGCGGCGGCTAATTCCGGCATCCAGCTCCGTTCCAAGGCCCCGCTGCTTGGCGACGAAGGTTACCAGCCGGACTTGGACGGCGGAGGGAATTACCCCGGTTTCATTTACCATCCTAAGCAGCATTTGGTGGGCGAACGCGGTTGCCGGGTGGTTATCGCGGAGGACGGCACCAAGCAGGTCGAACGTTTCGCCGAGAGCGCCGATATCATTAGGCACTACCACAAGTGCGATTGGAACACCTACCGCATCCGTTGCGTCGGTCGCACCATCACGCTGTGGCTCAACGGGGTTAAGGCGTGCGAATTAGAAGACGCTCGCAAGGATTTTCTGCCCGACGAGGGTTTTATAACCTTGCAGTTGCATCAGGGCCCGCCAATGACGGTGGAGTACCGAAAGGTTTTGGTTAAGGAACGCAAGGACTGATGCCGTTTGTGTCTGGATTTCGACGAGGCCGCCGTTTCGCGGCGGCTATCGCGGTATTGGCTGCTGCGTCGATTATTTCGTCGGCCGTTTGGCGTAATCGGCGGCTTGATGCTGAAATCGCGGCCGAGTTGTCCAAGTTGCGTTTGGATATTTTAGAGCTGCCGGATTTGGGTGTTTTTGAGCAACATTGTTGCGGCATCGTCCGCATGGCCGCTGACCCGATCCGCTGTGAACGGCTGTTGCGCGTCGCCGAGCGCAAGTTGTCGCCGGAAAACTCCTTGCGGATGAGGATTCTGGCGATGCGCGAACGCGTGGCATGGACAGATTTTTTCGCTGCGTCAGAAAAATACCTGAATCGGTACCGCGACGATATCGCCGCCATTGCGGTGGCTGAGACTTGCGTCAAAATCCGAGATGGGGCGCGGTTCGATAAGTTTTGTTCCGCTTACTTGTCCCGTTGCCCGGACACTAAAACCCTGACGCGGCTAGGAATGGAATTCGCGGAAATCGGCATTCGCAGCGAAACGCCTTCGGTTCGTTTCGCGGCGCGCCGTTTGCTGGATCGGTTGTCGTGCAACGAAGAATTGACCTTGGGTTTGGCGATGTTGGGTGCAAGACTCTATCTTGACGGGTTCGGAGCCGTTGAACCGGCGCAAAAATTGGTTGACCGCTTCAAATCGAAAGCGTCGTCAGGAGCGGCACGCGAGCGAATGGAATTGCTTGAGGCGAGGATTGCCGCCATTCGTCGTGATGATTCAAGCGTGCAACAGGAACGGTTGCGGCGTTTGGTCGCCACGGCCCGGTTGCCGGAGGTTAGGCACGGCGCGGAAGAAATGCTGCGGGGGTTGGGGGCAAAACAATGAAGTTTCGATGTTTATTGTTGCTGTCGGTTTTGTCGGCGGTGGCAGTCTCCGCTAATCCGGTGGTGTTTTTGCACGGATGGAACAGCAACGGTTCGATTTGGGACGCCATGTCGGAACTGCTGGTGTCGGATGCTGGATATTCCGCAGACGATTTGCTGAAGTTGAATTACTACAGTTCCAACAATTCGTCCTCGCCGTGTACAACCTCCTCCAGTATCAATGATGTGGCGGCATTCGTCGCTGGCGAGGTGATGGATTTCTACCAATCGCACGGCAGCCGGCCGGTGGACATCGTGGCGCACAGCATGGGCGGGTTGGTGGCGCGTTCGATGCTGGCGAACGGGTACATCGAAACCAACTGTGTGCGGCGTTTGGTTGCCATCGCCACCCCGCATTACGGCCAGTCGGCCACGATTACTTTTCAGGCCCAGCAGATGAAATACGGATCCAAATTTCTGTGGGACTTGGCGGAAGATTGGCATTTTAAAGGCAATGTTTTTGACGGGGTGTTGTGCGTGGCGGGAGTGGCGTCGAAAACCAGCGGTTCTTACTGGGATGGCTTGGTTCACAGTTGGTCGGCGGCGTTGGGCGACACGCCGTGCCGGTATGTAGATTGCTACCACGCTTCAACATTTTCCATCCTTGGTTCGGTTATTTACGCTTGTAAAAAGGGGACAAAAGACCCGGTTTACAAACTGGTGAAAAACTTTCTCACTGATGGTATGGTATTGGACCAGAACGAATGCTACGAAGACGTTTCGGGCGTGGTTACCAACCACGGCGGGCTTTTTTACCAAGTGGTGCGCAATGGTGGCACTCCGGTGGCTTATGCGTCGTCAGTCGATGCTTTGGTCACGAAGTTTTATCGGCCCGACACCGATGTCACGGTTACACCGGACGATTTGGAACACGGTTATAATAACGAGTCTCAGCAATATGGGTTGGAAATGGTGTTCGGTAACGTTAAGCAAGGCCGACTGCGCTTAACGGTGAAATCATCCGGCGGATTTGACGGCTTTGACTACGACGGGGCGGAAATCAAAGGCGGCAGGGTAGGGGTGTACCGATTGGAACGGCCATTCACGCTGTTTCTAGTACGCTAACTTACCCGTTTGATTTTCCACTGCCGCGGAATGGATAATGGTCAGTAAGGAATCGATATGAAGAATGCGGTTATGGTTTGTTGCGGTTTGGCGGCTTGCGTCGCTTCCGCCGATTTGGAGATGCGGAATATCGCGCACCGCGGTATGTGGGACAAAGAGGTCCCGCAGAATACCGTGGAGGCGATTAAACGCGCGTATAATGCGGGAGCGACTTGGGTGGAGACGGACTTTCACCACACGAATGCCGGCCAGATGGTTTGTATCCATGCCGAGAGTGAGCTTAAAGCCTACACCGGTTGCGAAAGGAAGGTCCGCGATTTGACTCCCGATGATTTGTCAACGCTTAACCTTGGCAAGAAGGATAATCTGCCTAAGGTTTACCGCATTCCGCTTCTCGACCAAGTGCTGGCTGTCGTGCCGAAACATGGCGTTCTCCAAGCGGAAATCAAGGGCTATTCGCCACAGTACGCGGATATTTTTGACCAAGCGATTACGGCGGCGGGATTAACCGAGAAGAACATCGTTGTTTCGTCCTTTCAATATGACGCGCTGAAGGATTTCAAGTCCCGCTATCCGAAATACCGCACGGTGTGGTTGGTCGGGCTTTCGAGAAAGAAGCCTTTTGAGGTTCAGGAATATGTCGCCAAATGCAAAGCGGCTAACATCGAGGTGTTTTGTCCCGGCTGCGAGTCCACTAAAGGAGTGATGTCCCCGGCCGATGCCGACGCCGTGCGCGCGGCTGGAATCGAGTTCCGAATGTACGGCGTTAATTCGATTGCCGATTTGAAGCAGGCCAAAGCGCTCGGCGCTTCCGGTTTTACTTGCAATTATTGGGTTAAGGCGTTCGACTGGGCAAAAGAGGTCGGTGGCGTGACGTTGTTGAAATAGGTTTGGATCTTTTTTTAACGGGAGATTGTATGCTGAATCTTACGGTTGTGGTGGCGGCGGCGTTCATTGCCGCGGAAGGCGGGACGGAATTGCGGCTTTTTCAGACTATGGAGGAGAAAGGGTTTCGTGAAATCGCTACGTCAGGTTTTACGATTCATCCTTATCCGGCGGTAAAACCGCTCGATGTGGACGCTGCGAAAGAGAAACACCAGTTTCTCGCGCTCGGCGCGGCCCTTACCGACGCTTCGGCGTGGATTCTCGCCAATCTTCCCCTCGACCAGCGGGTACAGTTGTTGCGGGAGCTTTTTACGCCTAGCGGGTGTAACCTCGGGGCGATCCGCCTGAATATCGGCGCGAGCGACTATTCGACTGGACTGTACAGTTACAATGATACTCCGGACGATGTGGAGATGCGGCATTTTTCGTTGGCCCGCGATGACGAGTTCTTGGTGCCGGTGGCAAAAGACGTGAAGATTATTCGTCCCGACACTTACGTTTTTGCCGCGCCTTGGAGTCCGCCCGGGTGGATGAAGACCTCCGGGTTGATGATATCCGGTTCGCTAAAGGATGAGTTTATGCCCGCACTCGCAAATTACTTTGTGAAGTATGTCCAAGGATACGCGGAGCGCGGCATCACTATTGACGCGGTGTCTCCTCAGAACGAGACAATGTGCGATACCGGAGGGCAATACCCGTGTTGCACCTATACGGCCGGGCAGGAGGGCGCGTTTGTGCGCGATCATCTCGCGCCAGCTTTCCGCAAGGCCGGCATTGGCACGAAGATCTGGGTACACGACCACGACCCGAACCCGAGCGGTATCAAACGGGTCCAAGCGTTGCTGTCTGATCCGGAGGTGGAAAAATCCATCGACGGTATCGCCTGGCATTGTTATTGCGGGCCGGAAAATGCCACGAACATGGTATCTGTAAAAGCGGCCCACCCGAACCTTAATTTTTACCACACTGAAAACGGCCCGCACGTCATTATTAAAGAACGCACCGAATGGTGGTGGGCGGCCAAAGTTTTCGGAATGCTGCAAAACGGTTGCGGGATGTTTACCAGCTGGAATATTTGTCTCGATGAACTTGGCACTCCGGCGACCGGTGCCCATCTGTGCGGCGGTTTCACGGTGGTCGATTCCGAGACGCATAAAGTCACTTATTCTCCCCAATACCGGCTGTTCCGCCACATCGGACCGTTTGTAAAACGCGGAGCGCACATTATGCAGGTCGATGGCGACAATGACGGGACGCGGCTTATTCTGTTCCGCAACCCTGACGGTGAGTATGTGCTGGTAGTCGCGTGCGACGGTACGCTCGTTCGCGGTATCCAACGCCGCCGTATTGTTGTCAAATACCAGGGACGCTACAAATCATTGCCGATGCCCGGCGGTCAGTGGTCGGTCTCCACCCTGCTTTTCAAATGATAGCGGATGTTGGCGGTCAAATATTTCGGATTGCCATTTTGCGGCGGTTTTGAGATAATAAACCACCTTTTTTGAGTCCGCTGGGTTTGGAGTTTTTTTATGAGCATAACGCGGCAGAAAGCCATTGAGTCTGCAATTGAGTATCGGAATGACGCGGTATCGCGGTCACGCGGTATCCCGGTGCGCGATTATTTTGGCATGAACGTCTTTAGCGACGACCAAATGCGCGCCCGGCTTCCCAAAACGGTGTACCGCGCTTTGCGGCAGACGATCGAGGAAGGGGTGCCGTTGGATGTAAGTTCGGCGGACGTTGTGGCGGCGGCGATGAGCCAGTGGGCGATCGAACGCGGCGCCACCCATTATGCGCACGTTTTCTACCCGCTTACCGGATTGACCGCCGAGAAGCACGATGGTTTTTACGCGCCTGACGGCAAAGGTCATTTGTTGGCGGATTTCAGCGGCAAGCATTTGATTAAAGGGGAGCCGGATGCCTCCAGTTTTCCCAGCGGCGGTATTCGCGCCACCTTTGAAGCCCGCGGCTACACCGCGTGGGACGTTACCAGCCCGGCATATTTGACCGAGGGGCGCAACGGTAAAACGTTGTGCATACCGACGGCGTTTTGTTCCTGGACCGGCGAGGCATTGGATAAGAAAGTCCCGCTACTCCGCTCGATGCAGGCGTTGAACAAACAGGCGCGGCGGGTGTTGAAATTGTTCGGCCACGATAATCCGGGCATGGTTACCGCCTCCGCGGGTCCGGAACAGGAATACTTTTTGATCGACCGCAGTTTTTACTATTCCCGTCCCGATTTGCAGAGTTCCGGTCGAACGCTGTTTGGCGCGCGCCCGCCCAAAGGGCAGGAGCTTGACGACCAATATTACGGCACCATTCCCGAACGGGTGCTGGCGTTTATGATGGAGGTTGACCAGGAACTTTACAAACTTGGGGTTCCGGTTAAGACCCGCCACAACGAGGTCGCCCCGGCGCAGTATGAAATTGCCCCGGTGTTTGAGAGCGCTAACGTTGCCACCGACCATCAGTACCTAACGATGCAGACGTTGCAGCGGGTTGCCCCAAAGTACGGTTTGGCCTGCCTGTTGCACGAGAAACCGTTCGCTGGCATTAACGGTTCCGGCAAGCATGTCAATTGGTCGCTGGGCTGCGCGGGTATCGGCAATTTGCTCAATCCTGGGGCGACTCCGCAAGAGAATATGCAGTTCCTCGTGTTCTGCGCGGCAGTGGTTCGGGCGGTAAACCGCCACGGCGAAATGTTGCGTGGGTCGGTCGCCCACGCCGGCAACGACCATCGTTTGGGCGCCAACGAGGCGCCGCCGTCGGTGATATCGGTTTTTCTGGGCGACCAATTGACCGATGTGTTTGAACAGTTGGCGTTCGGCACCGAGAAGCATGCCAGCCGCGGCGGGGTCTTGAATGTTGGGGTGGATACCCTTCCGCCGCTGCCGAAAGACGTGACCGACCGCAACCGCACCAGCCCGTTTGCCTTTACCGGCAACCGTTTCGAATTCCGGGCGGTAGGGTCCGACCAGTCAATCGCCGGACCGTTGGTGGCGATCAATACCATGGTGGCCGAGTCGCTGGATTATGTGGCGACGGAGTTGGAACAGGCGCCGAAAGACCGCGCCGGATTCAATCGTGCCGTTCAGGATTTGCTGCAACGCATGATACGCGACAATTTCCGCGTCATTTTCAACGGCGACAATTATTCCGAAGAGTGGCACCGCGAGGCCGAACGCCGCGGCTTGCCCAAGGCTTCTTCCACCCCGGAAGCGTTGGACGCCATGAACTGCCCGGCCACCGTGGAGGCTTTTACCAAGTACGGGGTGCTGAGCGAACGCGAGGTTTCCAGCCGCTTTGAGATTTACTACGAACGCTACATCAAAGACGTGATGATTGAGGCGCGGTTGTGCCTGAGCATGGCGAGGACAATGATCTTCCCCGCCGGTATTAAGTACCAGCAGATGTTGGCTACCACCTCCGACGCATTGAACCGGCTCGGCAAAAACCATTGTACCCACACGCTTGACGATGTCACCCTGCTGTTAAACCAGCTTCACCAAAAAATGGCGGAACTGGAGGCGGTGTCGAAATTGCCGGAACAACTGGAACTCCGCGAGCGCTGCCATTATTTGAACCAAACGGTGATTCCGGTGATGAACGCGGTTCGTGAAATCGCGGATCAGTTAGAGTGCGTTTGCGCGGATGAGCTATGGCCGTTACCGACTTATCAGGAAATGCTGTTCATCCGCTAACGGATAAATAAACGGGTTTTGGCATGGAATTGTCTGATCGCGAAAATTTGGCGGTTTCACTGTTGCAGCGCGGGTTGCCGCTGGTCGAGCGTCCATTTGACGAGGTGGGAAAATCGTGCGGCATGACTGGGCGTGAGGTTGTCGCACTGGTCGCGCGCCTGTTGGCAAACGGCGACGCCCGCCGGTTGGGCGGGGTATTCGATGCCCGCCGCATCGGATTTTGCAGCGCGTTGTGCCGGATGACGCTTCCCGAGGCGGCGATGGCGAAAGTC
Organism: Verrucomicrobia bacterium UBA1200; assembly: GCA_002309765.1. Classification (GTDB taxonomy): domain Bacteria; phylum Verrucomicrobiota; class Kiritimatiellia; order RFP12; family UBA1067; genus UBA1200. Next base: position 13,062 of record DBXY01000028.1, read on the forward strand.
GCCGAGAAAGTTTGCGCGGTTTCAGGGGTTACCCATGCCTATGAACGGGGGTGGCCGAAAGAACTTCCGGCCACGCTGCCGGGCGGACCGAATGGCACGGAAATCCCGAATTTCTGGTTTACGCTCGCCGCGCCGGCGGATGAATTCGCATCGTCATTCACAAATTTGCGAAGGGATTGCGCCCCTTATGAGATTGTGTCACTCCCGGCGTCGCGCCGGTTTAAAATTGACGTGGTGTTCAACCTCGCCACCCGAAACCGGGATGAGCGGGTGGAGCCGCAGCCCGGAGTGCCGATCGATCGGCGCGACATTGAACCGCCGGTCAGGCTTTCCGAATCAGAGCGGAAGGTGATGCGGATTTTTCAGGACGGGCTTGATCCCGAAGAAGAATTCTTTGCCACTCCGGCGCAAAGACTTGGAATGTCCACCGGGGATTTGCTCGCGCTGCTGCGCGGGTGGCAGGATTGCGGCGTTATGCGCAGACTGGGGCTGCTGCTGAACCACCGTAAAGTGGGGATATTGGCGAACGGCATGTGCTGTTGGCGGCTGCCGTCAGGCGGCGACGGTGTCGAATGCGGCCGCCGGTTGGCGGCTTGTCCTGAGGTGACGCATTGTTACGAGCGGCCGGCGCGCGAAGATTTCCCCTATGCGATTTACGCGATGGTGCATACCCCGACCTGGGAGGATACCCACCGACTCTACTTGCGGCTTTCGGAGCGGGCGGGACTTGATGCCGGAACCGGTTGTCTGCTGTTTTCCTTGCGCGAATTCAAGAAAACCAGCATGCGGTTCTTTTAGCTTTTTAGAACGTTTCGTGGAGGTGGCGCGATGAAAATTGTCTGCGACAAAAACATGCCGTTTGCAGCGGAGGCTTTCGGCGGGTTGGGGGAGGTGTCGCTGATTCCCGGACGAAGCATATCGCAGGAAGACGTTCGGGACGCTGAAATTTTGGCCACCCGTTCCACCACCAAGGTCAATGCCGCGCTGCTGGACGGTTCGTCCGTGCGGTTTTACGGTTCGGCGGTTATCGGTACGGATCATATCGACATTCCCTATCTCAACCGGAGCGGCATCAAATGGTGTTCCGCTCCGGGTTGCAATGCCGAAAGTGTTGCCGACTACGTAACCGCCGCTTTGCTTTGGCTTGGCGGTTGCCACCATTTTGAGCTAGCCGGCAAAACGGTCGGGGTGGTGGGTGTCGGCAATGTCGGACGCCGCGTCTGCCGCCACCTTAAGGCATTGGGATTGCGGGTGCTGGCTTGTGACCCGCCTCGCCAGCGTGACCAGCAAGATACCGATGCCAAAGATTTTTGCGATTTCCAAACCATACTGCGCGAGGCGGACATTATCACTTGCCATGTGCCGTTGACCGATAGCGGGGAGGATGCCACTTACCACATGTTCGGCGCCGACGCTTTCAAACTGATGAAACCCGGCGTGGTGTTTGTTAACGCGGCCCGCGGCCCGGTAACCGATACCGGGGAATTGGTGGCGGCTATCGACAGCGGCAAAGTCGCGCACGCGGTGATAGACTGTTGGGAAGGCGAACCGTCGTATCGGTTGGATTTGGCGTCGCGGGCGGAAATCGCCACCCCGCACATTGCCGGGCATTCTTATGAAGGCAAAGTTAACGGAACGGCAATGGTGTACCGCGCCGCCTGTGAATTTTTGGGAGTTCCCGCCGATTTCCCGTTCACTTTGCCCATCCCGCCGATTCCGCTGTGGCGGTGCGATGCCGAGGGGCGTAGCGATGAAGAGGTAATCCGCGATATAGTTTTGGCGGTTTACGATATCGCGGCCGATTCGGAACGTTTCCGCGAGGTGATGGTGGAAGATCTGGTGGGCCGCGCGCAGAGTTTTGATTACTTGCGCTCGCATTACCCGATGCGGCGGCAATTCGATTCCACGCAGGTTGACATTGCCAACGCCTCCCAAAGCTTGTCGGACAAATTGAGCGGGCTCGGTTTTAAAATTTGATTGCGCCGGCATCTGCCGGAACTTGGGAGGGAATCGTGAAAAGTTTATTATTTGCGTTTGCGTTTGTAACCGTGCTGGCGGTCTCGCTTAACGGCGAGCCGATGCGTTTGAAGGCTCCGTACGCTTGGGCGCGGGATCGGGAAACCATGCGGATGGAAGGCGAAGGCCCGTACCGGCTTACCCACACCGGTTCGCTCGACTGGTCGTTTGGCGGTTTCGGCAAAGTGAAAGTACGTCCGGGCGACCGTTGCCGCTTGGCTTGCCGAGCCGAGGTTAACGGCGACCCGGCGTTGCTGAAATTCAACCTTAGCGCGATTCTATACGATGCCGCCGGTAATCCGTTGCAATGGGTTTTTGCGCCCAAAATGTTCAACCGTCCGGGGGAGTGCGAAAATATCTTTATCGTGCCGTTCGGGGTGGCCGAAATTGAGCCGAGGCTGATGGGGAACGGTCCGATGGCGGTAAGCGTTGACCAGGTAAACTTTGAGATTCTCGGCAACTTGTTGGAAGGCCGCGAACCGGTTGCGGGAAACAATGTTCTGCGCGGCAAAGGTTTTGAGCTGACTGTTGATCAGCAACACGGCGGAGTGACTTTGCTGGATACCGTTACCGGAAGGAAATGGGAACCGGTCGCTTCTCCTTTGGGCGTGTTGGTTGCGTCGGTAAAACTTGCCGATGGCAAAATGTCGGTCGAATTCATGCAGCCTTCGGATTGCAGCCGCCGGGTCGCGGTGTTTGCGGCGGAGCCAGACAAGCCGGAATTCACGGTGACGGTTTCAGGCGACGGCGAGATGGAGTCGAGTCTGGATTATCCGCCGGCGTTTGCCACTGCTCCGGGTGACCGGCTGATTGTGCCGATGAACGAAGGCATGGGATTTCCTGTTGAGGAAGATCACCCCGGCTTGGGAAGGTTGATCGCTTATGGCGGCCATGGCATCTGCATGGCGTTTTTCGGCGTGGTGGCGGATGCAAGCGGCGCCGGATGGATGTGTATTTTGGAAACGCCGGATGACGCCGCGATGAACGGTTTCCGCGATTCGAAAAAAATGTGGACCGCCGGTCCGTCGTGGGATGGGCAGAAACGCCGTTTCGGTTACGACCGGGTCGCCCGTTATGTGTTGCTCGATAAAGGCGGTCATGTCGCGATGTGCAAGCGATACCGCGATTACGCAAAGCAAATCGGGAAACTCAAAACCTTCACCGACAAAGTCAAACAGCGTCCGGTTTTGGACCGGCTTTTGGGCGCGGTCAATATTTGGACTTGGGAGAAGGATCGTCTGGGCCTGTTGGGCGAACTTCGCGAGGCGGGGATCGACCGCATACTGTGGAGCGGCGACGGTTCCGAAGCGGAGGTCAAGGCGATGTCGGAAATGCCGCAAGTGCTGGTGGGGCGTTATGACATTTATCAGGACATTTACTATCCCGAGCAGCAGCGCAAGTTGGGGCGGGAAGGTCCGGGCCTAAACTCCGAGGCATACCCGCACGATGTCAATTGGACCGGCCCGACCTCTAACGAATGGCGGCGGGCATGGGGCGTTAAAGCCAAAGACGGCAGTTGGACCTATTGCGCGACCATGTGCGACCGTCAGGCGGTGAAGTATGAGCGGATACGGGTGTCCGAAGAGTTAAAACGCAAACCGTACAATACCCGTTTTATCGATACCACGGTTGCCTCGCCTTGGATGGAGTGCTGGAATCCCGCGCATCCGATGACCCGTTCCGACAGCCGCCATTGGAAAATGGAGTTGTTGCGCGTTTTGGGTGACGAGTTTGGGTTGGTGGTGGGCAGTGAAACCGGTCATGACGCTTCGGTGCCGTATTGCGATTATTATGAGGGGATGTTGAGCGTTGCGCCCTATCGGGTGCCGGACAGCGGCAGAAACATCGCAAAGATTTGGGACGAGGTGCCGGACAAGGTGGCTAAATACCAAGTGGGCGAGCGGTACCGTCTGCCGTTATGGGAGTTGGTGTACCACGACTGTGTGTGCGCCCACTGGTATTGGGGCGATTACAACAACAAGCTTCCCAAACTATGGCGCAAGCGCGATTTGTTCAACGCGCTATACGGCACCGTCGGAATGTTTATGTTCAACCGCGGGCAATGGGAACAGGACAAGGATGAGTTTGTCGCCAGTTATAAAATCTTTTCGCCGATCGCGCGGGCAACCGGCTACAGCGAAATGACCGACCACCGCTTGTTGACTCCGGACCGTTCGGTGCAGCAGACGATTTTCGCCGACGGTACTGAGGTGACGGTTAATTTTGGCGAGAAGCCCTTTAAGCTGAAGGATGGCGGTGAAATCGGAGCTTTGGACTACCGGGTCCGCAAACACGAGGCGAGGTAAAACCGATGATTGAAAAACCGCATGATTTCCAGTGTCGGCGTTGCGGTGCCTGTTGCCGGGTTCCGGGATATGTCGAACTTCTTCCCGATGAAGTTGAGCGGATCGCTAATTTCCTTGGATTGGACATATACGAGTTCACCTCCAAATACGCCATTCTGCTTTCCGGGCGGCGCGGGTTGTCGTTGGCTTCCCGTTCTGACGACCGTTGCATCTTCCTGCGCGACGACAACACCTGTGAAATCAACCCGGTGAAACCGCGCCAATGCCGGGAGTTTCCCAGTCAATGGACCGAACCGGAATTGTTGAAAGTTTGCGCTGGGCTAAACCCTTCGCCCTGATACAAGCAAACGCATTGTTTTTTTTCCGCGCAGAGTGTGCATTGGCTTGTTTTTTTCGCGGTAATTTGATATCTTAATTTTTGTTGGACGGTTTTTAATCATTCAGGGGGGGCTTCGTTTTATGAAAGCATGGGCTTTTTCATTGTTATTTTTGGCCGGGATGTCATTTGCGCAATTGCCGCTAAACCGTGAACTGCCGGTCTCTTTCGGTGTGAATTCAAAGCAGGGCGAGCGGCTGAACGGCGAGTTTTCAGAAACGCGGGTTTATTCTCGGGTGCTGAATCCGAGGGAAATCGCGCGGTTTTCCCGCGGGGCGGAAATTTCGGACGACCGGCTGGTGTGGCGGGGCGTGCCGAAAATCGGCGACACTTGCGATGCGGTTAAGCAGGCGGATTACCGTAACGGGTTCACCTTTGCAACCAAGGTGGTGACGAAAGGCAAAGCCGGACGGTTGATTGACAATGTGACGCCGGGCGGTAGTGACGGCTGGTTAATCGACATTTTCCAGAACAAGCTTCGCATAGTGCTTTCCGGGGGTGCGAACAATTTTCATCCCACCGAGTTGGAGCTGAACAAGCCGCACAGCCTAGTGGCGACCGTGGCGGCGGACGGGTCGTGGGCATTGTGGGTGGACGGACAACGCCACGAGCCGTTGGTTGCCGCCGTCTCCAACCGCCAGCGCGGCTGGGAACTGATGTACGACACTCCGGCGGCAAACTGGAACGCGGCGCTTCCGGTCGGCAACGGCAGATTGGGCGCGATGGTGTTCGGCGGTGTCGCCGAAGAACGGCTGCAACTCAATGAGGATACGATATGGAGCGGCGTTCCCGGACCCAATGATGATCCCGGTGCCAACCCGGAAAATTTCAAAAAATCCCGCGAATTGGTTTTTGCGGGCGACGCGAGGGAGGCGCAGAAAACGTTGCCTCGCGATTACACGCGAAGCGCGAAGTATCAGCCGTTCGGCGATTTGGTGGTGAAATTCGGATTGCCTGAAGGTACGCCCGCTGGCTATGAACGCACTCTCTCCCTGGACGAGGCGGTGGCCGCCAGCAGTTTTGAGTTGGACGGGGTGGTTTTCAAACGCGAAACCTTCGCGAGCTTCACTGATGACGCGGTGATTTTCCGGGCTACGGCCGACTATCCGGGCGAGATCAACTTCGAGGCGTTCTTTGAGAAACCTTGGCCCGGCGATTGCGTTGACGATAACGGTCAAGTGGTGTTCACCGCCGTTACCGGCGACGCTCCGCGCAAGCAAGGCGGACAGTTGAGGTTCGAGGGGCGGCTGGCCGCCAAGACCGAGGGCGGTACGGTGGAGACCCAGGGCGGTCGGATCACGGTGAAAAACGCCGATGCCGCAGTTTTGTACGTGAGTATCGCAACCAACTTCAAACGGTACGATGACCTTTCCGGCGATGCCCACGCCAAATGCGTGGAGGCGATGCAGAAAGCCTTGTCCAGACCGTACGATCAGGCGCGTGCGGCGCACACCGCTTTTTACAAAAACCAGGCCGACCGTTGCACCCTGTGGCTGGGGCGCGATGCCTACGCCGGCACCCCCACCGATGTGCGGTTGCAGAATTTCCGCAAAACCGGCGACACTTATCTGCCGGCGCTCTACTTCCGGTTTGGGCGTTATTTGATGATCAGCGGATCGCAGCCCGGTACCCAGCCCACTAATCTGCAGGGGATTTGGAACAAAGAGGTCAGTCCGCCCTGGAACGCCAATTACACCGTCAACATCAATACCGAGATGAACTATTGGCCGGCCGAGTCCACCGGGTTGGGCGATCTGGCGGAGCCGGTCTGGCGGATGTGTGACGAGTTGTCCGTGACCGGCGCTCAGGCGGCCAAAACCGTCTATGGTGCGGAAGGTTGGACCACGCACCACAACACGGACATTTGGCGTATAGCGGGACCGGCCGGGCCGACTTCGTGCGGCACTTGGCCAAGCGGCGGGGCGTGGCTGTCGATGCACATCTGGTACCATTGGCTATACACCCACGACCGTAAGTTTTTGGCCGCGCATTACGACACGTTGAAAGGAGCGGCGGATTTCTTCGTCTCCTACATGGTGAAAGACCCCGATACCGGTAAATTGACCGTTTGCCCGTCCGTTTCGCCAGAAAACGTTCCCAACGGCAAGTTGTGGGGGTCCGCGCTTACGCATGGGGCGACGATGGATCACGCTCTGGCGCGTGATATCCTGAATGCCGCCGCCGAAGCGACGGAGATTTTGGGCAAAGGTTCTGCCTACGCCAAAAAGCTGCGCAAAACCGCGGCGGAAGTTGAACCGTACCATATCGGGAATTGGGGTCAGTTGCAAGAGTGGACGCAGGATTTTGACAACCCGAACGATACCCACCGGCATACCAGCCACCTTTACGGGTTGTACCCGTCCGACCAGATTACCCCGGAAACGCCGGAGCTGTTCCAGGCCGCCAAAGTTTCGCTTGAGCATCGCGGCGATATCTCGACCGGTTGGGCGATGGGTTGGCGCGTCTGCCTTTGGGCCAGACTGCTTGACGGCAACCACGCCTATAAACTTTTGCAGAACCAGCTTCGCCCGGTCGGTAATTACGCCGGGATCAATTACGGCAACGGCGGCGGCACGTACATTAACCTGTTTGACGCCCATCCGCCGTTCCAGATTGACGGCAACTTCGGTTGTGCCGCCGGTATCGCCGAGATGCTGTTGCAGAGTCACCGCGGGGCATTGGATCTGCTGCCGGCTTTGCCGGACGCTTGGCCGGAGGGTCGGGTGACCGGTTTGCGCGGTCAACACGGCTTCACGGTGGATATTGTATGGATGGAGGGGCGGCTGGTGTTGGCCAAAATCCGTTCGGAGTTGGGCCACCCTTGCAAGGTCCGTTACGACGGCAAAACCAAGGAAATCAAGCTCAAGAAAGGCCAGACCGCGGTTTTGACCGAAGGGGACTTTTGATGAACATCAGCGAGATCGATCCGTTGGAGTTGGCCCACAAGCGTCCGGATTGGAGCGCCGTAGAGCCGCTTACCAAGGGTCAGAAATCCGGTTTCCTGCTTTTCCTCGCGGCGTTGTTGGCGGCGGTTGTGGTGGCACCGGTGCGGACGGCCCAGATTCTGGTCGCGGTCTGCACCGCGGTGTACGTGGTGATGACGTTGTACAAGTTTCTTGTGATCGGCAAGTCCGCTTCCCCGAAGGCGATTATGCGGTTTTCCGCCGAAGATATCGCCAAGCGGGACGCCGCCGGGGATTGGCCGGTTTATACCATCCTGATCCCGATGTACCGCGAACCGGAAACGCTTAAGCAGATGATCGGCGCGTTGGAAAAGATGGATTATCCGGCCGACAAAAAGGACGTGCAGTTCTTGCTGGAAGAGGACGACGACCTTACGCTAAACGCGGCCGCGCAGCTGCAAATGCCGCCCGGTTTCCGGGTGACCAAGATACCGGAATCCTTCCCGCGCACCAAACCCAAAGCCTGCAACATCGGTCTGCATCTGGCGAAAGGCAAGTATTTGGTGATTTACGATGCGGAAGATCTGCCGGAGCCGGACCAATTGAAAAAAGCCGTTTTGGCGTTTGAGCAATCGCCGGAAAACGTGGCCTGCGTGCAGTCGCGGCTGAACTATTACAATCCCCGGCAGAATCTGCTTACCAGATGGTTTACCGCCGAGTATTCTGCCTGGTTCGATTTGCAGTTGCCGGGGTTGGCGGCGCTTGGCGCGGTGATTCCGTTGGGCGGCACCTCCAATCATTTCAAGACTGACATTCTTCAGCAACTGATGGGATGGGACGCGTACAACGTTACGGAAGATTGTGATCTCGGCATTCGCTTGGGGCGGGCCGGTTACACCACCAGAATGTTGGAAACCACCACATGGGAAGAGGCTTGCAGCGTGTTCCGCTTTTGGATCAAGCAGCGCACCCGCTGGCAAAAGGGTTATATCCAAACTTGGTTCGTGCACATGCGTAAGCCGTTTTTGCTGCTCAGAGAACTAGGGTTGGTGAATTTCATGCACTATCAGCTGCTGGTGGGCGGGGTTACGTTCTCGGTGCTGGTAAACCCGTTTTTCTGGACGATGGCGCTAGGGTGGTTTATCTTTCGTCCCGAAGGGGCAGACCGACTGTTTCCCGGGCCGGTGTTCGCCGCCGGCGCGTTTTGCCTGTTTGTGGGCAACTTTGTTTTCGTGTACATCAATCTGCTGGGGTGCTGCAAACGCAAGTGGGATGACCTGATGTGGGCTTCGCTGCTCACTCCCGTGTACTGGATGATGATGAGCTACAGCGGCTGGCGGGCCTTCATACAATTCTTCCGGGCGCCGTTTGTTTGGGAGAAGACCCAACACGGCCTTGCCAAAACGACTGGAGGTGCGAAATGAAGCGTCGGCTGGCGTTTTGGCTGGGATTGGCGGTTTCGGCAGTTTTGGCCGCTCTGGCGCTGATCGGTATTTTCCGCGGCGGGCACTCCGGATTGCTGTATGCCGGGATTAACGGCATTTGCAGAGAAATCCTGCGTGGTTCGACGGAAGGACGGCAGGCGCTGGTCGGTTCCTGTTGGCACGGTCCGTTGCCAACATTGTTCGCCCTTCCCTTTATGGCGGTTCTCGATGGTTATTGGGGCTTCTTCGGCTGTCTGGCGGCGCAATTTGCAGCGCTGTGGCTGATGTTGCTGGGCGTCGGGACGCTGGCGCCGCGTAATGCTGTGTTGCGCTTCGGTTTGCAAATCGCGGCGGTGGCGGCGGTTGTGGCCCTGCGCAACTGCGTTGACTGGCACCTGGGAATGTCGTTGGCGTTGGGGTTGATTGCGGTGCTGATTCGCGCTTTATGGGATTGGACTGTCCGCGGCGGCGCAAAATCGGTGGTGGGGATCGGATTTTCCTCCGCGCTGCTTTTGTGGTGCGGCGCGCAGTTCTTTGTCCCGGTGGCGGCGGCGTTGCTTTGGATGCTGTTGGTTGCCTTGCGCAAATGCGATTTGCGGTGCCGGATGCAGGCTTGGTTTTTACTGGGTTGCGGGCCGGTGCTGTATGTGTTGGCGGTCTGGATGCTGCTCAACCGGTTGGTGATGAACGACTGGATTTACTTCATGCGCTCTTATAGGTTGGGGAGCGTGGCGGAAGCCTTCCATAATCCCGGGAACGTTCGCGACGACATAAAAACTGCTCATTGGTCTTGCAAGTGTATCGAAGAATACGTAAAGGCGAAATCGCAGTATGCGCGCGTGTTTGTCGTCGGCTATGCCGGGCTTGACCTCTTGCGGCATTATGGCGTCCATGATTGCCTGACCCCGAACATGGATCTGCATGTCGGGGATTTGCGTTACGCATACAAAGGCCAGCACTTGTTTGTGTTGGTGCCGAAACCGGAGGGCATCGCGAAATTCGAGAGCGTTTTTTGGCGTTATCCCGATATTTACACCCGCGGCGCGGAACGGTTGTTGCTTGACCGTGACTTTGCTGATGGTTGGCGGTTGTTTGAGGTGGTCGCCGCGCCGACCCAGGAGCAGTTGGACGAATGGAACTGAATCGGCATGAACGGCGTTCCGTAACGCTCGGACATATCGCGCCCTTTGCGCTGTGGATCGCGTTTATGCTGCTGTTGCAGGCGCTGGAGCGTTTCGGCTGTTGCCCGCGTTGGCTGTATCCGTGGACCTACGCGGCCAAAAGCGTGGCCTGTGCGGCATTGTTCCTGTGTTTGAAACCTTGGCGGGTTTATCCACGTTTTGAATCGCGTCATTTGGGGTTGGCGTTACTCGCCGGATTGGCGGTGGCGGCGGTATGGATTTTGCCCGAAACCCCTTGGATAGCGAACCGTTGCCCGCGCTTGTTTGAATTCTATTACCGTTGGCTGGTGATGATGCCCGGCGGCTATCCCGACTATTACCAGCCTTCGCTGTTCCCGGCGCTGCCGGCCGGGCATTTGTCGCTGGCGTACTCGGTTGATGAAGCGGGGTGGGGGATGGTGGCCATGAAACTTTTCGGTTCGGCGGTTACCATTGCCGTTGCGGAGGAGTTTTTTTTCCGCGGCTTTTTGTATCGCTGGCTGCGCCAGGGTGAATTTTGGAAAATTCCGTTGGCGCGTTTCGATGCCCAGACTTTCTGGATGGTGGTCGCGGTGTTCGGGTTGGAACACGACCGCTGGCTGGCCGGAATGATGGCGGGCGCGGTTTACGGTTGGCTTGCGGTGCGTACTGGGAACGTTTGGGCAGGGGCGTTGGCGCACGGGGTGACCAATCTCGTGCTGGGAATCTACGTTGTGTTGTCAAGGCAATACGGCTTTTGGTGAGGCTGTGCCGGATTTGTGTTTTTCGTGTGATTGTTAACTGACAAAAGGAAGGTGGGACGTAATGAACGCAAAAGGCATTGGGTTGGTTTTGTTGGCCGGTTTCGCCGGTTTTGCTTTTTCCGAGACGGTTGATTTCACGAAAGTGGCTGGAAAAGTGCGCCATGAGTTGCACTCTTCGGGATTCGGTCCCATGATCTGTTCCTGCCCGCCATCTGCCATCGCCGATATCAAAGAGATGAATCTTCTGAACGCGCGGACTCACGACTGGGCGTTGATTAATCCTGGCCAGCGAGTTTGTGACTACTTCCACATTTTCCCGCTTCAGCATTTGGATGCCAAAGACCCGAAGAATTACGTGTTCGCGCCCACGGATTATTTGCTCAAACTGACCCGTGAAGAGACCGGCCTTGGCATCTTCTTCCGGCTCGGCACGTCAATCGAGCACTCCGGGGAGAAGGTGCATTTCAACTCGCTCATTCCGACCGATTTCGATAAAGTCGCAGAGAGTTTCGCCGGCACAATCCGCCACTACAACAAAGGGTGGGCGGACGGTTTTAATTGGGGAATCCAATATTGGGAAATCTGGAACGAGCCGGACGGCCACAACAATATGTGGTGCGAGCCGAATGAAAGCGAGAACAACGATCCCGCCCGCCGCAAAAAATTCGTCCGTTTCTTTACCACGGTCCTGAAACGTCTCAAGGGCGAATTTCCGGAAATCAAAGTCGGCGGCCCGGCCCTCTGCTCAATGAGGGAGGATTATTTTACCGACCTTTTGACCGCCTGTAAAGAGGCTGGGGTCGCGCCGGATTTCATTTCCTGGCATTACTACGGCGATAATCCCGATGTCATGATTACGTCGGCGGATAAGGCGAGGGAGCTTTGCGATTCTTTGGGTTTCAACCAATGCGAACTCATTCTGAACGAGTGGCATTATCTCGGTTGTTCTTGGAAAGATTTGCGCGACCCTTCGCCCGAGATTAAGAAACGGGTCTGGTCCGGCCCCGCCTCCCACAACGGAATCGACTCGGCGTGTTTCACGCTTTCCGCGCTTGCAAAATTCCAAACCTCAAAATTGGGCCAGGCGTACTACTATGGTTGCCGGCATGACGGCAGTTGGGGTTACAAGGGCGCGGATAACAATAAGTTCAAGGTTTGGTACGCGCTGAAAATCTTCGGCGACATTATAAGGGATACGCCGGTGCTTTGCGAGCCGTCGTTCTCCGAACATTTGGTGGTTTTCCCCACCAAATCCGCCGACGGGAAAGCGCAACGGCTGTTGGTGGTGGATTATCGCGGCGGCAAATCGGAAATCAGTTTGGACATTGCCGGCGCGGGCGCGGTTAAATCGGCGTTGCTGCTGGATTATACGCACAATGCTACGCCGGTCGAGGTGGACTGCCAAGACGGTAAACTGCTGCTTCGGAAACCTGACACGAACTCTGCCGCGTTTGTCATTAATTTTGGCGAATAAGGTCGGCAATCCCGGCTATAACACCTCGCGCACTTGAAGCGTGCCGCCGTTGCCGATTTGCAAATAACCGATATGCCGCGGCGGCACTTTTATGGCGTGCCCGTCGCGCTGCGTTACGTATTCCTTGTCGCCGCCGTTCCAAAACACCCAGCCGGTCGCGTTTTTCCCCGGAACGCGGAAGGTCTCAAAATCTGGCGGATCGGAAGGGGTTCTGGTCTTCGATACACCGGAAATCTCAATTGCCTTGCCGTACAGGGAACGCAACACGGGTATCATTTCTTTGCCTTGCGCTTCCATCTGCGCGCAATTGTAAATGACGCATCCGTTACCGCGTTTCCAACGGGAAATCAGCGTATGCCCGTTTTTGGTCAGCCAATCGCTGGCGGTGTCTAGTACAAGCTCCAGTTCCGGACGGTAATTGCCGACGGCAGGTAAATCAGCGGCAAAAGGTTGTAACGGCAATGGTTCTTTGGCGTGTGCTCCGCACAACCGCTTGAGCCAATCGGCGTGAATCGCTCCGCTGGCGTCAAAAACGGGATTTCCTGACAAAACCAATGTGCCGCCGCGCTCGACAAAACGCTCTAGCCATTCGATTTGCGATTCCGAAAGAACATACGCCGCGGGATAGATGATAAGCCGTACGGATTCGGGGATTTCGGACAGCATAGAGTCGGTCAATTTTGAATGGTTGACCCCGTGCCACACCAGCACTTGATCGGCGGTATGCGCCGCCGAGACAACTTTGCCGCGTTCAGAAGTGTGCCGGAGATGCTCGCCCATGACGATTACCGTGTCGGGCGGGTTATCCGCCAGTTCCAGCTTGCCGAATGTGTCGGCCATTTTTCGGAAAAGCGCGGCGGTGGGACGCGGTACCCCGGTGGAATGCACCAGCCCGCAGGGAAATATCCCTTCCATCGGGTCGCGCCAGTGCCAAGAGAGAAGCGCGGTCGCGCCAAGCCCAAATGCGTGTGAAACCAGATAGCGGAACCGGTAGTCGTACGATTCGTCGTCATCGCCCATGCCCCAAGGGTCGGAACTCTTGAACGTCGGGTGGTTCTTGGCGCCGCACTCGCCAACCAGCAACGGCTTTCCTAGCACGCGCAGATCCAAATCTTTAATTTCCTGCGGCATATTAATCGGATCGCCGTAGTAATGGCGGTCGGTGAAGTCGAGGTCGAGCGAGGCGAGTTGCGGGTCTTTCGTGCTTGACCCGCCGGCCCAACCTTGACTCCATCCTACGGAAACCGGCACGGCTGGCGCAATTCTTTTGACGGCGGTAAGGTTGGTTTTCGCCCATTGCCGTTGGATAGCCGAAGCGGTTTGATAGCGTTTAAGGTCGTAGGCGTCATTCCAATGACCGGTCTTGGGGGGCAAATCGCCGAGTCGGGATTTGAATGCCGGGTTTTCCATGTCTAACGCCGGTTCGTTGCAGATGTCGATCGCGAAACCGGGCACCTCCCGGTAACGCGATGCGATTTCGGCAATGGTTTGGTTCTCGTTTTCCAGTTGTTTCGGGTCTGCGGTGTTCCCCAGGTTGGGAGTGTGGTAAAGCACGATGCCGAATTTCTGCGCCAACTGGACAACGGCATCGCTGACCCTTTTTTCGTGTTCGTTGTGGAATGTCAGGAAGCAGCGCGTCCAGCGCAACCCGTGTTCGCGCATTTGCTGGAAATCGCGGAAGAAGTTAAGCGGAGACCGGGCCGTTACGGAAAGGTGCTGTCCCCAGAATGTTTGGCATCCCATAAAGAATCTGGATTCTCCGTCGATGGTCAGGCGAAGCCCTTCGCGCCGCAAACGCGGACCGTTTGCGATTACCTTTTCGTTCCATATAACCATCGCGCCGGTTTCGCGGTCGATTTTCTTGCCGTCGGTCTCCAGTCCGGCGGTGAGGTACAGAAAGTCCGGCGCATTGTCGGGAATCGGCCACTCCGCCGCGATGAGTTCGCTCTTGCCCGCTTCGATATTAGCTTCGCGACTGAAGGTGGCGATTTCTCTGAGCGATTCGTCGGCTAAACGGAAAACCACCTTTCCTTTCCGGGGCGAAGTGGAAAAATTCGAGACCCGCGTCAACAGTTTCGCGGTTTCGCCGTGACGGTAACAGGCGTATTCCGCCGTTGTGCCGTTCAAATAGAAACGCCTCAGCAAGGTTTCGACCACCGGTAGTAAAAGCTGCTGCGTGACCGGCGATTCGGCGGCGAAAAGGTCGCGGTTGTCCACGCCGAAAATCGCCCAGCTTGATCCCGCGAAGGTGCCAGTGAAATGTTGGACAATCGCCCCGGCATGGCCGCGTGGCTGGCCTTGCGCATCGGCGCAGGAGAGTAGGGGACGCCAGCACGCGCGATTGGGGCCGAATCCGTGGCCGTTGACTCCCAGTTGCGCGATGGCGGAAAGTCCGTCGAGTGCGCCGTCGATAACTATTGGCGGGAATACCCCCGCCATTTCACGACTCGTCTCCGTTTTAGCTACATGCCGCAGCGTGAAGGACGGGTCGAACGCGCCGATCTGCTCGTACTTCGGATGAATAGCGTCGCGAATCAGCCCGGTGCGCGTGTTGATTTGCGGGATTACGGTTTCGTGCAGCGATTGTAACGGATCCGTTCCGACGCGGATGTCGGACAAACTGGCGGAGTGCCCGGCATTCGATTCCGCAATGTCCGTCGCCACACCGAAGATAATGCGGTTTACTCGCGAGAAGCAAACCCGGTCTCCCGCGTCGCCGCGCCCAATACTCGCATTGTCCGACCAATAGACAAAATCTTGCGGGATGAGACTGTATAACTGCCACGATTCTTTGAGCGGAACCGCGTAATGCCAGCGAGAACCGTCATCCTCGTCCAATTCGAACCAGACTTTCTTGGTGTTTGGCGAACCTTTCGCCCAAAAGCTGATAAGCGACCAATCCTTTGTATCGACTTTCGGGAACGGTACGGTTGCGGTATTGTAGGTTTGCAGGTTCAGGGTGGAGACCTCGATTCCGTTTCGTCCGTTGTGGCCCGCGATGTCACGGACTTCGGTTGCGTACCCCGGCGTATTACATTTCTGCCATTTTGCCGACGGTGGAATCGGGACCTCGACCTCGCCGATTACCGATTTCCGCGGTAAATCATGTACGGAGTCCCATCGGCCATAGATTTGATCGACCGGTTTGTCAAAAGCGTAACCGCCGCATGCAAGCAATGATCCTCCGCTGGACAGGAACATGATTAAAGAGTCTGCCGCCGCGCTTGGGAAAAATGACCCGCTGGGAACAATCAGAAGGTCGAACATTTCGCGATGAAGGATGGCCGGGTTGGCAACCATTTCTCCGGACAGCCTTACCGTCTCGTAACGCGGGTTCAACACGTGTTCAAAAATTTCCGGGCGGGAAGGAAATCCGCATCCGGAAACATGATTCGCCAGCCCCAGATCCAAGATACCGATTCGTGGACGTCCGTTATGGTTGCGGGGCAATCCGTATTTCTCCAGCCATGCGTCCCGATCGCGCAGTTGCCTATCAAGTCGTTTTTGTTCTTCTATGTCCGCCGTTCCCGGACGGTACGGCGACACTGACTCACCCTCTTCCACCTGAAGTTCGGTGAACCAGGCTTTTCCGAAACCGTACAGACAAACCGAGAAGCGGGCGGTCTGCGTACCTTTGGGAAGCTCCGGCACGGTGAAAACGATTCGTTTCCAATCCGTCGTGCCAGACACTTTTTCCGGCGAATCATTCACCGCCAGGCGTTTTGCTTGAGCGGAGAAACAGTTTAGGGAAATGTAAGCAAGCGAGCCTTCGCGCAACCCTTCGGTTTTTACCCAGCCGCTGACCGTGTAAGGAGTATTCGCCCGAATACCGGTAACCGGGCGGTGAACCATATTCCAAAGCCGGTCGCCCGTTACGTTCGCCTCGACTCGCAAAGCCGCCGCGCCGTTGTGCGTAACGTTCGTGTCCACAAAACAATTTGCCCGTTCGCCGCCCTGCGCGGTCCAACCGACCGGCGCGTTGTCCGAACCCGTCCTGAAATCGAACCGGCTGTTGCGCAGCAGATTGCCGGGACCGGCGCCGAATGCCGTCAGCCCGGAAATCCCGCATACCAACGCCATAACCATAACTGTCCAACGTTTCATCTTGTCTCCAAGCTTCACTATCCAAATCACCGAGTCGAAATTCTATCAAATCCCGACTCGCAAGACAAGTCCGGCGAATTAATATGGGGCGCATCTCCGTAATGTCTCACGCAAAGTGCGCATAGAGAATTTTCTAACACAAAGTGCACAAAGGACACAAAGAGCTTGGAGCTTGCGGACACGACAAGCGCTTCGTATGCATGACCCTACCTTTTTTACCTCACGCAAAGTTTTCATGAAACTTCAAGTTAAGCTGGACCACCTTGCCTATAAGTTGGGTAGTTAGGTGGTTGGGTGGTTAGGTGGTACTCGAAATTTATCCCCATGTACATTCCAGTGCGCGGCGCGGGCGGCGGGGTTACCCAAATTTGTAAAGACGCAAGCGTAAGCGCCGCGTGTCCGCCTGCCCACCGTCCTGTCCTCCGTAGCCTTGGCGCAGGTGGAAGCCTTGGCGTAGGTGGGTGTAAGTCTGTGGTTTTAATCCTTTCAGTTGTTGTGGCGCTTTCGTAAACCCGATATGATTGGGTGAATTGCGGTGATGCGCCCAAAAAGTTGAAGATTTAAAATTACGGCTTTACTTTTCCGAATCGCGGGATTACAATTCCCGTTAGTTTTGATAACCTTTTGCATTCATGGTGCTGGACGTGGAACGCCTTAAATTGTTTTTGCTGCTTGCCTTGTTTCTTCCGTCGCTGTCGAACCTGTTTGCCTTGGACACCGACTCGGACGGCATACCCGACGGGATCGAATCCGGGCTGGCGGTGCTGCTTTGGGAACGCGACGGCGACCCGGGCGCGCTGGACCTTGGGCTTGAGGGCGCCGAGCAGGTGGCGGCGTGCGCCGGCTTCCGCGCCGTGCGCACCTCCGGCGGCCGGGTCGTCGTCTACGGCGGCGGCGCGCGGCTGGTGGACGAGGAGTGCGGCGCGGCCGAGCTGGCGGCCTTCGGCGGCCGC
>DBXY01000053.1 GCA_002309765.1 Verrucomicrobia bacterium UBA1200
TCGGCTGCGCCAGCGCGATTGCCTCGTCTTCGGCACTTACCGAGATGATCAAGGGCAAGACGCTGGAAGAGGCGGAAAAAATCACCAATCGCGATATCGCCGCCTATTTGGACGGCCTGCCGGAGCAGAAGATGCACTGTTCCGTTATGGNNGGCCGCGAGGCCATGGAGGCGGCGATCCGCAATTACCGGACTGGCGAAACCGCGGTTAAAAACCTTGAGGCGGATATAGTCTGCAAATGTTTCGGCGTGTCTCGCAACGAGATTAAGCGGGTGATCACCGAAAACAACCTCACCACGGTGGAGCAGGTCACGGACTTTTGCAAAGCCGGGGGCGGTTGCGGATTGTGCCGTCCGGACATCCAGAAACTTCTTGAAGAACGGGAGTGACGGATTTTCCCCCCGCGTGTTATCGCGCAGGTATGTCATTACAAAAAAAGCGCCGGCCAAAAACCGGCGCTTCTTTTTTATCGAAACTGCTCTTTGTGATTAAGCCTGTGGATCCGTTGCCGCCGGAGCGTCGGCTTCGGGCGCAACTTCCACCGGCGGTTCGGGAACCGGAGCGGCCTCTGCCGCAGTCGCATCGGGCGTCTCGCTCTGAACAGGCGCGGCGGGTTCGGCGGCAGGGGTCTCGGCTTTAGCCTCGGCAGCCGNNTAGCCAGCCGCTTCGGCGGCGGGCGGCTCGGAATTTGCCGCTTCCGGCTTGTGTTCGCCTTGCTGCTTGGAAGCTTTTTCGCCGGGAAGCAGATGGAAATGCGGATACTCCATCGGGCCGCACAGCACGTCATTGTAGTAATGGATGACGTGGCCTTTTTCCACCAGCCAGGCGAGTTGCACCAGCACATCGTTGGAGGTGTTCTTGCCTTCGCCGGTAAGCGCTTCGAGCAATTCTGCCTTGGTGCATCCGGGGTGGTCGACAATGTATGCCAGCGTATCCTTTAAGACCGGCACGGTGTTTTCCGATTCCAACTGTACCGGCTGGCGGAGCATGACGAAATCCTGCCCTTTGGCGTCATTCACCCGGAACAGGTGAAGCTTGCGGTGGCGGAACGCGCCGCGCAGGGCGAAGAACAGCGACACCGGGAAACGGCGTTCCCGCAAAATGGCGCCGCGCAGGGCGTAAACCAGTTGCTGGTTGGCGCACTGCATCGCCACGGCGGCGGTACACACCAAATGCTTCGCGCTGATGATTTGCCCCGGCATAATCTCGGAGATGAATTTCATCTCGGCGGTATCGTGGTCGAGTTGCGGGGCCGGCTGGGGCGCCGCATTTTCCTCCGCGTTTTCGCCGCTTTCTGTTTTGGGGGCGGGTTCGGCGGTTTTCAGCCGGTAAACCTTTTTCTTGGTGCATTGCTGGCGCCATTGCTCAATCGCCTCCGGGTCGCGTACCGTCTCGATGCGGGAACGGTATGCGTCCTCGGTCATGTTCGGATAGCGGCGCAACATTTCGTGCACTTTGGTCTTATAGCTGTGGTGGTTTGGCGGTCCGAGCAGTTCGCCGCTCAAGCCGCAGCGGCAGACGCAAACAAACGTTCCGGACGGGGGATCGCAGGTGATTTCCTCCGCCTCGAAGAAGTCGCTAAAATGCTTGGCGAGAAGATGATTGCGGATTTCCTCCTCGGTTAGCCCCGGCATTCCGCAAACCTTGCACTGGAAGAGCGGGATTTGCTGGTCTTTTTGCGGTTCGACCCGGAGCAGGCAGGAGGCGGGGTTGTCCAAAAACAGCCACGCGATGTCGCGCAGCGGAAACGCCCGGTGCGAGGTTTGGATCCGGCGGATCACCGCGCCGAGCGCGTGCTGTTCCGGCAGAACCCGGATGTCAAGCGGCAGCGGGGCGATGTCGTGGCGAAACTGGCGGCGTTCACCGCCGCGATCGAATTGCCGGTGGTTTCCGCGGTCGCCGCCGCGAGGCGGACGCTCCTGCCGCGGAGCCGAAGGGCCGCGCAAATCCGCCACCGCCCCCCGGGACTCGGGACGCGGCATATCGGAATGGTCGCGGCGCTCGAAACGGTCATCGCGGCGTTGACGCGGTGGACGGTCGCGCCCACGCCTGCGGTCGCCGCCGCGTTCGTCGCGGTCGAAATCCCGGCGCGGGCGACGGTCGCGGAAACCGTCGCCACCCCGGCGGCTGTCGGGTGCGTCCTGCTCAAAATCCGTGTCACGGTACCGCTGGATATTCTCGTCCGGGTCGGTGCGCGCCCAACTCGGTGCAAAGTTCAAGTCCAGTGCCAAATCAGTTTTCGCCTTATCTTTCTCGCTCATAGTATTGGTATAGTACCTTGTTTTTCGTTTGTAAGTCAACCACTAAATGCGAAAGAATCGCGAAAAAAACGAAAAAAACCTTTTGCGTCCCGATTTTGCCCTATTTTAACGCCCCGGCGGCAACCGCCGACAGCAATCCGCCGTTAAGGAGAATGGTTTTCTGGCGTTCGCTGAGCGAGGCTGTGACCGTGAATTCTACCCCGCGGGTCAGGTCTTTTACCGTGGCTTTGCCGCCGTTGCGGATGGCTAGGCTCAACCCATCGATTTGCAAACGGTCGTCCTGGCCGATCAGGTCGTAATCCTCCGGACGGTCGAAAATGAACGGAACGATGCCGAAGTTGATAAGGTTGTCCCGATGGATGCGCTCGATGCTTTTGGCGATTACCGCCTTTACGCCCAGGAACATCGGGCAAAGCGCGGCGTGCTCGCGGCTCGAACCCTGCCCGTAGCTCAATCCCGCCACGATTACGTTGTCCAGACTGCCGTCGCGGTTGGCGGCGGCCCGTCCGTAGAATTCAGAATCCACGCTTTCAAAAACGAAATGCGCGTATTGCGGCACGTTGGAGCGGTATTTCAGCCGCGCACCAGCCGGCATGATGTGGTCGGTGGTGATTTTGTCGCCGACCTTGATGGCCGCCACGCCGTTAAGTTTTTCCGGGAGCGGCTTTCCCTTGGGGACTTCGCCGATGTTGGGGCCGCGCACGATTTCGGTGCCGGGAACCCCGGTGCCGGCGGTTTCGCGGAAAAGGAACATGCTGTCGTCAATGTCGAACACCGCCGGATCGGTCACTTCAACCGGCAGTCCAATTGTCCTCGGGTCGGTGGCCCTTCCGGTGAGGGCGGCTGCCACTGCGGTTTCCGGGCTGACCAGATAAACCTGTGCGGACCGGGTTCCGCTGCGGCCCTCGAAGTTGCGGTTGCTGGTGCGGAAACTGACCGCGTTGGTGCCGGGCGACATGTGGTTGCCGATACAGAAACCGCAGGCGTTTTCCAATATGCGGACCCCGGCTGCGACCAGATCGGTCAGCAACCCCTCGCGGGCCAGCATTTCCACCACTTGGCGCGAACCCGGCGCCACGCCGACCTCCACATCCGGCGCGATCTTTTTGCCGCGCAGCATGAGCGCGACCGTTTTAAGGTCACGGTACGAGGAGTTGGTGCAAGAGCCGATCAGCACTTGGTTTACCCGGATCCCGGCCAGTTCGGTCACGGTTTTTACGTTGCCGGGGGAGTGCGGGCAGGCGGCCATCGGTTCCAGCTTGTCCAAGTCCAGTTCCAGCACTTGGTCGTATGCCGCGTCGGGGTCGGGAAGCAGTTCTTTCCAATCCCCGGCCCGCCCCTGGGCGGCGAGAAATTTTCTGGTCACTTCGTCGCTGGGGAAAATCGAGGTGGTCACCCCCAACTCAGCGCCCATGTTGGTAATGGTCGCGCGGGCCGGCACGCCCAGCGTCGCCACGCCGGGGCCGCCGTATTCCAGCACCCGTCCGACATTGCCGTTGGTCCCGTAAATCGAAAGCACCTTCAGAATCACGTCCTTCGCCGAGACGCCGGGGCGAAGCTTTCCCGAGAGTTTAACCAGCGTGACTTTGGGGGCGGTGAGATAGAACGGGCCGCCGCCCATCGCCACCGCAACGTCGATCCCGCCCGCGCCGATGGCGATCATGCCGATGCCGCCGCCGGTGGGGGTGTGGGAATCGCTGCCGAGCAGGGTGGCGCCGGGTTTGCCGAAGCGTTCCAGATTGAGCTGGTGGCAGATGCCGTTGCCGGGCCGGGAGAAAACAATGCCGTAACGCTGGGCGATGCTTTTTAGGTAGGCGTGGTCGTCCGCGTTCTCGAAACCGACCTGAATGGTGTTGTGGTCAACGTAACTCACGGCCAGATCGGCCTTGACGCGATCCAGCCCCATGCTTTCAAACTGCAAATATGCCATGGTCCCGGTGGCGTCCTGGGTGAGGGTCTGGTCAATGCGGATGCCGATTTCCGTACCGGGTTCCAAGCTCCCGGACACCAAATGCGCGGAAAGAACTTTCTCAACAATATTCTGCCCCATAACTGAAAACTCCTGACAGCAACTGCTATTATCCAAAACCCAATAGAATGCAAAAAAAACGGTGAAAACTCAAGACGAATCTTTGTATATTTTTTTGCCCGGTCATGCCGGATGATTTCGAGCCGCCCGGCAGATCGCTTACTCCATATTTTTTACCCTGTTTTGATTGGATACTGCTTGCCCTTTGTACCCCATTTGGTTTAAAATACCGATATCTATCAACTTATTGTGACTTTTGGAGGTTTGGATATGGCAGGTAAGAACCATGTGTGGCAGATTTTCAAGATGGGCGGTTCCAATCAGGTGATGCTGAAGAGCGGTGACGACATCGCGAATTTGGCCGGACTGGACCAGAAACTGTGGGCGGCTTTGAGTTGTCCGGTTACCGGAATCCGGTTCGACGCCAAAACACTCCAGATGCTGGACGCCGATCACGACCAGCGGGTGCGCGTGCCGGAAATTCTGGCGGCGGTGGATTGGATGAAGGTCCGTCTGACTTCGCTGGACTCGCTGTTAATCGGCACCGACAAAGTCCAGCTCTCCGCCATCAACGGCGCCACCCCGGAAGGCGAGGCGCTGTTGGCGAATGTCAAGCGGATCCTGAAAGATTTGGGACGCCCCGAAGCTTCCGAGATCACCCTTTCGGATTTGGAGAGCCAGAAAAAGGCTTTCGCGGACACCCCGTTCAACGGTGACGGCATTTTGCCTCCCGACAGCGTGAGCGACGAAGCGTTGCGCCAAACGGTGGCGGACATAATCGCCACGGTCGGCGGCGTAACCGATGTCGGCGGGAAGACCGGCGTTGACCAGGCGAAAGTGGACGAATTCTTCGGCGCGGTCAAGGCGCGTCTGGCTTGGCAGGATGCCGCCAAGGAAGCCGGCGTGCTGCCGCTGGCGGACGGCACGGCCAAAGCCGCCGCAGCCGTCAAGGCCGTGGAGAGCAAGTTTGACGATTATTTCGCCCGTTGCGGGTTGGTGGCGTTTGACGGCCGCGCCCAGCAGCCGCTGGATTGGAGCGAGGGCGCGTTCGCCGCCCTGACGGACAAATCGCTCACCACCGATTTCGCGCTCGTCAAGGATTTGCCGTTGGCCCGCCCGGTGGCGGGGGGCGTTATCGACGCCACCACCGCGATCAACCCGTACTGGGCGGCGGCGGTTGCCGAGTTCCGCTCCGCCGTGATGGAGCCGATGGGCATCGCGTCGCTGACCGCCGCCGAATGGCAGCGGGTGAAGGCGACCTTCGCCCCGTATTTCGGCTGGCAGGGCGGCGAGTCCGGGAAAGAGGTCGCCGCGTTGGACGCGGACCGGCTGGCGAAACTGGCGGCCGGTGATGACGCTGCAAAACTGGCCGAGCTGATTGCCAAGGATGCCGCGCTCGCCCCGGAATACGCCAAACTGGTCGAGGTGGAGCAGTTGATCCGTTACCACGCCAACCTGCTGGAACTGCTCAACAATATGGTCAATATGGGCAAGCTGTACGACCCCAACGCCTGGCCGGTTTTCCGCGTCGGCACGCTGTACCTTGACGGCAGGGCCTGCTCGCTCTGCTTCCAGGTGGCCGATGCCGGTGCGCATTCCGCGCAGGCCGACGCCAGCAAGTGCTGTCTGGTTTACTGCTCGATCAGCCGTCCGGGAAGCGGCGACGCCGGCACGATTTGCGCCCCGGTCACCGCCGGTGTCGCCCGCACGCTTTACGTCGGGCGCAACGGCGTCTTCTATGACGTGGACGGCAAGGATTGGGAAGCCAAGGTGGTCAAGCTGGTTGACCACGCGATCAGCCTTAAAGAGGCGTTCTGGAGCCCGTGGCGCAAGATCGTCGAGGCGCTGGGCAACCAGATCAACAAGTTCCTGGCCTCGAAGCAGGACGCGGCGGTATCCAACGTCACCGCTAACGTGAACGACGCGGCGGCAGCCCCGGCGGCGGCCCCCAAGAAGCTTGAGGGCGCGGCGCTGGCGTCTTCGGTGGCGGTCATCGGCATCGCGATCGGCGCCATCGGTTCCGCGATCGGCGCGTTGCTCCAGTTGGCGAGCGGGTTGCCCTGGTGGAAATCGCTGCTCGGCGTAGCCGCGGTGATTCTGGTGGTTTCGCTGCCTTCGGTGGCTCTTACCTGGTTCAAGCTGCGTTCCCGCGACCTGGCCCCGATCCTTAACGCCTGCGGTTGGGCGATCAACCATCGGCTCGGTTTCTCGCTGAAGCTGGGGCGGCTTTTCACCTCCGAGGCTAAACTGCCGGAGGACTCGAAGCGCAACTTCTCCGATCCCTACGCCGATTCCAAGCCGTGGTGGCTTTGGCTGTTGCTGCTGTTGGCGGCTGCCGCCGCGCTTTGGTACTTTGTGATCTGCCCGCGCTATTGCGGCGGTTGCAACGCCAAAAAGGACGCACCGGCGGAAGCCGTCGCTCCCGCCGCCGATGCCGCCGCACCGGCGGCCCCGGCGGCAAAGTAGCGGAGGCGTTACCTACTTGTCCGCCATAGCTTTAGCGGCGGCGGAACCACCGTACTACCTAACCGCCTAACCTTTTCTGAGGCAAGTCATGATTCAAGATCTGGATTTTTTGAATCGAAAGTTCGGCGCACCCGGCAGGATCGCTTTCCGTGAACGTTCCGACGGTTTCCCGGTGGCGGTGCTGGCCGGGCGGTACGGCACTTGCGAGGTGTCGGTGGTGGGGGCGCAGGTGCTTACTTATCGGCCCGTGGGGCTTGGTCCCGCGCTGTTTGTCAGCAAAGCAGTACGGTTCGAGCCGGGAAAACCCATTCGCGGCGGCATACCGGTCTGCTGGCCGTGGTTTGGTAAGGCGGACGGCCTTCCCAACCACGGCTTTGCCAGGACTTCGCGCTGGACGGTGGTGGGAACGGCCTACAGCGGTGACGAAACGGAGATCACGTTGCGTTTGCTGGACGACGAGGCCACCCGCGCCCTTTGGCCGCATCGGTTCGAGGCCAGACTGGAGATCAAATTGGGCGAGAGCCTGCAGCTCAATCTCGCGATGGCCAATCCCGGCGATGCCCCGTTCTCTGTTACCCAAGGCTTCCACCCGTACCTGCTGGTGCGCGATTTGGCGGATGCCGAGATCCGCCGCTTGGGGGCGGCCAAAGTCGTCGATCTGCTGAACGGCGACAAGGAGTCGGTGCTGTCCGGGCCGCTGACCCTATCGGGGGCGGCGGATATGGTGGTGTCGCCGGATTCCAGCGGTTACGTGCTTTACGACCGGGGGTTGGATCGCAGCGTGCTGGTGACTTTCAAGGGCGCCCGCAAGCTGGTGGTGTGGAATCCCGGGGCGGCCGGCACTTCGTCGGCGAACGATATGGAGTCGGGCGAGGAACGCCGGTTCCTGTGCGTTGAGCCGGTTTGTTTCCGGGGCGAGTCTGTCACCTTGAAGCCGGGCGAGACAAGCCGTTTCTCCATGGCGCTGCAAGTTCTACAGGGAGAGCGATAGCCATGCCCGAATTGCCAGAGGCCGAATCGATCGCTACCGCGCTTGACCGGGCGTTGCGGGGATGCTCCATAACGAAGGTCGAGGTTTTCTCGCCCAGATTGCGCACTCCGATTAAACCTTTGGAGACCGCCGGGTTGGTCGGGCTCCGCATCAACGGGGTTCGCCGCCGGGCGCGTTACGCGGTGGCGGATCTCTCCGACGGCCGGGCGCTGCTGATGCATTTCGGAATGTCCGGCGTGGTGCGGGTTGAGGGGGCGGAAGTCCCGCGCCGCAAACATGAGCACGTTTTCCTGTGGCTGTCGTCCGGTAAAATTTTCCGCTTCGAGGATCCCCGCCGGTTCGGTCTGCTTGAGGTGCAGCCGTTGGGAGAAGACGGTTGGCCGGTTTCGCTGGCCGGGATTGGGGTGGAGCCGTTGTCCGCGGCTTTTACCGCCGGACTGCTGCACGCCGCCGCCGCGCGCCGCCGCGGGCCGGCCAAGTTGTTGATTATGGACAATTCCGTGGTGTCCGGCATCGGCAACATCTACGCGGCGGAGACTCTGTTCGCCGCAGGAATCTCGCCGCTGCGTCCGGCGTCGGAGCTTACGCTGGAAGAGTGCGGCGCGATCGTTAAGAACGCCAAGCGGATACTGCGCGCCGCGATTAAAATGGGCGGAACCACGGTGAGCGACTTTCTCAACGTTGACGGCAGCGAAGGCAAGTTTGCGCAGAAGCTGATGGTTTACGGTAAATCCGGGCAGTGTTGCCCGAAATGCGGAACGGTTTTGGTGAATGTCAAGCTGGGCGGGCGCGGCAGCGTGTTCTGCCCCAAGTGCCAACATTAGGAGGTTGTGTTTGCGATGAAACACTTTGTCCCGATTTATCTTGCGGTCGCGGTGGCCGGTACCGCTGCGGTGTGGTATGCCGCGCCACTATTGGTCAGTCCCAAAAACGAGGGGGCATCCGAGCCGACCGAAGAAAAAAGCGTCTCTAAACCGCCGGCCGCGGCCGTGGCGGAGACCCCGGCGGTTACCGCGCAGCCGGAATCGGCTCAGACGGCCGCCGTAGCCCAACCCGCGCCGGTACCCGCGACCGAAAACACGGCAAAGTTTAAAAACGCCGAAGTGGCGGAGGAGGACATCCTTCCGCCCTCCATGCACGACATTTACATCGCCCGCAGCGGCGACAACCCCACCTGGGGCGTGGTGATGCGTCCCGCCGTTTATTATAACGACGCCGGCAGCAACATGGGCACGGTTGACGGCG
Source organism: Verrucomicrobia bacterium UBA1200 (assembly GCA_002309765.1). Lineage (GTDB taxonomy): Bacteria > Verrucomicrobiota > Kiritimatiellia > RFP12 > UBA1067 > UBA1200. Next base: position 8,993 of record DBXY01000053.1, read on the forward strand.
GCACCTTCGTCAAATTCAAGAAATTCAGCAACAGCTCCAAGGGAACGCTAGCGGCGTGCTATTGGCTGACCGGCGCGGACACCGAAACCCTTTATCTGGTAAAAAAGGAAGAGGTGCTGCTCTTCACCGGCGACCCGCGGAAACTCGCCCGCCGGCAGATGGACGATTTGCAGCGTTACTATTTGCTGCGCGGCAAAGCGACGCAAAAGAAAGATGATTTGCTGCGCGCGGCGGCGGAGAAGAACCCGTACTTCAAGCAGTACCAGGAAGAGTACAAAAAGGTCAACGATTTGACTTCCCGCGCCAAGGATTTGGAAAAGAAGCGCAACGAGGCGGAGGGAATGCTGCGCGACAAATACATGGACGAGTTGCAAGTGATCAAGAACCAGCAAGCCGTGCTGTTGAAGAACTACAACGAGATCCGGCAGCAGTTCAACGATTGGAAGAAGGCCAACGTCAACGTGACCAAACTGGTTGACCAAGACCCGGAGATCGTCAAATGGCGGGCGGAGATGGAGAAGCTGATGCCCAAAATCCCCGGTCTGGTGATTTGACCTCGATGTCATTTAATTCTGTTTTCAAGAAAGGAATGCCACTATGTCACAAAAGGGAAACATGCTGATCGCCCAGAGCGGCGGTCCGTCTATGGTGATTAACCAAAGCCTGGTCGGGGCGGTGCTGGCGGCACGGAGCAATCGCAAGGTCGGTAAAATCTACGGGGCTTTGCACGGCATCCAGGGGATTTTGGACGAGGACTTCATCGATTTGCGGCAGGAAACTCGCAAAACGCTGGAATTGGTGGCCAACACCCCGTCATCGGCGTTAGGGTCGGTGCGCCGCAAACCGACGCCGGAAGACTGCCAGGCGATTTTCGCGGTGTTGAAAAAGCTCGACATCCGTTATTTCTTCTACATCGGCGGCAACGACTCCGCCGAGACCGCCTACATCATCAACGAAGAGGCGGTCAAGTCCGAATACGGCATCAGCTGCGTCCACATCCCCAAAACGATCGACAACGATCTGCGCGAGAACGACCACACCCCCGGCTACGGCAGCGCGGCGCGTTTCGTCGCCTGCGCGGTGCGCGGCGACGATTTGGACAACCGCGCTCTGGGCGGGGTAAAGATTGACGTGATCATGGGGCGCAATGCCGGCTTCCTGACCGCGGCGGCGGCGTTGGCGCGGGTGGACGAAGACGACGGCCCGCATTTGATTTATCTGCCGGAACGCCCCTTCAGCATCGACAAGTTCGTCCGTGACGTAAAGGCCGCGATGCGAAAATACGGTCGTTGCGTGGTGGCGGTGTCCGAGGGCATTGTCGATGAGAACGGCACTCCGATCGTCGCCAAGTTCACACAAGAGACCGATTCGCACGGCAACGTCCAGTTGAGCGGCACCGGGGCGTTGGGCGATCTGCTCGCCAAGGTGGTCAAAGAGCGGGCGAACGTCAAGCGGGTCCGCGCCGACACCTTCGGCTACCTCCAGCGCTCCTTCCCTGGCATCGCCTCCGAGACCGACGCTCTGGAGGCGAGACTGGTCGGCGTGGCGGCGGTGCAGGCCGCGGTGGAGGAGGACATCTCCCGCGGCTCGATCGTTATCAGGCGCAAACCCACCAAAAAATACGGCGTCACGTTTGAAGTGGTGCCGCTTCGCATGGTGGCGCGGGAAACCCGCAGCATGCCGAAGGAGTTCATCAACCGTTCCGGCAACAACGTTACCCAGGCGTTCATTGATTACGCCCGGCCGCTGGTCGGCGCTTTGCCGCTCGGGGCGAGGCTTGAGGGCATGAGGAAAAAGTAGGGAAGGGGACGAATATGGCGGCAAACCCCGATACGGCGGCGGCCAAAACGGAAGACGAGGCCCTTTCCCGCACCGAACTCTTGCTGGAACAGGAGAAACTGCGCCTTGAGCGCGAGCGGCTTCTGTTGGAACAGGAGCGCCTTTCAGCCGCCCGCGATCGCTTGCAAAGCCAGTCGCAAATCAGCTACACCGCGTCCGGCAAGTTAAAGGTTACGGTTTCCACGCTGATTCTAGTGTCGATCATCAGCGCGCTCACGGGGGGTATTCTGGGCTCGTTTTCCACCTCTATGCACATTACCCGCCAACAGCGGGCGAGCCTGCAGCGGGTGATGGATTCGCTTGCGGTGTCGGAACGCCCGGAAACCGAGGTGCTGGCGGAAGACGGCTCTACGGTGACCAACCTCGCTTCCGAGATGCCGGCGTGGCTGAAGTCCATGAAACCCCGCGAAAGCCATTCGGGCATTTCGCTGGTGGTAATCCAGTAAGGGGGGCGAGGTGCGGCGTTACATCATACGGCGGCTTTTGGAGATGCTCCCCACCACGGTGGGGGTGCTGATCCTGACCTTTCTGCTGTTCAACGTGGTTTCCGGATCCCCGGCCGAGGTGGTGTTGGGCAAAAACGCCTCGTCGGAAGCGCTGGCCGCTTTCGATTCCCGGTTCGGTTACGACAAACCGCTGATCGCGGGGCGCTGGACGGAAATCAGGGCCATGACCGCGTTCCCGTCCGACAAACTGGAGCCGGACGGGAAAAGCGGGCGGGCGCCGTTGCCGTTGACGTATGCGTTGCCGGCCGGCACCTATCGTTTGTCGGCCGGGCAGGTGCAGCTGCATTTCGAGGACATCGAGGGAAAATCTGACGACGACGCGCTGATTGACGGTCCGGGGCCGATTGAGTTCACGGTGCGCGAGGGCTGGAAAGCCACCAAGGTCGAGGTGGCGCGTCCCACCGGCAAAAAGATGACCCTTGAAAAACGCAACGCCGGATGGTGGGACTCCCAATTCGTCAATTACGTTTGGGCGTTGCTGCGCGGCGACTTGGGGATGTCCTCGGAACACCAGCTGCCGGTTGCGCGGATTTTGCGCAACGGCTGCGGGCCGTCGCTGATGCTGACCGTGCCGATTCTGATCGGCGGCACCTTGGTGGCGGTGATGCTCGGCCTGTTGTGCGCGGCTTGGCGGGGCAGGGGATTTGACAAAGCGGCGTTGGTGGTCTCCACCGTTCTGATGAGCGTCAACTATGTGGTGTGGGTTTTGTCCGGACAGTTTTTCTTCGCGTTCAAGTTGCGGCTTTTCCCCATTTGGGGGTTCGAGTCGGCGGCGTATCTGGCGTTGCCGGTGCTGATCGGCATTGTCAGCGGTCTTGGCCGGGACGTGCGGTTTTTCCGCGCCGCCATTTTGGACGAGATTTACAAACCCTACGTGCGGACCGCGCAGTCCAAGGGTTTGGACGGATCGGTTATTTTGTGCCGCCATGTGCTGCGCAACAGCCTTATCCCGATCGTAACGTATGTGTCGCAGTCCATCCCGTTTCTGTTTACCGGCAGCCTGATGCTCGAAAGTTTCTTCGGCATTCCGGGTTTGGGTAATGTCAGCATCAACGCCATCCACTCCTCCGACATGGCGGTAGTGCGCGCGGTGGTGATACTTGGCGCGCTGCTGTACCAGGTGGTTCAGCTTTTCACGGATTTGTGCTACGCTTGGCTGGATCCCCGCATCCGACTGGAATGACCGGCATGAATGGCAAACAGATTCTTTTCTTGGCCTTTCCGGTCATGTTGATTGCCGCAATTGTTGCCGCGCTTGTTTGGAATATTTACCAAAAGGATCCTATGCAGGTTTCGGTGCCGGAACCGGTTGCGGTGACAAATGTGCGTGTCCGGGCGGTGGGACAAAAAACGGATGTCGCACCGTCTGGTATCCCGGAATCGCCCCAGTATGGCGCTGTTGCCACCGTATGCGGGCTTGACCCAGCCTCCGCAGGGCGGTATGAAACCCGAAACAACGCCCTCCGCTCTATCTCGCGGCTTCGAAACCTTGGCGCCGGCGATACGCTGGAACTGATGACGTATGTCTGTTCCACTAACCTTTGCCTGCGCCCAGACCGCGAAGCCTCCCTTCGCAACGATGTCCTTAACTTGCTTCGGGCGCAAAACCCGCCACCAGACGGACTGGCCGAAATGCTTGCGGAAATGGTGGAAAGCGGCGCCTATCCGCCCGCCGTCACCGACTACTGCATCCAGCATTTGGGCGCGATGCTGAACGGGATATCCGACTTCGCCCTCCGTTCCCGCATCCGAGGCGTGTTTGTCGCGTCGGCGTGCCAGACCCGTCTCCCGTGCGCCGGGACGGCGCTTTACGCACTTGACGGCGACCGGCGCGCGACCGGCGACGAAAAGGCTGAACTTAAGCGGCTGACGCTCGCGCTTTGCCGTCCGTCCGCCCATCCTGCCGCCCGGGTGGCCGCCATTCAGCTCGCCGGTCAGCGCGGTTACGCCGAGGTGCTGCCCATCCTTCGCGAAATCCTCGCGGACCCAAACCGCGATGCCGTAGCCGCCATCGCCGCCGCCGGTTCGACCGGGCTTCTTGGCGTATCGGGGGACATCCCGCTCCTTGAGTCGGTGGCCGCGAAAGGCGGTCGTTTCCGTCCCGCCGCCGAAACCGCCGCAAAGCGTATCCGCGAAAGAATGCCCGATTAACTTAAAATCCGTCTTGAACCGGCCGAAAGAATTTGCTACACTAACCCTGTTTTAGGAAAACTTCTTTTTTGGGGAATTGCGATGAAAGCCCGCCTGACCTCCGTTATAGCCGTTCTTTTGCCGTTTCTTCCCACCCCGCTGTTCGGCGGGGCGACCACGCTGCGCAACCCGCCGGCGGAGTGCTCCGCGCCGCAGACCGGGTGCGACTGCGAGCAGCGCGAGGTCTCCTCCGGGTGCGTCAAGGTCAGCATCGGCCTCGGGGCGACGACGCCGTGGACCGGCTCGGTGCCGTGCGCCCTGAAGGTCTTCGCCGACGGGGACTCGCCGCTCGTCTTCAC
>DBXY01000044.1 GCA_002309765.1 Verrucomicrobia bacterium UBA1200
GCATCTGTCCGTTTGAAAGTTCCTTGGGCGTCGCATGGCGAACAGTTTACCAAATATTCCGTCACTCCACCACTCCTACTCCACCAATGGGGTCTGACCCTCACGTCCCTTCCTCCTTGGATTGGAAGGTTGGATGTTTAGAGGGTTAGAGGGTTAGAAGTTTAGAGGGTTGGAGGGTATTGCATTTCGCGCATTCACACTCTCATACCTTCAAACTTTCACAAATACTCCGATGGCGCAGAAGAGCACACCGATGGCGAGCAGCGCGCCGCCGAACGCCCTCACTCGCGCGCCGCTTGCGGCGCACCATGCGAGCACCTGCCTGATTCGCCACGGATAGAACATACCAATCATGCCCGTGATCGCACATGCGTACGCGAACACCACGAGCGGGATGCGCCACCCCGTGTCGCAAAGGCGCACCGCGGGGAACAGTTCAGCGGGATAGAGCATCAATATCGCGCAAAGGCCGCGTATTGGCAGCAGGTTCGCCATCCACCAGCACATGAGCACCGTAAACACGGCCGCGAGCAGCCACACCTCGCCGGGAAACGCCTTGAGGAACTTGTCGAAGATGTCGATGCCGATTTTGTCGCACTCGTATGCCGTGCCGATCCAGCCTATGGCGCAGAGTACCCACCCTGCAGGCGCGCAGCGCGGAAACGCCACCATAGCCCTGGCGGCGCGTTCTGTCGCCAGAACGGCCACAAGGCCAAGGGCCAGCAGCGGCACTCCTAGAATGAAAGACCATGTTGTCATTTCCAGTCCTTTTCCTTTCGGCTGTTAATTATAGCATATCTAGTGCGGAGTGCCTAGTGCTTGGTGCTTGCAGCACGTTCGTCTCGGCGCTCGTGGCCTGGAGTAGGAAGCGGTTCGAGTTGTGCACCGCCATCCTGTTCTCGGGTGTGATGCGTAGGCCCATGGACGATACGCACGCCACGGCGTACTTGCAGTTCTTGCGCACTTTGATCATTGCTGTATGCCTTTCATTAGTTTATCTGAAGTCTGAATTCTGAAATCCTGCAACTTAAGCACTAAGTCCTCCGCCTACTCGATCGGGCCCCACCGATGTGTGGCGAACGGCCAGAACACGCCGCCCGCTATGCCCACAAGATTCTTCGCTGGTACGGGTCCCCAGTAGCGGCTGTCGAAGCTGTTGGTGGAGTTGTCGCCGCATGCGTAGTACTCGTCGGGTCCAAGCGTAACCTCGTCGCCCACATGACAAATGGTGCGTCCAGGTTCATCAAACCTGGAATCACCACTCGGCCTGTACCCTGCGTACGGATACGCCTTCTCGTGCCACTTCTCGTGGTTCTGTATCTGCGCAATGCGGAGGGGCGTCATCGGCTTCTCGCCGTTCACGCGCAGCTCGAACGCCGGCTGACCATCCTTCTCTCCGGCCGCCACGATCGAGAGCTTCTCGCCGGGTACGCCCGTCATGCGCTTGCCGTAATATCTGAAATGTGTGTACTGCTGCAGCTTGGGAATGCCGGTGGTGGTGAACGCCATCACATCGCCGCGGCGCGGGCGCCTGAAGTTCCACAGCCAGCGGTTCACGAAGATGTAGTCGCCGGAATGCACGTAGCCGCTCCACAACAGATCACCCTGGCGCACCACAGAGCCATCGTGGAGTCCGCTCGGCAGCTTCGGCACGTCGGTTGGCACCAGCATCGATCTGCTTGCGCCTTCATCTTCGCTGAACACACGCATGTCGTAGAAGCCCGTGTGCCTCATGCCTTTGAACCGAAGCGTGCCATTGAAAGGCGCCCGGTAGCATTCGTACATCTTGCCGGTGACGAGCCACTTGTACCATCTGAGGCCCGGAAGCTTGTCCCACGCAGTGGCCTCCTCCGGCTTGCAGGTTGTGGAGTGGTTGCCATATAGCGTTGGCTGCATGGAGCCGGTGGGGATGTGGAACGGCTCGTAGAAGTAGGCCCTGAACGCCATCGCCACGGATATCGACATCACCAGTATGTCGAGCCATTCGCGGCATGCGGCCCAGCTTTGCGGCGGATTGAGCTCGGTCAGCAGCTTAAAGCACTTTTCCGCGTCGCGCGCCTTCCAGGCCGCGCGCAGGCTTTGCATCGCCTCACCGTGCTCGCCGCCCGCAGAGTACGCCGGCAGATCCTCGTACGAAAGAACGAACTTGCGCGCCTTGGTGAGCACCGCCTTCCTCCGCTTGACCTCTTTCGCCTTCTTCGAGAAAGGCACCACTCCCCTGCACAGGGAATAAACGCACCAAAGCGCGAAGAGAACCGAGGATATCGTGGCTCCTCCGAAAAGAACCGTGTTCATCTATCAGATTCCCTCTCGCAGTTGCATTCTGTTCTCCTCGCGGAGCATTCTGTCTTCTGAATTGTCATTGACATTCTTTTAACCGCCATCGCTTTAAGATTCTACCACATATCGACCCTCTTCCGCAATATGGAAAAAAGCCGCGCAAGTCCCCCTTTCTTCACGGAACGAACGCGACAGATGCCGGATCTTTCCACAGATTGGCGATGGAAAGCTTCTGTTGTAGAGTAGAGACCCTCGCCTCGGCGTTGCCGCCGATGCGGCTTCCCCCTCATCAAACCGGCTTATGCCGCCGTAGCATTGCGAAGGCGCAACGTGTGGATTTCCCGCATACGGCTTTCCATCGAGTGCGTTTCCTGTTGACATGGTTCGCCCTTTCATTGTTGTGACTGAAGAGGTAGTTGCAAAAACCCTCTTTCGCACCATCTGCAAGCTAGGCCACACGACCTAGCGAAACCCGCAAAAACAACCTTACGCGTCTGAAAGATTTTGTGTATCTATTGTGCCAAATCCGCGCATCGGGCGCAAGTGTAAAAAAAGTTTTTCATCTAGGGGGAGGGGGTAATTGCGTTTTTGTTTTTGCTATAAAAACCGCAAAGCGATTGACATTGAACAAAGCCCTATGCTATCATTTTTAAGCTTACGTTTTAAGAGGGGGTTTTCTATGAATATCCGTACGAGGCGTGTTATTGTTTGGTTTGCTGCGGCGATTGCAGGGTTTGTTGGTTGTGTTGGCGTGGACAATGGGGGCAAGTCGGCGGCCCCGGTACGAGTGGCACTGTTTGTCGATTGCGGCGCAAGGTCCAACGGTGCGTACAGCTGGCTTCGGCTTACCACGCTGTCGAAAGAGTTGCAGACCTTCCCGGTGGATGCCAAGATGATTCAAGAAGGCGCTTTGGATCACGCGGATCTGATTCTCATGCCGGGCGGCTATTCGGTCACCGAGTCCAAGATGCTGGGAAAGACCGGGCGCGCCAAAGTAAAAGAGTTTGTCCGCAACGGCGGCGGATGGATCGGTACCTGCGCGGGATGCTTCCTGATTTCGGAAAGCAGCGATTCGCATCCTGATATGCTGAACTTGATCCCTTTCACTAGCCGCGGCGGTATCGGTAAAGCGGACATGATGATCACGTTCAACTCGGACGCCGAGGAGATGTTGGGAATCAAGGCCGGAAGCAGACACCGCATCAAGTATTCCGGCGGCCCGGTGCTAATACCGTCTAAACCGGTGGACGGCGCAGACATCAAAATGATTGCCGCCTACGACTCCGACATCAATCTATACAGCAACCGGACGCGCGAGACCATGGCCGGCAAAGGTGCGATGGTTGCCGGCACCTACGGCAAGGGCAGGATCTATGCCAGCGCGGTGCATCCGGAAGTTGACATCGATGACCATTATGTGCTGCGTGCCGGATTCCGCTACGTCTCGGGACGCGATGTGGACTGGGAGTTGCCCCGCAAAAAACCGGGACAACTGGCGGTTGGCTTCATGAGCGACAACTCGATCGGCGTCGAAACGGCGTTGCTGCTCCAGCGGATACTGCGTTCCGGGGAATTCGACTTGATCCCTGTAAACGGGGACGACATCGCCTACGGGGCATTGCGCCGCCTTGACGTGCTGCTGGTACCGTCCGGAGCGGAATTCTACAGTTACAAGGGATGCATGGGGCTCGCCAACCGCAAAAGAACCAAAGAGTTTATCGCGCGAGGCGGACGGTTGATCGGCTGGGGCAAAGCGGCGGAATCGCTCGGTAAGGCATTTGGCGATGACGCAACGCTGGCCAAGGACGGCGATACGGCATTCCAGATATTGCGCGACTTGACTGCGGCAACGGTTGAGACCCCTCCGCCGATTCCGATAACAAACGCCGAAAAAACGGTGAAGACCGCGATTTATACGGATCGCGGCGGAGCTAATTTTACGATTGCCGAATTGTTGACCTTCGCCCCGGAATACGATGTCAAGCTGGTCAGTGGCGAAGATATCCGCAACGGGGCTTTGGATGGCATGGATCTGCTGATCCAGCCGAACGGATGGGGTCCCACCCAATACGCCGCTTTAGGCGATAAAGGCCGGATGGCGGTCACCGAGTTCGTGCGCAACGGTGGCAAGTATTACGGGATTGGAGCCGGCGCGTTTCTTGCGCTCCAAAAAGAGCCCAACCGCCCGCGGCTGAGTCTGGTGCCGTTCACGAACGAAAACGAAATCACCAAGCGCGGCAGCACGAGAACCGAGGTTAAACTCACCAAAGAGGGGTTAAGCGTCTTCGGCAACTCCTACACCAACTGTATAGTCCAATACGCAGACGGTCCGGTTATGCAGCCAAGCGATCCAATCCCTGACACCGACATAAAGGTGTTGATCGAGTATTACGGAAGCACGGTCAGCACCTGCAGCCCGATGCCTACGCAACCGATGTCCGGCAAAGCGGCGGTGCTGGGCGGACGGGTCGGCAAGGGCAAGGCGTATATCAGCGGACTTAATCCAGAAGTCCACGAAAAGAACTATGACCTGGTGCTGAACAGTTTCAAATATGTCACCGGTATCGCGCCGACCCGCGTGTGCCGTGACCGGATGCGCGGGGCGCTTTCCGTGGGATGCGTAACCGTGCCCGAAAAAACTTTTGGCGATTTCTACCTTCGGACGCTGTTGCCCGATCGCCGTTTTGACGTAGTGGACGATGTAAACGACAATACCATCCGCCATCTGGACGCGGTGGTGGTCCCCTGCCCCGGCAAGGACAGTTTCTCGTCCGCCATCATCGATTTCGCCAACGCCGGCGGACTGGTGGTTGCCGTGGTTCAGACCGACGCCCAGCGCGAACTGGTTCAGAAAGTGACAAACATCACCGTGGTTGACTCTTACAGCGACGTCATCCAGAAACTGGCAGAGTTGCACCGAAAAACGTCCACCAAGAGCCAGACGTTATGAGAAAACTATTGGCGGCGATCGTGATGACGGCGGCAATGTCTTCCGCGGTGTTCGCGGAGGACACGGTGTTCGCGGATTTCGAGGGCAATGATTACGGCGCGTGGAAAACTTCCGGAACGGCGTTTGGCGACGGCCCCGCCCACGGCACGCTGCCAAACCAGATGACGGTGTCGGGTTACAAGGGCCGAGGATTAGTCAACTCCTACCGGGGCGGAGACAATTCGGTAGGGGTCTTGACATCGCCGGAATTTCAAATCGCGAAACCATACATCAACTTCCTAATCGGCGGTGGCGGTCACAATGATACCGTTATGGAACTGCTGGTGGAGGGTAAGGCGATGCGGTCCGCCCGCGGCGAAAACGTCAACCCCGGCGGCAGCGAGGTTTTGCGCCCTGAATTCTGGGATGTATCCGAATTAAACGGCAAAAAAGCCGTAATCAGGATCACCGACCGTCATACCGGCGGTTGGGGCCATATCAATGTTGACCACATTGTTTTCTCCGACAGCCCTGCAACCCGATTCACGGACTGCACACGAGCAGTAACCGTGGATGCGTCCAAGCCTTATCTCTGGGTACCGATTAAAAACGGCGGGGAAAAATTCCGGGTGGAACTTTTTGACGGCAGTAAACCCATCCACTATTTCGATGCCGAGTTGGCCACAACCGCCGATGCGGATTGGCAGGGCACACTGAACCTTGCCCCGTACGCGGGGAAGAACTTGCGGATCACGGTGAAAAAATATCCCGAAGACGGGACCGGATTCGCCGCGATATCCATGAATGCCGCCCCCTACTCCACTCCGCAGGACTACCGCGAGACGAGGCGGGCACAGTTCCATTTCCAGCCCCGCCACGGGTGGAACAATGACCCGAACGGATTGTGCTTCTTCAAAGGCGAGTGGCACCTGTTTTTCCAATACAACCCCTACGGGCGGAATTGGGGCAACATGCACTGGGGACACGCGGTCAGCAAAGATCTAGTACATTGGCGGGAACTAGACGTGGCGTTATACCAGGACGAATCTGGGATGATGTTCAGCGGTTCCGCTGCGATCGACCGGAACAACACCGCCGGATTCGGTAATAATGCCCAAGTGCTGATATACACCGCCACCGGCGGCGGGTCTACCCAATGTCTGGCCTACAGTCTCGACGGACGGAACTACACCAAATACGCCGGCAACCCGGTAGTCGGCAACATAACCGCCGGCAACCGCGACCCGAAGATCTTTTGGCACCAGCCGAGCGGGCAGTGGGTATTGGTGCTTTACATCAACCAAGACGGCTACCACACCATCGGAATTTTCAACTCGCCAAATCTAAAGGACTGGACCAGGACGGGCACCATCCGGGGCGACAAGTCTGGTCAAGGCAATTTTCTTTACGAATGCCCGGATTTGTTTGAGTTGCCGGTGGACGGCGGGCCGGAAACCCGGTGGGTGGTATTCGGGGCGAGCGGAGCTTACGCGGTTGGAACGTTTGACGGCAAAACCTTTACCGCCGAAGCAGAACGTCTACCCGCATACGCCGACGCTGTCGCCTACTACGCCGCGCAAAGTTTCAGCGACGCACCGGACGGCCGCCGCATTTTAGTGCCGTGGATGCATCTGGAGGGTGAAGCAAGTTTCAACCAAGGCATGGGGTTGCCGCAAGAACTGGGGTTGAAACGCACCGCAGCCGGAATACGGCTGACCCATACCCCGGCGCGGGAACTGGCAAAATTGCGTGACGGCGACGCGGTTCCGTTCGAAAATTTCTCCGGCGAACTGGTAGAGGCAATCGTGGATTGCCGGATTCGTGACGGAGAAACGGTCGGATTCAAATTCCGGGGCATTCCGGTTTCATACGACTCAAAAACCGGCACCCTCGCCGCAGATTCCGTGCGCGTGACCTGGCCGATAACTGACGGACAGTTAAAACTGACCGTATATCTCGACCGGGTGGGAATGGAAATTTTCTCCGCCGACGGGCTTAACTGCCTGCCGCTGGCCAAAGTGGCTCCCAACCCCGCCAATGTGAAGATTGAGACCGAAAACGCCGCCGGAATGATAGAGAACCGTAACCGCGCCTACCGGCTCAACCGCATCTGGTGACATCTCACGCTTAATCCTAAGAGGATATGAAATGAAAACACTCCCAGCCATCATGTCTTGCGCACTCTTTGCCGCTTTGGCGCAGGCGCAGACTTTCGTGACTTACGAAGAGTTTGGCGCGGCGGGCGACGGGAAAACCGATGACCAGGCCGCAATCGTCGCCGCGCACGCGGCAGCGAATCAAAAACGTCTGCCCGTCAAGGCCGGCGACGGCAAAACGTACTACATCGGGCGCGGCGCAAAAGTGGCCGTCATCAAAACCGATGTTGATTTCGGCACGGCAAAATTCGTGATTGACGACCGCGAGCTCGACAACATCCGGGCACCGATTTTTCATGTTGAGCCATCGGCCCGGCCCTTTGCGATAAAGGGGGTGGACAAACTATCGCGTGGGCAGGAGAACCTTGGCGTAGCTTTGCCCGGTCTGTGCCTCGTTGAAGTCCAGAACTCCAATGTGAAGCAATACATCCGCTACGGACGCAACCAAAACAAAGGTTCCCCGAAAAAAGAAGTCTTCCTTGCCGACCGGACCGGAACGGTTTCTCCGCAAACTCCCATCATTTGGGAGTACGAGAAAGTTACCGGCATCACCGCCCGCCCGATCGACGGGGAAACGCTCACGCTTAAAGGCGGTATATTCACCACCATCGCCAACCGCGCGGAATCCAAATACAACTACCACGGGCGCGGCATCAAAATCGAACGTTCAAACGTTCGTGTTCAAGGGCTTCGCCACGAAGTGACGGACGAAGGCGACCACGGCGCACCCTACAGCGGATTCATCTCCGTATCATACTGCGCAAACGTTACCGTATCCAACTGCACCTTCACTGCGCACAAAACCTACTCCACCATCGGTTCGGCAGGAGAACCGGTGAGCATGGGTTCATACGACCTGTCGGCTAACAATTCCGTGAACATTTCGTACATCGGCTGCCGTCAAACCACCGATATCAACGATCGGCGCTATTGGGGTTTGTTTGGATCCAACTACTGCAAAAACCTGCTTTACGACGACTGCGTGTTCTCGCGTTTTGACGCGCACATGGGCGTGGCGAACGCCACGGTGCGCAACTCCACGCTGGGACACATGGGCATCAACGCCATTGGGTTCGGGACGTTTCTCGTTGAGAACACCACTGTCCGCAGCGGCAACTTCTTCAATCTGCGCAGCGACTACGGAAGCACATGGGACGGGGAATTCATCGTGCGCAATTGCACTTTTGTGCCCGCCAACGGACGGTCCGCGACCGGAACGCTGGTGAACGGCTCAATCACCGACTGGCACGACTTTGGCTACACCTGCCGCATGCCGCGGCGCATCGTGTTCGACGGATTGAAAATCGACGATTCCCATCATCCCGAAAAGTATTCCGGGCCCAACATCTTCGGCCAGTTCAGCAAGAAAAACATCGCGCCGGGTTACGTGGAAAAATATCCCTACCACCTTACCGAGGAAGTCGTACTGCGCAACGTGAAGACCGCAAGCGGCAAAGAACTGATAACCAGCCCCAACCGGTATTTGTTCCGCAACGTTAAGATCGTGCGCGAGTAAAGACGTCGGCGGCAGCGAAGCGCCGCAAAAGAATAAAAAAAGGGGGCGCCGGCAATGCCGTGCGCCCCCGGGTGTGCGGGAAAGAAATTACATCCCCATGCCGTCCATTCCGGGCTGGCCATGTCCGCAGTTGCATTCCTTCTTCTCAGGCAACTCAGTGACCATGCACTCGGTGGTCAGGAGCAACCCGGCGATGGATGCGGCGTTCTGCAACGCGCTGCGGGTGACCTTTGCCGGATCCAGGACACCGACCTTAACGAGGTCTTCGTACTTGCCGGAGGTGACATTGTAACCAATGGTACCCTTGGAGTTCTTCACGTTCTCAACGATCAGAGCGGCTTCCAGACCGGCGTTCTCGACGAGCTTGCGAAGCGGAGCTTCCAAACTCTTGCGGATGATCTCAACGCCGACCGCCTCGTCGCCGACCGTCTCAACGGCGTCCAAAGCCTTCTGGCAGCGGATCAAAGCCACACCGCCGCCGGCCACGATGCCCTCTTCAACGGCAGCGCGGGTAGCGTGCAAAGCGTCATCAACGCGGTCCTTCTTCTCCTTCATCTCAGCCTCAGTGGCCGCGCCGACCTTAATCACCGCCACACCGCCAGCGAGCTTGGCCAGACGCTCCTGAAGCTTCTCACGGTCGTAATCGGAGGTGGTCTCGTCAATCTGCTTCTTGATTACTGACACGCGGGCCTGGATGTCGCTGGACTTCCCGCCGCCCTCGACGATCGTGGTGTTGTCCTTGGTGATCGTGACCTTCTTGGCCTTGCCGAGAGAGGACACTTCAACGTTCTCCAGCTTGATGCCGAGATCTTCGCTGATCATCTTACCGCCGGTCAGGATGGCGATATCCTCCAGCATCGCCTTCCGGCGATCGCCGAAACCAGGAGCCTTGACCGCCGCGACCTGCAACGTGCCGCGCAGCTTGTTGACCACCAATGTTGCCAGCGCCTCGCCTTCAACGTCCTCGGCGATAATCAGCAACGGCTTGCCGGTCTTGGAGACGCCCTGCAACAGCGGGAGCATATCGTTAAGGCTGGAAATCTTCTTCTCGAAAATCAGGATGTACGGGTTGTCCAGAACGCACTCCATCTCCTCGGGGTCGGTCACGAAGTACGGCGAGAGATAACCCTTGTCGAACTGCATGCCTTCAACCACGTCCAAGGTGGTCTCAAGAGTCTTAGCCTCTTCAACCGTGATAGTGCCGTCCTTGCCGACCTTGTCCATCGCCTCGGAAATGATGTCGCCGATCTCGCTCGCGCCGTTGGCGGAGATGGTGGCGACCTGAGCGATTTCCGACTGCTCTTTCACGCGCTTCGCCTGCTTGGCGATGGCGGCAACCACCGCGCTGGTGGCTTTGTCAATGCCGCGCCGGATGGCCATCGGGTTGGCGCCGGCGGTGATGTTCTTCAAACCTTCGCGGTAAATCGCTTCCGCCATCAAGGTGGCGGTGGTGGTGCCGTCGCCGGCCACATCGTTGGTCTTGGAGGCAACCTCGCGGACCATCTGGGCGCCCATGTTCTCGAACGGGTCGGGAAGCTCAATCTCCTTGGCGACGGTCACGCCGTCCTTGGTGATCTGCGGGGAGCCGAACTTTTTGTCCAAAATCACATTGCGGCCGCCGGGGCCGAGGGTGGACGAAACGGCTTTGCTCAACTTCTGGACACCGGCCAAAATCTTCTGGCGGGCGTCGGCATCATAAGTCATCTGTTTTGCTGACATTTTCTAATCTCCTTAAAATCGTGGTTATTCCATAACGCCGAGCAGGTCTTCCTCGCGGACCAGCTGGTAGGTCTTGTCGTCGATCTTCACTTCCGTGCCGCCGTACTTGGGCAGCAACACCATATCGCCGGCCTTAACGTCAAACGCGATCTCTTTGCCATTGTCGTCGCGCTTTTTGCCAACCGCGACCACCTTGCCCTGCATCGGTTTTTCCTTGGCGCTGTCGGGGATGATGATCCCACCCTTAATGACTTGCTTCTCTTCAATGGGCTCTACCAAAACGCGGTCGCCCAACGGACGGATCTTTGCCATAACTACTTCTCCTCTTGCTTTGTTAACACATGGTTTTCCGGGGTTCCCGGAACCGCACCCGCGGTTCCGGCCCCACTGTAGAATCACTCGCTTACTTCATCGTGAAGTCGGCGTCGATAACATCGCCGTCGTCCTTCTTCCCGCCGTCGTTCGGCGGGGTGCCGCCAGGCTGCTGCGCACCGGTGTCGGGACCGGGCTGCGCGGACTGCTGGCTGTACATGCCTTTGGTAACCGCGTCCATCGCCTGGGTCAACGCCTGCTGCTTGGCCTTGATCTCGTCGATCGTTCCGCTCTTGAGCGCTTCCTTCAACTCGGCCAACGCCTTCTCCACCGGAGCCTTGGCGTCCGCAGGAATCTTGTCGGCGTTTTCGCTCAACAGCTTTTCA
Source organism: Verrucomicrobia bacterium UBA1200 (assembly GCA_002309765.1). Taxonomy (GTDB): domain Bacteria; phylum Verrucomicrobiota; class Kiritimatiellia; order RFP12; family UBA1067; genus UBA1200. Next base: position 11,299 of record DBXY01000044.1, read on the forward strand.
ATCTGGTAGCTCATGTTCTCGGCCTGGTTACGGGCCTCGACCTCCTCCTTGCGCTTGGCGTCCTCCGCCTCGTGGGCTTCGGCGTCCTTGCGCATCTTCTCGATCTCTTCTTTGGAGAGACCGCTGGAGGCGGTGATGGTGATCTTCTGCTCCTTGCCGGTGCCAAGATCCTTGGCGCTCACGCTCAAGATTCCGTTGGCGTCCAGATCAAAGGTCACCTCAATCTGCGGCCTACCGCGCGGAGCGGGCGGGATACCGTCCAGATTGAACCGGCCAATGCTCTTGTTGTCGTTGGCGAACTTACGCTCGCCCTGCAACACGTGAATCTCCACGCCGGGCTGGTTGTCGGCGGCAGTCGAGAAAATCTCGCTCTTCTTGGTCGGGATGGTGGTGTTACGCTCAATCAGCGGGGTCATCACGCCGCCCAAGGTCTCAATACCGAGCGTCAAAGGAGTGACATCAAGTAACAGCACATCCTTGACCTCGCCCTTGAGGATGCCACCCTGAATGGAGGCGCCGACCGCGACCACCTCATCGGGATTCATGCCCTTATGAGGCTCTTTACCAAACAACTCCTTGGCTTTCTCCTGCAGACGCGGCATACGGGTCTGCCCGCCAACCAGCACCACCTCGTCAACGGTACTTAAACCGGCATCGCTCATACACTTGCGGCAAGGCTCGGCGGTGCGGCCGATCAATCCGTCGGTCAGCTGTTCCAATTTAGCGCGGGTTAGCGTGGCCGTCAAGTGCTTCGGGCCGGTGGCGTCCGCCGTGATGAACGGCAGGTTAATCTCGCTACTCGGCGCGGACGAAAGCTCGCACTTGGCCTTCTCGGCGGCCTCTTTCAACCGCTGCAACGCCATGGTGTCGCGGGAAAGGTCGATCCCGTTCTCCATCTTAAAGGTGTCGATCAGCCAAGACATGACCGCCTGGTCCAAATCGTCGCCGCCCAAATGGGTGTCGCCGTTGGTGGCCTTAACCTCGAACACGCCGTCACCAATGTCCAGCACCGAGATATCAAAGGTTCCGCCGCCAAAGTCATAAACCGCGATCTTTTCGTCTTTTTTCTTGTCCAAACCGTAAGCCAACGAAGCCGCGGTAGGCTCGTTGATGATACGCAGAACTTCAAGGCCGGCGATACGCCCCGCGTCCTTGGTGGCCTGTCGCTGCGAGTCGTTGAAGTATGCCGGAACGGTGATGACCGCCTGGGTGATCTTTTCGCCCAGCTTCGCCTCGGCATCGGTCTTCAGTTTCTGCAGGATCATCGCAGAAATCTCCGGCGGGGAGTAAACTTTGTCGCCAACCTTGACATGGGCGTCACCGTTCGCGGCCCGCACCACCTCATAAGGCACCATCGACAATTCTTGGGTCATCTCGTCGTAACGACGGCCCATGAAACGTTTGATTGAATAAATCGTGTTCTTCGGGTTCGTCACCGCCTGGCGCTTTGCCGCCTCACCGACCAAACGCTGGCCGTCTTTGGTGAACGCCACCACCGACGGGGTCGTGCGCTTCCCTTCCGCATTCTCCACGACCATCGGCTCGCCGCCTTCCATTACCGCCATGCACGAATTCGTCGTGCCCAAATCAATTCCTAAAACTTTCGCCATTGCTCTTTCTCCTTCTTTCCGTCCCCCGATCCAGCCCCGTCTGCGCCGTCTTTCGAGGAACGCCATTATTAAAGCAATTCACGTGCCAAAGGTCAGAAAAAGCAACCGACAAAACTTTAAACCCCTTTTAAATAGCCAATTACGCATTTTAAAGTTTTTATCATTTTTTCTGTGGCAAGACTCATGTCACACTTTTTGTCACACTAAAACCGGGTGGGACAGCGCAATGTCACACTTTTACTGTAATGTAGCGGGTTCGGGCATCCTGTCGTCAGCCTCTACATAAGATACCGAGCTGGAAAACGAAATAATAAAGGTGGAAAAGAGAAAGAACAGCGCGAAAAGCGTCCAAACCAATTTCTTGTGCGCCGTGCAATCATCACATATTTGCCGAAAACCGCGAGGGAGAAGGTAACGGTAGATGAACACGGATGGAATCGCCGCGATAACCATAATCACGAGGGTTTTGGTCAAAAGGCATGCACCCGAGCCAAACAAATTGTACGTCAACGCCATTAACCGCTCGTACGGTGTCTGGACGAATCCAAAACCGATTTTCGACGCAACCAAATCGAACAACATATCGATAATATTCAGCACATTGCCGCAAGGGGGAATCAAAGCCACAAAGGCCACCGCCGTGATCGATCTAGCCGCAGTTTTAGTCATAACCGTACCCTCAACCCATTAGCGTCCCATCCAACCGCCGTCTCACATCTTCCATCGACAGGGTGTGATTTGCGTTTAGTTCCGAGCAGGCGTGTCCCCCGCAGGCTGTTCGCCGGCGGCCTTCCGCGCGAACCCTTCCCTAACGGCTGTTGTCACGACCTTCGCCCGGCGGTAGCCGTCATAAAACCCGGCCAAGTTCTCCGCGAGTAGCTTGGAACGAATGGACGAGCCGCCGCGATGGTAAGTGCGCGCGTCGGCGAAGTGCCAAAAGGCGAGCCCAGCCAACTCGGGGTCGGCGAAGATGCGGTCGAGCACATCCTTGTTGTAATAAAGTTGGAACTCTTCGGTACCTTGACCTGCCGCCGGGTCGTGATGACCATATATGGCAGCGGTACCCATCTCCGATACGATTATCGGCTTTTCGGGATAGAGCTTGCGGTAACGGGCGACAATCTTCGTCACCGCCGCGTCAATGAGTTGCTTCTGGTTTTCAAACGTTCCGGCGTCGGTTCCGATCCAGCCCGGATAGGTGTTAAAGGAGACGATGTCCGTATTCTCGTTCGAGACGTCATCTCCGTTATGGTTGCAGGCAAAGGTAACAAGGCGGCCGGAATCCTGCGACCGGATTGCGTCGATAAGCGCGTCGTTCATCTTCTTCCCTTCCTTCGTTTGCGAGGCGTTCTCGTTCTGGAAGGCAAAGATGATCACCGAAGGGTGGTTGAAACTCGCCCGCACCATCGCGCGAGTCTGCTCCACCTGCAGACGGAAATAGTCGGGGTTGGACATCTGATTGGCGTTGTTACCCCAGCCGAGCGACTCTTCCCACACCAGCACGCCCATTTCGTCGCAGTAGTCAAGGAAACGTTGGCTCTGCTGATAGTGGCAGCCACGGAAGAAGTTGCCGTTGAGAGACTTCAGTAGCTGAATATCCTGCACCATCAGCGCTTCGGGCGTAGCCGCGCCGAACTGCGGATGCGCCTCATGGCGGTTCGCGCCCTTCAGGAAAAGTATCTCGCCGTTCAGCCACAGCCGCTTCTTCTCCGCCTTAATCTCCCTGATGCCGAAACGCGCCGTCACGGGAGAGACGCGCCCCTGCGCTTCCGTCAACGCTACGGTGTGGAGATTCGGCGCGTCAGGGCTCCAGAGCTTGAAGTCCGGCACACGCACCGTCGCGCGGAAATTGCGGAACGCGGACTTCACCTCGTTCTTGCCATCGAATACGAGCGTACCGTCAAAGTCGCCCTTTGCGAACCCCACGGCCTCGATTTCCACTGTACCCGCCTTGTAGTCGCGGGTGCGCACGAAGAGCTTGCGTCCGTCAAAGACCATGCTAACGCCGTGGTAGAATCCCCCGTAGAGGTAGAAGTCGTAGTACGGCAGCGCCAATTTTTGCGTGGACCAGTCAAGCACGTTGTCGAGCGCCGCGAAGAGCGTGTGCGTACCGGCGGCAAGCGGTCCGGTCGGAATCTCAAGCCGCGCCCACGGGAACGGCTGTACGCCGCCAGCCGGTTTTCCGTCAACGGCGAACTGCGCGCGCAACCCCATGCCGTCCACCACGATCCAAGCGTTTTCCACCGACTCCGCGAGCGTGAACGTACGCCGATAGAGACCCGTTCCGCGCTTGCAGAGCCACTTCGGCAACATATCCCAGCAGCCCGGCACGGACATCCGATCCGTCGCGGCAAAGTCCGATCCGCCCGCCGTCTCAATGGTCTTGCCTTCCTCGAAAGCGAACTCCCAACTACCGTTTAGGTTCAGCGGTTGTAACTGCGCACCAGCGCAGAAGGCCATCCCCAGCGCAAATGCGCATAGCATCGTCATCTTCATTTGTCACGGCTCCTTGTCTTGGGCGTTATCAGCGTAACCGCCGATTATAGCAGATCCGACAACCATTGTCACAAAATCCTCAATCAGTGTCCCGCGGCGCGAGTTCCCACATCGGCTAACGGGACAAACACAAACACAATATACACCATCCTGCGGCAGATTGCAACCGCGCGGCTTGAAAATTCGGAAACCGCGCGGAATCGCGTTTTTACCCTTGCGCGTACAGATGGGGTGTGGTATCATCATTTTGGTTTAACGATGGATGGATTGCCATCGGCAAGAAGTGGTTTTCAGACCACCTAACGGAATGTCTAAAATGAAAGAGGTACCGACGATATTATCTGTCGCCGTCGCGGCGGCGGTTTGGTGCATCGGCGTGATTCTAATCACGAACCGTATGCCGGTCGGACTTAATTTTGACATCGGGACCAAGGGATACGTGTCTTCGGTATCGGTTTTCCCCGACGGAAAAGAAACCGAATCCGCCAAAAACCAAATCGGACCGGACGGTCTGGCGGCAACCGGAGTGGACCGTTCCGCGCGCACGTTCTATTTTAAACTTTACCCGGACAAAACCGGCAAGGCCGCAGTCTGGCCCCTGCGTAATATCCGCGTTTGTTTCGTTCCGGCGATAAGCGCCAACCTCGCCGCAAGGTTCTGCATGCGGGAAAAGCTTTACGACAATCCTCCCGCCGGCGACCGCGCCCCGCTGCTGTTGAATGTCCGCGACGGTGCCCCACTTGATCTCCCCAACGCCTTCCCCTATATCCTCAGGGCCTACCGGGCCGCCGCACTGGTTCTGGCGTGGTTGCCATTGGTCGCTATTGCCGCGTTCGTTATGTGGCGTTTTCTTGCAGGACGGTTCGCGGAGTACGCGGAAAAATTGAGTGGCAAGCCCTCGGTATTCATTCCGGCGGCAATCGCGACAGCGTTTCTTACGCTCCCACCGCCAGTCACGCCGGCGAGTCCCGGACTCGACCCCTCATGGATTTGGGTTCTGAACTACTTTTCCGGAACGGATGTGTTTGGCTCGGGACTGGTGTTCACATACGGCCCGCTCGGATTTCTGATATTCCCGCAAGTCTTCGGCGCGAATGTGGCGGCCGGACTCGCCGTAAACCTCGTTTTTTCGGCACTATTCGTCTATCTGGTACTATTGTTGCGCCGAAAAGGGGCTTTTCCGGCGCTTGCCCTACTCTTAATGTGGATTCTTCCGTGGCCAAACGGTATGGAGTGGAAATGGTGCATGGTGAGTATTATGTCCTGCGCTTTCGCCGCGCTGGAGGCGGACGGCGATATCCGAAGCCGCGAACGGTTAACCCTGTTCGCGGCGGCCGCGTTGACCGCCACCCTGCAATCGTTTGTAAAGTTCAGTTCTTGCGTCAACGTCGTGGGACAGCAACTGTTTATTATCGGCATCTTCCTGCTGCGTAAAAAGCGCGAAGCCGTTCCGGGAGTTTTTGCATATCTCATATCGCTGGGTATCTCGTTTGCCGGATTCGCCCTGTTACTCTTCGGATCGGCAGGATCGTTTGCCGATTGGATACGCGGCTCTTTGGAAATCGCTTCGGGATACAATCTCGTCATGGCCTGCGACAAACCGTTGCCCGAACTGCTCGGCACATTTGCGGTAATCGCGGTTTTCGCGGTTTTCGTTTTCACCGTCAGGAAAAAACATCTTTTCAAATCCTTACTTTTCTGGGTAATGTTCGCCCCCTTCCTGTTTTGCAGCTACAAATACGCGGTGGTCAGACAATCCGCGGTGCCGCTCCTGATCGGAATCGCCTGCCTCGCGGTTCTGCTCCCGGTTGCCGCGCCGGAATTGGCGCGGCGCGCCCTCGCGATGTCCTCGTTTTTCGCCTTTTCCGCAGTGGCGTGGGCCGCAATCTGGTGCGGCGAAACGCCGCGACTTGGATGTTCCGCGTCCGCAATCGCAGACAACCTGCGTCCATGGTCCGCACTGGAACGGGCAACGGCAGAGGCGAAGCCGGCCATCGAGGCCGAACTGCTGCCCGAAGCGTGGCTTGAAAGAATCGGCTCCAACCGCGTAATGATCGCCGGGTGGGATATGGGCCCGGCAATGTCCGGGGGGCTGAACCTGGTGCCGTTTCCAGCAATGCAAACCTACTCCGCCTACACGCCGTGGCTCGACGGAAAATGCGCGGAACGGGTGGAGCGCGAAGAAAACCGGATCCGGTTCATACTCGCGCCGGCCGACCCGTGGACATTTGATTCCCGCAACATTTATTTCGACAACCCACGCCTTTGGGATTCCGTAAAAAGAAACTTCGCTTTTGCGGGCATGAACCGAAATCACGTGCTTCTGGAACGCCGCGCAAAAGCCATTACCCGAAAAGAGCAAACCGGGGAACGGGTTTTCAGCGAGAAACGAACCGCGTTCGACCGGTTGGCGGCCCTATTATTCCGCCCGGCGCGAACTATGGCGATGTTTTCCTTTGAAAACGGCACCCAATACACCTGCTATGCGAACATCGAGGCACTCTACGGCACTCCCGTGCCGGAGACACTTCCGCTTACGCCGGCAGACATGCCGTCGTTCTTTGGCGCCGATTCCGCACCCGCACTACCCAAAGTGACCACAGTGGAAATCCGGCGTTCCGACTAACGCGAAAGCCGTTTATGCAAGGCGAAGTATCGCCATAGCGGCAAAGGTTTTTTAACTCAAAAGAAAGGAACTCACGAAATGGACAAACGACAATTTGCGAAAGCTTCGGCTATAGCGGCGGGGGCGATGGCCACCGGAGAGATGGCGATGGCTCAGAAAACGGGGAAGGAGATGATATGGGCTTGTCTGCTTCATCTCGGAATGAATTCATGGAAGGATATTCCGCTGAACCGCGCCCCGGCCGACGCCTCGCGGTCGTTCAAAGTACGGTGCATGGCGGACTACCTGCGCACCGACGAAACCGTGTGGCGGTCGCTGACCGACCGGCTCGGGAAGTCCGGCGCAAACATGATTATCATCGACTTGGCAGAAGGAGTAGCGCTGCCCAGCCATCCCGAACTCGCCGTAAAGGGAACATGGTCGATCGAGAAATTCCAAAAAGAACTTGCGCGGCTTCGGGCGATGGGGCTGGAACCAATCCCCAAGATGAACTTCTCAACCTGCCACGACTCCTGGCTCAAGGATTACCAGCGCATGGTCTCGACCAAGCAGTACTATGAAGTCTGCGCCGACGTCATCAAAGACGCGATCGAGATTTTCAGCGTTGACGGGAAACCCCCACGGTTCTTCCATCTCGGTTACGACGAGGAAACCGCCGGACACCAAAGCACCTTCGAGCTGACAATCGTCCGTCAGGGCGAACTTTGGTGGCATGATTTCCTATGGTTTGCGAAACAGGTCGAATCCAAGGGTGTGCGTCCGTGGATCTGGAGTGACTACTGCTGGCACCACAAGGACGAGTTCATCAATCGGATGCCCAAGAGCGTGTTGCAGAGTAACTGGTACTACGGCGCGGAGTTCGATGTCTCGAAAATGAACGAGTCGTCGCGGCCCCATGTCCAGACGTATGTCGATTTGGCCAAAGCCGGGTTTGACCAAGTCCCGACCGGCGCAAACTGGTCATGCGACACGAATTTCGCCGACACCGTGAAATTCTGCCGCGCGAACTGCCCCGACGAACATCTCAAGGGATTTATGATGGCGTCCTGGCAACGCTCGATTCCCGAAGAACTGGAGAAAGGGCTTCGCGGCATCGATCTGTTAGCGGCAGAGATTAAACGCTGGCAGTAAGTTTTTATCGCCAAACTTTTGTAAGTCCCCACCGGGGCGTTTTGGGCGCCCCGGTGAGTTGTTTTGTACTTGCTTAACGTAAGAAAGTTTGATAACATTATAAATGTTTCAAGTGGGGGAAGGTCATGGAGCCTTGTCTTTACGAGAAATCCGTATTGAAAACGAAGGAGTGCCAATGAAAAAGTTGTGGTTGTTCAGTTTGGTGAGCGCGCTTACTGCGGTGTCAGCTTGGGCCGCCGACCCGGTAGCGGGCGAAAAATGGGAAATTGAAACCGGCGAGCAGAAATCGCTTTCTGCCGCGCTCGCTATTCCGGAATTGCAGGTGGATGGGGAATTGACGCTCGAAAACGGCGCGGTGCTCTCCGTATCTGGCGAGGCCGTCAACGCCTTGGGCACAACCACCGGTAAAACGGGCATCATGACCATCAAGAACGGTGCCTCGGCGACTTTCACCGGTACGTTAGACGCGGCAGCACCCACTGACAGCCAGGGACTGGCGCTCGGCGCGGCAGGCGGATTTGGAACCGTCACCGTCGAAGCGGGCGGTACGCTGACAGTCGAAAATGGCCGACTGTTTCTGGGTCGCAACGGTAGTAACGACAATCGTGACCTCACCTCAAAGGGCGTACTCAACATCTTCGGCACCGTCACCGCGCCTACCTTAGCGTCCGCAGCGTGGTACGCAAGCGCAGACTCCTCGAAGTACGGTTCGTACGTCTTGGACGAAATCGCCATCGCCGGCGAGATTAACCTCGAAGAAGGAGGGGTGCTGGAAACCCGGCGCATCTACTGCCACGACATCAGCCGAACAATTTTCAACTTCAAGGGCGGCACATTGCGCGCATTGGCCCAAAACGACAATTTCATAAGCGGCCAGGGCATAATGATAAACATCGAAGAGGGCAAAAACCTGATTTTCGACACCAACGGTTATCACATTCGCATCCTGCCTTCCTCCGCGCAACCGGATTTCTTCCAGTTTAAAGGTGCGGGCGGCTTCATCAAGCGCGGCGCCGGTTATCTGCAAATTTGCGACTACGCGGAACAAAACACCTTTACCGGCCCGATCGTGGTGGAGGAAGGCATCTTCTCACTGGGTCGGGCACTCGCGGAAGGGCAGACAGTCTATGTGAAGAAAGGCGCACAATTCTATCCCGCGGGTGCGGGAGACATCGGGAAAATCACCTACGAAGACCCCACGGAGGCCGCCGGCGGACTCTACAGTGTTCAAACCAGACTTTATGACGGTCTAGACCTCTTGGGTATGGGCCCCACCTATTTCACCGATGCGCTCGGTGGCCCGATATGGGCTTGGGGCGGCGAAGTCCACGGCACCGTCACCCACTCCGCCGACATCAGTCCAACCCATCCCTTCAATCTCGTCGGACAGGGCTACCAACTGAACCTCTACAACACCGGACTTCAGGATTTGCCGCTTACGCTTTCCGGTACGGGTACGTTCATGTTCGGCGGCAGCTACACCAACACCACCGACAACACAATCACCTTTACGGATTCCGTAAAATACTTGCAAGAAAAGGAGTTCGCAATTACCGGTGATAACGGCGTGATGCCGACGTTAACGGTATCCGGACCGGGCACATTTCAGGTCAACAACGCGATGTTCGTAGGCTGCGAAGGCAAAGACGGCGAATTTTACGTTAAGGACGGCGCAACCGTAAATATTACCGGAGAGTTGCGTATCGGCGGCAATGCCAGCACCCGCCAAAAGGTCAAAGGCCGCGTGATTGTCGAAAATGCGTCCCTCAACAACACGGGATCCGACACCAGGTTCGCCCCTAATACACTCAACGACGGCAGTGACTATAACACGCTATTCAACGAGCTGATACTCAACCCGGGCGGCATTATGCAAGCGCGCCACTTCAACCGTAACGACGACGCCCGTTCCCGTATCGTGTTTGCGGGCGGGACACTCGTTCCCAGCCAGGATCATACCGACTTCTTAACCTCCGGTCAGAACGGCATATTCGAGGTAGAAGCTAAAGAAAACAGCGACATCCGTTTAAACATCGGCACGAAACAAGTAGGTATCACAAGTAACCATACCCACATCTTCGGCGACGGCGGACTTGAAATCATCGGAAGCGAAAACAACCCCGTCGGTGCCTTAACACTCGGCAAAACGGGATTAAGCGATTTCGAGGTCACCTATGCGGGCAACACGAAAATCACGGGCGCCACGCTGAAACTGGGAGTGCCGCTACCCGAAGGCAATGTCATATCGGGGTCGCGGGGAACGATCGGAATCAACGGATTCACCATTGAAAACCCCTCTGGCGATGTGAAGGTCAAGGGGCCGGGTACGGTTGTCATCGGGCGGGACAACGCAGACGCCACCTTAAACACTCAACTCGATGGAGTACAACTGCTTAAGGTCGGTACCGGTGCACTCACCCTCGACACGGCCTTCGACGGCGCTTTGACCATTAAGGAAGGCTCGGCGACCGTCAAGGGCAATACGGCAGCCTACTCCAGCTACCGGTTCAAGGTAGAAAACATCAAGGGGCCGCTCGATGCGAACAATGTCAACTCGATGCAATTTGCGGAACTGGTCCTCCTGTGCGGCACCACTGATGTAACGCGCCCCTACAAAAATATCTCCTTTGACTCTACGACGGACAACAACGGCAGCACTTATCCGGCAAATGAGGCCCCCGGAAATGCCGTGGATGGCAAGATTTCCACCAAGTGGCTTGATTTCCGGGCACACCCGAACCGTACCGCAGCCGACCGCAACCGCGTTTGGCTGCAAATCGACTACAACCAGCCGAAGACCATCACCGGCTACATCTTGGTTACCGCAAACGACACACCCGGTCGTGATCCCTCCGCATGGCGTTTGCAGGGCAGTAATGATGGCGGCGCGACGTGGACAGACCTTGATGTGCGGACGGACTATGTGGCTACGGACGTACGATTCAATCCGTCCGAAATCTTCACGGTAGGCGGCGCGTTCGGATCTTCCACGGTCGTAACCGTAAAGCCGGGTGCGACACTGCGCGTGGACGGCGGCAATGTCCCCATCTCCGTGCTGGACAACAACGGCACGGTGGAACTGGTTAACGGCGCAACGCTCACAAGCGATGGCGGCTATATTAATGGCACGGTTACGGGCACCGGAGCCCTTGAAGTGACGGGCGGAGAGGTGACGCTGGTAGGAAATTCGACCTACACCGGCGACACGCACGTGTCAGGAGGCATCCTTAATGTTGGTGCGGGAGTTAATGCTCCCGCCACACACAGTTTTGACGGCAAGTACTTCCGGCTCACTATCAAGCGCAGTAACGGCGGAAACAACGGCTCCGGAGCCAACAATTTCACGCTACAGGCCTCTGAGTTCCAATTATACAACGTCAGCGGCGAGATGCAGAACAAGTTTCTTAAGATTCAGGGTATCGGAATTGCGGCACCGGCACTCAATGCCAATTCCTTTACTTGCGCAGAAAATTACGCCAATGCAACCGGCACCGGAAACGAAGTGGTGACCAACCTTTTCGATGGTGCCACCAGCACAAAATGGTACTGCTCTGACGCTGTTAACGGCAAAGCCCCGAATTACCACGTAATCACGATGCGGCTCGCGGACAATGCCGACCCCATCACCAGTTACAATTTCTTTACTGCGAATGACCATGTGCGCCGCAGCCCCACCGACTGGACGCTGGAAGGCAGTCGCGACGGCGTCACGTGGGAAAAACTGGACGAACGCTTTTGGGCACCGCACACCACCTATACGGCCAATGGCGACTACAGCGCCGAATCCATTCGAACGAAACCGTTCAACAACGGCGTCAATTATGAGTTCGAATCGCTGGCACGGCCTTTGTCGTTCAAGGGTAAATTCCTGCGCTTCACCTTCAAGAAAACCGCGGGCAACACGATGTTGCAACTCTCCGAGCTGCTGGTCTTGAACGCGCTGGGTGAGAATGAGGCTTACGGACTGACGAAGGCTGCCGACGCTACCCCGGCGGCGAATCTCCAACCCGGCACTTTCTGTAAAGGCAATAACTACAGCGCGGGCGGCAGCGGCAGCGAGGATATGGACAAACTTTTCGACGACAACACTAATACCAAGCTGTGCGCCAACAATAATGACATGGCAGGTGGCGAAGCCAATTACCGTGTCCTTACGATGCGGCTGAAGGATGATGCGCTGCCGGTGAACGGCTATTTATTCGTGACCGCCAACGACCGCTTGGACCGTAGCCCGTCCGACTGGATGGTCGAAGGCAGCGAGGACGGCGAGACCTGGGTCACTCTCGACGAGCGTGCCGGTGTCGCCCAACCTTATTGCCTATATACCGCAATGAACGCGGGCCATCCCTTTACCTTTGGTTCGCTCGCAAATGGCGGGGCGTCGCTTCCGGCCGGATCTTACGTGCAGGTGGACGCTGGCGCGGCGATGACCCTTAACAGCGCGAACGCCATCATCGATAAACTGCGAGTTGACTGCACGCTCGGCGGCGGTACGATTACCTCGTTCCGCCCGGCGGAAAACGGCATACTGGATCTGGTCAATTTGCCGGACACCAGCATCACCGCACTTGACGGCATGGAAATCCCGCTGACATTGTCCGACATCAAGGCGGAAGAAAACCTGACCAGTTGGCGGGTTTCGGTTAACGGCGTCGCCCGTGACGGATTGCGGATTCTCGTCAATGACGAAGGTAAGTTGACGCTGTTCTGCGGCGGCACGCTGATCATCATCGAATAACGCCGACTTCATAACTTTACGTTTCACTATCCGCGCCGCGCATCGTAAAGATGCCGGCGCGGATTTTTTATGCGAAACATGCGTCCGCCGCAGACTATCCTCCCAACTCCAAAGGATGCTTGACCCACTTTCACCGCTTTGATAAAATAGATATTCAATAGTGGTTTTAGTAGGGGTTTGCCGTATGAAGAAAAAGTGGACAGTTCTGGCAATTATGGTTGCGTTAAACAGCCTTTACGCCATTAAGGCGAAGGCAACGAACGGCTTTTTTCTGGAATTCTACCCCAACCTATCCATCACCGGCAGCAACGGACTTGTCACCGACCTTACTTCCAATGCCAATTACCCGGACAACCCGTCATCCGAACAGATTATCGAAGGCCCGTTCCGCGCACCTAACAATATTGGCGACCGGTATGGCCAGCGGGCCCGGGCTTACCTGACCCCGACCTCCTCCGGCACGTACTATTTCTATCTTTCGTCCGATAACGCCGGCGAACTCTACCTAAGCACAAATGACAATCCGGCAAACAAAACCAAAATCGCCTACGTCGAGGTTTATACCGCCGAAAACGAATGGACTAAATACGCCATCCAAAAATCCGCCGCCATCTCCCTTACCGCCGGCAGACGTTACTACATCGAGGCACTGATGGTTGAGGAAACCGGCGGCGACAACCTAATGGTAGGCTGGACCACCAACAGCAACAACAGCAACATCACCGTGCTTCCGCAAGCGTGCCTTACCCCGTACCAGGATCCTCCGGTCATCACCACCCAGCCTGTAGCCTCGCAAGTCTATCCGCAAAACGTCGGCACCGGCAGTGCCACCTTCACCATCGGAGTGAAGCGACCCACTTTCTGCTCCTACCAATGGCTAGACGCCGCCGGCAATGAAATCGCCGGAGCCACCGACGCATCCTACACGGTGGCTGTTACCGCCGAAAACATCGGTGCCGAATTCCGTTGCCGGGTCACCAATTACGGAGGAACCGTGACCTCCCAGTCCGCCGCCATCACCGTGATTCCTGATACCACCCCGCCGACACTGGAGTCCTTTTCGCTCGGCGAATCCGCCGACACGCTTTACCTGACTTTCTCCGAACCGCTGGCGGAAAATCTGACGGTCTCCGATTTTTCCTTGTCCGGGTACACGGTGACCGGCATCGCACTTGCAAACGGAGGACGCACCGCTGCGCTGACTCTCAACCCCGCGCCCTCCAGCGGCGTAACCATCACACTCGGCTACACGGTGTCCGACCGTGCCAGCCCCGCCAACACCGCCACCGTGTCGGGGAAAACCATCACCCTACCCGCCCCGGCCGCAATCCCGGACCGGATTCGCTACGGCGCGGTGGAGAGTCCCGGTCCATCTTCGCGCCGGACCGCAATCGCCATTACCGAAATCCAAGCCGCCCCCGCCACGCGTAATGACGGGAAGGATCTGCGATTCGTCGAGATTTACAACAGCAATCCCTTCCCGGAAAGCATCGGCGGATACACGCTCTCCGGTTCAATCGAATACACCTTCCCCGCCGGTTACCGTATCCCCGCCAACGGCTACGTGGTGGTAGCCGCCTCACCGGCGGACATTGCCGAGGTTTACGGTATCTCCAACGTGGTGGCGGCCGACTCGGCGGACAACTTCAGCCTGCCGTTCGCCATCACATTCAACGACGAGCTTAAGGCGTGGCTCTCTACCATCAAAGTCGAAGATGCCGACCCGTGGCCGGCCGGAATCAACGGCACCGGGCATTCGTTGGTGCTGGCGCGTCCTTCCTATGGCGATGGCACCCCGGACGGCTGGGCGCGGTCGGCATACATCGGAGGTTCGCCTGGCAAAACCGATCCCGCCCGCCCAACGGATTTCTCCGGGTTGCTGATCAACGAGATTCTGCCGGCCAGCCAGGACGATGGCGGATTCATCGAACTGTTAAACGCCGCGGCCTCAGCCAAGAACCTCGCGCAATGCACGTTGGAACGCCGAAACGGATCATTCACTTTCCCCGCCGGCAACACCGTCTCCGCCAAAGCAAAAAAAGTTTTTGACGCGGCCCAGCTTGGATTCTCCGCCAACGGCGCTGGTGACGAACTGTTGCTGCGCGCCCCCAACGGCGCGGGCGCGTACATCATCGATGCGGTGCGTCTTCCCGCCACCGAAGCCGGACGCAGCTACGGGCGTTACCCCGACGGCGGCCCGCTGATGAGCCGACTGGAATCCGTCACCCCGGCAACCGCCAACGCCAAGCGCGCCGCCACCCCGGTGGTTCTGAACGAACTGATGTACAACCCAATCACCGAAGACAAAAACGACGAATACATCGAGTTGCTAAACCTTACCGGCGAAGACATCACGCTGGCCGGATGGACACTCTCCGGCGGCATTGACTACGAATTCACCGAAACCATCGCCGCCAACGGGTATTTCGTAGTGCCGAGCAAGAAAGCCAACTTCCGCGCCCTTTACCCCGGCGCAACGGACATGATGGCGCAAGATAGCTACTCCGGGTCGCTCGGCAACAGCAGGGACACCGTGCGGTTATCCCAGCCGTTGCAGGTGTGGGACTGCGACGCCAACGAAATGACAACCATGCAAGTCGCTATGGAAGAGGTCACTTATCGCGACGGCGGCGAGTGGGGCAAATGGGCTGACGGCGGCGGATCTTCGCTGGAACGGGTTGATCCGAGGGCCGACCCGCGGTTGCCAAGCAGCTGGGGCGACAGCGACGAAACCAAAACTTGCGATTGGACCACCATATCCTACACCGGCACCCTTGAACTGGGACGGACGGATGACAGCAACGGAACTCCGGACGAAGTGCAAATCGGTTTGTTCGCCGCCGGAGAATGCCTGATTGACTCCGTGGTGCTGAAACAGGAAACCGGAAGCAATCTGGTGCAGAATGAATCCTTTGAAAATGGCACCAGTTATTGGGCTTGGTACGGTACCCATGACCAAACCACCATCGAGTCCAATCCCGACTCCGACAACGGCAGCCACGTGATGCACTTGCGGGCCGTGGCCCGTCTGCACACCGGCGGCAACGGGGTTCGCGGCACATTGAAGTCTTCGGTCGGTACCAGCGGACGCGCCACTATCAGTATGCGTGCGAGGTGGCTTAAAGGGTGCCCGCAAATCATGATGCGCGCCCGTGGCAACTGGATTGAAGCTTTCGGCGACCTTACCACCACCAAGGCATTCGGAACCCCGGGGGCCCGCAACAGCCGGGCGTTGGACAATATCGGCCCGTCCATCACCAGCGTAACCCACTACCCGCTATTGCCCACCAATGGTGAGGCAGTCACCATATTCGCGAGAATCGACGACCCCGACGGAATCATGGGGGCCGCAGTCCGTTGGCATAAGGACGAATCCGCCGTCACCAACACCGCAATGATGGCGGCTTGTGGCGGCGGCTGGTACAGCGCCACCATCCCCGCCGGGCAAACCTCCGGCGCACTGGTCGGTTTCCAGATCGACGCCATAGATGCCGCAGATCCCGCCGCCACTGCGACATTCCCGGCCGACACTTCCCGCGAGTGCCTGTACCGCTACGGAGAACCCCGCACCAGCAACACGCTGGGCGTGTACCATTTCTGGATCACCCAAAACAAGATCCGTGAGTGGGCGGCACGCAAGTTGGACAGCAACTCGCCGGTAGATATGGCGTTCGTTTACAACAACGACCGCGTGGTTTATTTCGCCGGAGCGCAGTTCGGAGGATCACCGTTCCACAGCACCGGCGTCGGCAAGAACCCGATCAATAACGGCAACTCAATCGATTACAAAATTGATTTTCCGAAGGACGATATGGTACTGGATGACGACGGCATGGTGCTGCCCACCGTCGGCAACAAGGGAAACGATGTCACCGCGGTCAAGGAACAACTCGCCTACGCTTGGGTGCGACGTCTCGGACTGCCCAACGTGCACCGTCGTTTCATCCACATTTACGCCAACGGCACCCAACAGAATTCTTACCGGGTTTACGAAGACACCGAAAAGCCCAACAGCAGTTTTTTGCGGCATTGGTTCAAAGAGGGTTCCGATGGCGATCTGTTCAAACTCGATGACTGGTTCGAATACGCCCATGACCTGAACAGCTTCACCTACAGAATCGGCGGAGTGGAAATCGGGGCAACGTTGCAATCATTCAAGACTTTCAACAATGACGGAGTACTGGAGCACAAACTGCCACGTTACCGCTGGAACTGGCTGAAACGCGCCTGCTCAAATTGGCAGTACAACGATTACACCAACTTCTGGGGATTGGTTGACGTAATGAATCTGCCGAATAACGAAATCGACGCCGCCATCGCCGAGACCGTTAATGTCAAAGCCTTCACCGGGGCAATAGCGGTGAACCAGTTCATCGGCAACTACGACAGTTACGGCACCCGAAGGGGCAAGAATATGTACCTCTACGGTGGCGACGGTTATCTCTGGACGCTGCTCGCGTGGGATATGGACATCAGCTTCACCCAAGACACCAGCCTCACTTTGACCCAGCCGATCAACCCGCTAGACAGCGGTTTCCCGAACCACGATCCTGTAATCTGGGCGTTTTTAAAACGGCCGTGGATCACCCGCGAATTCTGGCGCCAGGTCATTAAAATCGCGAAAGGCGCGGCATCGGACTCCATCGAAATGCAGGAAGCGGTTGAACGCAACGCCGCCCTGCGCGCGGACGGCTGCAATCTCAACACGTTCACCGCCGTCGCCGACAAAATCGCAACGCGGACAGCTAGCGTCAACAGCCAGATTGCCGCCCTTAACGCGCCAAGGTTTGCGCTTACCTCCCCCGTCGGCAACCCGGTGGAGGTTGAGACTTCGGTCTTTAACGTAGCCGGCGTGGCTCCGTTCGAAGTCACCGACATCACGGTGGATGGAAAACCGCTCACCGTTACGTGGACCAATCCCACCAACTGGATCGCCTCGGTAACTATGCACGGTCGGAATCACACCTTCGTCTTTGAAGCGCTGGCCGAGGACGGGACTTCGCTCGGCACCGAATCGCTGTCCGTAAAGTACACCGGAAGTTCGATATCTTCCGGCGACCGTTTTCTCGTGATCAACGAGATTATGAACCGTCCGGAAACCGAGGGTGGCGGTTACGTGGAGATTTACAACACCTCAAGTTCCAACACTCTGGAACTGACCGGTTTTTACTTGGACGGCAACATCAAATTCACCTTCCCGGACGGATGGATGCTGGGACCGGCAAGTTGCGCCGTGGTAGCTGAAGACTCTACGGTGTTCCAGTCGCTCTACGGCGGGATCCGCGCTTTGGCCGGTGCCGGCAGCGGCACGCTCGGCGAATCAGGAATTGTAAGGCTACGCCGCCCGGCGACCGGGATGGAGCTGGACGATCCTATACTCGATGCGGTGAATTACGGCGCGCCAGGATGGCAGTCCGAAACCGATGCCGGGATCCCGTACCAGCGAATCGACCCGTTAGGCGGCAGTTGCCAGCCAGCAAACTGGTGTATCTCAAAAACCGCGTCGCATTCCGTGAGCGGACACACCATTCTGCCGTTGAACACCAGCTGGAGCTACTACAACTCCGGTTATCCCGGCACCGGTTGGCAACTGGACTCCTTCGATTTCAGCGGATGGGAATCCGGCCCTGCCCCGCTGGGCAAGGACAGCGACGCGTCAGGATGGCAGACTCCCCTCGCGACCACATTTAACATTACCAGCGGACGCTGCACCTATTACTTCAAGACCTCGTTCAATTACTACAATCTCTCTAAAAACGCCGGAGACAACATCTTCCCGAATTCGCCCTCCCAAGATCTTATCTCCCACGGCTATTTGGTCCACCGCTGGAGTTTCAACGGCAATCTGACGGATTCCGTAACCGGCGGATCCGCTACGCTTAAAGGCAGCAGTTCCCTGAACAACGCCGGGACCGGGGTGTACTGCCGCGGCGGTAACCGCGGCACCTCCTGGGTGGATTTGGGCAGCAACGTACTGCCGGCCGACAACTCGCCGGTCACCATCGAAGTTTGGTACACTCCGCACAGCGTGCAGACCTGGAGCCGCGTCTTCGATTTCGGAGGTTCCACCATCTCCTACCTCACGCTAGGATACAACAACAATACCTCCACCGGATTTTACGCGTTGAACAACGATAACAAGACCGACTTTGGCACGCTCGACGTCAACACCTACTACCATCTGGCGATGGTGCTGGTGCCTGATAGCAGTGGTACCACCGCCACAGTGTACAAAATGGACGCAAACGGCAGACTGCTCGGATACCAGACCTCCTACCACAACGGATGGCTGCCATCCACTCTGCAGCAAACCAATTGCTGGCTCGCCCATTCGCAATTCAGCGGCGACAAAGACGCCAACTCGACCTTTGACGAGGTACGCATCTGGAACGCCGCGCTTTCGATGAATCAGCTGGTCCGCAACTCGCAGTTAGGTCCAGACCGACCGCCCGCACTGGGCAGCTCATCCTACTCCGAGGATGAGCTTTTCATCAGCTATCTGATCGACGACTGCGCGGTGGTGTACCTTAACGGTCAGGAGGTACACCGTACCGACCGTACACCGGACGGTGAAATTTTCGACACCACCCTTGCCACCACCTACACTCCGCAGGAGTTGGAAGGAACGCTTTTCGGTCCGTTTTCCATCGACAACTCAGCGTTGCGCGAAGGGATCAACTACCTTTCGGTCGAAGTCCACCAAAACGCCGCCACCAGTTCTGACATCGCTTGGGCTCTGATTCTCAGCGCCAGCAACCACGTCAGTTCCGCGCTTTCACCCGGTGCGCCAAACAGGCTTGTTGACACCCCGGAAACCCTTCCTTCGGTGGTCATAAATGAAATCGCCAATGAAGACGGTTCGGTGTGGGCGGAATTGTACAATGCCGGCTCTGATACCGCCGACTTGGGCGGGTGGCGGTTGTCCGCCGTTTTCGGTGACGGCACTTCCGTTGACCATGACTTCCCGGCCGGAACCGAATTGGCGGCGAGCGGTTTTACCGCGGTACGGTTTGAATCCGGCGCCGGCGAAGGCACACTGCTACTGCTGGCATCGGAAAATGACGGTGAGCGGCGTTGCGCCGACTCGACGGTGTTCGACCGATTGGACCGCGGCGCATACGGATGTTACCCGGATGGTGACACCGTTCACCGGCGCACCACCCGGCCCGCAACCTTCGCCGCCGCCAACCGCATCGACCATCCCGAACAGCGGGTGGTAATCAATGAGTTTATGGCGCAAAACGAACTTTTTGTCAATCCGCTCACCGGGGATTACGATGATTGGTTCGAACTGTACAATGACGGCAACGAAAGCGTGGATCTCTCCGGGTGGATTGTAACCGACACCCTTATCAGCGATGACCCGCCGGTGCCGAACACCAAAGCATCCAAGGCGTTGACCATTCCCGCCGGAGTGACAATCGCCCCCGGCGAGGCGTTGCGCGTGTGGACCGGTGCCTCCGGTTCCTCTTCGCTGCCGTTTGACCGCGACAACCTGCAGGCACCGTTCGGACTGAACAAGAGTTCCGATCAGATCTGCCTATTCGATCCGGAACAGAACATTGCCGACCGTATCCAGTACAACACGCTGCAAAGCGCCACCGAGAGTAACGGACGCTGGCCCAACGGTTCGGGAGAATGGCGCACAATGCCTGTCCCCACTCCCGGCGATCCCAACCGCCCGTCACGCTTCACAGAACCCGCCGGATTGGCGGCAATGGGGTCGGTAACCGTTTGCGAGGGCGACGCGTTTTCCGCCACCAACGCGGTGGAAGGACTCAGCTACACGCTGGTTGCCGCCGAGGGCGAGACCCTACCGGAGGGATTGAGCGTGGATGCCGCTACCGGCGTTATCAGCTGGACGCCGTCCGCTACGCAAACACCGGGCGTTTACCGCGTGCTGCTTTGCGGGGTTCTGGATGGCGAATGCGTAGACGCGGTGCAGGTGACCTTTGTGGCCACCCCGGCGGGAGCGATCGTCATTACCTCGTGCGAATACGGGCCGCACGGGTTGACGCTGCGCTGGCCCGGTACTTCCGGCGTCGTCTACCGGGTGGAATGGTGTTCCGATCTCACCGCCCCGCAGTGGCAAGAACTTCCCGACCGCGTTTCCGCGAGCAACGGCGAAGCCGAGGTAACCGTCGACACCGCAGAACTGCCCAATCGGATTTTCCTGCGGGTCAAACGCTGACGGCGCGTTTAGAACAGCGTCAACTGGTTGTCGTTGTTCTGGTTCTTTTTGTGCGAGCGGGTACGGGCGAGTTTTGGCAGACCGGACTCTTCTTTGCCCTCTTCGAGATTGAACAGAATCTCCTTGGAGCGCTCGATGATTTCCTGCGGCATTCCGGCCAGACGGGCCACGTGAATGCCGTAACTCTTATCGGCGGTGCCTCTGGCGATCCGGCGAAGGAACACCACCGTATCCCCGTGCTCGCGCACCTGAACGGTGTAGTTCTTCACACCGGGCAGTGTGGCCGCCAGATCCGTCAACTCGTGATAGTGGGTGGCGAACAGAGTTTTGGCCTTCACCTTCGGGTTGTTGTGCAGATACTCCGCCACCGCCCAAGCAATGCTGATGCCGTCAAAGGTGCTGGTACCCCGCCCGATCTCATCCAGCACAATCAGCGATTTCGGGGTGGCATTGTTCAGAATGTTGGCGGTTTCCTGCATCTCCACCATAAAGGTGCTGCGGCCACGCGCTAGATCATCTCCGGCGCCGACGCGGGTAAACACCCGGTCGAGCAGCGGAATCCGGGCGGAGGAGGCCGGCACGAATGACCCGATATGCGCCATCACCGCGATTAGCGCCACTTGCCGGATATAGGTGGATTTGCCGGCCATATTCGGCCCGGTAATCAACGCAATCTGATTCAGCCCGCAGTCAAGCAGCGTGTCGTTGGGTACGAACTGCTCGGCATCCGGCAACTGTTCAATAACCGGATGGCGTCCGTCGCGAATATCAAGCGTGTCGTCCTCGGTCATGGTCGGACGCACATATCCCAACGCCAGCGCGCGGTCGGCCAGCGCGGCCAGCACATCGACGCAGGCCAACGCGGCGGCGGTCTGCTGCACTTGCCCGGTACAGGCGGCGGCTTGATCGCGAACTTCATTGAAAAGTTCGACTTCAAGCGCCACGGCCTTATCCTGGGCACCATAGATTTTCTGTTCGTACTCCTTCAACTCCGGAGTAATGAAACGTTCCGCGCCGACCAGCGTCTGGCGCCGTTCATACTCCGGCGGCGCCATCCCGGCCAACCCTTTGGAAATCTCAATGTAGAAGCCGAATACCTTGTTGTGGCGAACCTTCAGCGTTTTGATGCCGGTGCGCTCCTGCTCCTGCGCCTGATATTTGGCAAGCCAACTGTGGCCTTCGGAGGACATGGCGCGCAACTCGTCCAGCGTGGCGTTGTAGCCGGGACGGATGACCCCGCCGTCTTTCAAGGTCGGGGCCGGATCGTCCGCGATCGCCCGACCGATCAGGGCGGTCAGTTCCGGCAACGGGTCAAGCCCTGCCGCTATTTCCCGCAACAAGGAGTCTTCCTGCGCGGCCAGCCGGACCTTTAAATCCGGCACCGGCAGCAACGATGCGGCCAATCCGACGAGATCGCGCGCATTGCCGCGTCCGGATCCGATTCGGGCGATCAGCCGCTCCAAATCGCGGATTTCGCCCAACCGCTCCTGAAGCGTCCCGAGCAACATCCGCTGACGGCACAGAAATTCTACCGCGTCGTGGCGGGCGCGGATTTGTTCCATGCGGCGCAACGGACGCACCGTCCAACTGCGAAGCAATCGGGTACCCATCGGGGTGCGGGTCTGATTCAACACCCCGAAGAGCGTGGCCTCGGCGGATTTGCCGCGCTGGGGAATAAGGTCAAGGTGCTCACAGGTGCTTTCGTCCATCGTAAGGAATTCATTGGAGGCGCTGCGCTGCAATCCGCGCACATGGGCGATATTGTGGCGGAGCGAGTTCTGGACATAATGCAACAGACCTCCGGCGGCGCAAATCAGCGACGGTGCACCTTCGCAACCGTAACCTTCCAGCGAATGGACCTTGAAATGTCGCAACAGCGCATCGTAGGCGCATTCGTAACCCATCGTCCAGTCGTCGACCTCGGTCACCGACCCAACGGAGCTGTCGGCCAAAACCGATTCAAAACCGGCGCGCTGACCGGACGCCACCAGACACTCACTGGGGCGGTAACGCTTCAACTGCTCGGACAACCCGGCAAGAGTGTCGAACGGTTCCACCGAGAACGAACCGGTGGAAAGATCCATCAAGGACAATCCGAAAGTGTCTTTGACACAGCAAACGGCGGCGATATAGTTGTTGCGGGTGGAGTCGAGAATCGAATCTTCCAGCACGGTGCCGGGCGTAACCACACGGGTGACCTCCCGCCGGACTATACCTTTGGCAGTGGCGGGGTCCTCCATTTGGTCGCACAGCGCGGCACGGCGGCCGGCGCGAATCAGCTTGGCGAGATAAGAATCCACCGCGTGGTACGGCACTCCGCACATTGGAACCCCGGCCCGTTTGGTAAGGGTCAACCCCATGATTTGGGACGCCTCGGCGGCATCATCAAAAAACATCTCGTAAAAATCCCCCAATCGGAACATCAGAATCACGCCCGCAGGCAGTTCCGATTTGATGCGGCGGTACTGCCGCATCATGGGGGTCAACTCTTCGCCGGCCATCTTCCCTCCAGTTTACACACTACATCATAATTATAATGGTGCCTCCCGGCACGTAGGCCGCTTCGACAACCGCCTGGCGCACGCGGATCTTCCAACCCTTCGGCAAATCGATGCCCTCAGGGCATCCGGTAATCATGCCGGTTGCGGTCATCAACGGCACCGGCGTTTCGCGGGCCGCCAACAGATCCGCTTGCGGAATCTCGACTTTAGCCGCGTCGCCGAATGACAAATCGCCGGAAACCGCGATCAAACTGTCAGACTCGGTGCCTAACTGCGAAACCACCGTCCCGTTGACCCTGAGACCACCGGTGAGGGACATCGTTGCGGGCTGACCGTCCTTGTCCATCGCGCTCACCTCGCCGTCCACCGTGACCGTCTCGCCTACCATGACCGCACCGTCTCCGTGAAGGGCACCGCCCTCATCCACCGTTACCGCTTCCGCAGAAGTTCCGTCACCAACGAGTTCCAGCAATCCCGCCTTGACGGCGACATTAGCGAACTGGCTGGTTCCCTCCAGACGCACCGTTCCGACGCCGCGCTTCTCAACGGTCGAGCCGGCGACGGAGGTCGTAAGCAACGTACCGGCGGAGGTGAGCAGATTCGTCACATCAAAATGGAGCTCTCCTTTCTTCAAGTTAACCGTGATACTCGAAACGGAGGAGATGTCGGCGCCATCGGTCAGGATCAGCTGGCCCTCACCCCGCTTATCCAGCGTAGCCGCGTTGCCGTTGTTGTTGACAATCGGCCCCGACCAGTAGACCATAGCGTTGGTGTTGTTTTTGCCGATCTCGACTATACGGGCCGCGCCGTCAAAGTTGATTCCGGCGGTCCAGTAGAGCGGATGCGTGGAGTCGCCGTTCTGGAGGCGGAGGCGTTTCGGCGTGAATTTGTGGTAATCTTCGGAGGTACCCCACGTCAGCATTGCGTTTCCGTCATTAGCTTTAAGCGAGATGGTCAGCGGCCCGCCATACGCGGAGAAGCCGCCGCCAAGCTGCGAACCGGGATCGCGGTTGGCGAGATCGGGAACCTGCCGTTGCTTCGTGCCCCAGAAGACCATACCCGGCTCGCAGCCGACCCGCCGATCAATCACGCCGGAGGTTTCGATGATGCCCTCGCCCACGCCGGTATCGTTCTCGTCCATCTCGCCGAAATGGATTCTTGCGCGCGGTGAGATCTGCGCCGCGTCGGGAATCCGCAGGATGCCCATCGGGAAGTAGATACCGTGGAAGGCGCTAATGTCTCCGTTGAGTTCCACGATACCCGCCTTGCCGCCACCAGCCCATTCCGCGCTGATCAACGCGCCATAGCCGCTTACCGGCCCATTCACGGTGGTGGTGACTTGATAAGCACCGCGGTCGCCGGCAAAGGAGAATACCGCGTCTCGCGCAATGTAGATGCCACGGTTTTCGTGGAGCGTCAATTGTGCCTTACCGTTCTTGGCGCGGATCTGCGAAATGCCCTGTGCTACGATATTAACGGTCGGCTCGGCGGGAACCGCACCCAGTACGCCGTCATCCATCACATCGATCGCCGCATCATTGAGATAGGTGCCGCCAGAATAGGTGTTTCCGGTGTTGGCTAACTGAACCGAAGGCCCGGTCTTCAGCAACACCTTATTGCTGCCGGTGGCGTTTTTGTAGCCGGAAACGACCAACGCGGTCGGACGGCTAGCATCGGCATCGACAATCTTGGACTCGATGACGGCGTAATCCGCCTCAGTAGCGCGCCGCCCCTTGACGTGCATATCATGCAGTATCAAGTCCTTGCCATTTCCGGTAGTCAGCTCGCTGCCGGTAATCCGGGAGACGTTGCCGCCGTCTTTGAAAACCACCATACCGCTGTTGACCGCCGTTTTTTGCGAGAGCGAGAGTGTGGTGCCATTGTTCAATAACAGGCTGTTGACGGTGTTGTCCGTCGCGGTGACGCTGCCGCTCAATTCAGCGTTAGCATCGGATCCGAAAGCCGTGTCGTATTGCGCGAGCGGCTCGAAAGTACGATTTGCGGCATCGTAAGTGACCAAGTTGCCCAGCGATTCGTTACTGGCATTGGCGGCAATGGCGCCGACCACAATCGGCGACGCGGTGCCCGAAAGCATCTCTGGCGCAACGGCTCCTACATGGAGCGCGAACCCGCCATCGGCGTCATTCGGCTTCGCGTAAAATAGCGCACCGGGTTGACGATCGGCGAATGAACCGATCGTTACCTCTGCCGCACCCGCTCCGCGACCAAGCCCGATACTGTCCTTGCCGGCGGCTAAGGTTAGATCCGTGAAGGTCTGGGTGCTGGTGAAACCGTCAGCGGCGGATGATCCGCTCAAGAGGAGTTTCGATTCGGAGGCGCGGTAACCGCCGAGTGTAACAGGGATGGCGGCAGGGAAACGGTCCCCCACCCCGTTGTTCTCGCCGAGTGAGGATGAACCGATATCAAGCGTGCCTTCAATCGTAACGTTCGTCACCGAATCAAACCGCTTCGCCATAGCGTGGACGACACCGCCCTCGATTATCGATAAAGTGGTGGGCCAATCGTAGCTGAGAATCTCGGTGGTATCGTCAGAAACGGTCTTTGGCTTGAATTGGAACGGAAGTTCCCCAGAGACACGGATCGGCCCCATCGTGTTCTTCGCCAAAGTGGCGTAGGCCGTGGCCGAACGTTCCGGCTGAATTTTAGCGGGCGTACCGGTCGAGAAGGTGACGGTGACGTTGTCATTCTCCTCGAAATCCTCACCGGGGCAGGTCACAATCACGTTGGTCACGCAACCGACCTCGTAGTCGAGCTGGGCGACCGCCGTCGCGCGACGGCCGCTTCCGCCGGAAATAGTCACAACCGGCGGGATGATGTAACCGGCACCGCCGTCACCCACAGTAATCGACGCGACGCCCCAACCTTTCGCCCCGTGAATATTCGAAATCGGCGTCTGTGGTGCCGCCTGGGTGGTTGCCTTCCGGCGGTCGCTCCGAATGGTCGCCCCGTCCGCATAAACCGAGACTTCGCAATTCTGGAAGACCGTCTCTTCATACCCCTCCGAGCTTTTCGCGTAGGTTCCACCATTGAAGGCTATGTAACCTTGTCCGGCGGGAGAGGAGTTAAATTGCCGGAGTTCGCCCCGCACAAAGAGATTCCCGCCGGCCACCAGATTGACCTGAGAAACCTCACTGCCGGAAGCGTAGTTGTTCCCGTAAAGAATGAAGTTTCCCCAAAATGACGCCTCACCCGCGCCCATCACCGTAAAGGTATTGTCCGCCGGCTTGGCGGAAGCCGCAGCCCGATGGTTCAGACTCGCGTTGCGGAAAGAACAGAAAGTGCCTCCGTCGATGAAAACGTCACTGCGGCTGCCGCTGCTGTCCCCCATAACGAAGGTGCCGCCCGTTCCAATCACCGTCTCGCCGTCATGTTGGTAAAATTCGCCCATGCCCCCCGCGTTGACACTCATGTGCGCGGTCACATTGTCAGCCACATTCAGCTTGCCGTCAAACAACTCGTAAACGCCGATCGTGTCGGCGTTGTGCGCGATGCTGAGTTCCGTCCACGGTGCGACGGTGCCGCCCCGCTGGACCAGACCGCCCTGCGCGTTCGTTCCGCGCCCAACGAAGAGGTACTGCGGGGCGAGCGTAGCCGTATCCGCAACCGTCAATAAACCGCCCGGCGAATTACCGCCCGCGATCAGCAGATTGCCGACCAGGAAGAGCCGCGAATCGCCCAAGAGATCCAAATACGAAAACTGCCCCTTGGCCTTGTTGGCGTCCGCGGAGAGGTTCATCGCATGGTTGCCGGGAAACCCCAAATCAAGATCAAGATCCTTAACGGCCAGCCGACCTTCGGAGATGTTCAGGCACTGGTTGGTGACGACAAGATGCCGCGCCTCTGCGGAGGCCCCCTGCAGCGTGACCGTCTTCCCGCCGGTGAAATTAACCGTTAACTTCACCGCTTCAGGCGTCCCGACCGTAATTTCGGCATCTTGGGTATAGGCACCCGTAATATTGGCCGCCTCGCCGCTCAGTTTCGGCACAACCCCGTTCGCCCAATTCGAGGCATCATCCCAGTCGCCGCTGCGATCGGCCAACCAGGTACTCGCCAAAACCGTAACCGGGATTCCGGACAGCAATATCCATCTCTTAATCATGACTCCACTCCTTGCTTTGTTTTTCACCCTGATTAAACCGGGCGCGGTTCAAGTCGTGCGCAAACCCGTCAACGACTCTACTAGTATTTTGCAAATAAAGGTGTCTATATGCCAAGGCAAACCACCTTTCAAATGACACCCTACCCTTAAAAACGCCGTAAAGTTTACCAAAAATCCGGCGGAACGGTCAAGTGAAATCCACCCGCAGAAAACGGACGGAAGGTCACACCAGCAAACCGTCGCGCAATTCCAGACAACGGTCGCAAAGATTCGCGGTCTCGGGCGAATGCGTGACCATCACCACCGCCAGCCTGCCGGAACCGGAGAGCGAAAAGAGCAGATCCATGACCTGGCCACCCGTGGCCCGGTCCAGATTGCCGGTCGGCTCGTCGGCCAAAATAACATCCGGCTCGTTCATCAAAGCCCGCGCAATGGCCACGCGTTGCTGCTCGCCGCCCGAAAGTTCCAGCGGCTTGTGGGTGGATCGGTCGGATAGCCCCACTTGGCTCAACAATGACAAGGCGCGGTCGCGCATCTGCCGCCGCGTTAGACTGGTCACGCCGGTCAACGCCGGCAGCATGACATTCTCGGTAACATCCATCTCGGGCAACAGATGGTAAGCCTGAAAAACAAAACCGATTTTGGCGGCACGGATGGCGGCGCACTGGAACTGGCTGCCGAAATAAAGCTCCCGCCCGTCCACCTCCACCGAACCGCTGTCCGGCTTGTCGAGTCCGCCCAACACATGCAAAAGGGTGCTTTTGCCGGCACCGCTGCGTCCGACAATCGCCACCCGCTCCCCGGCGCTGACGCTGATCGACGCGCCCTTCAACACCTCAACGATTTTGTGGGGCAAATGGTACGTCTTGAACAAATTTGTCGCCTTGAGAATCATACGCCACCGTCAAATCACATGAAATCCCGCAGGAAAAGCTTGTCTTCCTCCAGCTGCAGCCGCTTCCATGCCTTGGTCTGCCGGGTAACTTCGTCCGCCTGCCGCTCGAAATCGTCGGGATAAAGTTTCTGGGCCCGCTCGCGGATTTTGGCGGCGACATCCGGCGGCACTGGAATGTCAAACTTGTCGGCCGGCGGCGCGACCACCTTCGGTTCCCCCGTTTCCGGCGGAACAACCGGTTCTTGCGGGGCGGCCGTTTCCGGAGGCGTGACCTTTGCAGGCGGCGCGGCCGGATCTTTTTCTACGGTTTTTGCTTCGCCTTTGGGATCCTGAACGGGTTTAGGTTCCGCCAATTCCGGCTTTTTTGTCGGCGGCTCTTCCTCGGGAGCGTCGTTTTCGTCCGCCCCGTCATCCACAAACAACCGCTTACCGGGCGAATGCAAACCGGGAAATACCGGCTCCCAAGCGTTGCGCTGCCACGCGCCGCTACTGCAAAAAATCTTGAAAATCCGGCCGTTGCGCAACAGACGCACCACCACGCCGCGGACTTTTCGAAACTTTTCCACATTCGGGTTGTATCCGTTTTTAGGCGGGTTTTTCGGACAGAAAAAACGAATGGAGGAGGTTCGTCCTGGAGACACGGCGAGCGAATTGGTGATGGAATAGCGGGGCGAGGTGTCCTTGCCGCCCGAAATCATCGGTATCATCTCGACCTGAATATTCGCCTCCTCCTTGCCGTTCCACACGCATTCCACCAAATAAATCGCGTACTGGCGCCCGTCGCGACGCATCTCTTTCGACTCCGGGTTCCCGGTAACATGGCCCTTGGAGCTGACGCGCAAGACGCAAGGGTTAGCGCGGGAAAAACGCAGGTCTTCCGCGTTCTGCGCCGCGGCGGCGGCCGCCCAAACCAGCGCCAGCAAAAACAACGCCTCTTTTATCCGTCGCAACATAACTCTTCTTCGCTCCATTAACTGTCGTGCAAAGCCTTTACGGGATCCATCCGGGACGCTCGCCAGGCGGGTATGAAACTGGCCACCGTGCAAAACAGAATCACCGACACCGCGACATCCGCCACCTCTTTAGGTATCACCCGCCAAGGGATCTCCGAAAGCCCGTAAACCGATTTCGGGAACACCTCCACACCCAAACGGGCCAAGCCGTCCACCATGTTCTGCAGGTTGTTGAGCACTAAAAACGCGACCCCGATGCCCAATACCGTGCCGATCAAACACTGGATCCAGCCGTGCAACACAAAAGCCATCATCACCTGATGCGGGGAAAAACCAAGCGCCTTCAACAATCCGATCTCGTCGGTCTTTTGCACGGTCAACACGATCAGCGTGTTGGTCACGCAGAAAATCGCCACAATGGTGATGAACATCAGCAGCATCACCATCATGTTCTTCTCCACCGCCAAGGCGTTGAACAGCTGGCTGTCCACTTCCTGCCAAGTCTGGACCCGGAACGAAGGTGCAAGGGTTCGGACATCGGACACCACCTTGGAGAACCGCTTGACATTCTGCGGCGCATCGGCCTTAAGATGGATAGAATACGCCCCGGAGGTGATCCCCATCAAGTCGCGGGCGACATCAAGCGAGGTAATCACGAACTCGGAGTCGAAATCCCGTTGGCCCGAATCGAAAATCCCGGTTATTCTGAGTCGCTCCGGAAGATACAGCTCGTCCTTGCTGACCAGATTCATCGGTGAATAAACGAAAATCTCGTCGCCGATCCCGACCCGCAGCGTGTGCGCCAAGTCGCAACCGACCACAATCGAGTCGCCCTCCAACTCCAGCGGGCCGTGCAGCATCTGCTCCAGCTTCATCACCTTGGTAATCCGCTTCGGGTCAACCCCCAACAGAATCGGCGCGACCACGGAACGACGGTGTTCCACCATCACCCGCGTCTCCAACCCCGGAGTTGCGGCAACCACCCCGTCTACCTGCTCCAACCGGCGGCAGACCTCCTCTTCGCCGTGGATAATTGTTCCGCCTAACGGGGAAAGCACAATGTGGGGCTTGAATTCAAGGATCTTCTGCTCCCACATATCCCCGAAACCGGTCATGACCGCCCGGACGATAATCACAATTGCGACGCCGAGTATCACGCCCAAAACGGATATCAGCGTCACAATCGATGAGAACGATCTTTTGGGCCTCAGGTACTTAAGGGCCAAAAACAGCGGAAACGGCATAAGGCTTAAAGATCGCCGACCTCAATCGTGATCTCTCCCCCTTTGGCATCGTCCGACGCGGAAACGATTTCCTCGTCTACCTGCACTGCCTCTTTGCTGGTGGTCGGGAGATAACGGTAGTACACCATCAACTGAAGCGCCGCAAGGCAAGTGTCCATCACCGGACGGTCGGAGTGCTGGTCCACATTGACCCAGTGGCCGATATCATACTTCTTGCCCTTGAACTCGTACTTGTCCTTCTCGACAATCTGAGTCTGCACATACGGCCCCTTCATAGCGTTGTTCCACTTGGTCCAGTGGCTGCCGCCCTCGTGGAACTTGCACTGCGTGGCATAATAGTAATAGTACTGCGCTGAGTTCATGTAGAACTTACGCTCCGCCTCCGGGAACGCCTTGTTGGCCAAAGCCCGCTTCTTGGCCGCCTCGTCCGTGCCGCCGCCCAACGCCTTGAGCGCTTCCTGGGAGGAGAAACTGGGCGTCCAAGAGTCAATCACCTTCTGGCCGTTGCGGACATCCTTGTCGTTACCGGCGCCGAGCAACAGCATGCAAAGCGTACCAACGCTGGTGAGGCCACCGCCCTGCGAGGGGCTGGTGTAGCCGAAACCGCCGTTGGGGTGCGCGTTCTTTTTGAAGCCCTTGATGGCGAGCTTGATCGCCTTTTCCAGCCCTTCGGGGTGGAGGTTGGCCAATTTGGCGGCCTTCAACGCCTGGGCGCACCACCCCATGTACGAGGTGTCGTCACGATACTTTCCGTCCCCTTCCGGTCCAGGATTGAGCTTGTAAGTCCAGCCGCCGGTCGGATGCTGGCCCTTGATAATCTCCAACACCGCCTTTTCCGCCGCGTACTTCACATCCGGATGGGCCGTCATTCCGTATGCCTCGCAAAGCGCGTAAGAGGCGATCGGATGGGCGTACTGGTTGCCGTCCATGTGCTTGAACCGCCCGTTGCCCTCCTGGTTGGTCAGCAGGAACTGGATGGCCTTTTGCACCGTTTCTCCGAACTCCTCGGAGTCGCCGGGTTTCTCACCGTGGGCAAGAAAAGTCAGAATCGCCAACCCGCACATCGCGGTGCGCTGCCCGCCCCACGAACCGTCGGAATGCTGGTTCTTCTTCAGCCAGCGCAAGGCGCGCATCACCGCCGCCTCGGTCGCGCCGGAGCCGCCCATACGTCCGAGCATGGAACCGCGAACGCCGGTATTTCGGGTGGCACCGAAGACGTTCTTCAACACCACCGGGCTTTTGGTGATCATGGCGGCGTCAAATTCCGCCGGCTTGGGGCTCATCGGCTGGTTCTCGGCCACCGGGGAGTCGATATTCACGTTCGGGGTCTCGATCGGCACGTCGATATCCACCTCCGGCGGCGGCTCTTCCGGCGGCGGCTCCTCAATCTTGTCCAAATCCTTGAACTCCTCGGCCTCCATCATCTCTACCTGGATTTCGCGCTCGTTGCTGGCCGTGGTGGCGGACATCACAATCAAAACCAACACCGCCACCACCGGAATGATAATCGCGGCCGCCGGCGCCGAGAGACGCTGCAACTCAATAATGGCGGCCTTGTATTCCTTGGAATCGCGGGGCGATTTGATACCTTCAAACAGGATTTTCAGCCGCTGGCGCAGCGTAATGTCCTGATACATCTCATCGATTTCTTTGAGATGCTGGTCGGTCAAATCCATTCCGTTCAAATCATCGCTCATATCTCGCCTCCTGTTCCAAATCAGATGCTGAGAATAGAAAGATTCGTCATGCCGTGCTTGGCACACACATCCAACGCCTGCACCAGATAGCGGTGCGGGGCATCGCCGGTGCTCTTAATGAGAATCATCGCCGTCTTGCTCAGACGGGACACCCGCTTGATGCGGTCGTCCAACTGATCCAACCGCACCGGCATTCCGTTGAAAACAAACCCCTGCGGACCGATTACGATGTTCAGCAAATCGTCCTGCTTGTCGCGCACACTGGTGTCCGGGTTTGGCGAGGGGCGTTGCGCGTTCAACTTGGAAAAGATGTCATCCTGCTTGAGGGTGACCACGAAGAAAATCAGCAACTGGAACACCACGTCGATCATCGGCGTCATGTCCAGTTTTGGGCTTTCGCCCCGGTTCTGTTTACGCTTGTAAGCCATTGGCTCCTCCTTGCCGCTACTTCTTGCTGCCGGCCTTAGCCTTATGCTCCTGGATAGCCACGAACGAAAGTTTCCAAATGCCCGCCTGGCCACAAATGTCCATGACTTCCTTCACCTGGCTGTGCTGGGTGCGATAGTCCGCCCGAATCATGCAGGGAAACTCGGTGCCATGCTTCGCAACGCGCGCCTTGAGCGCCGCAAGCAAACCGGCCTTGGAGAATCTCGCGTTGTGAACCGAGATGTTTCCGCGGCGGTCCACCTCAATCTCAAACGTGGACGGCGGCTGGTTTTCATGGGTCAGGGTAATGCCGTGCTTGCCGTCCTCAAGGATAATGTCCTTGTTGAAGTCGGCCGTCATCTTGAGAGTGACCACGAAGAAAATGATCAGCTGGAACACCACGTCGATCATCGGCGTCATGTCCATCTCACACTGTTCTGATGCTCTTCTCGCCATTGGGAATTCCTTTCACGCCAACGGCCAGAGACGGCCAACGCCGCCTCCGGCCCCAATCCCAATCGTAACCCCCGGCGGGATTACACCTCTTCAACTTCAACGTGGCGCAGATCCTTGATCAGCTCCATCGTCATCGCCTGCATCCGGAGAATTAGCCGGTTGGCGTTGTTGCGGATGCTGTAGTAGAAGGTAATGGACGGGATGGCGACGGTCAGACCGCCGGCCGTGGTCCACAGCGCCTGGGAGATGGCCAACGCCAACGCGCCGACGTCAGGGTCGCCGCCGGCCAACGATGCGAACGCCAAGATCATGCCCTGCACCGTACCAAGCAGACCCAACATCGGGGCGAGGTTGGCGCACACCGAAATCCAGTTCAGATGCTGCATGATGCGCTCGGTTTCCAAATCCGCCGCCGCGCCGATCGACTCCTGAATGACGTCAAACCCTTCCTCCACATGCGAAAACGCGGCGGTCAGGATGTTGGCCATCGGGCCGGGCTCGCTCTCGCACGCCTGAAGGGCCTTCATCACGTCGCCCTCGGCCATCGCGGCCTTAACGTTGTCAATCAGCACCTGCGGGATAATCTTCTGCGGACGGATCAAGACCATGCTGTCCACAATAAAGTAGATGGACGCGGCGCCGCAACCGAACAACGCCAACCACAACACAATTCCCAACCACCCGGAACCGGTAATGACCGCCCAAAAGCCGGTTTTCGGTTTCGCGGCCGCCTTCTTGGCGGCAGGGGCGGCATCCGGATTCGCAACTATCTCACCCTCGGCGGCGGGGGCGGCTGCCTCCTGGGCATAAACCGCCGAAACGTTGGACATGGTCAATCCTGCAAGCAAAACAAACGCTAAAACCACTCTCTTCATCTTTCTTTCTCCTTGATGCGAATCGGCGCGATTGCCATCCGGCGACCACCCGAAAACCGACCCACAAACTTAAAGCATACCAAAAAATCGTTGGGTTTTGCAACCCAAAACTCACTTCTTAGCCCACTCCGAATCGGGGTAAGAATCCTTCAGCTTGGTGCGCATCTTGTCGGCGCGTCCGCTCTGACTCATTTTCTCAAAGCATTGCGCCGCCTTGTACAGCGCCTCCGGCTGGACTTCCGCCACGTTTTGGTAAAGCAGCACCACGCGAAGATACCCGTCACGAAGCGCCTTGCGCGCCAAAGCCGGCGTGTCGCCGCCGGCAAGGATGACATCGCCGCGAACCAGATGCGCAAAGGCAGAAGTGGTGCGGTCGGTCTCCTGAATGGCTTTCTCCGCCAGCTCTTCCACCGTGGAATTGCGGCCTTTCTTAAGCAACGCCTTCCAGTAGAAGGGCGCGCAGTAGCCACTGTAGGCGGCCGCCGGATTGGACTTAATCACCTGCTCGCAGACCTCAAGGGTCTTATCGACGTTGTCGGACTTTAGATACGCTTCGGCGAGATAACGGGTGGCCACCTCGTCCCAGTTCAAGCGCACATAACCGGCGGCGACCTTTTCAAGATCGGGGATGGCGGCCTGCGGGTTGCCGTTCTTGATCTGGTTGATGGCGGCCGCCAGCGCCGGAGGCTGGGGAACGTTTATGGATTTGATCTGGGAACCCGGCAACGCAACTTCCACATTTTTGCCTTCCTGAACGAAGACGTATGATTTGTCGCGTTCACGCCATTTGAAGGTGCCCTTCAGCTGGCGGTTGTCGGTGGTTGTAGCCACCCCGGCCACCTGGGCCAGCGCCGAACCGGCGACCACGGCGGCCGCCAACATCGCAAACATGAGTTTCTTCATCATTTTCTCCTAAAAAACTAGTGGTTAGTGGCCTGGTTGAGCCAGTTCTTCACATCGGTCGTGTGCTGGCCGTCCTTGAACAGCTCCAGATACTCCTTGCAGTACGTCTCCGCGTCCTCATAGCTCTTGTGCTCAAGAAGCAACGGGATTACCGTAGCATAGGTCTTTTCCAACACCGGCCGCGCCGCTTCCAGCCCCGGATCGAGGGAAGAGAGCAGCACCGTAAAGCCGGCGCACGCCTCGCCGCGCGTCTTGGCGGCCTTTTCTTCCAAACCGACCTGCTTTTCCGCCATCATGCGGCGAACCAGTACCTGGCTGGAGAGGAACTGCAACTCTTTGTCTTTTACAAATTCCTCGGGGGTCATCTTCTGGGCGAGATTCTTCCGCTGGGCGTTGGCGTAGCCGCGCACTTTCTTGATCGCGTCAATCGCGACGTTGAACATCTTGGTGCGGGCGTCGTCGTCCTTAACTGACATTCCTTCCGCCGACGCCACGTCCACCAGCAACATGTTGGCGTCCACCATCTGCTGCAAGCGCGACAGCTGTTTGTCGGCAAGGAACTGGTCCAGCACCTGATGAGCCTCGGCGTATTTCTTTAGGTGATTCAGCGCGCGGGCCTTTCCAAGCAGGGCGTTGGCCTTGTACCCCAAATCCTTGGTCGAAGCGGCCACCTTGTCGTATGCCTCCATCGCCAGCGCATATTCGCGGGAACCTTCCAACGCCTTGGCGGCGGACATAAACTGGCCGTCGGTGTACTTGCCGCCGGCGCTGAACATCTGACGGTATTTCGCCACGCCCTCGCCGCGCAGCCCCATGTCAATCAAGGCGGCGGCCAGCATCGGCACTGAGTTTTTCGCCTCTTCGGAGGATGGGTAGTCCTTGGCGAGCCGGTCAAACGCGGCCTGGGATTTCTGGGCATCCTTCATCACCGTGTACAACGTGCCGATCTGCACCAGCGCCTGCGGGGCGAACTGGCCTTTCGGGAACTTCTCGATGTAGTCCTCAAAGGCGGCTACCGCCTTCGGGCGCATCTCGTCGACCTTCTCTTTCGGGAAGTTGATCTGGGTCATGCACACCGCGCGGGAGAACAACGCCGCCTCCAGCATCTTCTGGTTGCGGTCGCGCTCGTCCTGGGTGCGCTGGAAATCCGTTGCCTTTTCGGCAAGGTCCTTAATGAAGGATTCCAGCATCCCGGCGGCTTTGGTAATGTTTTCCACGCCGGACTGCCGGAGCGCGTCTTTCTGCTCTTCCGGCAATTCGGAGTTCGCGGCCTCCTTGACCGCCGACACCCCCAACTCGCGGTAGGCGTTGGCGAGTTTGAATTTCGCCACCGCCAGCGCGTGGCCGGGCTTCTCCCGGGTCGCCAGTTTCTCGTTGACCGCGACCAACGCCTCAATCTGGTTGGTGATATTGCCCTGCTCGGCGTAAACCTGCGCTATCCGGTGCATCGCGTCAACGCAGCTGCCGGATTCCGGGTATTCCTTAACCAGCCGCTGATAGTAACCCAGCGCCTCGGTGAGGTTTCCGGCCTTGTACTCGCGCTCGCCGAAACTCATCACCAGCTGCGGGGCGGCGTAGTGGCTCTTGAAGTTGTCGAAGAACAGGGTGTAACACTCGCGGCGCTTGTCGTCGCGCTTCATCTCCCCGTAACGCTCGGCAATGGCCCGGACGTTGTCGCCGGCCAGCTTCATAAACTTCGGGTTGGTGCAGAAACGATCGGCCAAGTACCAGGTCACGGTGTCGGCGTTCAACTGGGCGTCCACATCCTTGGCGGAGTCTTCCATGTAACTCAACGCCAGATCGCGCAACCCGTTCACCGCCTCTTCGCACTCGGGGAACTGGTTCAGCACCTTGAGGAACTTCTTGATCGCATCGGCGTACTGGTTGTTCGCGAAAGCGCCGTTGGCGTCCGCGAACTGCATCTTGCGCACCCGGGCCATCTGCTCCGGGGTAATCCGGGTCTTGATCTCTACGCCGTACCGGGTCTTGATAAACCGGACAATCCGCTCCGCGTATTCCCCGGAATCGCCGGCCCACTGGCTTTCGGGGTAACGGGCGTAGATGTTGATGAAGTGGCTGAACGCGCCGCCGCTGCGCTTGTTGGTGTCCTTGTCGCGGGACCCCAGCAGGAGGTCTTTGATTAGGTTGTCGTTGGCATCCTTTTTGGCGGCTTCCTTAAACGCCTGGTCGGCCTGCATCTTGCCCAACAGATACCGGCACTCCGGGATCGGGCTGTAACGCAGATACCCCAACGTCCCGTCCGGGTCCTGCTGCCGGATTTCGTCGTGCAGGTTCTTCAGAATCGGCATGTATTCGTCCACCAGCTTCTCGGCGTCCTTGTTCTTCCCGCGCAGCAACGCGGCGTGCGCCCGAACTGCGATGGCCTTGCCGAAAAACATATCGGTCTTCCAGAGCAGCTTGGCGGCGGCGGCTTCTGCCTCTTTCAACAACTGCTCCCGCTCGCCGCCGGTGGCGTCCTCGGCGGCCGAGGTGGCCACCTCGGCGATGGTGGAGGTCACATCGCGCAGCTGGTCCTCTTCCATCGGCTGCTTGGCCAGACCGTTCAACACCTGAAGCGCGGCCTTCTTCTGGCCCGCCATCAGCAACCGCTGATAATACTCGTAAGCGGTGCGGCGGTACAAATCCAGCATCGCCCCGGACGGCTTGGCGTGCTTCTTGAAGAATTCGTCGAAAATCTTCCGGCCGTCGTCGGTCATCTTGCGGTCGAAGTACGCGCTGCCCTTGCTGAGGTTGAGCGTCCAGAACTCCACCCCGTTCTTGTCCGAAATGGCGTCGATCAGCTTCTGCACCTCGTCGAACTTGCCGAGCGTCAGCATCCCGTCGATCTCTTTCTTCTTCAACGCCGCCACCGCCGCCGGGAAACGCTTGCGCACCTCGGCGATCACGTCTTCGGCGATATCGGGATACCCGTTACGCTGCAGCACGTCAATGTAGTGCAGTTCGTTCCGGTACGCGCGTTCATCGTCCGCCGCCTCGCCGTCCGCCATAACGGCAAACGGCAGCGCGGCCAAGACCGCCGAGCACAACACGCCTTCATAAACCCATCTGAAAAAAATCCTGTCTTTCATAGTAAGTTGAATTGTAGATGATTTTATTCAAACAGTCAAGTGCCAACCGCCCCAACCCAACAAATTAATTGCATCCGCAACGTCATCGTCTTCTCCTGCCCCCGCCGCCGAAGGGCTGCGGGAGCAGGAGATCCGGGAGAATCTAGAGTACCTAGAAAATCTAGAGAACCCGGCGGCATGGAAATGGCGCATGGCGTCGAGATATTCGCGGAGGGCCTTTACAGAGGATACGCGGGACATACTCTACGAAGTCTCCAGGCGTGGACGCACCTGGAGACTTCGAGACAATTGGGGGCAAAAATCTCGCTTATTTCTTCGCGGGTTTGGCGGGCAAGGTCAGATTCGCCCCTTTGAGGTCGGTCCACAGCGTGCCTTCGCCGGCATGCAGCACCCGGATGCTCAAGTCGGGGTTAAGCGACTCGACGAACTGCAGGTCGGCCAGCGTGGCGGGATTCTTGAAGACGTCGGCCCGCCGCTTTACGCCAATCGCCTGCTCGTTCTCCACCAAAAACTGCGCCTTGGCGTCGGCTTCGCCGCGCACCTTGGTTATCTCGGCCTGAATCTTTGCCGCCTGAAGATTAATCTCCGCCACCTTCAGCTGCGCGTCGGCGGCGATTCCCGCCACGTCTTTTTTCATGTTCGCGGCGATCGTGGCGGTTATCTTCTCGGTCTCCTGCTCGGTCTCTTTGCGCAACTGGTCCACCATCGCCAGCTGGGTGTTGAGCAACGCCTGCTTCTTGGCGGTTTCCTGCTGGGTCTGGTTGGTGAGATCCTGCTCTTTGGCCACACTCGTCTCCTGAATGGGCTTCAAGATGTCGGACGGCACCTCCACATGCCGCACAATCGCGTTACGCACCAGGATTTTCTTCTCGCCCAGAATCTTGACCAGCTCGTCGGTCATCTCTTTCTGGAACTTCTGCCGCCCCTCGCCGTCGATGAATTCCCGCGCCTTGTAGGTCGAGCCTTTCATCCGCGAAACCGAGAGAATCTGCGGCAGGATGATCTTGGAGACCACCGCCGGCAAATCGCCGTAAAGCATGTAAATCCGCGAAATGCTCTCCGGTAGCAACTCAAACTCCACCGTCATGTCCAGCATGATCGAGAACCCGTCCGAGGATGGGAACTGCACAAACTGGTTCATGCCGAACGCCACCGCGTCGCTCACTGTGGTCGCGGTCTGCACTGCCGCCGGAACGGCATTCTTTGCCGTCTCCGCATCTATTATCTCCGCCTCTACCGGGGCATAAGAGGAATCTCCCCTCGTCCGGCTGGACGGGGCGCTTTTTTTCATCTGGCGCGATCTCGACGCCAAAGAACTGTCGCCCGCGATTTTCGACAGCTGTTGGCTGAGTGATGCCGCCTCTTTCTTGTTCAGAATCCCCAAATCGGAGTTGGTGTCCATGTAGTTTTCGCGCCGCAGGTTTTGCGCGGACAGCGTGTTCTGCTGCAAATCCGCCAACCCGTTCGCGCTGGTGGACTGGGCTTTGGTAAGCACCACGGTTCCGCTTTTACCCACGATCGACACCTGGTTCATCCCGACTTCCACCACGTCAACCTGGTAGGCCCGCGGATTGACGTAATAGAGTCCCGGCTGAAGAATCTTCTCCAGCACCCCCTTCTCGCCAGGCCCGGCGAACTCGCCCGCCGCCGCCGGCTTGCCGGCCAGCGAGGTTACCACTCCGGCGTAGCCGATCGGGATGTTGATGGCGCTGACTTCCTTTACGTCATACCCCTCCGGATTGAGACGGTAGGTGCCCGGACCCAACACTCGGCGCCACACGCCCTTGGAGTCGTCGCCGGACGCCAGAATCTCGCCCGGTGCCAGCTCTTTACCGTTTTTGGAGGTCACAATCCCGATGTTCCCCGCCGAAATGGTAATGGCGGGCACAATCCGCCAGTCGTTGTTGATCGGGTTCAGGAAATGCCGCCCTTCGGCCAGCGGCACCCGCTGCACGCCTTTTTCGCCCGGTTCGGCCAGAATCCGCCCCGGCGGCAACGGCTTGCCGGTTTTCGCAGTCACAATCGCCATCTTCCCCTCGGGCACATACACGCGGCAGGTGTTCCAAATCACCGCGCAAACAATCGCCACAGTTACTACCAGCACCCCGCCTATAGAAAATTCAGCTTTCCTCATTTCGTACCTCCTTCCGGCTTCGCGGCTTTCAGCGGCAAACCGAAAATCTCCCCCGGCGCATCGCTGGTCAAAACCTCTTTTAGCTGCGGCGCGGCTTTTTCGTACAACTTCGCCCGCACGTAATCCGCTTCATTGCCGTAGGCGGCAACCTCTTGTTTGAGCACGTTCGCCACCGCCGTCGATAGCGTTTCCACCACCTTGCGTTTGCCTTCGGCCTCGGTCAGCTTGGCCTCGGCCTCGGCTTGGGCGGCCTTCAGCTCCACCGCCGCCACCTCCAGCTTGGTCTGCGCGGCAATCACCTGTTCCGCGCTCCGCTGTTCGGCCGCGATTTTCGCCTGGATCGATTCGGTCTCGGCAACCACCTTGGCGCTGTTTTGTGTGGCCAGTGCCTTCTGGCGCTCCAACTCGGCCTTGGATTTGGCCTGAATGATCTCCTGCTCGATCTTGTGCCCCTCCTGCACCGCCAGTTCGCGTTCGCGGATGATGGACGCCACCTCCTGCGGCGCGAAAATGTCCCGGATCAGCACCGAGTTGAGTGACACTCCCCACGGCTTGCAGACGGACTGGAGATACTTTTCCAGCGAGTTCTGGAACGCCTGACGCGACTCGCCCACGATAAACTCGGTGGCGTTTTTCTTGCTGCCCTCGATGCGCGAGAACCCGCGCGCGGCGGGCAGGATGATTTTTTGCAGAATGTCGTCCATGTCGCCCACCTCGTGCGAGAGCAGCGCGACTTTGTCAACCTCCAGATTGAATTCCAGCGTGCCTTCGGCGTTCACCGTGAAACCGTCCAACGTAAGGAACGATATCGCATCGTTTCCGCTCAACTCGAAACGCTGGCTCTGGATGTTCACGATTGTCACCGAATAAACGAACGGGTTGAGGCGGTGGGTTCCTTCCTTGAGGATTTTAGGAGATACTCCCTTTGCCCCGGCTTTCACCAGGAAACCGGTGCCGGTCGCGGGGTCTTTTGCTCCCTCCGGCGCCAGTATGTCGTCGCCCGACAACTCGGTTACCACCCCGACATGACCGGGCTTGATGGTGATGTCGTCGTACAGCTTCACCTCGTAGGCGTAGGGGTTGATGCGGTGCTTGCCAGTACCCAGCACATCGCGCACTATACCCTTGGATTGATCGTCCGGCGCCAGGATCTGCCCTTCCGGCAGGTCTTTGCCGAAACGCCTCACCAGCACCCCGAATTTACCGGCCGGGATGTCCACCAGCTTTGCGGTACGCCATTCCCACGTCCACGGGTTGCGGAAATAACGCCCTTCCGGCAGCACGTTCTCCTGAATGCCCTTGTATTCCGGTCCGGGGGCAAGGATCGCTTCCGGTGGCAGATTCTTGCCGGTTTTCTTGAGCAGCACCGCGATCTCGCCGTTGCCCGGCTCAATCCGCCATCCGAACCACACCCACAACGGTAGGCCCACTATCGCCACCAGCAGCAGGAACGGGATTGCCCCGACCGACACGCCGGCTTTCCG
The DNA here is from genome assembly GCA_002309765.1 of Verrucomicrobia bacterium UBA1200. Taxonomy (GTDB): domain Bacteria; phylum Verrucomicrobiota; class Kiritimatiellia; order RFP12; family UBA1067; genus UBA1200. The sequence goes on from DBXY01000044.1 coordinate 52,868, forward strand.
TTTAACGTTCCGACCCATTTCTGATGTTGCCATATCACTGCCTTTCCGCCTAAAAATGTCTCGCTGTTCGCCAGATCCACCAAGACCCATTTCTGATGTTGCCATATCACTGCCTTCCCGGGCGATTGCCCGCTCGATACCCTACCAAACTATTTCCCTGGATTCAAAAACCGGGCCGTCCACGCAAACTCGCCCTAACCACTCCTCGCCATCGGCGCGGCGCAGTTTTTGGACGCAAGCCAGACACGCCCCCACCCCGCAAACCATGTGCTTATCCAGCGAAAGCCACCCCTTAAAACCATGTTTGATGGCCCGCTCGCCAACCGCCCGGAGCATCCCGTCCGGACCGCAGGCGTAAAGTTCCGCCGTCCCGCCGACTGCCGTCACCGCCGCCAGTTCCCGGTCGAGCGGAACGGTCACCAGCCCGGACTCGCCCAACGAACCGTCCTGCGTGGCGATCCTGATCTCCCATCCCAGCCGCTCAAAATCATCGCGCGCCAGAATGTCCGCCGCCGTACGTCCGCCGATGAAAACCACACCCTTGCGCGGCAGCCGCCCGGCTAAAAACGCCAACGGCGCCACGCCGTAGCCGCCCGCGACCAAAAACGGCGTCCCCGCGCATTCGCAGGGAAAACCGTTCCCGACCGGACCCAGCACCCGCACGGTATCGCCCGGCGCGAGCCGGTTCATCGCCGCCGTACCGCGACCGACGGTTTTGTACAGGATCCGCAACACCCCGTCCTTCGCCCCGTAGATGCTGAACGGACGACGCAACGCGCTCGGCTCCAGCCCCGGCACCCGCAGATGCACAAACTGGCCGGGACGGGCCTCATCGGCCAGTTCGCCCAGCTCAAGCTCCAACACCCGGTAGCCAGCCCCCGCCCCGCAGTGGGTCAGGACTTTACCATCAACATCCCTCATTAAAACCTCCTAACTCCGGTTGCGGACGATACCGCGCCACCGTCAAAAAATCGGGTCTTCCTCGGCATTGGTCTTCGGGGCCAGCTCTTCCACCGCGCTGGTGTACTCCACCAACCCCTTCACCCGCCGGATCTCGGCGTTTACCGTGGCGGCTGCCGCCATCTCTTTTTTGACCGTTAACTGCCGTTGCAAAGTCTCCAGCTGCCGCACGTATTCGTCGGTAATCGACACCACCTTCTCCAACCGGGTCCGCCGGATCTCGCTGCGGTCGTTCATAAACTCCTGCTGTATCTTCGCCAACTCGGTGAAGGATTGCGAAACGTCCCGCGACGCGATGGTGCGGTCGGCCTCGAACCGGTCGATCTCGCCTAAAATGAACTGGATGCCGTCATAGTTACCGACCTCTTGGCAACTGTTCATCAGTTTGTGGAGCGCGTCCTGGTAACGTTCCGGCCAGCTTGCCCGCCGCTGTTCGGTCTCCCGGTCCAATTCGGCAAGCTTGGTCTCAAACCCGGTACGCATCGGCCCCAGCTCGGCCACCTCTACTGCGGCGACCGGCGTGATCAGCGAATCCGCCGGCAGGTCGGACTCTCCTTTGGGGCTACCCGAGTTCTGCACGATTCTTTCAACGTCCAAGTAGTCGGCCGACTCTTTGATCTTGCGGATCTCGTCGTTCACCGCCGACGCCAAGTCCATCTTATTCTCCAGCATGAAGCTCTTCTGCAAATCGTTGAGATCGTTCACATGCTTTTTGTAAAGGTTTCTAATCTGCCGCGCCGCCGTCAGCTCGCGCTCGGCAATGGTCTTGCGCCACTTGCCCTGCAACGCCACCAACTCGGCCGGGGCGTTCTCCAACTCGGCCACGTCCTCAATCTTACGGGCGGAGTCAAAGCTGGTGCTGATGTCCTTAACCAGCTTCCACCCCTCAAAGTCGCCCCCGGTGCGCAACTGCTCCATCAACGCGTCCAGATCCTTGTGGTAGCGGTCTGGCCATTCGCGGCTGAACTCGTCGCGCGCGTTCCACAGCTCGCCGATTCTGGCTTGGAACTCCCGCTGCAAGGCCAACACGTTTTCCGGAAGCGGCTTTTGGTGCTCCCGCCCCACCGGTTCGGCAATCCCGTACCAGCCGGACAGCGTACGGCCCTCCGGCAGCACCCACGCGGCGTAACGTTCCAACACCGGGCCGAAAGCCCGCGAGCGGTAAGCCAACACGCCGGGTTTGCAGAAAAGCCGCCAGCGAGGAGCGCTATCCTCCGACGTGTAACGCGCCACCAGCGGCACCGAGGCCAAATACAGCAGCACCACCCCAGCGAAAACCCCGAACGCGGTCAAATAGTCGTTACGCACCGCCCGGCGGCGGATTGTCCGGCGGATCTGCAACAATTCGGGATGGTTAGGATCGATGGTGTCCAGTAGTTCGTCGCACAACAGGGAGGCGTTTTCCCACTCACGGTTGCGCATCGAGCGGCGCACCCGCACCAAATCGCGTTCCAACCGTAACGTTGGAAGCCGCGACAGTTCCTCCGCGTAGGCGTTCGGGTTTTCCGAAAGCTCGCGGTACTGGTTGATGAAGTTCTGCGCCCGCTCGTAATTCTCTGCCCGCAGCTCAATCGGGATCTGCTCGCGCAGCTGTTCTCTCCTCCGCATCCGCTGCTCGGCCTGACTGCGCATTTCGGTGATTTTCGCCAGACAGTCTCGCCCGACCGGACCGGATGGTTCAAACCCGTGCACCCGCCCGGCATAGGAAACCACCCTTTCAAACCGGTGCTGCCCCATCGCCTCTTCCATTTTGCGGATCAGCAGGATTACCGCTTCGTAAGAACGCGCGTCGGCCCCGCAGTTGGTGCAGAACTGCATTCCGACAAAGGTCTCCGCGCCGCACTCCGGGCAGCGCTCGGAACCGTCCCACCCGCATTCGGCGCAGTATTTGGTGGTAGTGGGATTCACCGCGTCGCACCATTTGCACCGCCAGGTTGTCTTTACCGTCGGCTGTTCGATGCGCGTGTTGCTTTGGATCTGGCGAAGCACCTCGTTGAACGCGGCGGCGGAGTTCCAACGCTGTTCGCGGTCGGTAGCCAGCGCCTTGATCACCGCTTCCCGTAACGACGGCGGAATGTCCTGTTCCCGGAAATACCGCGGGTTTTGCCCGGTAAGGGTAAAGTACAGCAGCGCACCCAATCCGTAAACGTCCGCCCGCTCGTCGGACACGGAGGCGTCGCTTTCCTGCTCCGGCGCCCCGTAACCGAGGGATATCAGCTTTTCCCCGGGCACGGTCAACTTGGTATCGTCGCGGTGCAGCAGCCGCGCCAGACCGAAATCCACGATCTTGGGTTCGTTGCTCTTGTCCAGCAGGATGTTGCTGGGCTTTAGATCGCGGTGGATCACCCCGCAGCTGTGGGCATATGCCACCGCCCGCCCGATTTTCAAAATCAGGTCGATCGCGTCACCCGTGGCCAGCGGGCCGTGCCGCGCCACCAGCTGGTCAAGGGTCAACGGCGGATTGGGTCGGCTCAACCCGCTGGAGTCGGTGTCGCCTTTTACCAAAGGGTCGTCCGGACCCGCCACGTATTCCATCACGATGTACGGGCCGTCTTCGTCCTCGCCCAACGCATAGACATGCACAATGTGCACATGGCTCAGGGTGGCCACCGCGCGGGCTTCCTGAAGAAACCGCTGCCGAAGCGCGGGATTGCCCTGCGCCTGATGGTTAAGCCGCTTAATCGCTACGAAGCGCCCCAGCCGCCGGTCACGGGCGAGGTACACCACCCCCATCCCGCCGTTGCCGATCTTGCTGTAAATGGTGTAATCGTCAAAAAGCTGTCCGCCCGACATCTCGCCCGACGATTCACCGTCACCGGTTTTCGGTTCGCCCGGCACGATGCGCACCGTTTTCGCGATGTCGCCCGCCCCCCGCTCCGGTTTACCGCCCGCCGCCGGCGAAATCACCTCGGTGGCCGGCGGCTCCGCCCCGCTGGGCGGAATTTGGATTCGTTCCGTCTGTCGCTCTTTCACGGGGTGTCTCCTTGAACCGTTTTGTCCCGGGGCGGTGTACGCCGTCCGCGGTTAACGAATTGTTTCAACAGCACCATGCAGCCGTCGTAAACCGTACCGTGGTCCAGACCGCCCATTTCGTAAAACTCGACCTGGCTGCAACCCGCCGCCCGCAGGCTGGCGGCCAACAGTTCATTTTCCTCCACCCGGCACTTCCACTCGATCCGCCGGTCGCCCGTAATCAGGCGGATCGGCGGTACGCCCTTAGCCACGTAGTACAGCGGGGCGTCCGGGTCGATCAAAGGACGGAATTGCCCGCCCGTGTCGCCTTGGTCTTTTTTAACCTGGAAATGCTTGGTCATCTGTCCGCTGACCGGCGCGATACCCGCCAAATCCTGCGGCGAAAGCCCGTGTACTGCCAGCCATTTGGGATCCATGCCGACCATCGCGGACAGATAACCGCCGGCGGAATGTCCGGCGACAAACACCTTTTCCGGGTCGCCGCCGTATTGCCCGATGTTCTTCAACGTCCAGGCGACCGCCGCGGCCGCGTCCTGAATGTAAGCCGGATGCCCAGCCTTAGGGGTGAGCCGGTAGTTCACCGCCACCTGCGCGATTCCGTCATCGTTCAGCGGTATAAAGTGCTTGCCGCCGCCGGATAGCCCGCCGCCGTGGAACCACACCAAGGTCGCGTATCCCGTCTTGCCCTCCGGGTAACGGATATCCAGCGCGCAACGCGTCCGCTGGTAGTCGTTGGACACCGATTCGTCAGGATAATAACGGATATCCTTGATTTCGCATACCGCCGCCAAAGCCGTCCCGCACATAAGCAACGCAACGACCGCCACAAACAAAAAGCCAGTTGTCTTCATGGCTAATGATTATAGCCCAATCTATCCCGTCAATGCAAACCCAAAAAATCGCTTTTACGGGCACATCTACGGAATTCACCAACTGGAACTCTATGAAAGTGTCAGAACGCAACTATTTGATATCGCCTATCACCCATTCGGCGTACGACCTCACGTGTTCCGAGACAGCGGCGTCTCGGAGCTTGAGCAGGTCATCGCGACGACAACCGCAAGCGCAGGCGCACCAGCGCAGCTGGTCAAGCATAAACGTCTGCACGTATTCGTCTTTCGTCTTTAGGTACGCCGCTATAAGCGCGAGATTCCACGTCTTGCGCTGGCAGGGCGATGCGCCGGGCGTACCGCAACGCTTCTGGCAACCGTTTGGCCGCCCGATCATCGACTCCATCACGTACTGCGTGACCGCCGCGATGATTGTAAGGTCCATCGGATCGGACTCATAGGCACCCTTCACTCGCGCGAGCAGCGCTTCGGCGTCTTTCTGGTCCCACACGTAGGACGCAAGGGCCTTGGGTGTGGTCGCTTCGGCTAGTTTTGCGTTGTTCGCGTTCTGCCATTCGAAGGCCATCGGATCGTCCGGCGTTGATGCCATTGCAGGACCGTAGTCGGAAAACGGATTGGGGTCTTGGTATTTTTTGTTGGCCATTTTCAAACCTCCCTGTCTCAACCAAACATATACTTCTTCCACGGTTCGCGCATGCCCTGGTAGAGCAGACGGTCCGCAGCCTGGTCGTCCACCGCCCGCAACGTCACGGGGTCGAACTTGAACCCCCGGCCAAGGCGTTCGGCCACAATGCCGAGGTTGAACATCGTCGAAGAACGGAACCCGTTCGACTCGTTTAAGGCGAAAGGCTTGCGGTTCTTGCAGGAGTCGATGAAGTCCGTCTGCTGCGGCGCGGGTTTGGGGAGTTCGGCAAGCTTGGCGAGCACCTTCTCCTCGGTCCACCAGCCGTTCGCGTCCTTAATGCGGAGCGTCTTGCCGCCCTTGGCCTTCGGGTACACGCACAGACCGTTCGCGCCGCGCAGAAGCGGCTCGCCCTTGAGCGTCTCGTCGCCATCGAGCGCGACGGTCGTGCCGTCTTCGTAGGTAAGGACGATCCGGTCGAAGCGCCCGACGGCCTCCGGGTGCTGCCGCGGGCCGGTGTAGGCTATCTTGACGGGGCTGGTATCATCCTTGCAAAGAAGGTACTGCAGAGGGTCCAGATAGTGTTGCGCCATATCGCCCAGTCCGCCGGAATCGTAGTCCCAGTAGCCGCGGAAGGAGGTGCCCGCACGATGCGCGGTGTACGGTTTCCATGGTGCCGGTCCCAGCCACATATCCCAATCGAAGTCTGCCGGCACCGGTTCGGGACGCGCATTCACCCGCCCGGACCAACCGAATTTCCAGCCGAAACCCTGTCCCGCGCCAAACGTGCATTTGATCGGGCCCTTGCCCAGAAGGCCATTCTCGACAATCTGGCGAATCGGCTCGACCGTTGTCCCGAAGCCGTAGAACGTATCCTGGAAGCGGAACCAAGTGTTGAGCCGGAACATCCGCTTCTTCGCCTTGACAACCTCCATCACGCGCTTACCCTCGCCCACCGTCCGGGTCATCGGCTTTTCGCACCAGATGTCTTTGCCGGCGTTGGCCGCCATTACGCTCATGCAGCCGTGCCAGTGGGGAGGCGTGCAGATATGAACGATATCCACGTCCTTGTCTTCGAGCAGCTTTATGAAGTTGTCATAAGCCTTCACCTTACCCCAACCATTCTGTTCCGCACACGCAAGACCGTGTTCGACGCGGGCCTTGTAGGGGTCGCAGAGACCAATCAAACGCGAACCCTTGAATGCCAAGTGGTTAGCGCTTTGCGCGATCACGCCAAAACCGATAAGCGCGCGCGTAAGCTGGTTCGAGGGAGCCGTTTCGCCACGCAAGACACTTGCGGGGACAATAGTGAAGAGGCTGGCACCGGCCGCCGTCTTCAACAGATTTCTTCTTGTCAACATTGCACATCCCTTTCTTGTTTAATTGAAGTTAGTGTAGCAAAATCCGGCTGTAGTCGCAAGGCCAATTTATGAAATTGGAATTTCACAAAACGCGAAGTTTGCGATACGGAACGATCATTACTCCTGCTCGACAGTGATGCGGTAGCGGAAGAACATCTTCGGCGGGTAGACGTAATCCGGATCGTTGCCGTACGCAACCGGCCTGAACGAGCCGTCTACGTAAAGGCGCATCGGCACGAGCGTAGCCTGCGACCAGTCGTAGAGGTTCTCCGTCGCCAGCACCGTCACCGTCGCGCCCTCGGTGTTCGCCAGCGGCGGAAGCTTCACATAGGGATTTCCGTTCGCATCGAACTTTACGTCAATCAGTGGCTCGGAAAGATCGGCGGGGCCGATGTTGGGGTCTATTCCGAATACGTAGCGTGCGGCGGCCGGGATGCCGTTCACCAGCTCGTCGGGTTCCGGTTCGTAGGCAATGCCGGCATCCTTCAGCCAGAGGCCATACGCGCTGTAGAACGTCCGCAGGTACGGATACGTCTCTT